>NZ_AP025144.1:2067302-2756402 GCF_019977755.1 Vibrio penaeicida | reverse complement strand
ATCGAGACCAGGACGCAGACTTTGCCAAACGCTGGGAAGAGGCGATAGAAAGCCACGTTGAAGCCCTTGAAATTGAAGCGGACAGACGAGCCAGTATCGGGGTTGAAGAGCCAGTATTTTACAAGGGGAAAGAATGCGGACGGGTTCGAAAGTACTCAGACAATCTTTTGATGTTTCGCCTGAAAGCACTGGCACCGGAAAAGTATCGAGAACGCCGGGAATTGACGGGCAAAGACGGTGGACCAATTGAGACCGCCGTGTCATTTACTTGCATGGTACTAGAAGCCATTGATGGACAAACCCGATCTAAATAAAGCCATTGCCTTACTGGGTGACCGGAAATGGCGGTTAAACCATCTGTATTACATCGAGGACAAAAAAGGGCAGGGTGTACGATTTCAACTGAATGCGGCGCAGGAAAACCTGCTTCATAACCTTCACTATCTCAATCTGATTTTAAAAGCCCGGCAGATGGGATTCAGCACATTCATTCTTTTGCTTGCTCTGGACTGCTGTCTGTTCAATTCCAACTTAGCCGCTGGGCTGGTCGCGGACACGCTGGACAATGCCAAAGGCTTGCTCAGTCGTATCAAATTTGCCTATGAGCGTTTGCCCGCTGATATCAAACAGGCAGTGCCTGTGCTGACAGACAACGCGCTTGAGGTACGATTTGGCAACGAAAGTTCGGTGGAAGTCGGGGTATCACTTCGGTCGAGCACCAAGAACTTTCTGCACATTTCTGAATACGGCAAAATTTGCGCGCAATCGCCAGATAAAGCCAGTGAGATCCGTTCGGGTGCACTCAATACGTTGGCACACGGACAACTGGGATTCATTGAAAGTACGGCAGAGGGAAGAGGCGGGGACTTTTTCAACAAAACCGAGCAGGCGAGAAAGATACAGGACGAAGGACGTGATCTGCTGGACATGGAATGGAAGTTTCACTTCTTTCCCTGGTTTCAGGACCCGTCCTACCAAACCCGTGACCGTATTCGGATGACGGCAGACGAGATGAAATACTTTGATGAGCTTGCCACTGAGTTCGGTATTCAACTCACAGAAGATCAACAACACTGGTACGTACTGAAATGGCGCGAACAAGCCGAAGACATGAAAAAAGAATACCCGTCGACACCGGAGGAAGCGTTTTGTGGAGCGCGCGAAGGGGCGTATTTCGGCAAACCTATCCAGGCACTGCGACAGCGTGGAAAGATTGGTCGTTTCGAGTTTGAACCACGGAGTGTGGTCAATACGTTCTGGGATTTAGGGGTATCAGACAGCACCACCATTTGGCTGCACCAGGAAATCGCGGGCAAACACCGCTTTGTCGGGTACTACGAAAACAGTGGTGAAGGCATCGCGCATTATATTGACTGGCTCGACCGCTGGCGAACCCAACGTGATGCCCGTTTTGGTCGTCACTTCGGTCCTCATGATGTCGAGCACCGAAAACAGGGACTCGAAGCCAAATCCATCAAACACATCGCTGCGGAAATAGGTTTCGCGTTTGAGGTCGTCCCAAGAACCCCGGACAAACTCAATTCCATACAGTCGGTGAGAACCGTGCTGCCGGAGTGCGAGTTTGACGCTTCCGCGTGTGATGAAGGGATCCTACATTTGGAAAACTACAGCCGGGACTGGGATGAAAAATATGGCGTTTGGAAACGACACCCACGTCATGATGAGCACTCGCACGGGGCAGATGCATTCATGGTGTTCGCTGACGGGTATCAGTCAGACACCTCAGTGAAGGTTCCAGAGTATAAAGTGAGAAAGGTGGTTTAAATGCAGACAACGCAAATACTGGTCAGGGATAATCATTGGTCAGAAATTACGCTCTCTTCGACGGGAGTGATCTTATCAAGAGCCGCTGAAGGTGTGTTGCTGTCAGTGGGCAGCACCGCGCCATTGCAAAACCAACATGCCCATGAAATTTCAGGTGCTGACGCATACAAAGGGCTTTCAATAGGTGGCTTGTTGAGCACAGACAAAGTCTATTTAAAAAGCCTGAAAGGCGACCAGTATCTTGTGG
Source organism: Vibrio penaeicida (assembly GCF_019977755.1). Lineage (NCBI taxonomy): Bacteria > Pseudomonadati > Pseudomonadota > Gammaproteobacteria > Vibrionales > Vibrionaceae > Vibrio > Vibrio penaeicida. The sequence continues at coordinate 2,754,370 of NZ_AP025144.1, read as the reverse complement.
TGACGTACTGATGGAATGGGATACAGGGCGCTTTGGTTTCAACCCCGGTATGACAGGGTTTCGCTTTATTCAGGTCGCCAAGTCTTTTAGACCATCGGATGTGCCAGGATTGATTGGGTGGTACGACGCCAGCCAGGCAAACACCATCACGCTAAACGGCAATGAAATTACGCGGATAGCTAACCGGGTCGCAACGGGTCAGCCCATCGAAGCGCTGGCCTTTGGTGGTCCCGATTACGTCCCAAGCCATGCGGTGGCTAACGGTATGCCCGCCGTTGTCTGGCCTTATACCGATAACAAAAAGGGACTGGGACTAGGCGTTGATGCCAGTGTCAAACATCTTTTCGTGGTCGCGGCGTATAAAAACGGAGTCGAAAATCAATTCAGTCAATACAACACCATCTATACGGCTCTCGCCGGTATCACCTGGTTTAGCCCAACCCGCGTGATGGGGACGTTGAATGCATCAAGCATATTCAATCAAGCGGAATTCGGTGTGTTAGCGTCGGTCAATGATGGACCGTTGACGAATGCGACCACCATACTGCCGCTTCCTCTTTCTGTGCTGCATTTTAGCCAATCCACCCAATTTGATGTCTCTGCATTTGGCTCTAACAACGGCAGTAACGACAACAATCGAGCATGGCAGGGGTGTGTATGTGAAGTACTGGCATTCAGCGGTGATGTTGCCCCTTCAGAGATACAGGCGATTAAAGATTACCTGTATCGCAAGTGGGGGATCCAGCCTTGAATGACGAGCCATTAGGCAAAGACCATGAACGCCTGACCAGTCATGTGGCCGGGCTTATCGACGCCTGTGAGCAATACTCCGAAGAACAAAAAGCCAGTCGTGACCGGTCACTGAATTACTACAACGGAGAAATGGACGATCTTACGCCAGAGGAAGGGCGCTCTGCGTCCGTATCAAAGGACGTTCGTAGTGTCATCAAAAAACTGATGCCCTCCATCATGCGTACTGTGTTATCGAACGACAAGATTGTCGATTACGAACCCGTTGGACCTGAAGACGAAGAGAGCGCTGAACAAGCCACCGACTACGTTAATCATGTGGTGGTACCGGAATGCGGAGCAGAGCAGGCCATTCATGATGCCGTGTTTGATGCTCTGTTGGTCAAAACGGGCGTATTAAAATGGACGGCTTACTCTCGAAAACAGATCAAGGTCTACGAATTCACCAACCAGCCTTCTTCGGCGTTACTTGGACTCGAAGGAGAGGCAGACATTGACATCATTGCGCTTCAGGAACGACCGGAAAAAGACACACCAGATAATGATCTCGACGCCCAGCGCTATGATTTTAAACTCCGGCGTATCGAAGACCAGATCGATATCCAGCTTGAAGCCATACCACGAGGCGCCTTTTTAATATATCCGGGCAGTACCAGTATTGAAGAGAGCCCGATTGTGGGGGAGCGCCAAATTGTGACCCGATCTGAACTGGTGAGTCGTGGTTACGATAAAGAAGACATCGCCAGCCTGCCTGAGTATGACCGAATTGGTGACGAGGATGACAGCCATTCGAGGCAAGGGGACGACTGGAGTGACAACCGAACGCAAACGTCGAGCGCCATGGACTCTGTCCTGATTTATGAACTGTATGTGCGGCTGGACCTGGATGACGATGGCATTGCTGAACTTTACAAGATGTGTTTTGCCGAGTGCAGTCGGGACCAGGAAGGAAAACACCTGATCCTGGCGATGGAAGCGGTCAGTGACGTGCCATACGCCGAGGTGGTGGCAGAGCGTGAAGCGCACCAGTTTGAAGGTCATTCGGTGGCAGAAGACGTGGTGGACATACAGCGTATTAAAACCGCTTTGCTCCGGGAAACCCTCGATAACATCTACTGGCAAAACAAAAAGCAACCCGCACTCGACCCTTCAAAGCTGACAGAAAGTGGGATAGAAGCCGTCTACAACCCGGCATTTGGTAAACCGATTACCTTGAAGTCCGGGGCGAACGTTCATGATGCGGTTCAGTGGATGGAGGTGCCGTTTGTGGCAGACAAGTCCTTTGGCATGATGGATTACCTGGACAATGTCGTTCGCGACCGTACCGGTATTACCGACCAGTCTGGCGGACTCGATCCTGAGGCTTTTCAGGGTATGACCGCCACCTCTGTACAGTTGATGTCTGAAAGTGGGATTGCCCAGGCGGAAATGATCATCCGTTCTCTTACACGTGGCATTAGGAAAGCCTTTAAAGGGCTACTGAAACTGGTGATTGCTCATGCGGACGAACCTCGCACGGTACGTCTTCGCGGGGAGTGGGTTGAATACGACCCTCGCCACTGGAATGTGGATATGGATTGCAAAGTGAATGTTGGGTTGGGGGCGGGTTCAAAAGAACGAGACCTGACCGTACTGCAATTGATCCTCGGTTTACAGAAAGAGATTTTGGCGTCTATCGGTGCCGATAACCCCTTTGTCAAACCCAACCAGCTATACAACGTTTTGGAAAAAATCACCGAAACAGCCGGTTTCCCCAGTGCAGAACCGTATTTCACCAAACCCAATGAGGAAGAGATTGCGGCAAAACTGCAACAAGAGGGACCAACCGAGGCAGAAAAGAAACTTCAGGCGCAGATGCAGTTGGAGCAGATGAAAGCGAGTGCCAAGTCCGCCATTGAACAGGCCCAGATGGAAGCAGACATTCGAGTACAACAGGCAGAATTGGAAAAAGACACCCAGCTTCAAATGATGAAGGCGCAGCAAGCCCGCGAACTGGCGGTAATGAAAGGCGAACTCGACCTATTAAAACACCGTGAAAAACTGCAATTTGAGCGGGAAAAAGCCGGGCTTGAGGCTGGAGAGTTAAGCCCGTTTACGGCTGGACATTTATACGATGGCACATAAAGCGTCACCCAATGGGGAAGCCGAAAGGCTATTGAACCACCCCCTTATTCACCAAATTTTGGACGATCTGGAACGCGACGCGTTGGACGCGATAATCAATACCAATGACGAAAGACATCGCGCAGAAAACGTTTGGGAAGTTCGTTCTATCCGATCTTTACGGCAGAAGTTAAAGACCCTCGCTGAGGGCAAGACCATCCTGCCTAAAAAGGGCACCGTAGCGTAATGCATGGTGCGAACCGACGACATGAGAGGACGTTGAGACATGCCAGAGCAAGAACAACACCTTGAAGGCGATATCACCATCGACAAGGATACGGCAGACAGAGCATTGGAAGAGGATCACGAGTTTGACACCCTTGAAGATGCGATGGACGCACTCGGAGACGATGACACCGTAATCGACGAGCCCACCGAACCTAACGATTTGGACTCAACATCGGACGATGGTCTGTCTTTGGATGCCGAAGAGGCATCTGACGAGGCGGACTTTGAAGACGACAATGATGAGTTAATCACGTTAGATGATGGAGAATCTGTTCAGCTGGACGAGCTGAAAAAGGGCTATTTCCGTCAAAAGGATTACACCCACAAGACTGAAGCCCTGGCGCAGGAGCGCAAAGCCGTGGCGACTTTACGAGAGAACTACGACCAACAGGCTCAGTCACTCCAAACAGCGTATCAAAACCTGACCCAGTTTTTGGAAAGCCTTATCCCACCCGAACCGGATTTGGGACTGGCACAGAGTGATCCCGCCGCTTTTCAGTATCAAACCGCCTTGCGCAATAGTGCGGTCGCGGAAATTGAGAAAGTCTTTGCGGCGAGTGAGCAAGCACAGAGCACCATACAGGCAGCCAGTGAGCAAGACAAAGCCCACGTGCGTTCAGAAGAAAACGCAAAACTGCTTAATGCCATGCCTTTGCTTAAGGATCCCGGTCGTCGGGCGTCGTTCGATGCCGCGAACAAAAAGACGGCTCTGGAGTTTGGTTTTTCTGAACAGGACATCGAGTCGACAGCGGATCACCGTATCTTGCAACTGGTGCATTACGCCCGAATTGGCAAGGTCGCGGAGAAAAATCGCAAAAATGCTCGTCGCCGTCTGACTGAAAAACCGAGCAAGGGCAACCGGTCCACGCCTGCACCAGGCAAACCACCCAAAAATCGAGAGGCCATGAAACGCTTAACCGAATCAGGGACGTTGGAAGACGCCATGGCGGTGGATTTCGACTGATCCTTTGAAAAAGAGAGGAAAGCCAAATGGCAAAGCTAGCCAATACCTTTGTGTCTTCGGATGCGGTGGGTAACCGCGAAGAGCTGTCTGATGTGGTCAGCCGCATCACCCCTGAAGATACCCCCATCTACTCCATGATCAAAAAAGAAAAGGCAAAATCGACGCACCCGGAATGGGAGATTGACGAGTTAGCCGCGCCTGGAGAGAACTTTCATCCAGAAGGCGACGAATTTGATTTTGACCGCATTGACACTCCCGCTCGGGTCGGAAACTACACACAAATCTTTCGAAAATCCTGGGCAGTCTCCCGGACACAAAATTCGGTGGATAACGCAGGGAATGCCGAGAAGATTAAGTACCAGAAGCTGAAAAAGGGCATCGAGATCCGAAAAGACATTGAATATGCCCTGTTAGATAACAAGGGGTCGGTGGCAACGGATCCAAGGAAGATGGGCGCGTTGACCTCTTGGTATGAAACCAACGTTGATCGCGGCGCTCTCGGTGCGAACGGCGGTTTTAACGCGGCGACAGGGCTGACCGAACCGGCGACGGCGGGGACTCAGCGGGCGTTCAGCAAAGCCTTACTCGACACGACCATGCAGCAGGTCTATCACTCGGGGGGGACGACGAAATTTGCGGTGTGTTCACCCTACGTCAAATCGGTGTTCACCACCTTCATGTCCGATCCTAACGTGGCGCAATTTCGTTATGCCACCACGGGAGGCAAAAACACCATCATCGCAACGGCAGATGTGTACGAAGGGGACTTTGGAAAAGTGATGATCGTTCCCAATCGGGTGCAGTCTGCAAACGCGGCGATGGCCTCTAATGTACACCTTCTTAATCCCTCTCTTTTGAGCGTCAAGATGCTCGACAAAATCAAAAACGTTCCCAACCTTGCTAAAACAGGCGATGCGGAAAAAGGCGTCGTGCTCGGGGAAGGGACGCTTTGCGTGAAAAACGAGAAAGGGTTGGGGGTCATCGCGGATGTGTATGGGCTGAGTGCAACCCAATAATCGACAGGTTATGGCACCGAGTAACTTGCGTCCTCGGTGCCAACTAAGGAGTGACTGAAATGAGTAGAAGCAGAGCCGACCAGGCAACCACACCAAAAGAGAACACACTTACCCCGATTATTTTACGCCGGGACTACTGGGATGAGAGCGGGGAGAGGCATTCACAGGGAGCGCAGGTCAATGTATCGGTGCCGACAGCGAAAGCCCTAATACAAGCAGGGAAAGCGGAACGCGCCGATCCTCTGCCAGGCGAAGCGTTGTCATGACCATTCAAGAGGGTGCCTGGACGCTGGTGGACCATGATCCTTTGACGGGTCGAATGGTGTGGCGAACGGAGCAAGATGGAATGACTCATTTTCGCACCGACTACCCGGTGGACGCCGTGATTGATGATAATGAAAGGGCGTTCAATGAGAGTTTACATCAACGATTTGGTGATGGTCAGCGGATAGCTTCCATCCCTTTGAATGTCTACTTTGAACAATTGCATGAGGCTCACTTACAAGGGGATAAGCAGTATCTTAGCCAGTGGCTTAACGACCCGAATAACCGCGCCTTCCGGACGTTTAAAGGAAAGGTGTGATGATCCAGGACTATTCTGAACTCATTGCTGAAGCGTCCCATCGTTCAGGTCTCACTAACATTGCTCAACGCGCCAGGATGTTGGTGGGGATGGCTGAAAAAAATCTGTCCAAGCGTTTGCGACTGGCGAACATGGAAGCGGTGGCAGAACTGACAACAGACGCCAGCGGATCAGCCAGTCTTCCTTCTGACTATCAGGAAATGCGGTCTATCCGTGTCTGTGGTCGGGAAATCAAACGCCTGCCGCTTGATGTGTGGCTTGAGGGGCGTCAATGGGGTTTTGCCATTCAAGGAAAGGCACTGAAATCCTCATACCCGTCCAAAGTACACCGACTTGTTTACTATGCGACGATCCCCAGTCTTGAAGCCGAAAACACCAGTTGGTTATTGGATGATGAGCCTGAACTCTACCTTCACGCGCTGCTTTTCCAGATCTACACCGCGAGCAACGACATCGACAAAGCTCAGGCAACCGCCAGCTATCTATCCCTGTTGATTGAATCCGCAAACCAAGCCGACCATATGTACCGGCACGCGGGGACGCGCATTCACCTTGGAGGGATAGTGCCGTGACCGCGGAAACGGTGCTGACCAACGTGCTGTTGGAAATCGGGCTGGACAATCCCTCTGCCCAGCTTACCAGTCATGAATACGAAATTCGCCAGATCAAAACGTTCATGAATGCGGCAGGGTCCGAAATAGCCCGCCGAGCAGAATGGTACCATCTGGTGAAAGAGCAGGTGGTCTCTGGCGGGGTGAGTGAGGCGACCCTACCGGATGATTTTCAAATGCTGACCGAACACAATGCCGTGCGTCTGAATAAGGCGGGCTTCCATCCCGTCAGGCTCGCATCCAGCCCTGAAGTATGGGCGTTATTGTCAGAACGTCCATCCGCGCAACCATACTGTCATCTCCATGCAGGAAAAATTCTGTTTTCACCCGCGCTTGAGACGGAAGGCGCAACCGTCCGTTATGTGTCAAAGCATTGGGTTGAAGGTAAAGCCGAAGTGACTCAGAACGGGGATAAGTTGCTTGTCCCTGAACGGCTGATTGAAAAAGGGACCATTTGGCGTTGGAAACGTCAGAAAGGCTTGCCGTTTGATGATCTTTTAGCGGAGTTTGAAGCCGACTTTGTGACGGAAATTCAAGCTGACCGAGGGGGAGAAGATGCGCATTAACCCTGCTCGTGTGCGCTCACTGAATCGAAAAAATACCCCGAGTGACAAGTCTCCGTCCGCCCAAAATCAAACCTATATGGCGCCTGTAGGCGGCATGATGACCAACACGCCTTTGGCAAGCCCACAGCGTCAAACCGCACTGGTTTTAGAAAACTTCTGGCCAACGGCAACAGGCATTGAACCTCGTGGCGGGACAAAACAACGCTGCACGATTTCCGGGGGAGTAGAGGCACTGTTTCAATACCGTGCTGGGATCCAACCGACCTATTTTGCAGCAGACACCAACCATATTTATGAATTCTCTGATGCCACCTTGTCTGGCTCTACCTTATCCGCCGTTGTGACCGGACAGACCAGCGCCGACTATTCTGTTTTGGAAATGCAGACCGACGGGGGCGCATTTTTGACCATTGTAAACGGACAAGATCATGCTCAAATTTACGACGGAACACACTGGCAGCCGATCACCAATACGTCCACACCGTTCGCCATCACGCAGGTTGCAACGGATCGGCTTAGCCACGTGTGGTCATACCGCAATCGTACCTTCTTTATCGAACGAGCAACGATGAATGCCTGGTACCTGGGCATCAATTCCGTGGCGGGTCCCGCGAGCAGGCTCCCGTTGTCGGGGGTATTCAATAAAGGCGGAGCCCTGTTATTTGGGGCAACCTGGTCTTCCGACAGTGGTGCGGGTATGGATGATCGCTGCGTCTTTGCAACCAATCAAGGGGAATTTGCTGTCTTCAGTGGAGGCAACCCCGGCGATGCATCAGACTGGCAGTTAAACGGGGTGTATGACATCGGTGAGCCACTGGGCAAAAATGCCATCATGCAAGTGGGTGGCGATCTGATAGTTGCCACGAAAGCCGGTTTGATGCCCATCTCCGCCGCCACAACCAAAGATCCGTCCCAACTCAAACTGGATGCCCTCAGCTATCCGGTCGACACCGACTGGCGACGTGAAGCCATTCTGTCAGGCAATATTAGCGGATGGCGCCTGATCAAATGGGACAGCCGTAACATGGCCATTGTCGCGCCGCCAAATCGTGACGCAGAACAGGGCTATTGCTGGGCCGTGAATATGGAAACCGGCGCCTGGACGAAGTTTACCGGATGGCGAATTGGTGACATTTTTGTTTTGGGGAACCATCTCTATTATGGCGATGACAGAGGCAATATTTATCGCTGTGATGTCGGCGGGTTCGATAATAACAGCGCATTTGAATGTCGCGCCTGTTTCAGCTTCGATAACCTTGGAATGCCAGGCGCACTGAAAACAGCGCATGCCGTGAAAGGCATATGGCGCTACCGCACACCTTTTTCAGTCCGCCACACCATCGGCAAAGACTATAAGCCTGCTTTTGGTGCCGCTCTTTCTGTTCCACTATCCACAGGCGGGCAGCAGGGCAAGTGGGACGAGTCATACTGGGATCAAGTTCAGTGGGCAAACAACGACGATGGCTATCAAATCAAAGAAAAATGGGAAAGCGTGTCCGCGCAGGGTGAAGTATTGGCACCCCAAGTCCAAATCACGTCTGCCCAAAGTTTCAAACTGGACTGCGAATTGGTATCGATTGATTTGATGTATTCGACAGGGGGGCTTGTCGTATGAAACCCACCTTTCCCGTCTGCGATTGCCAGGCTGAAATCAAAGCGTTTGTTGAAAAAGGTCTATGGCAAGGCACACGTCATTTTGGACCCTGTCACTGCTTGGGGTTTGCCAACGATTCTGAGGGATTGGTGGCGGGCATGGTGTACCACAACTACGACCCTCACGCCGGGGTCATCGAACTGTCTGGGTATGCGGCAAGACGGGACTGGACGAACAAGCGGTGGGTTCACCTTGTCTTTGATTATCCCTTCAGAAGTTGGGATATCCGCCTTCTGGCAGGTCGGCACAGCGAACGCAATCGTCTGGTTCGTCGCATCTGGCGCAGAGTCGGTGCGTGTGAATATCTGATCCCCGAAATGTGGGGGGCAAATGAAGCCGAAGCCATTGCCGTTTTAACCCGTCAGCAGTGGGCGCAATCAAAGTTTAGAGGAGCATCTGAACATGGGTAAGAAATCCTCCCCACCACCACCTCCAGCTCCGCCGCCACCAAAGGAAACGGCGGCGGCACAAACATCGACCAATATTGGGACGGCGATTGCGCAGCAGGCATTGAACAATGTCAATCAAGTTACCCCAGGCGGGAGCTTAACGTATTCTCAATCAGGCTCACACACCTACACTGACCCCGGAACCGGCCAAACGCACGTTATCCCAACTTACACCGCCACTCAGACACTGAGTCCTGAAAATCAGCGTATTCAGAACAAAACCGAAGAAGCGCAACTTAACTTTTCCACCTTAGCGGCAGATCAGTCTGCCCGCCTGAAAGGACTGCTTGGTCGTCCTGTAGACGCGAGTACTCTGCCTGAAAGCGGGGATGCAGATGCCATTCGTCAGACAAACTTACAGAGAGTGGGTCAAGGTCCGGTATTGCAAACCGAGTTAGGTGACGTGGGCGATGTTCAGCGTCACATCGCGGATGCCGGACCCATCACACGCACGTATGGCACGGACTTTTCAAAAGATCGCCAACGAGTAGAAGACGCGTTGATGGCGAGAATGTCACCAAGATTAGAGCAAGATCGCCAGCGACTGGAAAGCCGCCTGGCGTCCCAAGGCATTCGTATAGGCTCTGACGCGTACCAATCGGCGATGGACGACTTCAGCCGCCAGACCAATGATGCACGTTTTGGCGCAATACTGAATGCTGGACAGGAACAAAGCCGTCTGACTGGATTAGCCGCATCACGGGCTAACTTTGAAAACGCCGCTCAGGCTCAGGCGTTTAAGCAAAATGCCGCGAACGCGCAGCTGAACAACAGTGCGCAGTCACAGGCATTTCAGCAAGAGTCGGAGCGGGTGGGACAGCGTAACGACGCTCTTCAGCAGATGCACCGCAACCGAGCCCAGGGCATCGGGATGGACAATCAGACGACGACTCAGGAAGTCAACGCCGACATAGCCCGCTTTGATGCCATGAACAATGCTCGCAACCAGGCATTGCAAGAGCGGTTTGCCCTTCGCAATCAGCCCATCAATGAAATCACGGCATTGATGTCAGGCTCGCAAGTGACTCAACCCAGTTTCATTACCCCCCAGACCGCGCAGCTGGCAACCACAGATACTGCCGGTATTCAGGCAGGGTATGACAACGCGATGAGCAACCGGTATGCCCGACTGATGGCCAACCGAGGTCAGAACATGGGATTGGCAGGCAGTCTGTTTGGCGGACTTGCCGGTTTGGGTGGTGCGGCGATCATGGCGTCAGATAGGCGGGTGAAGAAAGACATCAAGAAAGTGGGTAAGACCAACGACGGACAACCGATTTACACGTTCCGCTACAAAGACAGTGACGGTATCCAAATGGGCTTGATGGCTCAAGATGTGGAGAAGAAGAAACCGGAAGCTGTGATAGAGCGACCTGATGGCATCAAAATGGTGAATTACGATCTCGCATTAAAGGGGGCAAAATGAGTACACAGCCTTTTATTTTCGGCGGTAACACAGGTCGCTCTTACCAAGACATTAAACGGATCCGTGACCAAGCCGAAGCGTTAAAGCCTTCTGGGCGTATTTCTGGTGGTATTTCAGGTTTCGGTGACGGGCTGTCGGCACTTGGTCGCGCTTTGTTGTATCGGATGACGACAGACAAAGCAGACAAGCTGGAAGAAAAGGGGCGCCAGAGTTTCAATGCCGAGTTTCACCAATGGGCAAATCAGCCTGATTTCAAGTCTTCAGAGATAGCCCAACAAAGTCAGAAACCACCATCGACCTTTGGTGGGATAGATCCCCGCCTGGTAAAGATGAGCAGCAACTCTTTTGCCACGCCTGGACAACAAGCCCTAATGCAGATGGTGCTCAAACGTCAGATGGATGCCAGTGCACCCTCCGATCCGCTGAAGCAAGTACAGCTTCAGAAAGCACAGTTGGAACTCGAAAAAATGCGTAACCCTGAACGCGCCGTTATCCAAGGGGCAGATGGGTTTAAATATTATCAAGACACCGGTGAACGGGTATTGCCCGGTGTGGAGATACCTAACGATCCCTTGCGCGACATTCAGCTTCAAAAGGCACAGTTGGAGCTTGAAAAAATGCAGAGTCCACAAGAAAACTATCGTCAAGTGTCCGGTGATACTGCTACCGCGATGGGCTTGGATGGTAAAAAATTCTACAACATTGCTCCCGATGGCAAAGTGTCTCAAATTGGCGGCGCTGGTGTGAATGTTAATGTTGGCGGCTTCAATGAATCACAAGCAAAGGCGGCTGGTTTTGCTGATCGAATGATCCAAAGCGAAAACGTTCTTCGTGATGTTGAACAAGCCGGTACTGGTATTCTGGACAACATTGCGTCGAAACTCCCCGGTAGTAACTTCATGGTGAGTGACGACTACAAACTATACGACCAAGCGCAACGTGATTTTATTAATGCGGTGCTTCGTCGTGAAAGTGGAGCGGTTATTTCTGATCAGGAATTCGACAACGCCAGAAAGCAGTATTTTCCACAGCCGGGCGATACAACGGAAGTCATGGAACAAAAGCGCAGAAACCGTGAAACGGCAATTTTCGGGATTGGTCGTGCCGCTGGTGGTAACTACAACGCACCACAGATAAAAGTGGCTCAAGAAAACGAAGGTAGTCTTCCACAGGCGGGTCAGGTTATCGGTGGCTATCGCTTCAAAGGCGGTGATCCGGGCGATCAAAACAACTGGGAGAAGCAATAATGGCTGGTCCCTGGGAACAGTATCAAAAAGCAACACAACAGGCAGAAGGTCCTTGGTCAATTTACAAAAAACCGGAACAGCCTGCTGAATCTGCTGGACAACAAGGGCAACCTTTTGAACCTCCAATTTTGTACACGACTAAAGACGGCGGGCGTATCTATCGAAGTTCTGACGGCAAGCTGGGTTATGTAAGCGAAGGTTTCGCAACAAGTGACCAAAATACTATTGCACGATTACTGGAAGGGGCAACACCTGCCGAAGCGTCTGAATGGGAACCCATCGTTGATTCTGGCGGGGCTGGCGTGTCAGGTATGCGCGGTGCTATTCAAGGATTGACGTTTGGGCTGGGTGATGAAATTGTGGCGCGTGGAGCATCCACACTGTCAGGGCGCCCCTATGAACTAGAACTGAAAGCAGAACGCCAACGTTTAAAGCAAGGTCGTGAAGAACACCCTGTATCAACTTATGGGGGCGAATTCGCTGGTGGAATGGCAACAGCTTTGACTGGTATCGGTACTGCAGGACAGGCAGCGACCCGCACAGGGCAAGTTGCACGGACTGCTGGTTTAGGTGCAGCCGAAGGCGGTATCTATGGCTTTAATTCTGGCGAAGGAGATTTTGAAAACCGCGTTAAGTCAGGCGGCAATGGCGCTGCTTTCGGCACTTTTGGTGGGGTAGCTGCCCGCCCTGTAGGTGCCGGTTTGTCCAAGCTTGGCGAGTCAGGAAAGTCCGTGTTCCAAATGCTGATTGGGCGTGGTCAACCTCAAAGGGCACAAAATGCCATCGGAACTGCCCTTGAACGATCCGGTCAACAAGGTGAAGAAGTTGTGGCCGCGTTACGTCAAGCGACAAGTGAAGATCAGCCACAATATGCTATAGCGGATGCTTTGGGGCGTCCTGGTCAGCGTATGCTATCTGGTTTGATTCGATCTACCCCAGAAGTGGCGCAAGAGATTCAAGACTATCTTATTTCACGACAAGCCGGGCAAGGCAATCGTGTAGCGTCGTTTGTTGCTGATGCTTTTGATGCACCAAACAGTGCCAATGCGACAAAGGAAGCAATGGAACAGGCGCGCAATAGAGCTGCAAATGCGAACTATAGTGCGGCCAGAAACAACGCTGATCCGGTCGATGTCCGTGGTGCGTTGGCTATCATTGATGACCGTATTGGTGGCATGCAAGGCAGCGGTGTCCGCGGTGATGGTATCGATGCAAAATTACTCACATTCCGAAATCGTCTAGCCGCTGCTACACCGGAAAACACCAAGTTTAAACCCACCCCAACAGCCGTTGAACTTTCAGATTTCAACCGTGTTTTGGGCGTAAAACAAGACGTACAAGATGCTATCGGGGCAGCACGACGGGCGGGTAGAAATAACGAAGCCCGCGAACTGGGAAAATTGGTTAGTTCTCTTGATGAAGCTTTGGAGGCATCCAGCAGAGGATACCGTCAGGCAAATGATGCTTTTGCCCGTGCTTCCCGCGAAATTGATCAAGTGGCTTCGGGTCAGCGTGCTGCCGGGTCACGTTCTCGCCCTGAAGACACCGTGGCGGCCTTCAACAAAATGACTGATGGTGAACAAGCCGCTTTTCGGGCTGGGTATGCTGATCCTCATATTGCCCGTATAGAAGCTAGCGCTGTTGGTTCAAACGCGGCACGTCCGTTTACTTCACAGAAGTTTCAGCAGGAAGCGGCTGTAATGGCAACTGATCCCGAATTACTTACTAGGCGCTTAAAGCGGGAAAACCAGATGTTTTCAACGAACAATACCGTGCTTGGTGGTAGCCGAACTGCTGACAACTTGATTGATATGGAAGATGTCAGCCACTTCGATACCGGAGCGTTAGCTCTTTTGCTTCGTGGACAGATCATTGATGGAACTACCCAACTTGCAGGGCCAGCGATTAACCGATTACGGGGACACGGGCCTTTAGTACGTGAAGAAATGGCGCGCATGTTGACCAGCAAAGGTGATGAAGGTGCAAGCCTTATTCAGCAACTATTAATCAACAAACAGAAAGAACAGGCAGCGCGTCAAATTATGATTGACCGCATGACGGCGGCGGGTGGTGTGGGTGCAGGGATATCTCAGGACTAAGCAGTGTTACTACCAAGGTATACGGCAACCATGCCAATAATAGCAGGTACGCCAATTGCCAGAATTGAATGCCAATCCCAGTCATCTTCTTTGTTTAACCGCCAAAAGCCATAGATAGCCCACAACGTAAGCACGTTTGCCACGAGAACCAAGGCAAGTATGTCAAAGCCGTCTAGCGGTGGATCGAAAATAGTCATACGGCAATTGTAAATTATCCAAGGGTATAGCGCATCTTTACAGATGCGCTATTTGCACTCTACGGATAGGTTTTTCAAGCTAAGATTATGCTAAATCAACAGATTATTTTACTCAGCCCCGCCAGTCGGGGCTTTTTTGTGACTAATTTCTAGGAGATGCAAATTATGCCATTCAACGCGAGTGGATTCTTTCAGCGTCTATTCAGCTGGCGCGATGACCGTGATGCAGGAGTGAAAATTCTTGCTGAACGTATGGATCAGGAAATGGATGGGATCGTTGCCGGTATCAATGACATCGTGTCTGGCAATGTTGACTGGAAGGGGTCAATGACGGGTGTGTTCGGTACCTCAGCGGCACCGGCTTATTCTTTCCAGGAAGACTCAGATACAGGCATATATCGAGAATCTACCAACACGTTGGGTTTCAGTCTCGGTGGTGTCTCAGTCGCTCTGTTGGACGAAAACGGTTTTACGGTCAACGGAGCGGTTGACGCAACCAAGTTTAATGCGGGTGGTACTGAGTACAACACAACAGCCGGCGGTTGGTTCTTCAGTAACTGGAACACGGATACACAAAAGGGCATGGCTTTATTTGCTGACAACAATGAAATGTTTATCAAGAATGTTGCAGCAAGCAATCCGACAGCAAACTCAATTGCGCCAAGTGTCCTGAAGCTCTGGGATGGTGCAAACTGGAAAAACGTACTGACCGAAGGAAGCGCGGATTTTGGCAGATATGGCAATACACACCAATTTACAGTAGGCGGTGACGCGAATACTTATTACCCAGTAAGAATTGATGGTCCAAGTAACTTTGATTTCGCTGATATTGGGATTAGTCGCCATTATAACTGGCCAGCGCCAAACTCATGGAACACATCCACGCACAAAGGCGGGTTAACACTGAACTTTCGTTGGTCAGGTGACGGCAATTGGGGCGGCAATGATAAAACAATCCGTATCGTGCAGTTCGCAGAGTCCTACACGTCAATGGTCGGCGGCATTCAACTTTCAACAGGCGGCGTTATTGTCTGGCTACGTGGCGGCGGTGCCAGGTATAACCTCACGAGTTCAAACGGCAAGGTGACGAGAGTTCAGATATACGCTACCTCTGCAGGCTATACAGATTCAAGACCCACCAATTTTGTGCCAAGAACAGGCACACCGGATCAAATTAGAGCAAACAGACAAGCAGAAATCGATTCTTACTGGCCAGTACGAGGCAACAGAAACGGCGTATTCGGTGACATGGTCGTCAAGAGAAACTCTGCAAGTTCTAAGCTGCTGGATTTGAGGAATGCTACGCCAAACAGCTGGGCATACATTGCAATATCATCAGGGATTGAAGACCAATACGCGGGTGATAACACCGTGCACATCGGCTTTGCTGACTTTGCCACTGCCGGACAACCCGCTAAGAGTTTGCATTTCAGAGTGGGTGAGGGAAATACAAATCATACCCGCCTTGCAGTCCATAAAAATGGTGTGAATGTACCCAATAAGTTGACGGTGGGGTATTTCGTTTGCGGCGGTAATATTGAGCTCAAGTCTAATCAGAGACAGCATATTACTTTTAAAAACGCTCAAGGAGTCGCTAAGGCTTACATATACAAAGATCACGATACAACGTTTTTAACGCATACTGCCGAATCAAGGTTTGAGCAGGATGTAAAGGTCGGGGGTGATTTAGATTGTGATCGAGTTCTATTGAAAGGCAAGGTCATGGTGACTGGCGCGGCAGGATTAGGCGCTCCAACAGGCGCTGCGGTTCCCCCCGTTGGAGGCTTATTTGTGAGGTGGTAACCATGGCGGCTGAGTTTTGGTTTAACGACAGTGGAACACAACGCAAGGCGAAAGAAATCTATTTCAATGACAGTGGCACGCTGAGAAAAGCCAAGGAAATTTGGTACAACGATAACGGAACTATGCGAAGGGTGTTTAATACGGACTCTAGCCTAAGAATCAATATTCAAACTCAAAACGTTTATAACATGTTTTACAACTTCATTTCTGGTACTCAGGGAAGAATAAACGGACAATCTATATTTAGTTTTACCGATAGATTAGAGGTATCTGGTACATATTTTATACTGGCCATAGGTGGAAGAACGACAGATAACCAGTGTTTATTAAGGGTTTCAACCTCATCAAATGGGTCGCATACAAAAATTGGAAGCTTGAATAGCGTTAGAGTCAGGTTTGGAGCTCAATCTACTGTTCTTAGTTGGGCTAACAACACATTACAATATGAGGTTATTAGCTCTGAGTTAACTAACTATCTTAAATCTTCGGTTAGCTCTGCAAACCCAATGATCATAGAAAAGGTATAAACAGACTAAACGGGTCTCTTTTTAGGGGCTTTTTTTATGGGCGAAGATCATGCTTGAGAAATGTCTAAAACTTAAAGATAACCCGGAATAAACCGCGAAAAGTGGACTACTGTATATTACCACCTTGTTACCACGTTGTTACCACCCTTGAGTGTTTTATAAAATGAAAAAGCCCGTAACTCATTGAGCTACGGGCTAAAATCATGGTCGGACTGAGAGGATTTGAACCTCCGACCCCTGACACCCCATGACAGTGCGCTACCAAGCTGCGCTACAGTCCGATAAAAACAATGTAATCCCTTTCAAGAGGATGAGTCAACGATTTTTAGTCTTTACAATGAACAAGTGATTGATATTTATTCACCTATCACTGCTCGGTGTAAAATCTTTTCTGTTCAGTTAAGCCCTGCATCAAGATAGAAAGCTTAGGGTTGTCGTCGCGTTTTCTATTGTATTCAGAGTCGTACACTTTGTAATTACCAAAACGGTCGACAACGGTTGTTTCACCATCCGCAATCATTGCAACTTCACGTCGGTTTCCGGCGATTATCCAGCTTCTTTCATCAGTATCGAATAAGCTGCGCCCGCTGCTGTAGTCCGTCGGGTTTGAACTGACACCAAGGATTTGGTGCATCAACGTTGGCGATAAATCCAGATGACTGGTTTTATGTGTAAATTCTACTGCTTCTTTTCCAGGCCATTGAATGATCATAGGTACTTGAAGCTGGAATCGGCTGTAGTTGGTGCTAGAACCCCAAGAGCTACTCTTGGTTTCATTGAATTCGGTGCCATGATTTGAAGTAACAATCACCACGGTATTATCGGTCAGTTCTAATTTTTCTAGCTGTTCAAACATTGATGCCAATAGTTGGTCTGCTTGCATCGTTGAACTCATATAGCCTTCTTTCAGCTGCGCTTCTAATTGGCTGCCTGGACGGGTTGGATGAGCTGTTTCAAAGTTGGCTAAACCATTGAGTTCGACATAGCTAAACCAAGGTTGGTTAGGTTTAGACTCTAGCCAAGTGGACCAATTAGAAATCGCTAACTTGTCGTCAGTGGATTCCAAAGTTGTTAAGTCGTCCGGCAGAAGATCTTTGAAAATAATGTCTCGGTATAGCTTGTCGGCAAAGTTGTCGCCACTGAACAAGCCAAAGTTGTAGTTTTTCTTTTCCAAAAGCTGGATGAATAAAGGTGCATCTTGTTGCGCTTTTATGCTTTCGGCGTAGCTGCTTGGTAAACCGTAGAACAATCCAAACACGCCGTACATGTCATTACTGGCACTGTAATGGTTGGTGTAGTTTAAGTGCTGGCTCGCATAGGCGTTTAGCGTTGGCATGGTGTCAGCGGTAACGGCATCGGCTCTTAGGTTATCGACCATGACGATTAAGACATTTAAGTTTTTGCCTCGGCTTTCGTACACCAATGGCTCAATCGGGTACTGAACCAGTTTTACATCGCCAGAATAGCTATCAAGTCTGTCCAAATATTCTTCTTTATCCAGTAAGCCGTGTTTTTCCATAAAGCTTTTTGCCGTCATTGGGTAAGAAAGCGGAAAGTTTGCGCGTTGGCTGGTAATTGGGTTGTAGAAGAATGCATCAGCCCAGATGTAGATTAGGTGGCTTGCAATAAAACACACGAAGAAAACAGCAGCCAGCGGCTTACCAATGTGTTTGTGTGCAAGTTTACGTTTTTTGCGCCATACCCATTCAGACAGGGCTATTTGCATCAAAAAGATGACAGGCACGAAAATAAAGAATTGTTGCCACTCAGGAGTGAAATTACCTTCTTCACTCATCAATAAATCCATGACGACTGGATTCAAGTGAAGGTGAAGGTTCTGATAAACCTGAGTATCAAGCAGTAAGACAGTAAGACCAGTGGTGGCAAAACACGCTGAGAGGAATCGGAATAATTTCCGCGATGGCACCAAAAAGGTGAGCGGAAATAGCACCAATATGTAGATAGCAAAAATCAAAAAAGCAAAATGCCCAAGCCAAGATACGGCTAAATAGACTTGCCCTAGCAGGGTGTCGGGCCATGGGGACTGAGTAATGTACCGAGTACCAATCAGCATTGCCGCAATGATATTGAAGAAGGCAAACCAATGCCCCCAACTCACAAGACGAGAAACGCGTTCACTGTATGTATTTTCGCTATCTACCATTTATATTTCAGTCTTATTGATTGAATTAGTGCGTTGCATCGCTATCGACGGATGAGATAAGTGCTTGAGCGAATTTTTCAGCAATTACCTTACGTTGTGAAGCAGGAACGTTTTGATTTAAGACATTCGTTGCGATATTTCCCGCGATCATCAATGAAAGCTCAGTATTTGCGCCGTTTTTGTCAAGTACGGCTGCAATCTCAGCCAAGATAGATTCAACTTGTTCGTCACTGTATTTAGATGTTATCGGCATATAGACTCTGATAATGATAGTAAAAGCGGCTTATGATAACCTACTCTCCCTCTCAACTGAAACTAGAACACGACAAAATTATTATGAGTCTGCATCTTTCAAACGTCATCCTTCATAAGCTGGTTAAAAATGAGCAAGAAGAATTGACTGTTAATTTTCGCCAAGAGTCGCTTCCTAATGAAGGGTCATCCGAAAACCTGGTTGCCGAATTGCATCGGGTTTTTAATAGCAAAGCAGGTAAAGGCTTTGGTACGTTTAAACCAGACAGCGATTTTAAAGCATGGTTGCAAGAACTTCGCCAAAATGAGAAGAGCTTTTACGATTTTTCTCAGATAAGTGCTATCAGGTTAAAAGAAGAATTGTCTAAGTACCCATTTGCGGATGAAGGCATTTTGGTTTTTGCTGAGTATCAATCACTTGCGACTGAATATTTGTTTGTGGGCTTGCTTCCATCAAATGAAAGCTTGAAAGTGACAGAAGGGCTAGAAATCAGTGCAACAGACTATCTTGATATCAGCAAAATGGATATTGCGGCAAGAATAGACCTATCGACTTACGCGACAGACGAAGAATCGAACCGGTATCTTACGTTTATTAAGGGGAGAGTGGGGCGCAAAGTCTCGGATTTCTTCTTAGATTTCCTCCAAGCGGATGTCGGGCTTGATACGAAAGTGCAGAACCAAGTTCTCATGCAGGCAGTGGAAGATTTTTGCTCGGACTCAAAACTTGAAAAAGAAGAAGCCACTCAATATCGTAAGCAAGTCTTCGATTACTGTAATGAGCAGATTAAATCGGGTGATGAAGTTGAAATTCGTGAGCTGTCTGGCGAATTGCCAACAAGTAATGATGGGACCAGTTTCTTAGACTACACTCAAGAGCAAGGCTATGATCTTGAAGAGAGTTTTCCTGGTGACCGTTCTACCGTTCGGAAATTAACGAAGTTTGTTGGCGCTGGTGGTGGTGTTTCTATCAATTTTGACAGTTTGCTGCTAGGCGAGCGCATTTTTTACGATCCAGAAACAGACACGCTAACACTAAAAGGTACGCCGCCTAACTTGCGAGATCAGTTAACGCGTCGTTCATAGAACTCGAATAGATAAGGTGGTTGTAGAGCCACCTTATCTAATTAACTCACGCACAATAAAGAGCTATTTTATGGATGAAAGTAGCAAAAAAAACATCAAGTTCCTTATCTTTGCTGTCTTGTTGGTTTGGGGCGTTATTTCTACCGTCTTTTATGTTCAGTTTAGCCAGTTGCGTCAGGAAGCAGAATCTGTAGATTTGTTGTCTAGCCAGATAGAAGAATTCCGCTATACCCTCTCTTTCCCCGATCCTATTCGAGCTCAACATATTGAGCAGATGTCTCTTAGCCTTGAGCTGGTTAAATCCGTTGCTGTTCAGATAGAGTCCGGCACAAACGCAGGTTTCTGGAGCCCAGAAACGGCGCAATTGGTCTATCTGACCGATCGATTTGTAGAGCGGGCTGAAAACTATTTGAATGTTGCAATGGACATTCGTGGGCTGTCGGACCAAATTCTCAAGGCGAAAAGCAGTGAAGGTGTTCCCGATGGGTTAGTCACTCTTTATAATGAGCTTGGTGCTTATATGTTTAGCTCGTTTTATGCGGATACTAACCTTAACCCTCCCAATTTCATGACGCTTGAATCGATAATGCTTCGGTCTGAGCAATTTGACGCTTCTTATAAAAGACAGAT
This sequence comes from Vibrio penaeicida, assembly GCF_019977755.1. Classification (NCBI taxonomy): domain Bacteria; kingdom Pseudomonadati; phylum Pseudomonadota; class Gammaproteobacteria; order Vibrionales; family Vibrionaceae; genus Vibrio; species Vibrio penaeicida. The sequence goes on along the minus strand of NZ_AP025144.1, from coordinate 2,733,955 downwards.
TCAAACTTTGTTATCTCAATCCTCGATTATTTTGGCTGAGCACGCGCAGCTTAGCTATGTGACAGAAGAGATCATCAAGCATTCGATAGTACGAGAAATAGATGAGGTGAAATTTGGCTTTAAGGAGTCTGAAAAAAGGATTTTTACGCTCACCCTTCTCTTGGGTGGGGTGTTGATTTTCGCTCTCTCGTGGTTTGTGTATAGAGGGGTATCTCGATCTACTCGGTTAGGGACAGTAAGTACAAAACCCGAGGGAGATGAACTAAGCAGTCAATCTAAAAATACTTCTATAGTTCAAGGGTCGAGTACATCGACTCAAACTGTAGCTGGCGAAATGGATGGAGATCCACTTGTCAGAAGTGAAAGCCTTCAAAATTCTGATTTGCCAAGTGCGCACTCCCAAAAAACAGGCTCGCATACGTCATTCGTTTTACCGAGTGAAAGCAAGAACTCGACGAGTATGAGTGAACCTGTCAACGTGTCAAATACGGCTCTTCCGAGTGGTTTTGACCCAGATACGATGCTTGAAACCTTTGATCATGATGAAGAGTCTGTTTTGATGGTTCTCAATGTATTTTTGCAAGACCATGGCGATGATGTGAATAAGCTGAAAGATGCACTGGTAAAAGAAAAAGATCAGGCACATCGAATCGCGCATAGCTTAAAAGGCGTTGCAGGCAATTTAGGTGCTACCAGCCTTCGAGACATTTGCGCCGAAATAGAGAATGTTTTGAAAGAGGGCGCTTTTCCGTCAGAGCAATCAATATTAGAGCTTGAGCGATGTTTGAAGCTTACTGTAGATGATGTTGAATCTTACTTGGGTGCAGTAAATACCGCTTAGATTCTTGATAGATAGAAACACCATGGAATTTCCATGGTGTTTTTGTTTTTAACCCCATTCCGCAAATCTCCGCATCTACTTTTTTCTTAATCCTGACGAAGTAAACAATTCCAAAAGTCGTCAATTTCCTCTGTATCGTGGTTTTTTTGTGTATTTAGGCTGAAAAGGCTTGTTTTCATGTCTCAAAAATCTTATAGATGGGGGGGTTTGTTTAAAAAGAGACATGGAGTGTAAACAATGAGAGTAGGTCTTGTAGGCTGGCGTGGTATGGTCGGTTCGGTTCTGATGCAGAGAATGGTCGAAGAAAAAGACTTTGATGTCATCGAGCCAGTTTTTTACAGCACCTCGCAGGTTGGTATTCCAGCCCCAAACTTTGGTAAAGAGGCTGGTGTTCTTCAAGATGCGTTTGATATTGAAAGCTTGAAACAGCTTGATGCCGTTATTACTTGCCAGGGTGGCAGCTATACAGAGAAAGTATACCCAGCGTTGCGTCAGGCAGGTTGGAAAGGTTACTGGATCGATGCAGCGTCGACACTCCGTATGGCTGAAGACTCCATTATTACACTTGATCCCGTTAACCTAGCGCAAATTCAGCAAGGTATTCATGGCGGTACAAACACATTTGTTGGCGGTAACTGTACGGTTAGTTTGATGCTTATGGCATTGGGTGGGCTATACGAAAAAGGTCACATTGAGTGGATGAGCGCGATGACGTATCAAGCGGCTTCTGGCGCTGGCGCGAAAAACATGCGAGAGCTTATCTCTCAAATGGGCGTAATCAATGATTCAGTTAGCACGGAATTAGCTAACCCAGCGAGCTCTATCCTCGATATCGACAAAAAAGTAGCAGACACACTGCGTGCCTCTTCTTTCCCAACAGACCAATTCGGCGTACCTCTTGCGGGCTCTTTGATTCCTTGGATCGACGTTAAACGCGAAAACGGCCAGAGCAAAGAAGAGTGGAAAGCTGGCGTAGAGGCAAATAAGATCTTGGGCTCTCAAAGCTCACCAATCCCTATTGATGGCACATGTGTTCGTATCGGTGCAATGCGTTGCCACGCTCAAGCATTAACGATTAAGCTGAAGCAGAACATCCCATTGGATGAGATCGAAGAGATGATTGCAACCCACAATGACTGGGTGAAGGTTGTTCCAAACGATCGCGATATCACCGCGAAAGAATTAACACCGGCTAAAGTAACTGGCACGTTATCTGTTCCAGTAGGTCGTTTACGTAAAATGTCGATGGGAGACGATTTCCTTAACGCATTTACCGTAGGTGATCAGCTACTTTGGGGGGCTGCAGAGCCGTTACGTAGAACATTAAGAATTATTTTGTCTGAAAAGTAATATTTTCAATGACATGAATTCCTTTGAAAGCGCTTCTAATCCAGAAGCGCTTTTTTTTGATTTCAATTTGACTTAATCCCTTTCCATTTTTTCTACATTCGCAGGTTCGCTCTTTCCTAATTATTTCCTAGCGTTTACGTACTTCTGACTGGCAATTTTTAACATCCAACTATACTCAAGTTATAAAGTACGGATTGTGAGCTGAAGGAAAGGCAATGCTTAGGCTGAATTATGGGTTTTCAATGTTTGAAGGACTAATGGGAATGACGGTGTTCTCGTTAATGGCAGTCACCGCTGCACCTAAGTTTTTCAGTATGCAGAAAGAGTACAACCAAGCGCTCATTGAGGGGTTAGCCAGTAAGGTTACGCATGCTGCGGAAGTGGCTAATTTACAAGCTATTGAAGAAGGCGTGGAACAAGATGAATTCGGTATGCTACAAGGGTTTGGGCAACTGCAGTTTGGTTACCCAAGCGTTAGAATCGGTGGTTTAGCGAACTTTGTTGATATAAATATGGGGTATCGCCATACCGACAAGCCTTGGGTTTGGGTCGCGCATCATGCGGTTCACACCAATCGAAAAGATTCTTGGTTGTTGACGCGTTCCGAGTGGGTTGAACACCCAAGCCGAAACGGTATCTTAGAAACGCAGTGCTATATAAGGTATACCGCGCCGATGTATGTGGGTGACCGATTTATTGTCGAAAGTGTTACTCGCGGTTGCTGATTTTATTTTTCTTTGCTTCATCCATTTCAACAGGTACGACTCTCGCGTCTGGTGACGCTAATTCTCCTCCACAATGCTTACAGTAAAGCGCATCTGACTCATGCCCATTGCTTGAACAGTTAGGGCATTTAACTAGGTTTCGATGCGCATTCATCTCATGATTCAATTCAGCTGTAATGATCCCCGTAGGCACCGCCAAAATAGAGTAACCCAGTAACATGGTCAGTGATGCAATGGCCTTACCGATAGGGGTTTGAGGCACGAGATCACCATAGCCAACTGTCGTAATGGTTACGATTGCCCAGTAAATACTTTGCGGAATGCTCGTAAAACCGTTATGTGGTCCTTCGATTACAAATATAAGCGAGCCAAAAATGGTGACCAATATGGCGACGGTGCTGAAAAAAATCAGAATTTTCCTGCGTGACATTAACAGAGAGCGAAGCAACAGGTTGGAATCTTGAAGATAGCGAACCAACTTCAAAATTCTGAAAATACGCATTACACGGAGTAAGCGAATGACTGCAATAAAAGACGCAGAAGGGAAAAGGAGTACAAAATAAGTGGGCAATATGGCTAGTAGGTCGATGACACCGTAAAAGCTTTTGGCGTATGCACTAGGTTTTGGTGAGCAGTAAAGCCTAAGTAGGTATTCGACTGTGAATAATGCTGTAAAGGCATACTCTGCATAAAGAAGCCTAGTGGACCAAATACTGTCTGCCGGTAAAGTGGAGTCCACAACCAGTACGGTTAACGATGCCAAAATAGCGATGATAAGCGATATGTCGAAAATTCTTCCTGCTGTGGTATGAGTACCGAAAATAACGACGTAAAGATGATGTTTTAAAGCGTGTTTTGGCATGTTGAATAAATATTTGAAATTCTTGCCCGTATTTTAACCGAATTCGAGTAGATAAAAAGCCCAAGTAAAATGCAAAAAATCGTGTGTAACCGTTAACGTATTGGGTATATAGGCTAAATATGCGTGCTAAGACCACAACGTTCAACTCGCCAGACGGGTTTTCTCTCATATCTTCTGTTAGAAAAAACGCGTTTGGATGTGGTATAAAAGCCATCTTAAAAGTCACCTAAAAGGTAGGGGAATTATCTTCTGTAGGTGAAGTATATTCTAACGATTTACTCTGTTCGGAAGTGTATTCGTTACTCGTTGCCAGCATGGGGTGATGAATGTGTTACAGGCTGTGAAATAAGTGGAAATGAAAGATGTTTTGTACGAATATGAAAAGTTATTAAAAAACACGTTGTGTTCATCTGTCTGAAACGGTTGCATGGTTGAGTAACCAGTTGCACCTCAAGTGTGGAATTGGAGTGTTTTGTTCTAGAAATGAACAAAAATGAAATTTTCTTACAGAGTGCTGTTGTTTTTTTGTATTTAATTATTTGTTTGATTCATTTTTGAGCACATTGTTATTTGCTCAGATATACTTAATTATCAATCACTTATTTTAAATTTCCTTTTTCATGTACCCAGTAAGTAGTATTTAATTTTTCATAACTGATCTGAGTCAATTTTTTTCATACCCTGAAATATTATACTCAGTCCTGAAAGCAATTTACTAAGACTGTGGTTCGATAAGCGATTGACGAAACGTTGAAAACTTAAGGCAGCAACCTTAATAAAAAGTTTTTAATATTTTTCTATTTTAGGAGATTCATTATGCCTGTAACTAATCTGGCTGAACTTGATGCAATGGTCGCACGTGTTAAAGCGGCTCAAGCAGAATTTGCTACTTACTCTCAAGAGCAAGTAGATAAAATTTTCCGCGCAGCATCTCTAGCCGCTAACCAAGCTCGTATTCCTCTAGCACAGCAAGCGGTAGAAGAGTCTGGTATGGGTATTGTTGAAGATAAGGTTATCAAAAACCACTTTGCTTCTGAGTACATCTACAATAAGTATAAAGATGAAAAAACATGTGGTGTTCTAGACGAAGACGAAAGCCTTGGCACAATGACCATCGCAGAGCCTGTGGGCATCATCTGTGGTATCGTTCCAACAACAAACCCAACTTCTACAGCAATCTTCAAATCTCTTATCTCTTTGAAGACGCGTAATGCGATTATATTCTCGCCACACCCTCGTGCAAAGAATTCTACGAACGACGCAGCTAAGCTTGTTCTAGATGCGGCAGTCGCAGCTGGTGCTCCAAAAGACATCATTGGTTGGATCGACCAACCTTCTGTTGAGCTTTCTAATGCACTAATGAAGCACGACGACATCGCACTTATCCTTGCAACTGGTGGTCCAGGCATGGTTAAAGCAGCTTACTCTTCTGGTAAACCAGCAATCGGTGTTGGCGCAGGTAACGTTCCTGTCGTTATCGATGAAACTGCAGACATCAAACGTGCAGTCGCTTCTATCCTAATGTCTAAGACTTTCGATAACGGTGTTGTATGTGCTTCTGAGCAGGCAGCTATCGTAGTTGATGATGTTTACGACGAAGTGAAAGAGCGTTTTGCTTCTCACAAAGCTTACGTTTTAAGCAAAGATGAAGCAGCGAAAGTACGTAAAATTCTTCTAATCGAAGGTAACCTAAACGCAAAAATCGTCGGTCAGCCAGCGCCAGCTATCGCTGAAATGGCAGGTGTAACGGTACCAGCAGACACGAAAGTACTTGTTGGTGAAGGTTTGGGTAAAGTTTCATACGACGACGAGTTCGCTCACGAGAAATTGTCTCCAACTCTTGGTTTGTTCCGCGCTGATAATTTCGAAGATGCAGTGGCTCAAGCGGTAACAATGGTTGAGATTGGCGGTATCGGTCACACATCTGGCTTGTACACTGACCAAGACAAGAACGCAGACCGTGTTCGTTACTTTGGCGATAAACTAAAAACAGCTCGTATTCTAATCAACATCCCAACGACTCACGGTGGTATCGGTGACCTGTACAACTTCAACGTTGCACCTTCACTAACATTGGGTTGTGGTTCTTGGGGTGGTAACTCAATCTCTGAGAACGTAGGTCCTAAGCACCTAATTAACAAGAAAACTGTAGCTAAGCGAGCTGAGAACATGTTGTGGCATAAACTACCTAAGTCTATCTACTTCCGTCGCGGTAGCCTTCCAGTTGCACTTGGCGACCTTGAAGGTAAGAAGCGTGCATTCATCGTAACAGACCGTTTCCTATTCAATAACGGTTACGCAGATGAAACCATCAGCATCTTGAAAGCGAACGGTATGGAAGTTCAAACGTTCTTTGATGTAGAAGCGGATCCAGTATTGTCTGCTGTACAAAAAGGTGCAGATTCAATGAAGAGCTTCCAGCCTGATGTCATCATCGCGCTTGGTGGTGGTTCACCAATGGATGCTGCGAAAATCATGTGGGTAATGTACGAGCACCCAGAAACAGCATTTGAAGACCTTGCAATGCGCTTTATGGACATTCGTAAGCGTATTTACAAGTTCCCTAAAATGGGTAAAAAAGCAGAAATGGTTTGTATCCCAACCACTTCAGGTACAGGTTCAGAAGTGACACCGTTTGCGGTTGTTACCGACGACAAAACTGGTGCGAAATACCCACTAGCCGACTACGAACTAACGCCTCAAATGGCTATCGTAGATGCTAACCTAGTAATGAACATGCCTAAGTCTCTATGTGCATTTGGTGGTTACGATGCAGTTGTTCACGCACTTGAAGCTTACGTATCAGTTCTTGCGAACGAATACTCTGATGGCCAAGCTCTACAAGCGCTTAAGATGCTAAAAGAGTACCTACCATCTAGTTATGCGAACGGTTCTAACGACCCGATTGCACGTGAGAAAGTTCACAATGCTGCAACTATCGCTGGTATCGCATTTGCTAACGCATTCCTAGGTGTTTGTCACTCAATGGCGCACAAGATTGGTGCAGAGTTCCACCTTGCGCATGGTATGACTAACGCAATGTTGATTGATAACGTTGTACGCTACAACGCAAACGACAACCCAACTAAGCAGACTGCATTCTCTCAGTACGACCGTCCACAAGCGCGCCGTCGTTACGCTGAAGTTGCAGATCACCTAGACCTAACTCAACCAGGTGACCGCACGGCTCAGAAGATCGAGCGTCTTCTAGGTTGGTTGGACGAGCTTAAAGATAACTTGGACATTCCTAAGTCTATCCAAGCTGCAGGTGTGAACGAAGCTGATTTCCTAGCGAAGATTGATGAACTAGCGGTAGACGCGTTCGATGACCAATGTACTGGTGCGAACCCACGTTACCCTCTAATTTCTGAGCTGAAAGACGTGATGTTGTCTGCATACTACGGTAAGCCATACATTGAAGGTGAAACTTTCGAAGGTACAACCGTAATTAAGAAAAAAGCAGACCAAGTTGCAGCAAAGCCAGCACCTAAAGCAGCTGCAAAGGCAACAAAGAAAGAAAAAGCAGAAGCGTAAGCAAGATGCTTGAAAAAGGTTCTCGCTAGCACTCGATAACCTTTCGGGAAAAATAAAGCTCCACCATTTGGTGGAGCTTTTTTGTATCGTTCCTATAAAAAGTCGCAAATAAACCGTTTGTTCATCTAACCTGAGTTCAGGTTATCTATGCTTCTGAAGCCATTACGCGACCATTAAAATAGTCATTGGAGACTATGTATTCAGTGTTTCTAATCATTTCATCCTGCACATATGCCCAATCACCATTGGCACTGTCCTTAGCGCGAAATTGTGTGGGTATGACACCTCCCACACGGATGTTAAACGGGTCGAGCTCTTTCGCCCATGTTTGAGTAAATCCAACAATCATCGCAGAAACATTCTCGTGCCCTTCTGGCAGATTGTGTTGCTGGTGAGAAGTTAAATTTACAATAACCCCCGATTTTTTATGCATGCGCATCCTCAGAGCACTGGCTTTTCCGTAACCATATAGGGACGAAGCCAATGATGACAATTTGTGAGTGAACTCCTCTCCTTGTTCACTGCCAAATAGTCTTGGAAGCGGCATGCTGGGCCAATTATTAATCAGCACATCAACACCATTTGGAAACCGCTCGTCAATGTAATTAAACAAAGACTGAATACTCTCGGAAGAGTGGTCTGGAAGCGGGTAATAGTAAATACTGTCTGACAAAGTGCGGCAGCGTTTTACGGTATCTAAAAGCGCTATCGAATCTGTGTCAGCGACAACAACGCGAGCCCCTAAAGAGGTAAAATGCACTGCTAATGTACTGCCTAGCCCTGAACCTGCAGAAGTGATTAAAACCACTGAGTTTCGTATATCCATTGGGATACCTCACTCTAGTTAACGTATTGTTATTATTTGGTTCTTTAAGTTATTCACACTGAACTCTGGATAAGTCGTTATTAAGCGCGGAGTAACGTGTGAATAACTATCATGGGTAAAATATCGAGCGCATGATGTGAATAACATCATAGTTTTCTGATGAAAGGGTTTTGGGGTGATTCTTTATGATTTGAGTCTCGCTAGAAATGCTTGCGATCTGAAAATTGTCTCAAAAATGAGATTGCATCTTGGCTTAGATTAAGCCGACATCTTAAGTTTGTGTAGTAGGCTTGCTTCAGACATCTGCTTATAGATTTCCTGAGGAACAACGTTGGTGGTCGTTGTTTCAGCGAGTTTGCGGCGTTCGTGGCCTGAGAGGTTGTGATAAACCTCTTCAGGTAGATCATGAGTGCCTTGAGGTAAGTAGGCTAGAGCATCAGGGGAAAGTCCGTGAGCGAGTCTTGCGCTAGCGATACCCGATTTATGAAATAAATTTGCCTGCAGTGCAGAACGTTCATAGGATTCTTCACTAGAACGAAGTGCCTGAGGTTCGGCTAAGTCAAACTGTTGTCTCAATCTATCATCGCTGATTTCTTGAGTCTCAACGGCTTCAACGGGGGTATTGTCTCGAACATCGTTTGAAAACATGGATACAAGTAAAGCAAAATCGGCGCGACGCCCAGTGTTGACTGCCTGGCTGATGCCAGAGCCCACATTGAGTTCGCTAATGATAGCCGCTTTGTCTAATGTATGAATGTTCATGACGCTCCTCGCTCGATGTTCTTTTAGCGGCAGGAGAATCGTTAACTTTAGGAAATTTTGAGTTTTTTTCGATTTAGAAAAATAGGCGACCAAATGGTCGCCTCAGACTGCTGACAAAGGTCTAGCCATCAGGCTAGACCTTTGATCTAATAGGGGTATCAAAATATGGATATTCCAACATGCTTCAAGAACCTTCTCCTCAACAGTACGAACTTGAAATGGTCACCATGGAACAGCTTGTTCCTAAAAACCATTTGGTTCGCAAGATTGATAAAGTCATCGACTTCGAATTTATCCGTGATGAAGTCGCTCATCTCTATTGTAAAGATAATGGGCGCCCACCCGTTGACCCTGTGCGCTTGTTTAAAATCATTCTCCTTGGCTATCTCTTCGGAATAAAAAGCGAGCGACAGCTCGTGAAAGAAATTGAAGTGAATGTCGCCTATCGTTGGTTCTTACGAATGTCCTTAACGGAGAAGGTTATCCATGCCTCGACACTCAGCCAAAACCGCATTCGTCGCTTCAATGGTACGGACATATTCGAACGTATTTTTATCAATATCGTTGAGCAGGCTATGGCTAAGGGCTTAGTGGCGGGGCAACAATTATTCACTGATAGCACTCACCTAAAGGCAAATGCCAACAAGAACAAACACACCAATGAAGTAAGAGAAGTTCGGGCTAGTGCTTACCTTGATATGCTTGATGAAGACGTCGCATTAGACCGAGAAAAAGAAGGAAAGAAGCCACTTAAAGCACGAGAATCTGAGCCTAAAATCAAGAATACAAAAGTCAGCACTACAGATCCTGAAAGTGGGTTTATGACCCGTGATAACAAGCCACAAGGCTTCTTCTACCTTGACCATCGCACTGTAGATGGACTGCATGGGATTATCGTGGATACCCATACTACCGCAGGGAATGTCAATGACTCTCAACCCTATGTCGGACGACTGGATTATACGTTAGAACGGTTCAACCTTAATCCAATAGCGGTCGGGCTGGATGCGGGCTATTTTACGGCACCAGTCGCAGAGTCATTAGAGCGGCGAAGTATTTTAGGTGTGTTTGGTTACCGAAGACCCTCACGAACAAAGAATACCTTCAAGAAAAAGCACTTTATCTACCACAAAGGAAGTGACAGTTACCAATGTCCAAATGGGCAAAATCTCATCTATAAAACGACCTCAAGAGACGCTTACAGAGAGTATCACTCCGACCCGAAAGAGTGTGCGTTCTGTCCACTGAGGGAGGACTGTACCCAAAGCAAAAACATGAAGAAGGTAATTACTCGGCATATCTATACCGATGCCGTAGAGAGAGCCAACGAAATGCGGCTTTCTCCCTACGGAAAGAAAACGTATAGACGGAGAAGTGAGACGGTCGAAAGAAGCTTCGCCGATGCGAAACAGCATCATGGTCACCGTTATGCTCGGTTCCGAGGTCTGACGAACGTGCAAATGCAGTGTTGGCTTGCAGCCACCGCTCAAAACATCAAGAAGATAGTTTTAGTGGTGAGTTATCTTCGAAAAAACGGTCTAAATATGCCCCAAATACGTCAAATATTAGCTTTTTGCTGCCAATTAAAGAATTGGGTACTTCCAAACTTCGCATGACAAAAAATATCGCGATCGCGGCCTACGGCACTCAAAAAAGAGAACCCCACTGCGAAAAGTGGGGTTCGTCATCAATCTGAGGCGACCAAATGGTCGCCTATTTTTGATCTAACAGAGTATTTCGCAAGTTACCTAGTATCTTTAGTACTCATTCACTCTTTTTGTAAATCACAGAATGATGATCTTTTACAAACTTATTCACTTGCTCAACATAACTGGCGGATGATGAGTATTTCCTACTGTCGTTAGACGCGACGATATTCACCAACACCAGATGACAAACTGCAATCAAGAAGAACAACTTAAAGCGCTCTGGTTTGCTTTCTAAAAACTGCTTAACACCGTATAGAATAGGGATGATGGCGAAAGGGTAGGCGAGCATTAAGTGCCAATAGTTGAATGTGATAGGGGCTAATGCTGCGCATATCAGAATCGCAATGAAGACACCAAAAGCATAAAGTGGCAGCCAATCTTCTTTTGTGGCGACGTCTTCAGATTTCCGAATCATTGGTTTTACGTGTTTCCATAAACGCCAGCTATAGCGCGCAGACACGACAACTGTAAATGCACCCACTCCAAATACCCAAGCTTTCCAGATGTAGACTAACGCTAATCGAGCAAACTCTATTGTCGTGATCCATTCAAATGTACTATTTGCGATGGCTTTGTTAGAGAACATCATGGATCCATAGCGAATCCAATAAAGCACAGATTTTAATACAGGATATACATGGGTTAATCCGTAGCCGATATAGCGGTCGCTTTCTTGTACAATTTGATCATTGTTCATCATCTCGATGAAATATGGAATCAATGAAGCTCCAGTCACCAAAACCCCACAAATAACGCCTACCCAAGAAACTTTCCCTAAGCCACGATACAGCAAATAAAACGAGACAAACGCTAACAACGGCCATGAGAAATGAAGTTGCATTGCCATACCAATGGAAAGCACATGCAAAAAGCTGTACCCAAAAGACACTCCCTCACGCATTTTGAAAGCAGTCCAAAAATGAAGTGCAGCAAAAAACAGAAGGTAAGAAGGGTTATAGAGAACGTTGTCGTATTGCATCCATGGGCTAAACCAAACGAGCAATACAAAAACCAGTCGCACTGGTTTTGAGAAATAATGTTTAAGAACGGCATCTAAGATAAAAACAGAAGCAATACGGATGGCGATCAAAAAGGCCATTGGAGCCCAAGGGGAATCCCATAAAAGAAGAGGACCACCTACAACCAATGCTGAGAGATAACCGGGTACATTGCCGACTGTACTGCCATAGTTACCAAACGGGAGCCAATTACCGGCATAAGCGCCCATATAGCCTTTTAGAAGCATTTGGTCTTGGTCGCCATCTAGTAGCTGATTTCCCGAGTAATAAATGGAGAAGAGGGTGCCAGCAGCCAAAATAAGAAAGAACAGAATTTGAAAGTGCTTTTCTAAATAAGCGTCAAATTTCACGATGTGCCTTTGAGGGATTAAGAGATATGGTGAATATCCTACCTTTTTACATGTTTACATCAAGTTGCAATTCGCCCAGATTTCAAAAAAACAAGAATGCAAAAAAAGAACATAAAAAAACCCACGCTTATCGCATGGGTTCGAATTTTCTATCTGTACTGTCTTACTTTGCTAGGTTTTCTGCTACGAAGTCCCAGTTAACCAATGCCCAGAATGCACCCATGTAATCAGGACGAACATTACGGAAATCGATGTAGTAAGCGTGTTCCCACAGATCAACAGTTAGAAGAGGAGTAATACCTTCTTCAGTAAGTGGTGTTGCTGCGTTTGAAGTGTTAACGATGTCCAAAGAACCATCAGACTTTTTCACAAGCCAAGTCCAAGAAGAACCAAAGTTATTGATTGCGGAATCAGTGAACTTTGCTTTGAACTCTTCGAAAGAACCGAATGATGCGTTGATAGCGTCAGCTACTGCACCTGTTGGTTCGCCGCCAGCGTTTGGTGCTAGGCAGTGCCAGTAAAACGTGTGGTTCCAGATCTGTGCTGCATTGTTGAAAATACCGCCCGTTGAAGATTTGATGATTTCTTCAAGAGATTTGTTTTCGAATTCAGTACCAGGTACTAGACCGTTCAGCTTTACCACGTATGTGTTGTGGTGTTTGCCGTGGTGAAAATCTAAAGTTTCCGCAGAAATATGTGGTTCTAGCGCATCTTTAGCGTAAGGAAGAGCTGGTAGTTCAAATGCCATTGCTCGATTCTCCATTGTATGTGAAAGAGTGCTACCTCTTTCGGATTGCTTCCAGTGTGTATTTTATTATTAAGTCTTTTTGACTTTTATATGAGCCAATACTGTCTGTATCCAAGAAAACTCAAGATACTAAGTTCAGCGCAAATTTTTGATTTAGTTTAGCAAGTTTTTACTTTATTAAAAGAAAAAGCAGAGAGTTTTTTAAAACTTAGAATGGGAACCCGGTGTCTGATAGATTAAAAAGTAATAACCCTAGTCATTAAGGACTTTTTATTCTGACTTAAACCAGTAGAATGGTCTGAATAGTTAACGCATCCATTAACGAGGACGCAATGGAAACCATCGACAAAATCAAGCAACAGATTGCTGAAAATACAATCCTTCTTTACATGAAAGGCTCCCCAAAACTGCCAAGCTGCGGTTTTTCTTCTCAAGCTTCTCAAGCGCTTATGGCGTGTGGCGAGAAATTCGCCTATGTAGACATTCTGCAAAATCCGGATATCCGCGCAGAGCTTCCAAAATACGCTCAGTGGCCGACATTCCCACAGCTTTGGGTTGAAGGTGAGCTAGTTGGTGGTTGCGATATCATCATTGAGATGTTCCAGAAAGGTGAACTACAGCCTCTTATTAAAGAAGCTGCAGCGAAAATTGAAGACGCAGAATAATACTTTTTGCGCTTAAGAATTTTCTGTACTTAAGCTTTCTGTATTTAAGCTTTTTGTATTTAAGCTTTTTGTATACAAAAAGAAAGAAAAGGCTTGGTGATTTCGATCACCAAGCCTTTTTTATTTCAATAGACCTTTATACCCAAGTGACTTCAAGGTGCAAGATTCAGAGCCTCATATTCTGTTTCAATTCAAGGAAAAGAACGCAGCGGAATGACGAGTCCTTTCCAAGTTCTTAGACGATGAAGTGGGGCAGAATATGGGCTCCCAAGGGCGAGTTTAACTGGCTTTCATGCTGTGTTATCGATTCTTAATTTAGAACCACTAGATCTTCAAATCGATGCCTTGCTTGAAAGCCAGCTAACTCTCGCTGAACCTAGCATCTTGAGGTTACTTGGGTATAGGGCTCAACAGATTTTTTTAGAACAACAGTTCTTTTAAAAACAACAAGTGTTAGGGGCTGCTATAAAAACTACAACACCATCGCTGCAATCCAGCCAAAGGCGATGAGCGGTATATTGTAGTGAACGAATGTCGGAACCACAGTTTCCCATATATGTTCATGCTGCCCATCCGCATTTAGCCCAGATGTAGGCCCCAATGTGGAATCTGATGCTGGTGAACCTGCATCTCCTAACGCGGCAGCTGTACCGACTAAAGCCACAGTTGCAAGGGGAGAGAAGCCAAACGTAATGGCTAAGGGTACATAAATCGTTGCCAAGATAGGAATGGTCGAAAACGACGAGCCAATGCCCATTGTGACCAGTAAGCCGACAATCAACATTAACAGCGCGGCTAAGGGCTTGTTATCCCCAATAGAGGTAGAAAGCGCTTCTACTAGCGATTCAACGCCTCCAGTTTGTTTCATTACGGCTGCAAATCCGGCAGCAGCTATCATGATAAAACCTATCATTGCCATCATGTGAACACCTTTAGTGAAAACATCTTGCGTTTCTTTCCACGCAATAACGCCACCAAATGTGAACACCATAAAGCCCGCTAAGGCACCAATAATCATTGAACCAGTAGCCAGTTGCACGGCAAGCGCTGTCACAATGCCGACTATAGCTATCCAAATGTTTTTGCTTTTCACTTCTGGCTGTTGATTTTGAGCTGAGTTATCTAACGTTATCTCTTTATAGTCCCGTGGCTTGCTGTAACTAAAGAATAACGCAGTGAGTAAGCCAAATATCATTCCGGCTGCAGGGAGTAACATGGCAACAGGAACTTGCGATGCCACGACATCCAAACCGTTGTCGTGCAAGTTCTTAAGCAAGATGTTGTTTAGAAAAATCCCACCAAATCCAATAGGTAAAACCATGTAAGGGGTGATCAACCCAAACGTGATCAAGCAAGCAATTAAACGTCTGTCTAGCTTGAATTTGGCGAACACTTGCAAGAGAGGTGGGATCAGAATGGGGATGAACGCAATGTGCACGGGAATGATGTTTTGAGACGACATGGTAACTAAAATGAGCGCAACAAGAATGAAGTATTTCAATCCAGTGGACGCTGTTTTACTTTCCGAGCCATTTATCTTTCGAATAACGGCATTGGCGAGCATATCGGTAATGCCAGACTTCGAAATTGCCACAGCAAATGTGCCAAGCATGGCATAGCTTAGAGCGATGGTTGCTCCGCCGCCCAGACCGCTTTCAAACGCGGATACAGCTTCATTGAGTGACATTCCAGATACAAGGCCGCCAACGACGGCGCTAAAAGTGAGTGCAACGACAACGTTGACTCGCATCAGAGCGAGTACCAACATGATGCACACAGAAATTACAACGGGGTTCATATATTTCTCAGGTAGTTTTAGATGTAGTGTTTGCGAATAAGTTTTAAGATTTATTGTTGTGAAATAACGGTATTAAGATTCTGTTTCTGTATGAAGTGGCCACCCACCCAGTGCTTTCCATTTGTTTACGATGCCACAAAACAACTCTGCGGTTTTTTCTGTATCATAAAGCGCTGAGTGAGCTTCTTTGTTATCGAACTCCATTCCTGCCACTTTACATGCCTTTGCTAGTACAGTTTGTCCATATGCAAGACCACTTAGGGTTGCTGTATCAAACGTTGCGAACGGGTGAAAAGGTACTCGCTTGAGTTTGCTTCTCTCGCTTGCCGCCATAACAAAGTTATGATCAAACGTCGCATTGTGAGCAACAATAATGGCGCGATTACAGTCTGCTGCTTTTTGTTCCTTACGCACGAGCTTATATATTTCTTTGAGTGCTTCGGCTTCTGTGACTGCACCTCGAAGAGGACTGAACGGGTCGCGAATGCCATTGAATTCAAGTGCTTCTTTTTCTAAATTTGCCCCTTCAAACGGCTCGACATTGAAATGAATGGTCGACGCTGGCACTAAGTTGCCTTCTTCATCCATTTTTAACGTGACGGCACAAATTTCTAGAAGTGCATCGGTTTTTGCATTAAATCCAGCTGTTTCCACATCAATTACGACAGGGAAGTAGCCTCTAAAGCGTTGTTTCAATGTAAGGTCGCTGTTTATCTCAGTCATATTTATTCTGTTCCATGTGACAAGCATCGCATTATACCCAAGCGATACCGTTTAGCGATACTTAATCCTTTCTAAAGACGAATAGAAAATCTGGCGGGGTTTTTGCATTGATAATGTAAATTTACATAAAAGCGTCAATTAGAGGGGCTTTTGTGGCAAAAGCGGCAACGCCAAGCCGTTTTGATGAAAGAAGAGATAGTAATGAAGAAAAACATGTGGTTCAATTTTAGCCTTATGGGTTTAGCTATGGTAGCGTCGAGCAGTGCTTCCGCCATGCAAACTCGTTATGTGGCTAATCCTGGTCAGTCGAAATGGGAAATGTCGGTGAATACACCATTAGAGTGCCAATTGGTGCATCCCATACCTAATTACGGCTCAGCTGTGTTTACTTCTCGTGCTAGCAAGAAAATCAATCTCGACTTTGAATTAAAAATGTATCGCCCTATGGGAGAAACTCGCAACGTTTCATTGGTATCGATGCCGCCTATATGGAGAGCGGGAGAAAATGCAGAACAGATTTCCAATTTGAAGTTCTTCAAGCAGTTTGATGGTTACATTGGGGGGCAAACTGCTTGGGGACTTCTCTCCGAACTTGAAAAGGGGCGTTATCCGACTTTTGGCTATGCGGACTGGCAAAGCCGCGATAAAAGGGTAGAGGTTGCTCTTTCATCGGTACTGTTCCAACACTCTTACAATGCTTTTAGTATGTGCATTAGCCAACTATTGCCGTACAGCTTTGAAGATATTTCCTTTACGATTTTGCATTATGATCGCAATAGTGACCAACTAAACAAAGCCTCACAAAAACGGCTGGCCAAAATTGCCGAGTACGTGAAACACAATAAGGACATCGATTTGGTTTTGGTCGCGGCTTATACCGACTCTAGTGGTGGTAAAAAGGGCAATCAGAGCTTGTCCGAACGCCGAGCTGGTGTATTGAGTGAATACTTCCAGTCGATAGGGTTACCGCAAAATAGAATTGAAGTCCAAGGGTTCGGTGAGAGAAGACCAGTAGCCGATAACAGCTCTCCTCTTGGTAAAGACAAAAACCGTCGAGTAGTGATTTCGTTAGGGCGTACACAGGTTTAGTAAAAGATTCGGTTAAACAAAAAAAAGAAGCGCCAATCGGCGCTTCTTTTAGTTTGTTTCTTCGATTTCACGAAAGTGCGGAATTTGTACGATCAGTTTAAGCGGAAGCTAGCAATGATTTCGCAGTTCGTCGCTGTATCGATATGCTGTACTTGCTCGGCAACTTTTGGATTCGGGTGGCGCTTCATGAAATCAATCAGAGCTTTACGGCAACAGCCTAGGGAATCTACAAAGCTATCACAATGCGTTTTAGGGCACTGAGGGACCAGAGAGAGAATCTTCTCTGATGCAAGCTGCAAGTATTTCAGCTCGTAATCGTTATCACCGTTCTCGCGCCAGAATTTTGCCAGATTGTGGCAAGAGATTACGTTGATCGTCAGCAAATCGTCGACCTCGACTTCTTGCTCATCAATCAATGTTTCTGAAATAGCTAATGCTTGCTGGTAATGAATGATACTGCGCTGAAAGTCTTTTTCCTGCAAGGCGACATCGGCTTTCAGTGTATGCTGTTCCCAGTCTCTAACATTCATTGTCAATTCTTCCGTACGATCATAAAACATATATTCCAAATATATTAAATGATAATTGTTTTCATGTAAAGTGATGGCTTTATTTATAATGCGCTAACCGCCGAATTATATTCGGTAATTTCACTTAAAATGGAGACTGAAAATTACTTAAAAAGAGGCGAATAGAAAGCTCGTTTCTACAGAAGTAAGTTTTTCACTTAGCCTTTCAAACCAGCGGATGCTGATTTGTTTTGAATCAATTCGATCATATAGCCATCTGGGTCTTTAACAAATGCAATATGGGTTGTTCCGCCTTTTACTGGACCAGGCTCACGAGTAATGTTGCCGCCCGCTTCACGAATAGCATCACAAGTTTGATAGATATCATCAAAGCCGAGTGCCACATGACCAAATGCTGTACCTAGGTCATATTCGGTTGTGCCCCAGTTATACGTTAGTTCTATCACGGCGCCTTCAGATTCGTCTGAATATCCCAAAAAGGCGAGTGTATATTTGTATTTCTCATTTTCATTGGTGCGCAGAAGCTTCATGCCTAAAACTTTGGTGTAAAACTCAATTGAGCGGTCAAGATCACCAACACGAATCATGGTGTGTAGAATGCGTCCGTTTGACATTGTTGTTCTCCAAAAATCTTTCATCGTTAAGAGTATAAGAATATCGAATACTTGCGCGCTCTCAAAGCAATTCTGCTCTCCGTTTTCTTCTTTTGATAAATCTCATAGTTGCAGATAGACAGAGCAATCAAATTACGATTCAATAGCAACCCGAATGTTATAACGTATCAGGAAGATTTAAATTGAAAAAGCTCGCCCTATTTTTGTTGGTTGGACTTGGTCTGCTCGCGTATTTTTCGTTGGACAAAAAAGACGAACCACAAACACTTACTATTTCAGGTCCATTTGAGTTCAGTAGCCAAGACTTAGCAAAAGATGGTTTTTTGTTTTCCCGATTACAAGTCGTTGAAGCGCTAGTGGCAATTAACGAGCAGTCAGAATTGGTGCCGTTGCTGGCGGAAAGCTGGGAGCAAAGTGACGATCGGTTAACCTGGACATTTAAAATTCGTGATGATGTCACGTTTCACGATGGTTCCCCGCTCAATGCCGATGCTGTTGTGTTTTCTTTGAAACAAGCCATGTCGAGACCAGGGGTTATTAAAAGAGCCCCGATTGAATCCATTCGCGCTCAAGATAACAGTGTTGTGATCAGTCTGTCGAACCCCTTTGTTCCTATGTTGTCGGTTCTTGCACACTACTCGACCTCTATTGTTTCGAAGAAATCATTTAATGCCGCGAACGAAGTGACCCACTTACATGGTACGGGTCCCTATAAAATCGAAAACTTGGTGCCACCACACAAAGCATTGGTCAGCACCAACGAAAATTATCGTGGTGTTCAACCTAAGATTGCCCAAGTGAGTTACTTAGCGGGTCATCGCTCAGAGAGTCGAGCATTGTTGGCGCAATCGGGCCAAGCGGATTTAGTGTACACATTGGATCCACTGAGCTTGGAGAGTTTAAATGCCTCTGACAATTTAAAAACACACGTTATCTCTATGCCGCGCACGGTATTGATAAAACTTAATAATGAACATCCATTCCTTAATCACTCCGATATTCGCAAGGCAATAAGTTTAGCGTTGGATAGGAAAGGCATCGCTGATCATGTGCTTCGTTTGCCTGGGTCTGAAGCTTACCAGTTGTTTTCACCCGCTTTAGGTGTTTGGCACATGGGTAACTACGGTGTGAGCGCTCGAAATCTAGATACGGCAAAAAGCCTATTAACAGATCATGGCTGGACGTTAAATGGCGATAACAAACTAGAGCGTGAAGGAAAGATTTTTGAGATAAACTTAACCACTTACTCTGATCGCCCTGAACTTCCCCTAATTGCGACTGCCATTCAAGCGCAGTTAAGCGATGTAGGAATCTCGGTCGACATTTCTATCGACAATTCTAGTGCTATCCCATCAAAACATCATGATGGTACGTTGGAAATGGCGCTTGTCGCGCGTAACTTCGGCACGTTGGCAGATCCGTTAGCGTTGCTGCTTAACGATTTTGCGAGCCATAAAGGCAGCGATTGGGGACCAACGAATTGGTCTTCTTCCGAGTTTACCCGTCTATTGAATCGGTTATCAGTTCAAGACAACGAGACGGAATATCGCAATTTGATTCCAGAAGCTTCTAAGCTGCTGGCGGATGAAATGCCCTTGATTCCAATCAGCTACTATCAGCAAATTATCGCCGTTAATCAACGCGTTCAAAACTTTTCCTTTGACCCATTTGAGATCAACTATCGAGTTGCGGAGATGGAGCTGAATGACTAGCTTCCTCTATAAACGATTTTGCCAAGCGATATTTGTCGCTTGGTCGGTGGGAACCGTAACGTTTGTGCTCATGAGGTTGATTCCAGGAGACATCGCTTATCGAATTGCTGCGGGGCGTTATGGCTATGATTATGTCGATGAAAATGCCGCTCAGGCAGTGTCCGCAGAGCTAGGGTTAGATAGAAGTGCGATAGAATTCTACTTTGAATGGCTATGGGATTTGCTTCATTTTAACCTTGGCTATTCGCTTGTGAGCGGAGAAAAAGTGACAACCGAGTTGATTCACCAGCTCGGTCATTCCGTGATGCTCGCATTGGTTGCCATGATCATTTCGCTTTTCATTGCCATCCCTGTTGGCGTGTACTGCGGCAGAAGAGCCGGAAAGTTGTCTGATACTTTCTCACTTTTTGTGTCCATTATGATCAAGGCACAGCCCGTATTCTTGATTGGCTTAGGTTTGGTCATCTTGTTCGCTTTAAAACTTAACTGGCTGCCAGTGGCAGGTTTTGGGGATGCGAGCTTTATTGTTCTTCCCGCCATTACGTTAGCGTTGAGTATGGCTGCAATGTCTAACCGGATCATCAGAAACGCCACCCACAATGTGCTTGGTTCCCAGTATTTCTTGTTTGCGCGCTTGAAGGGGTTAAGCCACTCGCAAGCGTTTGAAAGACATGCCCAGGTGAACATTGCGTTACCCGTTATCGCCTTTGTTGGCATACAAACCGTGACCTTGATTGAAGGCATTGTGATGATCGAATCTCTGTTTTCCTGGCCAGGAATAGGGCACGCGTTATCCCATGCTATTTTTGCGAGAGATATTCCTGTGATACAAGGCGCTGCATTGATGATGGGGTTGTTATTTGTCTTGATCAATACGCTTGTGGATGTCGCTAATTACCTGCTTGATCCTCGCCTTAAATCCAATGTTGCGGTGGAGATACAATGAAACTGAATCTATCGCAATGTGTTGGACTGACATTACTGTCCGTACTATTTGTCTTCGTGGTACTCGAAAAATCCTTTTTTAACAGTGACCCATACCAGCAGAATCTTACGTTAGTATTTGCTGCTCCCGATATAGCAGAACCATTGGGCAGAGATCATTATGGTCGAAGTAATATGGCTCGCTTATCAGATGCTATCCAAACGTCGTTTTTCATGGCGCTAACTTGCGTTTTAACGTCAGCTATTCTTGGATTGATCGCAGGTATTTTGGCTGGATGGAAAGGAGGATGGTGGGATAGAAGTTTATCTTGGGTATTGAACCTTGTTTTGGCGATGCCTGGTTTAATTCTTGTACTTCTTTTTGGCGCAATTGTACCGGGATCGTTTTGGATACTGTACGTCGCTATTTCTCTTATTCTTTGGGTTGAATACTTCCGTGTTGTCCGATCGAGAGTGATGGGGCTTGTTGTGTCGCCAGAAGTTGAAGCGTCTAAGCTGTACGGTTTTTCTGATTTCTATATTTTTAAGCGTCATTTTTGGCCGGAACTTAGAAAAGATCTGTACACCTTAGCGTGTTTTGGTGCTGGTAACTCCATTCTTACTCTTGCGTCCATAGGCTTCTTGTATGTTGGATTAAAGCCGCCAGAGGCTGAATTAGGGTTAATGATGGTTGAACTGTTTCGATACTACCAACAAGCTCCTTGGGTTCTGGCTCAACCTATTATGGCTGTGTTTCTTCTGGTAATGGGATTCCACCTTCTGGCTAGAGGAGAGAAATCATGACGTGTTTACTCGATGTTCAGAACTTGTCGATTTCCAGTTCTGAAGGCGTATTAGTTGATCCTGTATCTTTTAACGTCAAGGATGGAGAGGCGCTTATTATCCTTGGCGAAACAGGGTCGGGTAAAAGCCTATTAGCCAATGCCATCATAGGCAACCTCCCTGAAGGGTTGTCTTATAACGGAGAGATAGCACTCTTCGACCGCTCTCAATCGACACGAAGTACGAAAGAGCGAGAGGCTTTATGGGGTAAAAAAGTCTCGGTATTGCCGCAAGAGCCTTGGTTTGCGTTAAGCCCTTTGATGAACGCTGGCGAGCAGGTTAAAGAGGTGGATCAGTTGGTCAATTCGATTGAAGATTCCGCTTTGCAAGCTCGACTTACAGACGCATTTAAGCGTGTACAACTTTCTGGCGATGAAACCAAGTTACCAAGTGAGCTTTCTGGCGGCATGGCGCAACGTGTCGCGTACTTGTGTGCTACGCAAGCGGGTGGAAAACTGCTGATAGCAGATGAACCGACAAAAGGTTTGGATGCCAGTCGCCAAAAGCAAATTGGCGAACAGTTAAAAGCGCATAAAAAGAAAGGCGCGGTACTTGTCATTACTCACGACATTGAACTCGCCGAATCTTTGCGGGGCGAAGTGATTGTTATGCGTAAAGGTGTGGTGTTAGAACGAGGTGAGGGGGAAAAAGTGATCGCCTCTCCTCAGTCTGAATACGCTAAGTCCTTGATTGCAGCGCACCCGAAGAACTGGGTAAATCGTGAAAAACGTACTGATTCGGCACCTCTTATTTCCGCTGATTCTTTGAAAATGACCAGAAATGGGAAAGCACTATTTTCTGATTTGAGTTTTGATGTGTACGAGCAGTCTGTGGTTGGAATTAGTGGTGACAGCGGAAAGGGAAAATCGACCCTTGCGGATATACTGCTTGGTCTTATCCCCCCGACTGACGGCAAAATAATCCAGCATCAAAATATTGCAAAAGGGCAAGCACTCAAGCTATATCAAGATCCTCCAAGCGCATTGTCTAGAGCGGTAAACTTAAATTCACTATTGCGAGACTTAAAACAGCTCGTAGAGTTTGACGATAAAACCGTGCAGAGGTTACTGGATAGATTGAACTTAGACGCTAGTGTTCTTGAAAGGAAAATTACGCAAGTGTCTGGTGGCGAGCTTCAACGGTTTGCGATTCTTAGAACATTGCTTATGAAGCCGAAATTACTGATTGCTGATGAGCCGACCTCTCGATTGGACCCAATCACAGCGGCGAATACGTTGAAGCTACTGGTCGAGTTAGGTGAAGAGCTGAAGTTTACTTTAATCTTAATCAGCCACGATAAGATCGCGTTGAAAAAGCTTTGTGATCAAGTCATCCAAATTTAAACCGCATCAAAAAGGGAGTAATCGCTACTCCCTTTTTCTTTAACTTTTCATCTTCCAAAAGCAGTTACTTACTCTTCTTAAGCTTCTCTTTTAAGACTTCGTTGATGAAGCTTTTGCGCCCATACTGTTTTGTAATAATACATTTGTCTAAATCGAACCCTCTTGCAGGGCAGTATTCACGACCGTAGTAGATAATCTGGAGGTGTAGATCGTTCCATTTCTCTTTTGGGAAAAGACGTTTTCCATCTCTCTCTGTTTGTTCAACGCTTTTTCCGTTAGACAATCCCCAACGGTACATAAGACGGTGTATGTGTGTATCGACCGGAAAAGCGGGCACATTGAATGCTTGAGCCATAACCACGGAAGCTGTTTTATGTCCTACGCTAGGCATTGCTTCCAAAGCTTCAAAGTCCTTAGGTACCTCACCACCATGTTGCTTGATGATCATATCGGAAAGGTGCCATATCCCTTTGGATTTCATAGGGGACAAACCACAGGGCTTGATGATTTCTTTTATCTCTTCAATGCTCAGTTTCACCATATCATAGGGGTTATCAGCACGAGCAAAGAGCTTAGGTGTGATTTGGTTTACACGTTCATCCGTGCATTGTGCTGACAATAAAACAGCAACGAGCAGAGTATAGGGATCTTTGTGATCTAAAGGGATGGGGACTTCAGGGTAGAGGTCATCAAGAATATTGACTATAGCCTCTACTTTCTCTTTTTTTGATATAGGTTGATTCATTTAAGGCTGCTTCCAGTATTTTTATCTAGGTATTCTTGTTCGCTTATCTTTATGCGCATATCTTTCATATGCTTAGTGTTACGCATATACACTTACGTTTATGCATTAGTCACTCGCGCTCGCTCAATTTCTGGCTTTTCTTCTTTTGGTTGGCGCGACTCTAGTTGTTTGTCTATTAGGTTCTTGGCTGCAATCAAAAACCCTACACCAATGAATGCACCGGGTGGAAGAAGTGCCAGTAAGAAACTGTTATCAAATTGGAACACTTCTATACGCAAAACAGTCGCCCATGACCCAAGCAAAATATCCGCACCGTCAAATAGAGTACCGTTGCCTATAACTTCACGCATCGCACCAAGCACCACTAGCACAAGCATCATTCCCATTCCCATCCAAAACCCATCTAACGCGGAAGGTAAAACAGGGTTTTTAGAGGCAAACGCTTCTGCACGACCAATGATGATGCAGTTGGTTACGATGAGGGGAATAAAAATACCAAGTGAGAGGTAAAGTCCATAGGCATAAGCGTTCATTAGTAGCTGAACACAGGTAACGAGCGACGCGATAATCATAACGAAAACCGGTATGCGCACTTCTTTAGGTACGTAGTCTCTCACTAGGGATACCACGACATTTGAGCCAACCTGAACAAGCAAAGTTGCTAGCCCAAGCCCTAATGCGTTGGTCACAGTAGATGAAACCGCAAGCAATGGGCATAAGCCAAGAAGCTGAACTAATGCTGGGTTATTTTCCCAGATCCCATTCTTTATCAGAGTTTTGTGATCTGTCATGAATCGCTCCCACAGTTGAATGGCATCGAACTAATTTTTTGTTGGTTCTGGGTTGCATACCAAACCGCTTTTTTCACCGCTTTTACTACAGCTCTAGGTGTAATCGTAGCGCCTGTGAATTGGTCAAATTGCCCACCGTCTTTTCTGACTCCCCAAGCTGCATCTTCTGGGTCAGTAACGGATTTGCCATTAAAGGAGAGGATCCAATCCGATATCCGAAGGTCAATTTTGTCACCTAATCCAGGAGTCTCTTTATGAGAAAGAATACGCGTACCCAAAATTTCACCGGTAGAGGAAATACCTACAATCAGTTTGATTTTTCCATTGTAGCCGTCGGGTGCAATCGCTTCTATAGCATACGCTGAGACATCGCCTTGCTTGGAGGCAACATAAGCATGGACAGGATCAGGACCAAGCGCTGGAGACTCAATGATCATACAAGCAGAAAAGAGCTGATTGTCGTGCATGTTTGATGGTACAACTTCGTTGAGAACCGACATCAGTTGTGCTTGTTCTTGTTCTTGAATAGTCGATTTGGTTAAGGCGTTAGTGATGGCAACCAATCCTGTAGAAGCACAGGCAAACATGGCAAGAACAGCGCCATTCTTTTTAATTGCGTTCAGCATGTTTACCCCTTATGCCCGTAAGTTCGTGGCTTAGTATAGTAATCGATGAGAGGCACACACATATTGGCGAGTAATACGGCAAACGCTACACCATCAGGGAAACCTCCCCACGCTCGAATAATAAAGACTAAAGCACCAATTAATGCTCCAAACAGCAATCTACCTCGAACAGTCGTTGACGCAGATACCGGATCTGTTGCGATGAAAAATGCGCCCAACATCGTTGCGCCAGATAACAACTGCATAGTAACAGGGGCGGTTTCTCCTGGGAGTAGAAGAGTAAAAATAAGCGACATGACAGCCAATGACCCTAAGAACGCAGCAGGGATATACCATTGAATTATTCGCAACTTTATTAATGCGAGTCCGCCCGCAAGATAAGCAAGGTTCACCCATTCCCATCCAGCTCCGGCAATGCCTGAAAACTGAGGCTTTTGGGTGATTTCGCCTAGTGTAAGACCTGATTGCAATGATGTTTTAATGGTGTCTAACGGCGTTGCCATTGTAATTCCATCGATGCCAGTTCTTACCTGCTGAAGAGAGAAGCCATCATGGTTGAAACCAGTAAAGATGAGTGACAAAGCATCAGAGAAGTCGACCTGAAATGGGCTGATACTTAAAGGCGATAGCCAGCTTGTCATTTGGACGGGAAAAGAAATCAGCAGTACAACGTAGGCAACCATCGCGGGATTAAAAATATTCTGCCCTAAGCCACCGTATAAATGTTTTGCAATCACAATGGCAAAGAAAATACCGATAACGAGCATCCACCAAGGGGATAGAGGAGGGATGGCAACGGCTAATAACCAAGCTGTAACGACTGCGCTGTAATCACGAAGTGCTGAAACTGGGTTACGCTTTCTCACTACCATCACGATTGCTTCGAAACCTATCGCTAAACCAATGGCAAACACAAGTTGAATGAGCGTACCCCAACCGAAGAAGTATATTTGAGCGACAAGTCCTGGTAGCGCACACAAAGCCACCCACCTCATTAGATCGGGTGTGCTGCGTCGATTACGTGCGTGTGGAGAGCTAGCAATAAAAAATGCCACTAGTCGTTTTCCTCAGATTGATTACGTTTCTGTTGTTCGGCTTTTCGAGCTTTCGCCCTTGCAATGGCTGCGGCTACCGCGGCTTTTTTCGGGTCTTCCTCAACAGGTGTTTCCGCTGGTGGCTCATCCGAATTCAAATCATCATTTTCTGTTTGAGCTTGTTTCGCCTTACGCGCTTTCGCTCTTGCAATGGCAGCGGCTATCGCGGCTTTTTTCGGGTCATCCTCAACAGGTGGTTCCACTGCTGGCTCGTTTGAATTCGAGTCGTCACTTTCAGCTGCTTGCGCTTGTTTCGCCTTACGCGCTTTCGCCCTTGCAATGGCTGCGGCTACCGCGGCTTTTTTCGGGTCTTCTTCAACAGATGTTTCCGCTGGTGGCTCATCCGATTTCAAATCATCTTTTTCTGTTTGAGCTTGTTTCGCCTTACGCGCTTTCGCTCTTGCAATGGCTGCGGCTACCGCGGCTTTTTTCGGGTCCTCTTCAACAGGTGTTTCCGCTGGTGGCTCATCCGAATTCAAATCATCATTTTCTGTTTGAGCTTGCTTCGCCTTACGCGCTTTTGCCCTTGCAATGGCAGCGGCTACCGCGGCTTTTTTCGGGTCCTCTTCAACAGGTGTTTCCGCTGGTGGCTCATCCGATTTCAAATCATCATTTTCTGTTTGAACTTGTTTCGTTTTGCGTGCTTTTGCCCTTGCAATGGCAGCGGCTACCGCGGCTTTTTTCGGGTCTTCCTCAACAAACGTTTCCGCTGATGGCTCGTTTGAGCTCGAGTCATCACTTTCAGTTGGTTGAACTTGTTTCGTTTTGCGTGCTTTTGCCCTTGCAATGGCTGCAGCAACTGCGGCTTTTTTCGGATCGTCTTCAGGAGTTGCTTTAGCCGGAGATTCGATTGAATCCAAGGTTTCAGCCCCTTTCGATTCAGATTGCTGTTCCTTGCGCGCTTTCGCTCTTGCAATAGCAGCGGCTACCGCATCTTTCTTCTCGTTTCCTGCAGTTTCCGCTTGTTCTGGTTGAGTTGATTTTTTTGCCTTTGCACGGGCAATAGCTGCAGCGACGGCATCTTTTTTACTTGTGTCTTGCTTATCTTTCGAATCTGAATCAGTCGTTTCGTTTGCTTTTAAGGCTTTACGTTCTCTCGCTTGACGCTTGCGCTCTTCTCTGAGTTTTGCCATCTCGCTATTATCTGGTTCAGATTGTCCAGATTTCATTGCCTCAGCTTGTTTGGCTTTTGCGCGAGCAATGGCTGCTGCAACAGCCGGTTTAACTTCATCTGTTGCTGCTGTTTGTGCTTTCTGAGATTTAACTCTAGCAATGGCTGCCGCAACGGCATCTTCACCGTCACCGGTCTTCAAATCTTTACGGCGCGCTTCTGCGGCTTTCTTGAATTTATTTTCACGAGCAAGCTTATCGCGCTCCATTCGAGCGTTCTTTTCTTCAAAGCGTTTTTTAGCTCGCTCAGCAGCGATGGCTTCTTCTTTACGGGTACGAATTTCCGCTTTCGCTTCACGGTAGTAGTGGACTAAGGGGATTTCACTTGGACAGACAAATGCACAAGCTCCACATTCGATACAATCTTTTAGATTGAGTTCTTCGCACTTATCGTAATCTTGATCCTTTGCATACCATTGAAGTTGTTGAGGAAGTAAAGACGCCGGGCATACGTCTGCACATTCGCCACAGCGGATGCATTCCATCTCGTAACGCTCAACAGGCAGTTCCCGACGCGCGGGCGCAAGAATACAGTTAGCTGTTTTTGTGATGGGGACGTTAGCATGCGGAAGAGCAAACCCCATCATTGGTCCACCCATAATAAGGCGAGGCGCTTTTTTATCGGCTTTATAATCTGCGTGTTCCAGCAGGTGTGAAACAGGTGACCCGATCAAAGCCCAAACATTACGGGGTTGTTTGAAGGTTTTACCTGTCAGAGTCACTACGCGCTGGATAAGAGGCTCGCCGTCAATGATTGCACGCTTGATGGCATGCATTGAACCCACATTTTGTACCAATATGCCTATGTCCGCTGGAATACCATTTGCTGGTACTTCCATATCGGTCAGTATTTTGATGAGTTGCTTTTCGCCACCAGAAGGATACTTCGTCGGGATGACTCGAATAACCAGATCTTTTGCCGTAGCAGCAGCTTGCAGTGCTTTGATGGCTTCTGGTTTATTGTCTTCGATACCGATAATGGTGAGCTCTGGTTTAAGTATGTGCTCAACAATTTCTATGCCTTTGATGATCTCTTCTGCATGTTCTTGCATTATTCGATCATCAGCGGTTATGTACGGTTCGCACTCAGCAGCGTTGACGATGAATATTTTTGTTTTAGCCAATCCCGATTGGATTTTTTTTGCCGTTGGGAAACCGGCTCCTCCCATTCCAGACACGCCTGCCTGACGAATAGCTTCAATTAAGTCGTCTGATGTTTCTTGCTGGTAATTCGCAATGGGGTTCTTTTTCCCCCACTCATCTTTTCCGTCGGGTTCAATAACGACGGACAATTCTGTCAGACCAGACGGGTGAGCTGTCGTTCTGGGCTCTATTGCGGTAATGGTTCCAGATGTCGGGGCATGAATTGGAAGCATGAAGCTTAATGAACAGCGAGTCAGCGGCTGACCTTTGGTTACGTGATCACCTATTGATACCGCGAGATCACCGGGTTTCCCAATGTGCTGTTTTACAGGAATAACCAGCTCTTGCGGAAGAGGTAATACCTGCATTTCTGACTGGTTAGATTGGCGCTTATTTTCTGGTGGGTGAATACCACCGGGAAAATCCCAGAGGTAACCAGAACGAATTTTCTCAATGAGTGACAACATGCCCAATCCTTCTTATTGTAATTTTTGAGGTTGAGAATCGGTGACGTTAACCACCGGTATTGTGTTTAATTGCCACTTCCATGTATCTGTTGTTTGCGCAATTGGAATCATTTCGATGCAATCCGTCGGGCACGGTGCAACACAGAGATCACAGCCAGTACATTCGTCTTTAATAACGGTGTGCAGCGCTTTGTTGCCTCCTACAATGGCATCTACTGGGCAAGCTTGGATACATTTTGTGCAGCCTATACACATATCTTCGTGTATGTAAGCGACCTTTTTGATGCTTTTTTCTGGGTCGTGTTCCGGTTCTCCCGCTTCAACCCCCATTAAATCGGCCAGCTTTTCGATAGCAGCCTGCCCACCTGGAGGGCATTTAGTGATGGAGTCACCATCTGCAATGGCTTCAGCATAAGGGCGGCAACCAGGGTAACCACACTGACCACATTGAGTCTGAGGTAAAATTTCATCGATTTGATCCACAATCGGATCAGCTTGAACTTTGAACTTTATTGAAGCAAAACCAAGGATCGCACCAAAGATAGCCGCTAGGGCTGCAAGTGCAATGATAGCAATTAGAATTCCACTCATTACAGTTTCACCAGCCCTGTAAAG
This sequence comes from Vibrio penaeicida, assembly GCF_019977755.1. Classification (NCBI taxonomy): domain Bacteria; kingdom Pseudomonadati; phylum Pseudomonadota; class Gammaproteobacteria; order Vibrionales; family Vibrionaceae; genus Vibrio; species Vibrio penaeicida. The sequence goes on along the minus strand of NZ_AP025144.1, from coordinate 2,704,337 downwards.
CCCATGAATGCGAGTGACATTAACCCGGCGGTAATCATTGCTATAGATGCACCGCGAAATGGCATTGGTACGTTAGCTGCGGCAATACGTTCACGCATAGAAGCAAACAAAATCAAAACGATGGAGAAGCCAGCAGCAGCGCCAAAGCCATAAACGATGGATTCAATGAAATTGTGATTCTCATTAATGTTGAGTAACGCTACACCTAGAACGGCACAGTTTGTGGTAATCAATGGCAGAAAAATACCAAGTAGGCGGTAAAGAGTCGGGCTGGTTTTGTGCACCACCATTTCGGTAAACTGCACAACAACAGCGATAACCAGAATAAAACTCATGGTGCGGAGATATTGAATACCTAGCGGCGTTAAGATGTAGGTTTCAACGAGGTATGCGCTCACCGATGCCAAAGTAAGCACAAATGTCGTAGCCAAGCCCATGCCTATAGCTGTTTCAAGTTTTTTTGAAACACCCATGAAGGGGCATAAGCCTAAAAATTTTACAAGAACGAAGTTGTTGACCAAAACGGTGCCAACAAGCAGCAACAGATACTCTGTCATGGCATCTCAATAAAAATAAATCAGATCTTAATATTATCCTGCTTTGTTACGTATTTAACAACCGAGATAGAGCAAGGTTTTTTGGTATTTGACTGTTTATTAGTCAGTTAATTATAGAATTATGATTCTAAATTTGAAAAACGCCAAGTTGTTGAGAATTAATATCATTTAGGTTGCGTGTGGCGACGATAAAAGCGTAGCAGGTCAGTTTCTGTTGGTCGAAATTTGAACGTGAGTGGAGTGTTGAACAAGTACTCTTACGAAACATAAGCTTAGAGTGTTTTTAATTGACCAGAGCGAGGGGATCATATCTTTTAGCTTGGGTTTGAAATACACCTGTCGCCAATCAACGAGCTCTGAGACATTGGTTTGGAACAAACCAGTCGCTATAAACGGAAAAAGCCACTCTTTTCGACATGGCTTTTGGAAGTTTGGCTCCCTTTGTCGGGACTCAACGTGGGCGGCGAGCTCTGAGACATTGGTTTGGAACAAACCAGTCGCTAACAACGAAAAAAGCCACGTCTTTCGACATGGCTTTTAGAATTTTGGCTCCCCCTGCGGGACTCGAACCTGCGACATACGGATTAACAGTCCGCCGTTCTACCAACTGAACTAAGGGGGAACAAGACGGGTACACCACATCTTTCAACGGGGCAGGATACTATCACCGGGTAAACATAAAATCTACTAGAAATGAGAAAAAAGGCTCAAATATTTCTCAAGCGACGGATGAATCAAGAAATCGGGTATTGCGAGAAGGCACTCTGAGGCTGGCGGGCGAAAACAGCCTTGGTGAGGAGTAAATGTGGAAGATGAAGCCGCTACTTAGTAATCGAAAACATCCAATAGATCCAAGTCGAAATACACACCGCGTAAATCATTCTTATTACATAACGCCTTTAGCTTCTCATCGCAATACAACAAGTTACCCCCTTGCATTAAAGACTTGAAAACGTGCTTATCAGTAACACTAGACTCGATGAAGTTGAGAGATTCCAAGCCAGCTGGATACCCATCGATGTATTCGTGCTTCGTACTGGCTTTGTCTTCCTCACCAAAACTCATGACATTGAAAGCCTGAAACTTTTCATCATCAATCACGATAGGTAAGAGCTCGCCATCAGAGCCGATATATGGCTTTAACACTTCTACCGCTCGTTGCGTTAGTACTAGGAAAGAACCCCAAACAGATATATCTGGAATTTTTATAGACGTATTGTCGTGAGCTGTGAATTTGACACTCTCTTCTACCCAAACATCGGACAACCCTTTTGAGGCTATGGGTTCACTGTAGAGCCTATCCAATAGAGCATCGTCACCCGCATCGATGGCCCGTTGAAAAGGGTCATGTTCGAGAACTTTGAAGTGACGATTGATGTTTCTTATCTGATATATACTCATTGAGCTGGTTTCCAAGATGGATCTTTCTTCATAAGAATTTGGGAAGGGTGAGAGCCATCTTTTAGCTGAGATTTAATTCTGACAAGTCTGGCTCTAAATGCGCCTTCATTGTTGCGAATATCAGCCAATTTTCCAACTCACCTCTGATAGTTATTGCCATGTATGCGCGAGTGAGTCGGCGCTTTTGGTGTAGTGTAACGTCCCTTGTAAGTGGTCGAACGTGGTAGCCAAATACCATTCATAGAGTCGTTGATACCTATCCCATACATGAACATCTGCAAGCGAGCGTTAATCATTGCCTTAACACGACCATTACCCATAACGATATGATGTGCTGCATGGTTTGGAGATGGCTGCGGCTCTGCAATGGAGTCGGTTTTCATCCTCAAGCTCCTTCAGTCGCTTCACGTCTGAGGCTTCCATGCCGCCGTACTTGGACTTCCAGTTGTAGTAAGTGGCATCTGAGATGCCATACTCTCGGCAGACCTGTTTGACCAACCTGCCAGTTTCAACTTCTTTCAGAATCTTGACGATTTGCGTTTCTGTATAGCGTGACTTTTTCATCAGCGTTCTCCATTTGGTTTAGTTTAAACCGAAGAACTCTAATTCTAAATGTCCCTAGTTTAGGGGATGATTACAAGGTACATACACATGACCAATTGTTCAAAGCGCTCTCGACGCTTTGAACGCTCACTGGGCACTCGATGACGCCACTTGTAAAAGCCACTAGGTGAGACATCAAGAGCGTGACACATGTGAGTGACTTTGTATTTCTCAACATAACTGTCGATGAACTCGTACTTCACTCTTGCTGCTTCGCGAAGTACGCCGAGACCTTTTTTAGGAATTCCATTTCATCTTTGAGTCGCTTGTTCTCGCGCCTTAGCGCTCGAAGCTCTTCGGACTCTTTCTTCGAATAATCAACACCGTCTAGGGTGTTAAACTGTTTATCCGATAGACGTGTGAACTGACGCTTCCAGTTCCGTATTTGCTGAGCACTGATGCCCAGCTCTTGAGCAACCGAGACCGCCGTTCGACCTGGAAGACTGGCAAGATGCACTGCTTCTTTGCGGAATTCTTCGCTGTACGCTGGATTACGATGTTTAGTCATAAATCACCTCTCAATTAGACCCTAGATCTAACTTAGTAAAGTGTCTACTAAACGTGGGGTACTCGGAAGGGTAACGCCGCGCTCACCGGTAAATTAGGAGCGCAGCGCCTTGTTATACGCTGCTCAATGCCTTCTTTATATCTTGTTTAAACTTATTATAACTTCCACAAGCATCTCGAAACTCACTGGCTATCTTTGCAATTTTTTTCTGAGTTGCAGGCTTCACCCAAATTCTAGCAATATCCTGAGGGTATATTTCAACTTGACCACTAGATCCATTAATATATCTAGTAATTTGTTTCTGACCCATTTCGGACATAAGAAATGCCCCTATATACCAAGCCAAATCTTCATCAGTAAATCGAAGGATTGTGATATGTCCATCTACAACAGCAGGAAAGTCATGATCATAGACGGCGACTCGACCGATGGTTCCATCACCTGTCGAATTTATAAGAACGTCATTCTTTTGTATGCCGGCGCGATGCTTGGTTTTCTCATACGTTTCTTTACTAACTGATCTAGCAGTTTCAAGGTCCACATATCCAGCTCTAATACAAACTGATTTTAGAGCGCAAATATTTGCACCTTTATCATTAACTTGCTTGCCGTAGTCATCAGTCATACCGAACCAATTAAGTGAAGACGGGTCAGTTTCAACATCAGCGTATTTAGGTTGGGTTCCCCTATGGATAACGCCTACGAGTTTTTCATTCGTGGATAATTGAAAAGAACCTTTAGTTCCTTCCAGCTCATCACATACCGAAACATAATCTTCTTGATGAAATTCAGGTTCATAAATATGGTTATTTGAATATAAACCAGATTCAGGGTCATTTAGATCAAGATAAGTATCGGTTACTTTTCTAATTGCTAGCTTAGCCATATCTATTGCTCCGCCTTGGTGAACTGAATATTAGCTTGAACAAAAGCAGATATTTCATCTAAATCGGATAGTATATTATGATCTTTATCAACGATTAGATTTCCTGTTTTATCCTTCCCTGGGTTTTCAGTGAGTGCAAAAATTGGGTCGGGATCTAGTTCTACGTCAGAAAAATCTTCTAGAGGAGTCTCTCGTTTTTGGAAAAATCCAACGCAAGTTTTAGTGTTTGTAAAAGGCTTAAACATGTCGCCACCGAGTCCAACAACGGCTAATATCTTACAATGCTTTAGAATATATCTACGAATGTATTCATCACCATAATTTTTAAAAATACCTCGAGGTAAAACAATAGCCATTCTCCCGTGTGGGTTTAGCATATTAACGCATCGCTCGATAAATAACTTATCTCTGGATAATTTATTTACTCTTTTTCTGCCACCATTTTTTTGAGGTTTATGAGCAATATGGTACTTTGAGAGGGTATCATCTGATGAGATATCTCCTGCAAATGGAGGGTTAGTTGCAATGATATCAAATTTACGTAATTCTGATTTTCCATCAGACTTGATAATAAATTTGGATTTAGTTTCATCATCTCAGTTAACATTATTTAGCCCATCACAGACGGCTATGTTTGACCGTCCGTCTCCCCAAATAAGCATGTATGCCTTTGCGACTTTTGCAATTAGAGGGTCATAATCCATGCCATAAACACATTCAATAGCATAGTCTTTTTTATTTTCTATTATTTCATTTTCATCATCTCGTTCTTTCTCAATAGTCCTATAGACATGACTCATGGCAGAAACTAGAAAGCCTCCACTACCGCAGGAAGGGTCAAATATGGTTTCACCATCCTTAGGGTTAAGTATTTCAACACACATATCTACAACATGTCTTGGTGTGAAGTACTGACCTTTATCCCCCTTCATGCCTGGGTTAATCATAATTTCAAATGCAGCACCTAGAACATCTGCATCAGATTTCAAAAGGTATACCTTTTGTAAGGCTGAGACGCAAAACGCTAATGTCTCATCCCCCAAGTTCAAAGTTTCACCTTCTAGAAAAACGCCAGACCATCTCTTAGATGCATTTTTGAACAATGAAATTATTCTTGTCTTTGCATCTTCTGGAGCTTCAAGAATACCTACTCTAAACTGAGCAGAAGAGTTGTCATTTTTTAAGTTAGCTCTTTCATCAAAAAGCTTCGCAAAAATAAGTTTGAATATTTCATCAAAAGCATCAACACCTTCATGAGCTTTGATGTAATTTTCACACTCTTTAATTATTGAAAGAAAATCCTTTACAGGCTCCAACTCTTTCCTAGTTATGGGAGAGTCAACATCTGTTAGCGATTCTGATTTCTTTGGAATATTTCGTAATTCTCTCCATGTAGCTTCTTCTTGGTCTTCTTTTGGCTCAATTCTCAAAAGATAGACATGAGGAGGCTCACCGTTGCTCCATAAGCCAATTCTACAGCCAGTAGCATTCATATAGACTTTAAGCTGTTCAATTCCATCATTTCTCTTTGGCCGCTTAACTTCAATAAAAACTCTTGCAGTAGATTTTTTACTATCTGTATATACAACGATATCAGCAGCTTTTTTGGCTTCGGCAGCTCCTACTTTAACTTTTACTTCTACATCTATTTGGTTAAATGTATAGCCGTAAACCTCAACTAATCTGTATAGCCACCACTGCCGAACTTTCTCTTCAGGTTTGTTGTTTACTTTATAGACACGACTTCTTATTGGGCAATAAATATACTCTTCATCACCGACAGCGTATATGGTAAATTCCTCAGGAGCTTTGTCAGGTCTAGTCTTAGATTTTTCCGTTTTATAATGCATGTATTCGTCTTTTCATAAAGTAAATGTTGTTAATTAGGGTTTGCGTATAACATTTTTAATAACCGGCGGGCTCGTTTTCCGGTAGAGCAACTTTCATCTAATCTACCATAAGCCACTAAAAAACAAAGCATATACATCATATTTTGCACTCTGCCAACATACAAAAACGAGCAGGCGCTTTATCACTTTTAAATAGTGCATGTTATCTAAGGATGGGTAACGATAATCTTCTTTATTAACAATCACTTATTAATCACCCTCAAGAGCAATTGCATGATTGTTTTTGTTCGTGTGACGCTTGTTTAGTAGAAAGTTGATGTGCATTACCTATTCATAAAATACAGACATAGGTACTAAATTTAATTAAGTGCTCAATATTAGTTTAAAATTTGAACATGTTTGCGGTCGCTCTGTCGACAAAGCAAACCATTTCACATACTCAAATTTAACTCAAAACCAATAAACCGTATAAAATCCCTGTTGAAAACCACAAGTCAAACCAGTAGCACTTGTAATTGGTACTAATGCAGCATGCTCCAAGCTGAATTCAAATATTAGAAATGCTAGGGCGTATTTAGATATAAAAATAAAGTCGAATAAATACTCTAACAGGTTTCGGGGGCGCAAACGAGTTTGAGCATAAAGTACTTCCTTCAAATCACTTATTCACGGTTTTCCCTAAATACACACACTAAGGTGAATCACACCTAGCCCCTCTCGCCCTTCAATATGGAGAGCATGAAAACACAGACCTTACCCTCAAACCCAGTCGCGCAGGCGATACTGACCGCAGATTTATCTCTGTCTGAAGACGGTTGGTGTCAACTGCTGCCTGCTGGCAAATTCAAAGCGCCAGACGGTCGACCCACCGAGCCAGAAAGCGGGTATTGGTATTTAGATGCGGAAAGTGCATATGCCTTTATTGCTGCTACCAAAGCTGCGCGTCACAAAGTGCTGGTGGATTACGACCACCAATCTTTTTACACCGAACAAACGAGATAGAGAGTTCCTGTATCAGCTTGGTTGACGTCAGCCAACGATATGGAGTGACAAGAAGGTAAAGATTCCTATGTGTGCTCAGATTTACCCGTAAATACATTCTAGGCTGAGCTGTTCGTGCGGAAGTGCTCATTTTATGCGAATTCTTTTCTCAAACTTATCGGTTGACTACACAATTTTCTGTCAACACTCAACGAGAAAGATTTGAGAAAAAAATCTTAAAAAAAATCTTTACAATCACATAACCCTTGCACGGCAAAGCCTAATCGAACTTATCCACCAAAATTGTGGATAACTGTGTTAATTGATTTTTGACAATTATTTTTTGGGCTGTTTTAGAAAGAGTTTCCCAGCAATAAATAGGGAATGAAGATGCTCTAACAAATTGATTTTACGTTGTTTAAGTGTTTTTAATGCTTGAAGTTGTGGATGTGAATAAAAATGCACTTAGATGACAGTATCGACATATCTAGCAAAATTTTGGGGAAAACTCGTGGATGAAAAATGGTGTTTTATTGCGGGGTTTTTGTACAGGGCTGAAAAAGATACCAGATAACGTTGTCAGTATCTAGCGGTAAATGTGCCGTAGATCGGACTTTTAGTCACTCTATGTATTGCCTCTAGAGTTAAAGCAAAAGACAATACCGTTAAACTTAGGTTAGGGAATAAAAATGAGCAAGACGTACGATCTCGTCTCCAAATATGTACCTTCGGGCGATCAACCTACTGCGATCAAAAAGCTTCTAGACGGGTTAGACTCTGGACTAGCACATCAAACGCTCTTAGGGGTGACCGGATCGGGTAAAACATTTACGTTAGCGAATGTTATTGCTGAATCTCAGCGACCAGCAATTCTTCTCGCTCCAAATAAAACGCTTGCCGCCCAGTTATACGGGGAGATGAAAGCCTTTTTCCCAAACAACGCTGTTGAATATTTTGTCTCTTACTACGACTACTATCAGCCAGAAGCCTATGTACCTACAACAGATACGTTTATAGAGAAAGATGCCTCTGTGAACGCGCATATTGAGCAAATGCGTTTATCTGCAACAAAGGCTCTACTAGAAAGAAAAGACGCCATTATTGTTGCATCCGTTTCAGCCATTTACGGTTTAGGAGACCCGGACAGCTATCTAAAGATGATGCTCCACGTAACCAGAGGGGATGTGATAGGTCAACGAGATATTCTAAGGCGCTTGGCTGAACTTCAATATTCTCGAAATGATGTCGCTTTCGAGCGCGGTCAATTTAGGGTGCGTGGCGAAGTTATTGACGTATTCCCTGCCGAATCTGAGCAAGATGCAGTACGCATCGAAATGTTTGATGATGAAGTAGACTGTATTAGTGTGTTTGATCCGCTGACTGGCGTGGTTAAGCAACGAGATCTTCCGAGGTTTACCATTTATCCGAAAACTCACTATGTTACGCCTCGTGAGAAAATCTTGGATGCTATTGAAGAAATAAAAATCGAGCTTGAGCAACGCAAAAAACATCTGATAGAAAATAATAAGCTTCTTGAAGAGCAACGAATTTCGCAACGTACTCAATTTGATATTGAAATGATGACCGAACTTGGGTTTTGCTCCGGTATTGAAAACTACTCGCGTTATTTAAGTGGTAGAAATGAGGGGGAGCCGCCGCCGACTTTATTCGACTATTTGCCTGCAGATGGTCTTTTGGTTATCGACGAATCTCACGTTACCGTACCCCAAATTGGTGCGATGTATAAAGGCGACCGTTCGCGAAAAGAAACCTTAGTTGAATTTGGCTTCCGATTACCTTCCGCATTGGACAACCGTCCGATGAAATTTGAAGAGTTTGAATCCATCGCACCTCAAACTATTTTTGTATCTGCGACACCTGGAAATTACGAACTAGAAAAGTCGGCTGATGACATCGCCGATCAAGTCGTCCGCCCAACAGGATTGTTAGATCCTGAATTAGAAGTTAGACCCGTTGCCACGCAGGTGGATGATCTACTCTCTGAAATTCGAATCCGCAGTCAAAAAAGTGAACGTGTTTTGGTAACGACGTTAACGAAACGAATGGCGGAAGATTTAACGGAATACCTGCACGAGCATGGCGTAAAAGTTCGTTACCTGCACTCTGATATCGATACGGTTGAGCGAGTTGAGATTATCCGAGATCTTCGCTTAGGTGAATTTGACGTGCTTGTTGGGATTAACTTACTTCGAGAGGGGCTTGATATGCCTGAAGTGAGTTTGGTGGCGATATTGGATGCTGACAAAGAAGGGTTCCTTCGTTCGGAGCGTTCTTTGATTCAGACTATTGGTCGTGCAGCGCGTAACCTAAGTGGTAAGGCTATTCTCTATGGAGATAGGATTACTAAATCCATGAAAAAAGCGATGGATGAGACGAACCGCCGTCGAGATAAACAAAAAATGTATAACGAAGAGCAAGGTATTACACCTCAAGCGCTTCAGACTAACGTAAAAGACATTATGGAGCTTGGCGATATCGCTAAAGCCAAAGGGAAGCGTCATAACAAACAAGTTCCCCTATCTCAGGTTGCAGAGCCATCGAACAGCTATGAAGTACTCTCTCCACAGCAGTTAGAGAAAGAAATTTCGAAGTTAGAAGGTCAAATGTATCAGCATGCTCAAAACTTAGAGTTTGAGCTGGCGGCTGGAAAACGAGATGAAATAGAAAAGTTGAAAGCGCAATTTATAGCAAACAGCTAAGGTCTACCGATCTCTCGAGATGATTTTTGAGCTGAATTTAAATCAAAAAAATAGCCAATAGAAATCGTTCTATTGGCTTCATTTTGTGAATACTTTGTTCACTAACAACGTCAGTTGGCTAGGTGACCCATTAGGGTCATACATGAAGTTGCACATAGCGTGCCATGTTTATTTCACCCTTTCTTTTACATTTTATTCTGTTTAGGCTATTATTTTTCGCAAAATGCGATTCATATTGCAACTACATTACTAAAGTGCAACGGCTAGGTTATGCAAGACACAACAACTAATCCGAATCCAAAATATCTTCTCATGGTAGAAGATACCGCTTCGGTTGCAGCGTTATACCGATCCTATCTTAATCCACTTGGCTTGGATATTACTATTGTCGGGACGGGAATAGATGCAATAAAAAGTCTCGAAAAGCGAACTCCTGATCTCATTTTACTCGACTTACGCCTACCTGATATGACCGGGATGGATGTCCTTTCGTCAGTAAAGTCCAATTACCCTGATGTTCCTGTCATCTTTATGACTGCGCATGGTTCAATAGATACCGCAGTTGAAGCGATGAGAAAGGGGGCTCAGGATTTCCTTATTAAGCCATGTGAAGCAGATAGGCTTCGTGTCCCGGTTAATAATGCTCTTCGAAAAGCTGGAAAGTTGCGTTCTCCAACCAGTGAACCTGATAACAACTATCAAGGCTTTATTGGCAGTAGCCAGACCATGCAGGCGGTTTATCGAACGATAGATTCCGCAGCTCCTAGTAAAGCTTCACTTTTCATCACTGGGGAAAGTGGTACGGGTAAAGAGGTGTGTGCTGAAGCCATACACGCTGCGAGTAAACGTGGTGATAGTCCTTTTATCGCGATCAACTGTGCTGCCATCCCTAAAGATCTTATAGAAAGTGAGCTTTTTGGTCATGTTAAAGGTGCCTTTACAGGTGCATCAACGGATAGGCAAGGTGCAGCAGAGTTAGCTGATGGTGGAACTCTATTCTTGGATGAATTGTGTGAGATGGACTTGGATCTTCAAACCAAGCTGCTTCGATTTATCCAAACGGGTACTTTTCAAAAAGTGGGTTCTTCCAAAATGAAAAGTGTGGATGTGCGTTTTGTATGTGCAACCAACCGTGACCCATGGAAAGAAGTGCAAGAAGGGCGTTTTCGTGAGGATTTGTATTACCGACTTTATGTCATTCCGTTGCATTTACCACCGTTGAGAAACCGTGGGGAAGATGTAGTCGAAATTGCGTATTCATTACTTGGGCATATGTCTCATGAAGAAGGGAAAGGTTTTGTACGTTTTTCCCAGCAAGTACTCGATAAATTTATTGAGTACGAATGGCCTGGTAACGTTCGTCAGTTGCAGAACGTGCTGCGTAATGCCGTGGTACTTAACCATGGGAGTGAGATCACACTTAATATGCTACCGCCACCCTTAAATTTGCCTTCGGTATCAGAATTGAAACAAGCGAATGCAACCGACTCAATTTCAACTAAACTCTCTATAGAAGAAATACGACCACTTTGGCTTACTGAAAAAAGTGCGATAGAGCAAGCAATTGAAGCCTGTGAAGGTAATATTCCGAAGGCAGCAGGTCATCTAGACGTCAGTCCGTCTACGTTGTATCGCAAGCTGCAAACTTGGAAAGAACAATAAAGAGAAACACAACAAGTTTAAGAGGGCAGAATGAAAGCAGTCGTCAATACAGACAAAATAGACGAGTTGAGTCGAGACATCGGAGAAGAGAACCTTCCCATGCTTTTTTCTATTTTTATTGGAGAGTTAGTCGATTACGCTGAGGCGCTAGCAAATGGTCCGTCCGAGCGAAGCGAAGCTGAGGAGCAATTGAAGTCGATCAGCCATTCACTGAAAAGCAGTGCAGCAAGTTTTGGTGCTGAAAGGTTATGCGAATTTGCAACAAGGTTAGATGCTCGATACAAAACAGGTGAAGACATTAACACGTCAGAAAATAGGGAAACAATGATCACCTGCTTGCACTTAACTCGAGAAGAATTTCTCAAATTAACCCAATAGATTTTCTATTGCTTTCTGCAGTTTAGTTCTATCATGTCGCCATTGATGATTGGCTGAAGCTAAATCAATGGTGACTATTTCACGTACACCAGTGAACGCCTCATAATCGTCTTTTCCGAGTAATACGTCTATCTCACGACCATCACAAGCTCGTTGGCACCAAGTGAGTTTTTCTTGCAGCGTCATGCGTCCGGCAGGGCCATATTCTGGCGATAAGTTTTCGACAAACACGAGTTTAGCTGTTGAGTTTCTTGCTATCGCTTTACCCAACTCTGGAAGCAATAGTGGGGGCATAATACTTGTGAGAAAACTGCCAGGTCCCAATACAATGCAGTTCGCTTCTTCAATGGCCTTTATCCCTTCCTTAGTCGCTTGAACTTGAGGCTCCAAGTATAAACGCTGTAGATCGTACTCAGTTTCATCGACACTGGTTTCACCACGTACCCATTCACCTGAGACAGACAGCGCTGTTAGATCTGTGGGGTGCTCCGTCATTGGGACGATGTTGATATCGACTTTAAGCATATCTCTAATTAAATTAATTGCTTCTAGAGGTCGAATTGAAAGGTTATCTAAGGCGGTGAGCATTAAGTTTCCAAGATTGTGGTCATTTAACTCGCCTACACCCTTGAAGCGGTATTCAAACATCATAGAACCGATAGAAGGTTCCGTTATCAGCTGATTAATACAATTTCGTGTATCACCCCAGGCGATCCCGCCTTGGCAATCGCGAATTCGACCAGTTGAACCGCCATTATCGGTTGTAGTGACAATACCTGTTGCGTTATTACCGAAATCTTTCAGCGCAGCTAACATTCTTCCAAGACCGTGCCCGCCGCCAATAGCGACCACTTTTTTATTTTTATATAGCGTCATAGTCGTTCATATATCGCATTTTATTTTATTGATTAAAGTGTATACCCTTCGAAGAGGTATAAGAGAAATTCTGTATTGATAGCTCGATACTTTGCCTACAGAATCGCTAAATTTCTACCAAATAAGCTGTACAACCCCGAGTTTTTGCAATTTTGACTGGTATCCCACACTAATATTAAGTATTTTATTAAGACGCTGCCACGTATTTTCGTGGCTGCCATAACTCCGAGCTTTCACTGCTAAGTTCGCAAATTAGCGAATAAGAGGTGTCAGCCAGTGGCAATTTGGTCACAAGGGTTTGTTTGGAAATGAACAAGCCTCCCGTGTTTGGAAAGGTGTTCCGTGGCGCAACAATTCGAAGATAAATTCAATCGCAAGTTTTACTACTTGCGCTTATCAGTTACTGATGTTTGTAACTTTAAATGCACATACTGTTTGCCTGATGGATATCAACATCCTTCGGGGCAACGCAATTCATCCTTTTTAACTCTCCCCGAAATCCGACGCGTGGTTCATGCATTTGCTAGTTGTGGTACGGATAAAGTCCGCATTACTGGTGGTGAACCGAGTTTACGTAAGGATTTTACCGAAATCATTCACGAGATTGCTTCAACACAAGGTATTCGCAAGGTTGCCACTACAACCAACGGGTATCGTATGGAGAAGCAAGTTGGTGAATGGAGAGAGGCAGGTCTTACCAACATAAATGTAAGCGTCGATAGCTTGGACTCTAGGATGTTCCATCAAATTACTGGTGAGAATAAATTCGCTCAAGTCATGGCTGGGATCGATAAAGCATTTGAAGTCGGCTTTGAACAGGTAAAAGTGAATGCAGTTCTGCTCAAAAATTTGAACAGTAGCGAGTTACCCGCGTTTTTGCATTGGATCAAAGATAGACCGATTCAACTTCGGTTTATTGAGCTTATGCAAACAGGAGAGATGGATGAGTTGTTTAAACATCATCATCAATCTGGCGTAAGTATTCGCAATCATCTCATTGCCAATGGTTGGCTGCTCAAGCCAAAAGCGCTTAATGACGGTCCAGCTCAAGTCTTTATTCACCCTGACTACCAAGGGGAAATAGGGCTTATCATGCCGTATGAAAAAGATTTTTGCGAAAGCTGTAACCGATTAAGAGTATCGGCTAAAGGTAAGTTGCATTTGTGCTTGTTCGGTGAGCATGGTGTTGAGTTAAGAGATTTATTACAACACGATCATCAGGATATTGAGCTAATAAATCGCATTTCTGAGCAGTTACAAACTAAATCTGTTAGCCATTTTTTGCACGATGGAAACTCAGGTATGACACCACACCTCGCATCTATCGGCGGCTAAATAATTTAAACGCTGGTGGATTCCCGCCAGTAAACAATTTCAATCTATAACACGTAAGGTGAGCAAATGGGGCACGCTGAAAGTAAATTTGAACCTGCAAACATTGCTGTTTTAACGGTTTCTGATACCCGAACGGAAGAGAATGATACCTCTGGTGGCTATTTGGCTGAGCACTTGCAAGAAGCTGGTCATAATCTTGCTGATAAAAGCATCGTTATTGACGATATGTATCAAATCCGGGCTGTCGTCTCAAAGTGGATTGCTGACGATACGATTCAAGCGATAATGATTACTGGTGGTACAGGATTTACTTCTCGCGATAGTACCCCTGAAGCGCTTGTTCCATTATTCGATAAGCAAGTCGAAGGGTTTGGTGAACTGTTCCGTGCGGTTTCTTATGAAGAGATAGGTACGTCAACCATTCAATCCCGCGCTATTGCAGGGTTTGCTAATCACACGGTGATTTTCGCAATGCCTGGCTCGACTGGAGCATGCCGCACAGCATGGACAAAGATCATTAAGCAGCAAATGGATGCCAGTCATCGTCCGTGCAATTTTATGCCTCACCTCAGCAAATAAGAGGAGCATCATGAATCAATTTACCCATATTAATGCTTCTGGCGAGGCAAACATGGTTGATGTGTCTTCAAAAAATGACACAGTTAGAGAAGCCCGCGCAGAAGCCTTCGTCCACATGTCGCCAGAAACACTTCAATTGATTGTTTCTGGCTCACACCATAAAGGTGATGTGTTTGCTACAGCACGTATTGCTGGTATTCAAGCAGCAAAGAAAACATGGGATCTGATTCCACTTTGTCACCCATTGCTTTTGTCTAAAGTTGAAGTTCAGCTCGAAGCAATTGAATCAGAAAATAAAGTTAGGATTGAATCTGTTTGTAAACTAGCAGGAAAAACTGGCGTAGAAATGGAAGCGTTAACAGCGGCTTCCATTGCAGCTTTAACCATCTACGATATGTGTAAAGCGGTTCAAAAAGACATGGTTATCAGCCAAGTCAGGTTACTTGAAAAAACGGGTGGCAAGTCTGGTCATTTTAAGGTGGAATAATGATAAAAGTTCTATTTTTTGCTCAAACTCGTGAGTTAATTGGCGTAGATGAACTCGAACTTGACGCGACGTTTGAAACGGCTGAAGAACTGCGATCTCACCTTGAGAAAAAAGGTGATAAGTGGGCATTGGCACTGGAATCCGGTAAGTTGCTCGTCGCTATTAATCAGACACTTTGTTCATTAGATTCACCTCTGAAACATGGTGATGAGGTCGCATTCTTTCCGCCTGTTACAGGAGGGTAATGAATGGCAAATGTATCTGTTCAGATTAATGACTTCTCTCTTTCTGATGAATATGATCGACTGGCAACAGGTACTTCGGCGGGTGCTGTGGTTACGTTTGTTGGAAAAGTGAGAGATATGAATCTAGGGGACAATGTTGTTGGGTTGTCTCTTGAACATTACCCAGGGATGACTGAAAAATCGCTACTCGATATTTGTGATCAAGCCAAACAGCGTTGGAACATTGAAGCGATGACTGTTATTCACAGAGTAGGGGACCTCGATATTGGTGATCAAATTGTATTCGTTGGTGTTTCCAGTGCGCACCGTGGTGATGCGTTTGATGCTTGTGAGTTTGTGATGGATTTCCTTAAAACCAAAGCACCATTTTGGAAAAAGGAACGTACTACGGATTCAGTTAGATGGGTAGAGTCTCGAGAGTCTGATGCATTGGCAGCAAACCGATGGGAACAAAAATAGTCCGCTGATTTGATATGGTTTGATGGGAGTAATAGGTTAACCAATTAACGTTAACTACATAACGTTGCAAAAGGTCTAACTTTCTAAAAGTCAGCTTTCAAAAGTTTTCTCTTCAAAAACTCTATTTCAAGAACGTTGTCTAAAAGAGTTCTGCAATCAAAAATAAGGAAACCGGTCAGTGGAGATTTCTCTGACCGATTTCTTTTTATTTTGAGCTTAAGCAGAACATAAGCTCAATGGTTGTTTACCTAGCTATTTGTTATTTAGCTACAGTACAAACAGTAGACCAGCTACCGTCTGAACCTGGTACAGAAGTGGTGTACCAGTTTGCTTTGTAGATGACACCGTTGTGAACCAATTGGTCACCTGTTTTAGCGTGATTAGGGTTACCTGCCCAGTCTACTTGTGGCCAGTTAGGGTATACGTTGATACCTGTTACATCACAAGTTGGGTCTACAACGTTCTTCTTAACTAGAACCGCAGCTTGAGCAGAGCTTGACGCTTTACCATCACTTACAGATACAGTGAAGTTCAATGTTGTGTCTACATTGTAGCTAGCAGCAGTAAAGGTTACTTTTGAACCTTGAACTGTCGCATTTAGACCTGCTGGAACATCCCAAGTGTAAGTTAGAGTGTCATTGTCAGCATCAGTTGAAGCACTTGCGTCAACCACAACTGTTGCGCCAGCGCTAACTTGTGCAGGAGCCGAAACTGCTGCTACTGGTGCAGTATTCACGCCTTTAGCACTTACAGTAACAGCGACACGGTCAGTTGCTGCTGCGCCTTCGTTATCTGTTACCGTTACTTCAAATACGTAAGTTTGAGTAGCCGTTACAGCTGCGAAATCAACAGAAGCTACCGCAGCATTTGCGCTAGTGATAGTGACCGCTGGACCCGATACTTGTGTCCAAGCGTAGCTTGCGATTGTGCCATCAAGATCTTTAGAAGCACTTGCATCAAGCGTTACTTTTGCTGGGCCTTCTACAGAAACGTCAGCCCCTGCTTTTGCAACTGGAGTACGGTTACCACCGATAGTCGCAAGACCCTCGTGCATAGCATTTAGGATGTCGCCGTTATCCGCATCGATTTCCCAAGAGAATAGACCTGCAAGACCTAGGCTACGAACGTAAGCGCCTTTGGCTTTCACAGAGCGATCATCATCAAATGAAATCAGTTTTCCGTTTGAACGGTTCCATACATAAGGAGCTTCAGCTACTTCGTCATAGCCGTATTCAAAGCCATTGATACCTTGGTTGTTTGCACCAAGCATATTCGCTTTAATACCTTTGTAATCAATTACGCCTGCTTCCCAAACGCCTTGCTCTTCAGTACCTGTAAGTTTACCTGAACCAGTACCTGTCATTGGGTCTGTAGGATCTGTCAAGCTAGAAGGCATTACACCATCCCAACCACGACCGTACATAGCAGTACCTACGACAAGTTTATTAGCAGGAACGCCTTGAGCTAGAAGAATCTTAATTGCGTTATCAGTGGTGTATGCAGGACCTTTGTAAGGTACGCCATCAGCGTCTGTACCAGTTCCATCACACTGACCTGGGCGCATAAAGTTACCACAGTACAGTGCTGTTTGGTGTCCAGGAACATTGTTCCAACCGCCGTAGAAGTCGTAAGTCATCGCAAAGATGTAGTCCATGTGCTGAACTGCCGCTGCGTAATCTACGTCTTCCAATTTATCGTAGCCAACACCAATAGCGGAAGTTAGCTCGTATGTACGACCTGTTTCAACTTGAAGTTGATCAAGCATTACACGCAGTTCTTGCATAAGAGCGATATAAGCAGGACCATCATTTACTGGGTCACCTAAATTAGCGTTTTGACCACCGCCACCTGGGAATTCCCAGTCAATATCAACGCCGTCGTAGAATTTCCATGTTGTAAGGAACTTCTTAACCGATGCAACAAATGTGTCTCGGTTAGCTTTCGTTGTGAAGTCAAAGAACGGGTCAGATAGTGTCCATCCACCGATAGAAGGGATGATCTTAAGGTCTGGGTTACGTTGCTTAAGCGCCATCATCATGGCGTAGTTGCCTTTGATTGGCGAGTTGAACGTGTGACCAGCATGTTTGAAATCTTTCATGAATGCGGCCCAAGGGTCGTGGATTACGACTTCATAGTCGTTCACACCCTGACATGCATCTTGAAGAGCTTTGAAGCTATTTCCACCTACAGATTTCAGAGATTCATTTGGTCCACAGATAGGGATGAAGCCATATAGGATATGCGTTAGGTTGTCTGCAGGGATATTATCTACTGTGTAGTTTCTGCCGTAAATTCCCCATTCAACAAAGTAAGTACCAACAACAGTATTTGGGTCAGTGTTGTAAGTTTTGTTGTTAGGATCAACATTCATAACCAATGGCTTCAAATGAGAGCCGTCAGTGTCTGCAATTGTAATTTCTTGGGGTGCACTCTTGCTACATCCAGTTGCATCACAAGCTGCGACCTCTAGGGAGTAAACACCACCTTTACCGTATTGGAAAGCTGCTGTCGTCGTTGAACCAGAAATTGGACCAGATGCAACCTCAACACCGTCAAAGAAGACTTTGTACGTATCTCCTGTTGTACCACTCCATTGGTTAAACTTCACGGCAATATCAGCAAGGTCTTTATACTGAACCATTTGGTTGTAACCTTTAACCGTTTGCATCTCCAAAACTACTTTAGAGAACTGTAGGTTATTTGAACCATATACGTCGATAGTTGGTGTTGCTGGTGCGGCGATGACGGAACCTGATAGAGCCAGTCCAACACCGATAGCGCATAAGCTAAGATGTTTCATTGTATTTCTCTCATTCCTTGTATAAATAGTTGCCTCAAAAGCACAGAGGCGAAAGATTCGATGGTCATAATTGCAACCATCCGAACCAGTGTTTATGAGAGGCAAAGTTTTGACAAAGAAAAATAAAATGCTTTTGAATCGACATAAAAAAAGTAAAAATTAGTTTCTTATGCGTTACAAAAAAAGTGATGGTGCCTCGATTTTTTATAAAACCTGACATGCTTGTGTTGCACTTATGAATTTTTGCACTACTCCCAAAAATGTGAGTGACTATTGTCACATTTATGTTGAAAGCTTGTGGCATTTTGTGGGGTGCCAATCGACTTGATTTGTATATAGTGTTAAAATATTTGTTCAAATATAGTATAAGATTCTGCAATATTGATTATTTTTAGAACATGTTGGTTTCTATGTTTGGCTCAGGCGCTATCTAAGTGTGTTTGAACCACTATTTTTAAAATTATCAGAGTAATTGTCTGAAAAATGCTGTAATCCCAAAAATTAAACGGTTTTTTACTACATTTTTATGGCAAATTACTTCAATGATTGGTAGTGTGTTGCGCAATCTTCTTTAGGTTTAGAAAACGCTGTACGCTTTTTCGCGCTAAATTTTTCTAAATGCCCTCCGTTCTGGCAACTAAAGAAGACGTCATGGATGCAATCAAAAAAACTTGGAGTTTAATGCATGTATAAGAACAAAATCACTCAAGCACTTCTTCTAGGTGCTGGTATGGCAGTGGCTGCCACTTCGTTCTCCTCTCTTGCTGCTGATGTTCCAGCAGGCACAAAATTAGCGAAGGTTCAGGAACTGGTTCGTGGTAACGGTGCAGAAATTGAGTCTGTTGATCCACATAAAGTATCAGGTGTACCTGAATCGCATGTTATTCGAGACCTGTTTGAAGGTTTGTTAAACCAAGACGCTAACGGCTCTTTAGTTCCTGGTGTCGCAGAATCGTGGGAAACCTCAGATAATCAACATTACACATTTAAGCTACGTAAGGACGCTAAGTGGTCTAATGGCGATAAAATTACTGCTCATGATTTTGTATTCAGTTTTCAGCGCCTTGTTGACCCTGCAACAGCTTCACCGTACGCAACTTATCTAGGTGATGCCGGTGTAGTCAACGCAAAGGAAATTGTAGAGGGCACAGTAAAATCACATGAACTAGGTGTTAAAGCTATTGATGACTTCACTCTGAAAGTTTCCCTTAAAGCACCAATTCCATACTTCCTGAAAATGCTTGGTCATACCTCAGTTAAACCTGTTCATAAAGCAACTGTAGAGAAGTTTGGCGATGCTTGGACGAAGCCAGAGAACTTCGTTGGTAATGGTGCGTATGTTTTATCACAGCGTGTAATTAACGAGAAAACGGTTCTGACTCGTAGTGAAACTTACTGGGACAATTCAAAAACAGTTGTCAATAAAGTAAGCTTCATGCCGATTGAAAGCCAAGTAGCAGAAATGAACCGCTTTTTGTCGGGTGAGCTACATATATCTGATTCAGTTCCTAATGAGCAATTTAAACGCTTAGAGAAAGAATACCCAGAATCTGTTCTAATTTCGCCACTATTCTGTACCTACTACTATGGTTTCAATAACCAACAACCTCCATTTGATGACAAGCGAGTCCGTAAAGCACTTAGTTATGCAATTGATCGTGATGTAATTACTAAAGCAATTTGGGGGCAGGGTCAGCAACCAGCTTATGCTTTCACTCCACCAATCACTGCTGACTTTACTCAAATCACCCCAGAGTACGCGACTTGGACGCAAAAAGAGCGTGTGGAAAAAGCGAAAGCATTATTAGCGGAAGCGGGCTATAACAAAGCGAACCCTCTGAAAGTCAACCTTCTGTACAACACTAACGAAAACCACAAAAAAACTGCAGCAGCGGTTCAATCTATGTGGAAAAAGTCGTTGGGTGTTAACATTTCCATAGAAAACCAAGAATGGAAAACGTACGTAGACAACTCTGAGCAACATAATTTTGAAGTTCGTCGTGCAGGTTGGTGTGGCGATTACAATGAAGCGTCTACCTTCCTATCAACAATGCGCTCAACTGCTAGTTACAACTATCAGGATTTCCAAAGCAAGGAATTTGATAAGTTGCTTGATGAAGCATTTTTGGCGGTTAGTGATGAAGAGCGTGAAGCAATTTATCACAAAGCAGAGTTTTTGCTTGCAGATGAAATGCCAATCGCGCCAATTTTCTTCTACACCAAGCCTAGGCTACTCAATCCACAGGTTGGTGGTTTCCCATTCGAAAATGCTGAAGAAATGATCTACACAAAAGATCTATATCTTAAAGCGAAATAACAATTTATAAATATAAGTAAAAAATTACTGCACGGATTCGTTCGTGCAGTCTTCTTTTGTCTTAACGTCACAGACTGAAGAGAACAATATATGTTTAAGTTCATTTTAAAACGAGCAGTAGAAGCGATTCCAACGCTATTGGTGCTTATCACAGTTTCGTTTTTCCTCATGCGATTTGCTCCCGGCAACCCATTTTCCACAGAACGTGGTATTCCGCCGGAAGTGATGGAAAACATCAATGCTAAATATGGATTAGATAAACCTGTTCATGAACAGTATTTTACGTACTTGGGTAATATACTGACTGGCGATTTTGGTCCGTCATTCAAATTTAAAGATTTAACTGTAAATGAACTAGTGGAACAAGCTTTACCTGTTTCCGCAAAAGTGGGAGCAGTAGCCTTTATTTTTACAGTCATCATGGGGGTATCTGTTGGCACTGTAGCTGCGCTCAAACAGAATACATGGATTGACTACTCGATAATGTCAACCGCCATGCTTGGGGTGGTTTTACCCTCGTTTGTTCTAGCTCCTGCGTTGATTTATATCTTTGCAATACATCTCGACATCTTTCCTGCTGGTGGATGGAATGGTGGAGCATGGAAGTATATGGTGCTACCTGTTATAGCAATGTCATTACTCTATGTCGCAACGTTTGCCCGCATTACACGCGGTTCAATGATTGAAACATTGAACAGTAACTTTATCCGAACAGCTCGAGCAAAGGGATTAAGCTATCGTTACATCATCATTAAGCATGCATTAAAGCCAGCATTGTTGCCTGTAGTGTCTTATATGGGCCCTGCATTCGTAGGGATAATTACAGGGTCGGTTGTTGTAGAAACTATCTTTGGTCTCCCTGGAATTGGTAAGTTGTTCGTAAACGCCGCTTTTAACCGTGACTACTCGCTGGTGTTAGGTATCACTATTTTGATTGGTCTGCTGTTTATTGTATTTAATGCCATCGTTGATATTTTGCTGGCTGCCATTGACCCGAAAATTCGTTACTAACAGAGGTATAGGTTATGTTGACGAAAAAAGAAAACCGCGACGCGGTAGAAAAGTTTGCAGAAAATTTAGAAATTGAAGGTCGCAGCCTTTGGCAAGATGCGCGAATCCGTTTTTTACGGAATAAAGCGGCGATGGTGAGTTTAGCCATTTTGTTTGTTATGACTTTAGCTGTAATCTTCTTGCCAATGATTGCGCCGTACGCCTACGACGATACCGATTGGTATGCGATGCACGTTGGTCCAAATGCGGAACACTGGTTTGGTACTGACAGCTTAGGACGCGATCTGTATGTTCGAACTCTTATTGGTGGTCGTATCTCACTGATGGTGGGTGTAATGGGAGCGATTGTAGCCGTTCTTATTGGTACCATTTATGGGGCAGCATCAGGTTTCATCGGTGGTAAAACTGACCGTATCATGATGCGTATCCTAGAAATTCTGTATGCAGTACCATTCATGTTCTTGGTTATCGTTCTAGTGACCTTTTTCGGACGTAATATCTTTCTGATTTTCGTAGCTATTGGTGCAATTGCTTGGTTAGATATGGCACGTATAGTACGCGGTCAAACTTTAAGTTTGCGCAACAAAGAGTTTATCGAAGCGGCACATGTTTGTGGTGTGAGTAACTGGAAGATCATTACTCGCCATATTGTTCCAAACGTATTAGGTATTGTTGCCGTTTATTCAACTTTATTGATTCCTAGTATGATTTTGACGGAGTCATTCCTCTCATTCCTAGGTTTAGGTACTCAAGAACCAATGACGAGTTGGGGCGCATTGCTTCAGGAAGGTTCACAAACGATGGAGATTGCTATTTGGCAGCTTGGTTTTCCAGCCGCATTTATGGTTGTGACCCTATTCTGCTTCAACTATGTCGGTGACGGCCTGCGTGACGCACTGGATCCAAAAGATAGATAAAAAAATAATTATCGGATCCTTTTAGAGCAATTAAAAAATTACACAGGAAAGCAATGATGAGCTTGTTAGATGTTAAAGATCTGCGAGTCGAATTTACCACGCAAGATGGTATCGTCACCGCAGTCAATGATCTTAATTTTACTCTGAGCCAAGGGGAAACCCTTGGTATCGTAGGCGAGTCTGGCTCGGGTAAATCCCAAACTGTATTCGCCATCATGGGGCTTCTTGCTAAAAACGGCATTATTTCTGGTAGTGCAAAATTTGAAGGTCGCGAAATTCTGAATTTGCCTGAAAGCGAACTTAATCGCGTTCGAGCAGAACAGATAGCGATGATCTTTCAAGACCCTATGACATCACTCAATCCATATATGAAAGTCAGCGATCAGTTGATGGAAGTGTTGATGCTGCACAAGGGCATGGGTAAAGCGGAAGCATTCGAAGAGTCTGTTCGTATGTTAGAAGCCGTTAAAATCCCTGAAGCTCGTAAGCGTATCACCATGTACCCACATGAGTTTTCGGGCGGTATGCGACAGCGCGTTATGATCGCAATGGCGCTATTGTGTCGTCCGAAACTATTGATTGCAGATGAACCTACGACAGCATTAGATGTAACGGTTCAGGCTCAAATCATGGACCTATTGAATGAGCTTAAGAGCGAGTTCAACACCGCGATCATTATGATTACTCATGATTTGGGCGTAGTAGCGGGTTCGTGCGACAAAGTTCTTGTCATGTATGCGGGTCGTACTATGGAGTACGGTTCAGTAAATGAAATCTTTTACAATCCTAGTCATCCTTATGCTGAAGGCTTGTTAAAAGCCATTCCGCGTTTGGATACCGAAGGCGAAATTTTGCCAACGATTCCAGGAAACCCACCTAACTTGCTTCGCTTGCCTCCAGGCTGCCCATACCAAGAGCGCTGTCATCGCGTGACAGATAAGTGTATGACTGATGCACCTGAGCTGGTTAACTTTGGCGACGGACGTCAAAGAGCATGTTTTTCTGATTGGGAGGCTTGGAAGCGATGAGTGATGAAAAAAAGCTATTGCTTGATGTTAAAGATTTAAAAGTACACTTTAGCATAGCCCCTAAATCTGCGTGGCCTTGGACAAAACCGACGCCTCTGAAAGCCGTTGATGGCGTTAACATTCGCCTTTATGAAGGTGAAACGCTCGGTGTGGTTGGGGAATCTGGTTGTGGTAAATCCACCTTTGCTCGTGCCGTGATAGGCTTAGTCGAAGCGACCGAGGGTGAGGTGGTATGGTTAGGGCAAGACTTAACCAAAATGCAAAACGTTCAGCGACGTAATACGCGTAAAGAAATCCAAATGATATTCCAAGATCCTTTGGCTTCATTGAACCCGCGTATGACAATCGGAGACATCATTGCAGAGCCACTGGAAACATTTTATCCAGAGCTATCAGCGAATGAAGTCAAAGAACGTGTTCGCGAAATGATGACGAAAGTGGGTCTGCTACCGAACGTAATCAACCGCTACCCGCATGAATTTTCCGGCGGTCAATGTCAGCGAATTGGTATTGCTCGTGCTCTAATTCTTCGCCCTAGAATGATCATTTGTGATGAGCCTGTATCAGCACTCGATGTTTCCATTCAGGCACAGGTTGTTAACTTGTTGAAAGAACTTCAGAAAGAGCTTGGATTAAGTTTGGTTTTTATTGCTCACGACCTTTCTGTTGTTAAGCACATTTCCGACCGTGTGTTGGTTATGTACTTGGGTAATGCCGTTGAGCTTGGTGAATCTAAAGCGTTGTTTGCAGAACCAAAGCATCCATATACGCGTGCACTGATGTCTGCGGTACCTATCCCTGATCCAGAGCTCGAACGAGAGAAGAAGATAGATATGCTTGAGGGCGATCTTCCTTCTCCAATGAACCCACCTTCAGGTTGTGTATTCCGTACTCGTTGCCCTGAAGCGACTGAAGCATGTTCGCAGAAAAAGCCTGAAATTACGGGAGACGACGTACATGCCGTTTCTTGTTTCATGGTTAACTAAATTCAGCCTGTGACAGGCTTAAGCGCGGTGCCTTTTTGGACCGCGCTTTTTTTGTATAAAAAATATTAGCCTTCTTTTTATC
This sequence comes from Vibrio penaeicida, assembly GCF_019977755.1. Taxonomy (NCBI): domain Bacteria; kingdom Pseudomonadati; phylum Pseudomonadota; class Gammaproteobacteria; order Vibrionales; family Vibrionaceae; genus Vibrio; species Vibrio penaeicida. The sequence goes on along the minus strand of NZ_AP025144.1, from coordinate 2,679,669 downwards.
CAACTCTTCGTCTTCTTACAGCCTAAATTTGTCCGATATTTCAATCTCAAAGCGTGTATTCCACACTAAAAAATTACGTATTATTCGTTGTATTAACATTTAAATGTAAACAAGATGTAAATAAAATGTTTTACAAAAGTTTATTTGAGAGTAAGAATGTACTATTAGTTAAGCATGAATACGCTTTATTCAGTGCGCTGGAGGCTCATATGAAAAGACTGTATTACATCACTAAAGATTTAGACGATGCAGAAGAAATCTCTGATGAAGTACACGCAAATGGAATTGATGATCACCATTTCTATGTATTAAGTCGAGATGATAATGGGATTAACACTCATCACTTGCATGGTGGTGCATCCCTTGAGACGGCTCATATCATTTCAGGCACACAAAAGGCCTTGATAGCCGGAGCGGTCGCTGCTGGCGTTCTTATTCTTTTTCTAACGTTCTTCACTAACTTATTTGCTTCTTCCAGTTTTGTTCCGTTTGCTTTGATTTGCATTATTGCCTTAACAACAACAGTGATTGTGAAGATGACTGGTGGTTCGTTCGACAATTACTTTATGAGTTTGTTTAATCAACACCTCGATGATGGCGAAGTGGTTATTGTCATCGATGTTGAGCGCGATCAAGCGCACCGAGTTGAAGACATTTTGAATCGCCACCCTAAAGCCGAATTTATTGCCGATTGCTCGAGTATTGGCTCTCCAATCCCTGATTAAATGTATCTTCGGTCAACAAAATATCTAAGGGCTGACTTCTTGTCAGCCTTTATTTTTCGTCCCTATTTTTGAAGCTGTACGGCTGCTTATTCAAATATTTCGATGAAGTTGAACGGTATAAAGTAGTCGTTTCTTTATCATACATTTGTAGACTAACCCTATATCAACCAGACCCTAAAGTTTTAGATAAATGACTTTTGTGTCGAGTTGACTATGTTCAAAAAAAGAAAACCGTCAGAGAAGGACAAAAACATGGGTAAGTTAGTTGAAGGCGTTTGGCATGATGTTTGGTATGACACAAAAGCAAGTAATGGAAAGTTTGTTCGAGAAGATGCCGGTTTTCGCCATTGGATCGAAGACAAACCAAATGCTGAATTTCAGCCCGAGTCGGGACGTTATCACCTATACGTCTCGTTAGCTTGTCCTTGGGCGCATCGAACGTTAGTTTTTCGAAAGCTTAAAGGGTTAGAGGAACACATCTCGGTATCCGTAGTGAGTGCAGATATGCTCTCTGAAGGTTGGCAGTTTGATCAGCCAGAAGAATTGTTCGGTTTTACTCGAATGCATCAAGTGTACACGCAAGCTAAAACTGACTACACGGGAAGAGTGACTGTCCCTGTGCTTTGGGATAAGAAAACCAAAACCATTGTTAGCAATGAATCTTCTGAAATTATCAGAATGTTTAACAGCGAGTTTAATACGCTAACAGGCAATAATGACGACTATTACCCTGAGTCACTTCGTAAAGAAATAGAGAAGTGGAATGAATTTGTTTATCCAAACATCAACAATGGTGTTTATCGCTGTGGCTTTGCAACAACGCAAGAAGCTTATGAAGAAGCGTATGATCAGCTATTTGATGCGTTGGATACTGTTGAAGAGCAGTTAGCCTCTCAACGCTATTTAGCGGGTTCTCAGATTACAGAAGCTGACTGGCGCTTGTTTACCACACTGGTTCGTTTCGATGCGGTATACGTAGGGCATTTCAAATGTAATAAGAAACGCATCGCGGATTACCCAAATATTCAAGGGTATTTGAAAGAGCTGTATCAAGTTGACGGTGTTAAAGAAACCACTAATTTTGAACACATAAAAAGGCATTATTACTTCAGCCATACCGGGATTAACCCAACTCAAGTGGTGCCAAAAGGACCTGCGTTGGATTTGGATAGTCCTCACGGCAGAGATTAGAGAAATACTCAAGATTCAGGTAATAAAAAACCAGCTCAATGTGAACTGACCCCCAATAGTTGGACACCAATTATTGGGGGTCTTTTTATGTCCAAATACAACCGAGCATTGAAATGCTCAATAGCGAAACAATACCTACAAGGCGAAAGCTCATCTCAGGAGCTTTCTCGCCTTCATTCCATACCATCGCGTCAAATACGTTACTGGGCACAAGTATTCGATATTCATGGCTCTCAGGCATTTATGCCTCATAGTTTTGCAAAAAATGCGCAAACTAAACTGCAAGCTTTAACTCATATGTGGACGAATGGTTGGTCTATCAGTCACACTAGTGCGGTTTTAAACTTTTCTTCCCCTGGCACAATCGCTGTTTGGCTCAAACAGTACGAAAGAGATGGCTTTCAGGGGCTTGAACGTAGCAGAGGACGACCCGTAATGAGTAGGCACCCTTTTATTCAAAACAAGAGCGATGACGAGAAAACACTGGAAGAGCTCAAAGAGGAGTTAGCGTACTTGCGAGCAGAGAATGCTGTCCTAAAAAAGTTAGAGGAGCTGGAACAGGAGAAACATCGTCGAACAAAGAAAAAACGAAAGTAGTTCTAGCTCTTAAAAATCGATATCTACAGCAACATCTCTTGCATGCTCTTAAGTTAGCAAGAAGTAGCTTCTATTATCATGCGCAGTCGAACAACGCCATCGAAAGCTATCAAGATGAAAAACGGTTAATTGAGAAAATATATCATGACCATAAAGGGAGATATGGCTATCGTCGTATTCATTTAGAGTTAAGGAGACAGGGCGTCATGCTTAACCATAAGACAGTTCAACGTCTAATGGGGTTACTAGGCTTGAAATCAACGGTCAGACCTAAGCGGTACAGCTCTTACAAAGGAGATGCTGGGACAACCGCTCCAAATGTACTTGAACGGGACTTCAATGCAACGAAGCCTGATGAAAAATGGGTAACTGATGTCACTGAGTTTAAAGTTCAACAACAAAAGGTGTATCTATCACCAATTGTTGATCTGTTTACTCAAGAAGTTGTCGCTTACAGGGTTGCTAAAAATGCGTGTTTACCTCTGGTTACTGACATGCTGACTGAGGCGGTTGCGACCTTAGCTAAAGACGCTAAGCCCATAGTGCATAGCGATCAAGGTTGGCAATATAGGCATAGGAAGTATCAGCAAACTCTCGCTGAACGGGGATTAACTCAAAGTATGTCACGAAAAGGAAACTGCTTAGATAACGCAGTAGCAGAGAACTTCTTTGCCTTACTGAAAACAGAAATGTACCATAATCAGCACTTTGAAGATGCCGATGACTTAATCGCACATATTGACGAATACATCGAGTATTACAATACGAAACGCATCAAGGTGAAACTAAAAGGCCGGACTCCGACGGAATATCGAAATCAGGCCTTAAAAGCCGCTTAACAGAAATGTCCAACTTTATGGGGTCACTTCAATGAGCTGGTTTTTTATTTTATATGGTGGAGGGGGACGGATTCGAACCATCGAAGGCAGTGCCGGCAGATTTACAGTCTGCTCCCTTTGGCCACTCGGGAACCCCTCCAGGGTGTTTTTATGCTTCGAAGAGCAAGCTTGAAAGATGATTTCCCAACACATCAATCAAGTTGTCTGATGTTTAAAAGGAATAAACAACAGATTAAATATGGTGGAGGGGGACGGATTCGAACCATCGAAGGCAGTGCCGGCAGATTTACAGTCTGCTCCCTTTGGCCACTCGGGAACCCCTCCAGGGTGTTTTTTATGCTTCAAAGAGCAAACTTAAAAGATGATTTCCCAACACATCGATCAAGCTGTCTGATGTTTAAAAGGAATAAACAACAGATTAAATATGGTGGAGGGGGACGGATTCGAACCATCGAAGGCAGTGCCGGCAGATTTACAGTCTGCTCCCTTTGGCCACTCGGGAACCCCTCCAGGGTGTTTTTTATGCTTCAAAGAGCAAACTTAAAAGATGATTTCCCAACGCATCAATCAAGCTGTCTGATGTTTAAAAGGAATAAACAGCAGATTAAATATGGTGGAGGGGGACGGATTCGAACCATCGAAGGCAGTGCCGGCAGATTTACAGTCTGCTCCCTTTGGCCACTCGGGAACCCCTCCAGGGTGTTTTTTATGCTTCTAAGAGCAAACTTAAAAGATGATTTCCCAACGCATCTATCAAGCTGTCTGATGTTTAAAAGGAATAAACAGCAGAATTAAATATGGTGGAGGGGGACGGATTCGAACCATCGAAGGCAGTGCCGGCAGATTTACAGTCTGCTCCCTTTGGCCACTCGGGAACCCCTCCAGGGTGCTTTTTATACTTAGCTACCGTTTTCCCAACTCAGTAACCAAGTGCGGAGCGCATGATAGCAAACTCGATTATGCTGTAAAGAGATTTCTTAGATATTTGGCGTGAATGCTGACTTTTTGGGCAAGAGCAACAAAAATTGGGCGTTTTGTATTAATTTTATGCGTAGCAACGGGTTACTTACCCATTAATTCGCAAACTTTACATTCCTTTACGCTCAAAGCCGTATCACTTGATAGAATTGCATTTATACAAACTTCGAGCTTTCCCTATGAAAACTAAATCGATAATTCCTGCTCTTTTATTCACTTTTATCTTTATCAGCCCAGTAGTATCTGCAAAAGGTCCTAGCGGTGACAGATCAATCGCTGTTGTTACTTCGGAAGTGGCAACGCACGAGATTTCACAGTCGCTCTCTTTGATTGGAAAGCTGGAAGCGAGTGAGAGCGTTGTGATTGCCCCAGAAGCGGCAGGCAAGGTCGACAGTATATTGATTCAGTCGAATCAGGACGTAAAGAAAGGTCAGTTGTTGGTAAAACTGAGTGATGATAAAGCGAAAGCATCTGCGGCTGAAGCTACTGCGTATTTATCTGACCAGCAGAGGATTTTAAAAGAGTACCAACGGCTCTTAAAAAAAGGCGCTATTACTCAAACGGAAATTGATGGGCAAAAAGCGGCAGTAGAAATCGCGAAGGCGCGTTTAGCTGTCGCAAAAGCGAGTTTAAATGACTTACATATAGATGCACCATTTTCTGGCACTGTCGGATTTGTTGATTTTAGCCGAGGTAAATTAGTCAGTATTGGTGAGCAATTACTTACGCTAGATAACCTAACGTTGATGGAATTGGATCTGCAGGTACCGGAGCGCTACCTAGCCCAATTATCTGTTGGCATGTCGGTTATCGCTGAAAGCCAAGCATGGGGAAATACCGCGTTTCAAGGCAAAGTGGTCGCTATCGATCCACGTATAAATCCTAATACGTTGAACCTGAGAGTGCGAGTGCATTTCAATAACCCTAACAAGCAACTCAAGCCGGGAATGCTGATGGCTGCGACGCTTGATTTTCCTTCATTAAATGCACCAATCATCCCGGTTCAAGCACTTCAATACTCGGGCACAAAACGCTTTGTTTTCGTCATTGATGAAAACAATCAGGCGCACAAAACGGAAATTCTGCTTGGTGCACGTATCGATAACCAAGTTGTGGTAGAGAAAGGCTTAGACATTGGTCAGAAAATCGTAACTCAAGGAGTCGTAAACATGCGTGACGGTGCAAAAGTTCGCGAGGTTAACGCTTCGAAAGGACAGAGCAAAGGTAACGCAGACAAGAATGCGTCGCAGAAGGAGCAATAACCATGTGGTTATCTGATGTTTCTGTAAAGCGCCCTGTTGTTGCCATTGTCCTGAGTTTACTGCTCTGTGTGTTTGGTTTGGTGTCCTTTTCAAAGCTTGCTGTTCGTGAAATGCCCGACATTGAAAGCCCCATCGTTACTGTCAGTACTCGTTATGATGGCGCTTCGGCTACGATCATGGAAAGCCAAGTTACGTCTGTATTGGAAGACCAACTTTCTGGCATTAGCGGTATTGACGAAATTACCTCAGTTTCTCGAAATGGTTTTTCACGGATCTCTATCAAATTTGAGCTCGGTTACGACTTAAATACTGGCGCTAGTGATGTGCGAGATGCCGTCGCTCGCGCACAACGTCGACTACCGGACGAAGCGAATGATCCGATTGTTTATAAAGACAATGGCAGTGGGGAAGCTTCGGTATACATAAACTTAAGTTCTTCCGAACTCGATAGAACACAATTGACCGATTACACCGAACGCGTATTGGTGGATCGGTTTTCACTGATTTCCGGGGTGAGTTCCGTCAATATCTCCGGTGGTCTCTATAAAGTCATGTATGTGAAGCTGAAGCCTGCATTAATGGCAGGAAGAGGGGTAACAACAACCGACATCACGAGCGCTTTGCGTAGCGAAAATGTGGAGAATCCAGGCGGTGAAGTGCGAAACGACACAATGGTTATGTCGGTACGTACCGCTCGTCTATATAACACCCCAGAAGATTTTGACTACTTAGTCGTAAAACAAGCCAGCGATGGGACACCGGTCTATCTCAAAGATGTTGCTGACGTATTCATTGGTGCACAAAACGAAAACTCGACGTTTAAAAGCGACGGTGTCGTCAACGTTAGTTTGGGCATTGTGCCCCAATCGGACGCCAACCCGCTTCAGGTAGCAAAAGCCGTTCACCAAGAAGTTGAGCAGATCCAAAAGTTTCTTCCTAAGGGAACACGACTGGCTATCGATTATGACTCGACGGTCTTTATCGATCGCTCAATCTCCGAGGTGTATAACACACTCTTTATAACGGGCGGTTTAGTTGTTCTCGTTCTGTACATATTCATTGGTCAAGTTAGGGCAACATTAATTCCAGCGGTTACCGTGCCTGTATCGCTTATTTCATCATTTATAGCGGCTTACTACTTTGGCTTCTCAATCAACCTGATCACATTGATGGCGTTGATCTTGTCGATTGGTTTGGTTGTGGATGATGCGATTGTTGTCGTCGAAAACATTTATCACCATATTGAGCGTGGAGAGTCGCCGTTACTTGCGGCGTATAAAGGCACAAGAGAAGTTGGCTTTGCTGTTGTCGCGACCACTCTAGTTTTGGTGATGGTATTTTTGCCTATCTCATTTATGGAAGGAATGGTTGGCTTATTGTTCACCGAGTTTTCGGTTTTACTCGCAATGTCCGTCATTTTTTCCTCTTTGATTGCCCTTACATTAACGCCCGTATTAGGCAGTAAGATCCTCAAAGCCAACGTTAAGCCTAACCGATTCAATCGGTTCATTGATTCGATGTTTGGCAAGTTAGAAAGCATTTACAGACGAGCGTTGTCTAAGGCGGTGGCTTGGCGAGTGTTTGCACCCATAATTATTCTTGGGTGTATAGGAGGGAGCGTTTATTTGATGGAGCAAGTGCCTTCACAATTGGCACCAAAAGAAGACAGAGGCGTTCTATTTGCGTTTGTGCGTGGTGCTGATGGCACCAGTTATAACCGAATGAATGCCAATATCGACATTGTGGAGCAACGCTTACTCCCACTGCTAGGACAAGGCGTATTGAAATCTTTTAGTGTTCAATCGCCCGCTTTTGGTGGCAGGGCGGGGGACCAAACTGGTTTTGTCATCATGATCTTAGAAGATTGGCAAACTAGAGACAAAACGGCTCAGGAAGCTTTGGGAATGGTTCGCAAAGCATTAGGAGATATTCCTGATGCTAGGGTGTTCCCAATGATGCCCGGCTTTAGGGGCGGATCAAGTGAGCCAGTTCAGTTTGTACTTGGGGGCTCGGATTACCAGGAACTGCAAAAGTGGGCGAACCTAATAAAAGACAAAGCCAACGATAGCCCATTTATGAATGGAGCAGAAATAGACTACTCAGAAAAAACGCCTGAATTGGTTGTGAGTGTCGATAAGCAGCGCGCAGCAGAATTAGGAATCAAAGTAACGGACGTCTCTAATACGCTGGAGGTGATGCTGGGTGGTAAAACAGAAACCACGTTTATTGAGCGTGGGGAAGAGTACGATGTTTATCTTCGTGGCGATGAAAACCACTTCAACAGTGCAATGGATCTTAGCCAAATTTACATGCGAACACGAAGCGGCGATCTGGTGACTTTAGACGCAGTCACTAAGATAGAGGAAGTCGGCTCATCCATTCGTTTATCACATACCAATAAACAAAAATCCATCACTATCAGTGCGAATCTTAACGATGGGGTAACGTTAGGGGAAGCGTTGGATCATTTGGATAATCTCGCTATTGATAACTTACCAAGTGATATCAGCGTGACGTATTCTGGAGAGTCGAAAGAATTCAAGGAAAACCAAGCCAGTGTATTGATCGTCTTTGCTTTGGCATTATTGGTCGCTTACCTGGTGTTAGCTGCACAGTTTGAGAGTTTTATTAACCCACTCGTTGTCATGTTTACTGTTCCAATGGGCGTTCTTGGTGGGTTTTTAGGGCTATTCTTTATGGAACAAGGGCTCAATATTTACAGCCAAATTGGCATGATTATGTTGATAGGCATGGTAACCAAAAATGGGATATTGATTGTTGAATTTGCCAATCAACTTAGAGACAAAGGTGTTGAGTTTGAGCAAGCGATAGTCGATGCCGCAGCGAGACGTTTACGCCCGATCCTAATGACGGCGTTCACCACGCTTTCTGGCTCTATCCCGTTAATATTATCGAGTGGAGCCGGCTACGAAAGCCGAGTGGCTGTGGGTACGGTAATTTTCTTTGGAATGGCGTTTGCCACATTGGTTACTCTGTTTGTGATTCCAGCGATGTATCGATTGATCTCTGCTCGTACACATTCACCTGGCTATGTAGAATCGAAGTTAAACGCTGAGCTAGCAAGAGACGTAAAAGCACGTTCATCTCACGGTGAGATCGCTTTGAAATCATTAAATCCAAAACCCGAATTGAACACAAATAAGGAATAGCAATGGTCGATTTTAATTACAAGAACTTAAGCCAAGAAGAACAAGATAAGCTAGATGCAGCGGTGTTCCGTCGTCTACTTAGTCACTTGGACAATAATAAAGACGTGCAAGATGTAGATGTAAACATCCCTTTTTTAGTGGCACCCTAAATTAGACTCTTCCGGCAATTTCAACTTAGTGAGATATTCCCATGGGGTCAGGTCATCCAGCGAGCTGTGGGGACGTTCATCGTTGTATTCTTGAACCCAGCTTTCCGTTAGCTCACGTGCCTCTTTTAACGTTCTAAACACATGCATGTTGAGTATTTCATCTCTATACGTCCGGTTGAACCTTTCAACAAACGAGTTTTGTGTGGGCTTACCTGGTTGTACGAACTCGAGTTGTATGTCATGTTGCTCCGCCCATTCAGCTAAAGTCGTTGAGATAAACTCTGGACCATTGTCCATACGTAACTGACTCGGGACTCGGATAACCTCGCCAAGCGACGATACGCTCCAATACGCGGACAACTCTTTGGGCGGGAAGGTTCAAGTCAATTTCAATGGCCAGCGCTTCACGGTTAAAGTCATCGATAACATTGAACGTCCTGAAGCGTCTGCCACACATCAGTGAATCGCTCATGAAATCCATTGACCAGCATTGGTTGAACGTTTCTGGCACACATAAAGAAGCGGGCTCTCTTGTTGGTAATCGCTTCTTTCCTCGACGGCGTTTATTCAACTTCAGTTCGCAGTAGAGTCGATGCACTCGTTTGTGGTTCCAGCGATACCCCCATCGTTTAAGCACTTTGAATAACATGCCAAAACCATATGCAGGATAACGTTCAACGGCTTCTTGCAAGGCGGCAATCACAGGGGTATCTCGTGCTTATCTGGTCGATAGCGATAGACCGAGTCACTGATGCCGACTAAACGAAAAGCCCTACGCAGACTCACACAGTGACAATTCTTGACGTAATCCACCCACTCTCGCCGAATCGTGGGCTTTACAGCTTTTTTTCGACGATATCCTTAAGGATTTTATGGTCGAGGCTCAATTCAGCAAACATTTGCTTCAGGCGTTGGTTTTCATCCTCAAGCTCCTTCAGTCGCTTCATGTCTGAGGCTTCCATGCCGCCGTACTTGGACTTCCAGTTGTAGTAAGTGGCATCTGAGATGCCATACTCTCGGCAGACCTCTTTGACCAACCTGCCAGCTTCAACTTCTTTCAGAATCTTGACGATTTGCGTTTCTGTATAGCGTGACTTTTTCATCAGCGTTCTCCATTTGGTTTAGTTTAAACCGAAGAACTCTAATTCTAAATGTCCCTAGTTTAGGGGATGATTACACTACCACTGATGAATTGATAGGGTTGTTTGTTAGTACTAACTAGCGTGTCTACATAAATCATGAGAGGACTAGAATGTTGTCCCTAAGTATAATATTCGCATTGAGTTTAGCTATTGGTGTTTTTGTTCTCGATGCACAAAAAGTTCACATTTGGCTCTCGAATCATATGGATGAGAAAGAGCTAGAGAAAAACAATCCAGAAGAGCTGAAAAAGCTGAAGAATAATACCAACGCTAGCAATAAATCACCTGATGCAACCGTAAATTTTATTCAATTTACGGTTAACCTTGCCTCTACTCAGCCCAATTTTCTGGGAAATACAGGTTCAACTGTAAATGAGCTTAAATATATGGTTATTACTCCTACCTACTAAATTAAGCTTTTGGGTAAAATTTGCCCTTTAATACTGTAGAGTTTATTAATGTTCCGAAGAGCTATATCGGGTTTGCTGACTTTGCCTTTCGGCTGAGCATCCTGCGCTTCAACAAATTTACGGCGGGCATGAGCCATACAGTAAGCATGTGTAAGCTTATATTCTTTGCAGGCAGCGTTATACCCTCCATAGACGTTGGTGTTCAGACACCCTTTAAAACCTTAGAGTAAATCGAGTGGCACTTCTCCAGATCTGGATGGGTCGTAATAGAACAACACGCTCCGTTGCTCTGGTGGCCAACTCATTGATACCCAAATATATTTATCTTAAGCTGCGGCTTTACAGGGCTTTATCAGCACCTGGATACCGGTTTAATCCATTGCAATTAAATGCCTTCGTTCTGCTTTTCTTTGAGTGGGTTCACCATAGGCTGAAGTACGTTTGCTGATTTAATTACATAGTTGGACGGTGTCGCTCTGGAGATATCGCCACCGTAACGGCTGGACACCTTTTCGATTCGGTAGAACGGAAGAACGTCCACATATTTGGAAGTAATGACATGAGCAATCGGGCTGACACTACCCAGTGAATCAGGCAGCGAATGCTTGGGCATCTGAGCCGTTACCATAGATTGACCGTCTTCAGTATCGAACGCCGCTTTTTTCTGCATGTATTGCAGAACACAAATTTCGGCGGGCACTATATCCAGTTATTTGAAACCATCTCTATGAATCACACATAACATACGCTTGATGTGAAGTTTTTTATATCGCCATGCACCTACGGCTGATTGTCCTATTCAGAATGTAGCCGAACCAGTTATCCACAAAGCTTTATTGTAAAGCACCCAGTTAGTTATCTTCTTTTTTGATTCACCCATGTCACCAATGCACCACTCATCAAAAAGGCTCAGATGGTAGATCTTTAAAAAGGTTTCACTGATTTAGGCAAGAACGCCGTAATGTATCGAGCCGTGAATAGTCATTATATGTGTCATTTACATTTGGTTGTTATGTGTACAAATAAGGCTTTATAGAAATATAGGTTAGATAAGCATGACTACTTTATACTCAACTTTGAGAAGAGAATGTATATTTTTTATAAGTTTAAACCAAATAAAGTAGAGTATATTGATGTTTTTTAAATGAGTTGTTAATATCCGTTTGCGTTCGTGTTGCTTTGTTGATGTTTTTGTAAATAAAGCATTAGCAGTAGGTTGTGTGGTTATGTATTCTGATAGTGTGCATGTATTAATTACGTCGAAGGATGCTATTGCTATATAGTTTGAAATTATTATGGAAGAAAAGATGAAGCATGTATTAATTATAGGTGGTTATTTTAATAGGTTTGATTCCTTTGAGAACATCAATACTAAAATTTCCTTGATTCAAGAAAAACACATGATCCATGACCTACATATGGAAGCTTGTGAGAAAATTTATACAGTCGACAAGTTTGAACCGGAAGAAGCACTAGCTATTGCCAAAGAATTACACGCTGATAGCCCAATTGATTACATTTTTTCATTCATTGAAGAAGGGCTTTACACTGCAGCTTATATCTCTAAAAATTTAGGCGTAGCAGGAATGGATTATGATGTACATACCTTGTGTTTAGATAAAATCCAAATGAGAGAAAGATTATCAGGAACAGAATTCTCTATTAATAGTATCCAAACAGAAAATTACGAAGATGCATTAGATTTTTTCTACGAAAATGGAGGGAAAATCGTATTAAAGGACCCATCTGGATGTAGGAGTGAAAACGTATTTATTTGTAAATCAGAAAGTGAACTTGAGAAAGCATGGGCAGTTACCCATGTGTCCAAAGTTTATGTCCGACTTCTAGAGGAATATTTGGATGGGAGAGAATATACCCTAGAGTGCTTAAGCTTAAATAATAACCACATATTTTTGGGGGCAACTAAAACTTATCTTCACTCAGGAATGCCTGTTGAGGATAGGCATATTTTTCCTGCTCCTGATGTGACACAGGATGAATACTTTAGATTAGAATCATTTTGCAAAAGACTTCTGAACCAAATTGATTTCCAACATGGCCCAATGCATATCGAAGTTAGATTAAGCGAGTCTGGGATTAAGTTAATTGAAATTAATAACAGAACTGCAGGGGGCTTTATATGGCAACTGGTTAAACTATCGACAGGTATCGATATGTTGACGGAAACTATATTAAATGCATTCAACGAGAATACAAAACTAAAGCAAGATGGAATTACTAAGAAAAGCAATTACATGGCTAGTTTTGTTATTTATGAGTCTGTTGATGTCGATAAGCTCAGAAAGGAACTAGAAAACTTAATGAGTGTCTCTACACTTTATTGTATGCCAAAACAGAGAAACAAGACATCAGGTGAAACCTTTGATGGTGGTGATGCCCTTGGTTTTCTGGCCGGTGAAATGAAAGAAGGATACCTGACACAACTCGACAATTGGATAAATAAAGTAGAAGAAAAAATATTATTAAGCCGGATTGATGTATGTTAATTAATATCAAAGAAGTATCTCCATCCTTGAGAAGCGTTGGTGGAAAGTTTTCTGGACTAAAAGAGTCATTAGATTTTGGCTTCAATGTCCCAAAGACTCTTGTAGTTACGACGGAAAGTTTCGACGAGTTTTTAAAAAGCAAAAATATTGATGAAGATGTCGATAGACTATACCGATATCTTTTTGAGGACGATTTAGCTTCAGCATATAGACTACTCCCTATATTGCGTTCAAAAATAGAATCAGAAAGAATACCCAGAGAGTTATTGATTGAAATAGTAAATTTTAAAAAAAATAATGGAATAAAAAAATTAGCAATTAGATCCTCCGCCGATATTGAAGATGGTTGTAATAAAAGCTGGGCTGGACAGTTTGAGAGCCATCTAGATATCGATGACGATGGAATTGAAAATAGTATATTAGCATGTTGGAGCTCACTATTTAGTGAGCGAGTTGTAGATTATTCGCATAGAAATGGATACACAATATTTCCACCTAAAATGGCCATCGTAATACAAGAGATGATTCCTGCTTCTATATCTGGTGTGTTGTTTACCTCTGATCCTCAAACCATGCAAAGTGAAACTATTATTATAGAATACTGCGAAGGTCTAGGTGAAAAACTAGTCTCTGGAAATATTACTCCAGAAGTATTCAAATTTAAAAAAGCAGATAAGGATAGAATAGAATCGATTAGTAAGGTATTAGGTGTTTCTGAATCTGAAGCATCAATATTTATTTCTCGTATCATTGAGCACGAAGAAATTTCATCTATAGCGAGAGATGTAGAATGGGCGGTATACAATGGTAAGATTTATTTACTACAGAATCGGGCTATTACCACTATTTCTAATAAACTACCAAATAAATTTGAAACCAATGAGGAAAGCTGGCAATTGCATCTCGCTAGGAATATGTCTGTATTCCACAATAGCCTAATGATTGAAGGGCATTATATGCACTCCGTCGACTTTGGTATTGTGAGTCCCGTAAGGTTTCTCTCTATTACAGCCTCAGGAACGCAAACTAAGCTTTATGCTGAAGAAAAGTCGTTGATGGAATATAGTGAGAGTGTAACAAGAAATGTTTTGAGTGATCAATGTTTCTCTTTTATTTCTCGTACCTATTCTGAAAAGATTACTGTGTTAAATAACGCTTCCCAAAACATGGGAAATAAACTAACACCGGATAGCTTCAAGAAGTTTTGCGATGCGTATAGAGAACTTGCTGCAGGATTGAGCCTCACCATTATTGGAGGCCAGAGTATTGAAAAAATCATGAATGACTTGTTGGTTAATAAGTACATGATAAATGAGTCAACCGCAAAGCTTGTCATTGGAAAATTGTCTAAGATAGAAGATAAGTCTCCGTATGAAATGGCAATTGAGGAACTCAAAAGTATTAAGCTGAAAGCCAAAATAAACGTAAATGATAGTTTTTTTCCAGCGGAACAGATCGATATTTGGGTCGAAAAATTCAAACATATTTCCGTGAACTTTTGCGAAAGGCCGTTGACAAATATTGATGCAATTGAAATCTACAACAATATAGATACAGTGGAGCCGCTAAGTTTAAACTCAGTCGACCAAATATTGTTGGGAGAATGGTCTAATGATGAAGAGTTAATAACCCTAGCTGAGATCATTAAAAAGCTTACTATTCTTAATGAAAGAAGAAAAGAAGCATTTTGCATTGCTTCTCTAGCATTACAACGGGCGTTTAAAGAGTTGGCCCTAGAATATAAGGTTCCTACTTGGAAAGATTTTTTCCGACTATCGTACAAGCAAATGAATCAAGTTATTTTAGGTGATATTGAACTTATAAATGGCGAAAATAATGAAGAAATTGTTGTCTATTTTAACAAAGATCTAGTAGTGAAACGACTCTCCAAATTGGATCTTAAAGTAATACCATCTGTAAGCGGATTTAAAGATGTTGAAACTCATAATGGCGAAAAAATAAAAGGTTATCCTGTAAGTCGAGGAATTGTAATCGCGAATGTCAAATGCGTTAATGATCAGAATGATTTTTATAAAGTTAAGCGTGGAGATATTATAGTTTCCCATATGACTTCCGTTGATTTTTGCCCGTTGTTTGACAAAGTGTCAGGTATAATTACGGAAGAAGGGGGCATGACTAGCCATGCTGCAGTGGTGGCAAGAGAATACGAGATACCATGTGTGGTAGGGGTTAAAGAAGCTATCTCCAATTTCAAAGATGGTGACCTAATTAAGTTATGTGGTAACACGGGGGAAATATCAATTGTCCACACTAAATAAAATAACAGATCTCACGTTAGATGAAATAAATAATGTGGTAGATCTAAGTATTATCCAACCAATTGTAGATGCCACGTCTTATGACAATTTTATTGATGGTTTGCATTTCGAAGGTTTGGTATTACCAAATCTTATAAAAGAATGTTTGTCAGAAAATATGTACACGGAATACAAAGAAACGGTAATCGGCCAGTTATTACCACACATGAAGTCATTAAAAAATGTTGAGTTCAATTGGCATCATGATAAGAGTCAACTGAATTCAATAAAAGGCAAGAAAGTGATATTTAACGTTGATCCTGTAGAGCAACATGGTCCGCATCTAACACTTGGAACAGACATTAATATCTCGAACGGTATTATTAAATATCTATGTGGTATAAAGGGCTTAATTCAGTTGTCTGGAATAAATATTGGTTGTATGAGGTGGGCGCTAGCACTTGGTGGAAGTTTTTCTGTTAGTGAGTCGTTCCTTAATGAATATATAGAACGATATATCGACAGGCTTTTTAATCTTGGAGCTAGTGAAATTGTTTTAGTATCAACACACTTAGCTCCTAATCACCATTCGGTCTTGGATAATATACTTTCCAAATATAAAAACGGAAGTGTTAACGTACTCTATCCACTACTCCAGTTAGAAGAAACTAACTTAGACTGTCATGCTGGTGTGATTGAAACAGCTCTAAGCGCTTACCTAGGAAATAGAGTTCGATATGAGCTGTTTAATAAACAGCTATTTACTGATGCTCTAAGTACTGAGTACATATACTCAATCAGTAATCTTCAACTTCCGGAGTTTTCTAAAGCAGTGAAAAGAAAGCAATGGAATGGCATCGTTGGAGATTTCTCACTTTTTAAGTATGAAGAAAATAATTGTGTTGAGTATGATTTAAAATTACTGGGAGAAAAATATTTTCGTACTATGGTTAGTGGCTTAGCTAAAAGATTATAACTATGAGTAAGATCGTTATAATTGGCTATGGTTACATGGGCAATTTATTTAGAGAAACTTTTTTGAAGCTTGGATACAGAGATATATCCATCGTTGAACCAAGAGTAAGTAATGGGATTGGATTCTATAGTGATTTGTTTGAATTTTGGTCAAAGAATTTTAGCAAAGATAACTGCTATTATTTCGTGTGTTCACCAGCGTCAACACATGAATATTATCTCAATCTTCTGTTACAGAATGATGCAAAAAAAATTTTTTTAGAGAAACCAGGTGTTATTGATAATTATAAATATAACTATTTTTTAGAACTAGCTAAAAAGAAGAATGCACAGGTGTTTATCGGTTATATACTGAGACAATCTTCTCTATTCTCATCATTTAAGAATGAATTATCTAGCTTTCTTAAGCGCGGATTTAAAATATCAAAAATTGACGTAGACTATAAAAAATATAAGATTAACACTTCGAGGGACAAGTTCGATCTAGGAGTTTTTGAGGAGTTCTTTCATATAGCTGATATGGTTTTGAATAATATTTTAAATTATATTTCCTTCCACCATGTAAGCATAAATAACCAAGTGAATAGAGACGGTAGACTATTACACCTTGATTGCAGTATTAAAATGAATAAGAGTGTTCTCGTACATGTCAACTCATCATTTATATCTTCAGAAAAGTTGCGTAGATTTGATCTGCTCTTAGATAAAGGAAGTGAAAATATAAACGTTGTCATAGAGTTTGATAAAGAAAACTATGACTCTTTACTGATATATAAAGATGGAGTCTTATTAATGTCTGATACAAAAGAATCTAATATTAAACTTGAAAATGAACTGTCTGAAATATTAACGTCTTTTAAGTGTGGAGATGGGAGTAATAATAATTTACATACATTACAAGACTCATACAAAATAGCCATGTTGAACAGGAATATAGTTCAATCACTAACAGGAAAGAATAAAATGACAATGATTTTCGACAAGGAAACCCTATATAAAGGGGCTTCTAATGGTAACACGTTTATTATCTGTGACATCCGTGGTAATAGAGTTGCTAATGTTGAAAATCTACTAAAAAAGCGCGAAGATGAAAACGTTGACTCAATATTGATATTAGAAGATTCAAAGATATCAGATTTTAAGGTTAGAGTTATAGAAAAAGATGGGTCTGAATCAAAAGCGTGTATTAATGGTTTTCTTTTGATTTGGGAAAAGTTTTCAAACACTGAAATAGGAACTATTGAAGGTAAAGAGAAGTTATTTAATCTAAAAAAGATGAATAATAAAGTAAGCCTTTCTTTAGATAAGCGTTATTCAGTTCACCAAGAAGGTGATCTATATTTTATTGATTTTGTTGAACCACATGTAGTAAAAGTGAATAGTGTTTGTTACAACTCTAGATTGACGCTCGCCAATGATCTCCAAAATAGATATAAGAACGGTGTGAACATCAATTTTTTAGAAAGCTATGAGGGGCATGACATCGAAATATCTACCTTCGAGCGGGGAGTAAATGATTTTACACTATCATGTGCGAGTGGTTCATTATCTACAGCTATCGTATTAAACGAATTAGCACCTAATAAAGATGCCAAATATGTCGTAACTAGCAAGGGTGGAAGACATGTCGTTTATATTGATAAACGTTATGTTGAAGTAAGCTGTAGTCGCATCGATTTAAAATTAAACTTGGTCTAATGAATATAACTGATAATGGAATCAATATGCTTGATAGTTATTCCGCTTCTATAAAAAAATTTGATTCAATCAATTATGATTATAATTGTATAGATGAAATTAAAGTTAATAGCGATGTAAAACTGAATGATTACCTGAAAGGGATTTATTCAGAAGCAAAACATATGAAACCGGTATGTGAACGCTCAAGAAGTATATTACGAGCTTGTCTAGAAGAAGTGATATGTAAGGATTCTCAGCTTGACAACAATGACCTTACGGACGCTCTTCAGGATTTCGATATATACCCAGTGATAAAAACAGTTGAGCATGCTGAATTAATGCTACATAAGAATACAATACTGAGCAACTATTTACATAGCTATGCAGCACGAAGCGTTGGAGTTAGACATTTCTTTTCAAAACAATGTACAAGAGTAAAGTCGATAAACTGTAATAAATCACTAACTGGACCAGCCATTATACCTAGAGGTGAAGGAAAGTACCTGAAAATTTATGGGTTAGGTATTAATAAACTATCCAAAACGCCGGTTGTTTGCTTAAACAATATTACCACAGATTTTCAATACATTAACAGTGATAGAGAAATCATGTTATGTACGGATTATCCAAAGATATTGGAGAAGTATAACAACACTTACTATGAACGTTCTGTCTACTTTATTAATTGTGTTAATCGTTATATATGGAGAAATATTGAGTTTAATAGCAAATCTGAAATTGTACTTTTTGACGAAGATTTTGTTTGCGAATTGGTTGCCCGATTATTATTAGACCAAGATAACGCATTTTACAAACTTTTCTCCAATCAAGCTGCCTTAATCTATTTACTCAATGAAAGAAAGAAAGCGAAAGAGTCTAATGTTCGATGTCAAATTGATGGTACTACTGATTTTTTTTGGTACCGAGGTAAAAAATCATTAAACAGTTTGAAGTTAGAAATAACAGAAAATAGCAAGCTACGACTTGTGTGTCCAGTTGGAAAGATCGAACCAATAGAGTTCGAAGCGCGTAAGTTAGCTAAACTTATGGATGAAAGGATTATTTATCCAGACAACACAATTAGCTATTTCGTTACTAGTCTTTTCCCTGGTGTTGTGAATTTAGGCGGTGGCAGTCAATCGGAATATCTTCCAAAAATTAAAGAAATACTTATTGCCACGTGCAAAAAATTCAACATTCTTAACATAGGTCAACAAGATACATTAGAAGAGAATCAAATTTCAAAGCTTCTTTTTTATGGGTTATTGGAAGCCGATCAATCGCTTGATTTGGCGCTATGTCAAATGGATGGAAATGATGACCTCGACCAACTTATTGAGGATAAACTTAGATACACTTTAAAGGAATCCGTAGGTGAATTAAATGCGTTCAAGTATTTACTTTCATTGTGATTTTTAATTGACATGGAAAATATGGTTATGTTTAAGAGATATTTTAATCTTGGACCTGTTGTATACAGTATTGCACTTGCTAGGTTTATTTCAGCGTGTGGCGCATTTGTTCCTCCAATGCTAATTATCATATTACATGACAAATTAGGGATTTCATCAGAACTAATTGGTTATATTGTGGCAGCATATGCCATTGTAGCTATGCTAGGAAGTATTGTTTCCGGTTTTCTTTGTGATCGATTTAAAACAGGAATCATCGTAATTTGTTCGATGTGTGTCACAACGACTGGATACTTATTGAGCGCAGCTGTGTCAGAGTCAGTATATGTTATTCTCACACTGGGGTTATCTCAACTAGGCATTGGACTTACTTATACATCAACACTAACACTTTCACTAAAATTGAGTAAACCAATTAATAGAGCAAACATAGTTTCTCTCAACTACTTATGCTTCAATCTAGGTTCTGCCATTGGGCCTGCTATTGCTGGCTATTTGTATTTAGAAAAATATGAAATGTTATATATAGGTAGTGGCATCGCTATATTTGTTGCCGCTATAACCTTATTTACTTCACTCTATATAAATGATGCCTTAAGCCCGATTTACAGAAATGAGAGTTACAAAAATGATCAGGTAGATGTAGCGAAAGAAGGCACACTAAGTCGATATGATATCATTATCTATTCTACGATATGTTTTTTGATATGTTTTACATTTGCAACTCTAATGTTCACGCTACCTATAACAATGAATGTTTTATTTGCTAATAAAGGGGCGCTTTATTTTGGCTATTTAATGTCTTTAAATGCTTTATGTGTGATTATGTTGACACCAATAATCGTACATTTTTCTAGAAATATATCGTATGGAAGTATGTTGTTATTGTCTCCTGTTTTTTACTTCGTGTCGCTAGCGGTTATTTTTTTGGACGACAGTGTTTTTTTGGTGTTTATAATTTCAACGGTTCTTTGGTCTATTGGTGAAATAGTTTATCTTACATATTCAGAACTCTTTTTGACTGACTATGCTAGTGAAGAAAATATAGGGAAAATATCTAGTATACCCACTATATGTTATCAATTAGCAAGTGTTGCATCACCTCTGATTTCTGGCTATTTGATTAACTTTGGTAGTAGTGATGCACCATTAAAAATATCTATGGTTTTTTCCGTTCTCGCGTTGATTAATTTGTCTGGTTTTATCTTAAAGAAGAAAAGAATCAAACTTGGACTAAAATGTAATAAAGGAATATAAATTGTTTAAAGAGTATAAAATAGCAGTTATCGGTATGGGTTATGTTGGTTTACCTCTTGCTCTTAGTTTCGGTACTAAATATAACACTATTGGTTATGATATTAGTAAAAAAAGAATTTGGGAACTTAAAGATAGGATTGATATAAACTCAGAACACGAATTTGAAGAATTTGTAAGCGCATCATACCTACAGTTTAGTGATGATTCAAACGATCTTAAGGAATGTGATATTTTTATTGTCACAGTTCCAACGCCGGTCACTGAGTGTATGACGCCAGATTTTAATCCTTTGATTAGTGCCTCAAGTTTGGTTGGAGCGTCAATAAAAAAAGGTTCAGTCATTATATATGAATCTACAGTTTACCCTGGTGCAACAGAGCAAGTGTGTGTTCCTGTAATAGAAAGATCATCAGGTCTAAAATTCAATACGGATTTTTTTGTGGGATATAGCCCAGAGCGAATAAACCCTGGGGACGAAAGAAAGTTTAAAGATATAGTTAAGCTCACCTCAGGCTCTACTCCTGAATCGGCTCGATTCATAAACAATCTCTACTCATCGGTTGTAGAGGCAGGTACTTATTTATGTGACAGTGTTCAGGTCGCCGAAGCTGCGAAGGTTGTTGAGAACATTCAAAGGGATGTAAATATTGCATTAATGAATGAGCTTTCAATCATATTCAATAAAATAGATTTAGATATTCACTCTGTACTGGAGGCGTGCAGAACAAAATGGAACTTTATCAATTTTGTTCCAGGGTTAGTCGGTGGTCACTGTATCGGAATTGACCCGTATTATCTCATTGCTCGTGCATCTGATGCGCACGTAACGCCCAAGTTAATATCGACAAGTCGTAAAATTAATGAGTCTATATCTGATTATGTTGTAAGCAATGTGCTTGAGCACCTCTCTAAATCTAATATAAATAATTATAAACAGAGTGTTTTGGTTCTCGGTGTAACGTTTAAGGAAAACTGTTCTGATATTAGAAATTCAAAGGTCTTGGATATTATTTTTTCATTGTTAAATAATGATTTGGATGTGGATGTATACGATCCAATTGCAGATGCAAAAGAGCTTGAGTCTGAACACAATATTTCATTGCTAAAAGATTTGCCGAGAAGAAAATACAATTGCGTTATATTTGCAGTGAATCATGATGATTTTATAGAGATATCTAGTAAGAAATACCTAGACTTCCTAGAAAATGATGGCTCTGTGTTTGATTTGAAAAATATATTACCACAGGAAATGGCAAGTTTCCGCTTATAGTAAGAGTTTATTATGAAACAATTGATAAATGTAGATGAGTTAAACCTTAATAGAATTACAAATATACTAGATCTGTCCAAAGCTCTTCTGGATTCTGATGGTGAAAAATATAATAGCTTATGTTTGGGGAAAATATTATCAATAGTTTTCTTAAATGAAAGTTTAAGAACAAGTGCGATACTGAAGGCTGCCATGTACAAATTGGGCGGAAATATAATTGAAGTATCAAACTATGTCGATGAAAGTAGTTTAGATGTGTTTAATTCTATATTGCCACTATCAGATTTATCTGCAATTCGAGCGGATTATGTTGAATTCGATGATCTTAATTCTCGATTCAATGTCCCGTTGATTAATAGTTTGTGCAATAGAGATGAGCACTCACTTAGTTCGTTGTGGCATCTTTTAACAATGGATATATTACTCAACGGCATTAAAGGTAAAAAAGTTGGCCTATATGGGCAAACTGCACACTGTCGGCCCTATCTTTCTCTTCAGAAGTTGCTTTCTAAGGTGGGGTGTGATTTTTATATAGACCCTGTAATGGATGAACTTGGTAATCCTAATGTTGTTGATGATTATATAGTAAGTAATGGTGCAAGTATTACAAAATGTAATATTGCGGATTTTATATCTAAAGTGGATGTATTACTTATTTCTGATGGTCAACCAATGGGTGGGAGTAATAACGATGATAACCAGTTACTTTTGGAGTATTCAAAAAGATATAAAGTATTTGATGAGAAATTAATTAATAAATTGCCAGACCACGCTATTGCAAATTATATGATGCCTCGTAAGTTAGTTGATGAACGCAGTACTATAGACGAATCGATATTGAACCATGAGAAGTTTTATAACTCTAAAATGATGGATTTTGGTGTGTATTCAACAATGGCTCTTATTATTGATATTTTGGGGCTTAGCTGTGATGTTTAAGATTGTCGATGCATGTGTCAGTTATCATGAAATACCCTTTAAAAACGGTTTTACCTTGTCTAAAGGAAGGGAACTTCTGAAAATTAGATTGAGGAACATAACTCTAACGGTATCTTTCTTAAACGGTCAGAATATAACATCTGATGCCAGTATTTTCGATAGCGACTTGTGGGCTAAACCTCCACATGTTTATGGAGATGGGGATCGAGAGAAAAATCTGAGCTACTTTAGTCATGGCGTTGAATACATATTTAGTAAAATTGTTGGTAGAGTATTTTCAGACCCAATTGAATATGAGGTAGAACTCATTTCTTTAGCAAATGCTTTTGACAATGAATTCTGTACCAACTACGGGTATTTAAGCTCCGAGATTATGCGCTATATGCTCATCTCGCCTTTCAGTGTCAGTTTTTCGGTATGTTACAAAAAGAATGTAGGTAGAACACTATTATCAGATTTATTGTTGGGAGAATTAAAAGAAAAATACTTTCCTTTTCTCAGTCGTATATTTGGGAGCGACGAAAGTAGAGAATTAATTGATTTTAATGTCGAAAGTAACGAAAGATTATCAGTACCACTTCTAAATACAATGGATTTAAGTGTATCTTTGGTCGAGATAAAGAGAACATTAAAAGAGCAATCGATTCGCCAATTAAAAATTAAAATTGATCCTAGTGGGTCGTCCGTAGAAAAATTGGTTAATATTATTTCTATTATTGATAGTGATTTTCCGGGTGTTAAACTTTACTTAGACGCTAATCAGTCATTTTCTACCTATGAGCAGTTTTGGGAAATGTTCTTAACACCGGTAATGAATCAAGTTCCTAATTTTAATGATTATGTTTTAGGGTATGAGGAAGTTATTAGTAGCCCTTTGACATCTGAAATTGATAAAAGATTAGTATCTAATCCTACCATATATTTGGATGAGAATGCAGGAAGCCTCGAATCTCTCAATAAAATAAGGGAGATGGGGTATGGAATAGCATTGAAGTCAACACGCCCATTGGGAGTACTCGCTATACAGATAGTTTATTGCCAATATCACGGTATTGATACTTGTATCCAGGATCTTACATTTTCAGGAAATACACTTAAAAGTAATTTGTTACTCAGTACTTATACTAATACTTCTATTGGCATCGAATCAAATTTTGGATATTTGGTTGAAAATACTGAGTATACAGATGTTAGTTTGTGCGAATGGAATAACATAGTGTCTTCCGGTGATGTCTTTTTAGCATATTAAACTTTAGTATTGATAGGTAACAAATGTATCTAATAATCATAAATGGAATTAAATATTCTTTACCCAAGGGAGTTAGCGTGGGTCAGATGGCTAATAAAATTGTGGATTTTCCT
The DNA here is from genome assembly GCF_019977755.1 of Vibrio penaeicida. Classification (NCBI taxonomy): domain Bacteria; kingdom Pseudomonadati; phylum Pseudomonadota; class Gammaproteobacteria; order Vibrionales; family Vibrionaceae; genus Vibrio; species Vibrio penaeicida. The sequence goes on along the minus strand of NZ_AP025144.1, from coordinate 2,655,546 downwards.
TTTGGCTGTTTAAAGGGTAAGTGCGGTAGATGTTTAGTCAAAGTAATAGAAGGGGATACTGGACACATTAATAAAACCGAAAGAGAGTTTTTGAAGTTAATGGATTTGGACGATGGTGAGCACCGCTTACTCTGCAAGATTGATGTTAATTCTAATTGTAAAGTTGAGTCGGCTACGGGATAAGTATGATGTTTGAAAGAAAAATAACAAATGAACTTAATGAGCTGAGCACTCTAAACAACTATCGAGGTGTATTAGGCGTACTTTCAGATTGGTTTTTTGTCTCCACGGCAATCGGAATCTCTATATATTCGGAAAGCTTAATTATTTACTTGTTTTCTGTTGTTATCATCGGGGCAAGGCAAAAGGGCTTGGCAACACTGTTACACGAGTCTGCGCATCGTGTTCTGGCCAGAAATATAACACTCAATGATTTTCTGGGAAAATACTTTACAGGGTATATGGTATTTCAAACATTCAAAACATATGCAAAAAGTCATGTGGTTATGCATCATAATTATTTGGGGAATGTCAAAAAGGACCCAGACTTTAAACTTTATATAGATTCAGGGCTATATGATGATATTAGTAAGCGAGAGTTCGTCTTTAGGTTTTTGATATCACCCTTTCTTTTTAGTCGAACACCATACTATATTAAATACCTCGTGGTTAACCGGCTTGGAAATATAAAGGATAGTGAGGTAAGACTGCTCTTGGTTTATTGGTTTGTTATAATTTCAACAACGATGTACCTTGGTCTTTTTAAATATTTGGTTTTGTATTGGTTTGTGCCGCTGGTTACAGTATTTCCTATTATCGGGTGGTTTGTTGAAATGGCAGAGCATTACCCAATTATTGAAGATAGTAAAGGGGTACGAAAAACGCGCAACCGATTTAGCAGTCCATTAGAGATGTTTTTGACGGGCCTTCATGCTGAGAACTACCATCTTACCCATCATTTGAATCCATCAATACCTTATTGGAATCTCAAAAAGGCACATGAAATTATGATGAAAGATAAGGAATACAGAGAAAGTAACGAGATTGTTGGAGGCATATTCTCTTCCTCGAACGGTAAACCTTCTCTTTGGAAGATGCTTTTGAGTAAGCGGTTCGATAGCGACGATATATCTGTTTAGTTGAGTTTAGATATGGTTTCTTTTGTCTCTCAATTATTTAACTGTGTGATTCATAGAGATGGTTTCAATTTTTTTAGCTGAAGTCCGAGCTTCTAATTCTGCTCTTGAAACTGCTCTTCCTTGCTCTGGTAGTGCTGAGATACCTCTTCAGACGGAGGAGTTTGATCAGATATCTCAGTAATCGTGTCTATCAGGGTTAACCCATTTAACGAGCTATGGGGGCGTTCCCAGTTGTAGTAGTGTTGCCCCTCTAGTTACAGATCCTGCTTTTCTGGCCCCACAATGACATCTATGGTCGGATATAACTCACTTTTATCTGTTTTCTTCGAGCGTTCCACTTTGCTATTCAAGTGAGGTTAGTTATGTAGTGGTCAACTAAAATTGGCCACGGTTTTAGAGTTTTCCCAATATAGTCGTTCTGATTCATCGGGAGTTAGACCACCATTATATTGATGGGGCCTGAGTTGGCTGTAGTAGCCCGTGATATATCGAGTTATGTGTTCTCTTGCTTCGTTAAAACTCCGATAACCCGACACTGGTATCCATTCTGTCTTTAAGCTTCTGAAGAACCGTTCCATCGGACTGTTGTCCCAGCAATTACCTCGCCTAGATAAGCTTTGCTTGATTTGATAACGCCACAACAGTTGCCGATAAGAACGGCTGGTGTAAAACTTCCAACTTTGATTCGTGTGTTGAATGCATCTAAAAGATCAAAGATCCGTTCTCTAGGAAAGGTATAAAGCTTTGTTTTAGTTTGAGTACGATGTTCAGACTTAACGCTATGCACAGTATTGATTTGAACTTTATCTATTGTCCTTGTATAGGATAGAAATGAGTTTGAATACTTATGATGCCAGGCTGCGAGGTTGATGTGCTGTTCAGCAAAGTCGGCTAGCCTTTTTTTGTTTAGTAGAATCGCGTTAAGTGGTGTGTTCGTTTCAGTAGCGAGCTGCTCAGCCTTGCGATAGTTGTATTCGTTAAAAAGGGTTATGTAACCGATGATTTTATTGGTGTTTTGAATTGACTTGGGTAACCAATATAGACCACTTGGATCGTCTTCGGTTGTTGGGTCAATGGTACCAAACTCTAGATCGTCAACGAACGCTCTGAAACATGAAACCGGGTCTGGAAAATCTTTTCGACGTTTTGCCAGATAATTCATGAACAACGCTACAGCACTGGCACTCTTTTGATGCCAAGAGGACGATTTTTTTCGTTTTTCGTATGCATACTTTGCATAGGAGCTGAGTAGGCTCTGATTTACGAAGATCAAAGGGAGGATAAATACATTTGCATCTCGTACAGTCATTCGTATCGTAATCTTGGCAACTAAAACTGTGATAATTTTATTTCTTTTGATGGTTTGATTAGTTAATTATAACTATTAAGACGTTCAAAATATCGATCTGATGATTCTGGCGGGGTTCTGCCGTAATTGCTTTAGCAAATGGTATAAAGCAGAAGCTGATGACCAAGGGTTGGAATTGTCTATAGATGATGCGAGAGAACGCGTTTATGGGATGACTTATGGCGAGTGGAAAGTAAATCACCAGTTGCCAGCTACTCCAGAACAGTTAGCGGCATTTGAAGCGCGATCAAAAAAGTAGTGAGTAAGAAAAAGCGCCTTTCGGCGCTATTTTAGTTTTTAATATAGTGGCAAAAGCCATCCCGAAAAATCAACATACCTAGCGCCCAAACTTTTGCTCTAGCTCATCAAGATAGGGTGACAAATCCCCAATATGAATGTTAAGCCATTCCGAGTTGTAGTAAGTATCAAGGTATCGTTCACCACTATCGCATAGCAGGGTGACTAATGATCCTGTTTCTCCCTTAGCGTGCATTTCAATCGCTATTTGAAGTACACAATACAGATTTGTTCCTGTTGATGCGCCCACTTTTCTGCCAAGTTTTCTCTCTAACCAATGTGCTGTCGCGACGCTGGCGGCATCTGGGATCGTGCGCATTTCATCAATAACGCCGGGAATGAAGCTTGGTTCAACACGTGGTCGACCTATGCCTTCAATTCGGCTGCCCATGTTCAAGGTGATTGCACGATCACCAGTACGATAATAGGCGTGAAACACAGAATTTTCTGGGTCTACAACACACAGTTTGGTCGGGTGCTTTTGGTAGCGAATAAATCGACCAATTGTCGCAGACGTGCCACCCGTTCCTGCGCTCATCACTACCCAAGTTGGAATGGGATGATCTTCTTGCGCCATTTGCTCGAATATACTGTTGGCAATGTTATTGTTCCCACGCCAATCAGTCGCTCTTTCAGCGTAAGTAAACTGATCCATATAGTGACCGTTTAGCTCTTCCGCCAATCTTCGTGATTCTGAATAGATTTCATCTGTACGGTCGACAAAGTGGGCTTCTCCGCCATAAAACTCGATCTGTTCTATCTTTGAGCGAGCCGTTTTCTTAGGTACAACCGCGATGAAGCGTAACCCGAGTAAGCGAGCAAAATAGGCTTCACTTACCGCTGTACTTCCTGAAGATGATTCAATAACCGGAGTATCAGGACCAATCCAACCATTACAAATTGCGTACAAAAATAGCGATCTTGCTAGCCGATGCTTGAGCGAACCTGTGGGGTGAGTACTTTCGTCCTTCAAGTAAATATCAATGCCTTCAATGTAAGGCAAGTTGAGTTTAATGAGGTGTGTATCGGCGCTTCTTTGGAAGTCGGCCTCTATTTTTCGGATTGCATTATTGGTCCAGTCATGGTCAATACTCATTGCAAACAGCTCCTTGTTTACGACTTTCCACGTTTGTTGTAATTAACTCGCCAGTCACTTGGCTCAAGCGATAGCTTTATAGCTCAGGTAGCGACGTATTTTAAAAATATCGCTTTAAAAGCAAACCAAATTCAAAAACCATGTTACTTCAGATTTTTTTTGGATATATAGAGTACGCTCGAAATGTAAGAAAATGTTTATTGTTTTTATACATTGTGGCCTAATTAAGGGAATTTATTTCTACATTTGAATTTTTTATGAGTAAACCATCACTGGATAGAATAGACAGAGAGCTTCTTATCCTATTGCAAAAGGACAGCACTTTGTCTTTGAATGAGCTGGCAGAACAAGTCCATCTCACAACTACTCCTTGCTGGAAGCGGCTTAAAAGACTCGAAGAAGAAGGGTTTATAGACAAACGCGTTGCGTTGTTGAACCCTGAAAAACTAGGGTTGTGTTTTACAGCCTTTGTCATGGTGAAAACCAGTGATCACTCTCATGAATGGTATACCACGTTTGTAGAAACGGCTTCTGATTTTCCAGAGGTAATGGAGTTTTATCGGATGGCGGGAGAATACGACTACATGATGCGTGTATTAGTACAAGACATGAAATCATTCGATGACTTCTATAAACAGCTCGTCAATAGTGTGGATGGGATTACTAACGTCACCTCTACTTTTGCAATGGAGACATTAAAATACACAACAGCGCTGCCTGTTTGAGTCAATCTTCGTCAATCCATGTAAAGGTCCGTAAAGTTCTTAGTAATCGCTATTACCCTGTCTAAACTGATTGTTAAGCGAACAGTTTAGACAGGAGACAACATGAAAGCACTCTACATAACGCTCACAATCATGACTAAGAATGAAAAAACGGCAGCGAGATTCGCTGCCGTTTGTTTGTGTGAGGGTTTGTGGTTTTTCAAGATGGTAATGCGAAGGCTATTTCACAAACCGCATTACGCCTTCTTGAACGGCAGAGGCAACTAATGCGCCTTGCTGATTGTATATTTCCCCACGTACGAGACCGCGTGTATTACTTGCAGTAGGGCTGTCTATGGAATACAGCAACCATTCATCCATTTTGAATGGGCGATGAAACCACATAGAGTGATCGATTGTCGCTACTTGAAATTTTGGCGTCATTAGAGACACTTCATGTGGATGTAAAGCCGTTACCAAGAAGCCCCAATCGGACGCATACGCTAACAGGTATTGATGAATCAATTGATTATCAGGTACTTCACCATTGGCTTTAATCCAAAGGTATTGTGTCGGGTCGGTCTTTTGGGGTTTTAGTGGATTAACCACAGTTACAGGGCGCACTTCAATGGGCTTTTCACCACAAAATGCGCGCTTGATTTTCTCGGGTAAGAAATCAGCAATTTGGTTCGCGAGTACAGACTCTGAGGCATAGTTTTCTGGCCCTGGAATGTCTGGCATCGTATTTTGATGTTCAAATCCAGGTTCATCACCGTGGTAAGACGCTGTTAAATAAAAGATCGGACGTCCATTTTGAATCGCTTTCACTCGTCGCGTGCTAAAGCTGCGACCATCTCGCAGGTTTTCAACATCATAAATAATGGATTTTTCGGGATCACCCGGAAATAAAAAATAGCTGTGAAACGAATGCACAGTTCTATCACTATCTACCGTATAGCGAGACGCTGAAAGTGCTTGCCCAATAACTTGTCCACCATACACTTGTGGCAATCCAAGATTTTCACTTTGCCCACGGAAGAGTTCCTTTTCTAGCTGTTCTAACTGCAACAAATCAAGCAGCTCATTTAATGGTTTACTCATCGTACCTCCGTCAAAGTTATGTCAATTAAATACCTTGGATAACGACAAAAAACAAGTTTGGGCGATATACTCGCACCACATCCATTAACTCGGAATAAAAGTGATGAAGAAACTATTGGTACTCGTAATGACTGCCGCTGCTGGCATTGGTCTGGTTGGTTGTCAAAACGCTGAAGAGTCTTCCGCTACCGTTGAAGTAAAACCTGTAGAAATGGCTTTTGTTGAAGGCTCAATCTACTACCGTGAACGTATTGCCTTGCCCGACAACGCGCAGGTATCAGTATCACTACAAGATATTTCACTTGCCGATGCCCCGTCTGTGCTTCTCGCTAAACAAGAGTTTGAAGCTAATGGAAATCAGGTGCCGTTCTACTTCAAGTTAGACTATAACAAAGCGAATATCCTGCCTCAGCATACATACAGTGTTAGCGCTCGCATTGAAGTGGATGGTGAGTTGATCTTTATCACCGACACCGTTTTCCCAGTTATTACCGATGTTAATCAAACGCATAAACTGGACCTTATGTTGGTGAATGCGCGCTAACGCCAACGGAAATACGGGTTATTCGTTGCTTCTTTTCATCCTTTTTCTACAAAGAAACGGCTAGAGGCGAAGGGCGAGTGGTCAGATTTTTTGAGCATTCAGTTGTCATTACTACTGAATGCTCAATTTTCAATTCATACTCAGAGAAATGAAGTGAGCGTTACAGCTCCCATTGATAATCTTTTAAGCGAATTTTCCCCGCCAAATTTACCACCACGCCTTCTTCTTCAAGTTTGCCTTTCTGTCTGTCGAAGCTCGACCCTTTTAACGAGATCTCGCCACGACTGTTGATCACTCTGTGCCAGGGTAATTTGCTGTTTTTAGGTAGGTTTCCAAGAGCTTTCCCTACATGTCTTGCATAGCCAGGATATCCCGCTAGTTTTGCGACTTGTCCATAGGTGGACACATTACCATATGGAATTTGGTGAATTACTGCAAAGATTTGGCTTAAAAATTGATCCATACTGAGATTGTCCTAGTTCGTCCACGGAATATAAGGAGAGAGCTATGGTGTTTTCGTTGCTCCAGTTCGTTGTTACCACATTACTTGCGATTGTTTGCGCAAGGGCGTTGAGTTTGAGTGGTGGTGATATTCCTGTTTTGGCTTTAGTTATACCCGCATTGTGGATTCTGCCGCAAGGCGGCATTGCGGGACTGATTCTTTTAGCGTCTTTGGCAGTGTATGGTTTTACATTGCCATTGCAACCCATCGCTATGTCTTTGAGTGTTTGGATCTTATTCCCGCTACTAATGGTGACTTTCTCAAGGCGCAGTAGCATTTATGTTCTCATTACCACTGCAGCGACCATAGTCGTTATGCAAGTTGGCATAATGGTGACTCAGGCAGAAGGTAAAATTCCTGGTGAGTGGGGGATAACTCTAATTCAAACGCTATCGGTCATAGCGACTTGGTTTGCCGCTCGGCATTGGAAAAGCTCTTCTCAGCACAGCTGGTGGACACTTTCACTTATATTAGCACTGTGGTTAGCAGGGTGGACCCATGCCGCGCTTATTGCTTTGTGTATCGTTGGTATCATCGCATCTGCCGAAACTCTGCCTAAATTATCCAAATTTAACTGGAACAAGTTACTTTGCTGGACACTACCTACAGTAGGGTTTGCCGCCATTGTCGCGTCTAAAGCGGTAGAAATCCCCAACCCAGTATTTGTGGTGTGGATATTCTTTTTAGGAACGGCATGGGCGACAGATTACGTGCTGAGATCAGCGGATGAACACGATGATTCTTAAAATGCTTTATCCCATAGCTCAAATTTAGTGCATATGTTTATCAATAAGTCACTTTTTGAACTAGCCTCACATTAATGAGGTGTTGTTCTGTGTTTATCTTAGTAGCTCTTTTCTTTGTTACATTAATGTGAAAGATAGATGTGTTTTACGGCACAGAGAGCGATAAGTGAAAAAAATTGCAGCCCTGTTGAGCGCCTTATTGGCACTACAACTTATGGGAATAAAAGTGGTTTATGGGCAAAAATCTCAATATATAGTCGCAACTGAAGCGGATGATGTCGTAACCCATTTTTTGTTTGATATGGTATCCGAAGAGTTCTCTGTCGAGGTCGTGTACAAAGACATGCCCGATTTTGAATCCGTTCTTGGCTCTGTTGCGAGAGGAGAGAGTGACTTTGCTGCAAACGTCACTCACACTGACGATAGGGATGTACTTTTCGAGTTTTCAGCGCCAACCAACATTGAGTACACCTACTTATTTAGCCCATCAGGGGTAAGCCTTAGCGAAGCTGAAATTATCGGTGTACCTAAGAACACCATCTACGCCGATCTTATTTCTCATAACTTCCCAAACATCAAACTTATCGAATATAACGGCTATGAAGAAGCTAAGAACCTTTTACTTTCAGGGGAAGTCAACGGAGTCGTGGATGCGATAAATCAACTTAAAGCAATGCTGACGATTGGACTAGACGCACAACTACTTAACGATCAAATCTCTATAAAACCCGTCTCAATCATCTCACCTAAGGGGCAGAATAAAGACGAGATCCAGCGCATTGTCGATTTTGTTCACTCTGAATCCATGCAAAAAAAGCTTCGTAGTCATATAAGCCAATACCAGTTTGATATTCGTAGAGATGCCCTTAGACGAGACATGTTGGTGCTTGGGCTGAGATCTCACCAAACATTTCGAGTGAAGTTAGAAAATGCCTATCCGTACGTCGAATACAACGACAAAGGCTTGGTACGTGGGATCAGTGCCGATACGGTAAAACAAGCGTGCCATTTACTCACATTTACGTGTGAAATCGTCAGTACACATGATGAAAGTTGGGAAAGCATGTATGGTGACTTGATAGACAAAAAAATCGATATTCTAGCGCCGTTAACTATCTCGGAGCAGCGTAAAAACATTGCTTATTTCAGTGTCCCTCACTATTTTCCTGAAGCCATTATCGTGAAGCGCCTTGGTTTTAAACCTGATGTTTATCGCCACGTTTCAGAACTGATTACGGAACGTATTGGAGTGGTGAGAGATGACTTCTTCGATGAGTTACTTAGCCAATTACTGCCACAAAAAACCTTTATCCGGTACTCAAGCCAAGAAGAACTTGTGAATGCATTAGTCAATGATGAGATCGATTACATTGCCGTAGATAAAGCAACCCTCAATATCTTATTAAAAGAGCAAGAGTTATTGCCCATTACTCAAGATTACAGCATTGAAAGTTTTCACAGTTCGGAAATAGCGCTGGGCTTCCCTAAAACAACTCAAGGAGAGGTGCTGGCAGCATTATTTTCACGTGCCATTCGCATGTTAGACACAGCGAGCATTAATAGCACTTATGACAAGCAACCAGATTGGCGCAACACGTTAGAGAGGGAGCAAGATCTCGCCAATAAAACCAAGCGCTTGTTCATGGTCGCCATTGCCTTTGTTTTACTCGTTGCCTACCTACTGTATCGCCAAGCAAATACAGACAGCTTAACCAAATTGGAAAACCGCCGGGCTCTAAACCTCAAATACAGTCGAGGCATCAAGCCATGGCAAACTGTGATTTATCTCGATATCAACGATTTCAAGCAGATCAACGATCAGTTTGGGCACGACGTAGGAGACAGAGTCATCCAAACCTACGCGTCTATTATTCGGAGAAACTGGAAAGGTAATTGGTATCGAATTGGAGGGGATGAGTTCATTCTCATTTGCTCCAAGCCTTTACAAGATAAAATCAAAATCCTTAAAAACCTCAAGCTGTTTTCATTTTATATGGCTGAAAGAGATAGAGACTTATCGGTTTCCGTGTCTATTGGTGTGTTTGAACCTCGCCAAAAAGAATACACGTTACGAGAGATTTTAATTCGAGCCGATGAAGCCATGTATCAATCCAAGCGAAAAGGAGAGCCGACCTTCGTCGATACCGATTCGTAACATACAGAAATTGCTCACTTTGCGTAATCTTTCGTCATTCAGAACAAGAATGTGCTAATAATTAATAGAGAGGGTTGCAATCGGGGGGCGGATACTGAATAATCCATCCTGCCTTCGGGGATACCCTTGGGCACTACAGAATCTATGGAGGCTCTGGTCCTCCCGCAACACTAACTTGTGAACTCGGTCAGGCCCGGAAGGGAGCAGCCGCAGCAGGCGACGTGTGTGCCGGGATGTGGCTGGGGTCTCCGCCCATTTGATGTTTGCAAAATAACTTAGCATAAATTGCAAAGAAGTTAGCAAATTTGCACTATAAGTCAGCATAGTCTATTTTTTGTTGTAGGTTTACAACAAATGTGATGCGCACTATGTTCGACCAAACCAAAAAATCTTCCCACGTTCACAACATCTGCAAGTTCATGAGCTTGAAAAACGATGCTGTCGTACGCACCCTCTCTGTTTTAGAATTTGATTTCTGTTTCCACCTCGAATACAACCCAGACGTAAAAGAATACATTTCTCAACCATACGGTTATCACTATCATTTTAATGGTCGCAAGTGTCGTTACACCCCTGACTTCTTGGTCTGTGATCAAAAAGAACAATCTTCTTTTGTTGAAATTAAGCACTCAAGCCAAATTGATCCGCCCCAGCAGTTTTGGACACCAAGTTAAGTGAGTACAATCACTAACGAGGTGAACAATGACAACTAACAAAAAAACTAGAATTAAACATTCCCCTGAATTTAAGGCAGAAGCTTTGAAGCTATCAGAGAAAGTGGGAGTTGCTGCGGCAGCGAGGCAGCTCGGGTTGCATGAATCCCAGATCTACGGTTGGCGTAAGGCAATTAAAAAAGACACCAGTACCAGTCAGCGTGAAAGAGATCTCGCTGCCGAAGTCGCCAAGCTCAAAAGGCAATTGGCTGAGCAAGCTGAAGAGCTAGATATCGTAAAAAAGGCCGCCACCTACTTCGCGAAAAATCTAAAGTAGATTGCTATGAATTTATGCTAGAACACCTTCTGTGTTTCAATGTGGTCCGCATGGCTAAGGTGTTCGAAGTTTCACGAAGTGGGTTCTATTACTGGATTAAGCATCGCCACAAGGCCATCCAGCGTGAGGCAATACGCCAAAAGCTTGATGAAAAAGTCAAAAAAGCTTTTGACAATAGTAAGGGGCGTGATGGCTCAAGGCGCATCCAGAAAGAGCTAGCTGAGAATGGGGATAGCCGTAATGTTAAAACCATTGCCGCCAGTATGAAGCGTCAGGATTTAACGCCGAAAGCGGCACGCAAGTTTAAATGTACGACGGATAGCAAGCATAAGATGCCCGTAGCGCCGAACTTGCTAGCTCAAGACTTTAACGCAACGGCTCCGAATCAAAAATGGGCGGGAGATATCACGTATCTTGCCACGAGCGAAGGCTGGTTGTATCTGGCTGTCATCATCGACCTTTACTCACGACAAGTGATCGGTTGGTCAATGGATACGAGGATGACGGCAACTCTGGTCTGCGATGCATTATCAATGGCTCTGTTCCGTCGAGGGTTCCCTGAGCATGTTACTGTCCATAGTGATCGAGGTAGCCAGTATTGCTCAAAAGACTATAGGGACATAATAAGTGCTTATAACCTAAAACAAAGTATGAGTAGAAAAGGAAACTGTTGGGATAATGCGTGTGTTGAGAGCTTCTTCCATTCTATGAAAGTCGAGGCGATCCAATACGAACCGATCATGACAAGAAATGAGATGCGCCAAACGGTCTTCGAGTACATTGAGGTTGATTATAATCGGATGAGAAGGCACAGTGCTCTTGGGTATCTAAGCCCAGTTAACTTTGAACAGCAAAATGTCGCTTAATGAAGTGTCCAGTCTTGCTGGAGCAGATCAACGGGGCAACTCAATCACCAGTTGTCACGCTTACACAGAGAATGCGATAGGGCTTGCTAAGCGAGTAAACCCGATAGAAGTACGTTTTAGTGGAAGAGATCACTTTTTGAACCACGCCTTTTGGTCGATAGAATGCAGTAGCGAAACTATTCTTATAAAAAACTATAGGGATTAATCGTTTATGGAACTTTGCACTCAGCTGAACTACGTTCGATCACTCTCTGCTGGCAAAGCATATTTCTACTATCTATCTAAAAGTGGTGAGATGTGTCCCCTTGAAATTGATAGAACTAGGTTGCGCGCACCAAAAGGTGGTTATGCAGAAGCATATAAAGGGGGCAAGTTCGTAAAAAAGAATGTTGCTCCACAAGATTTAGCCCACTCCAATCCTCAGTTCATCGAAGAGTGTTATGTAAAGCCAGGTGTCGATGATATCTATTGTGCATTCCCCCTTCGAATTCGAGCCAATTCTCTAACCCCAGATATCTGTAGTGACGATGAAGTGCGCAGTAAACTTTCGTTACTGGCTAATACTTATAAAGAGCTCAATGGGTATCAGGAGCTTGCTCATCGATACGCAAAGAATATACTGCTTGGCCGTTGGCTGTGGCGCAACAGAGAGTGTCGAAACCTGTCGATAGAAGTGACCACCAGTGATTCGCAAACCTTGATTATAGAAAACGCAACAAGGCTTTCTTGGTATGGTCATTGGGATGAGGCTTCAGCAGAATGCATAGAAAAGCTCACAGCCTATTTGATGCGAGCCCTTTCCGATCCGACCGAATATTTCTACATGGATGTCAAAGCTAAAATTGGAGTTGGTTGGGGAGATGAGGTTTACCCAAGCCAAGAGTTTTTAGATAGCCGAGAAGATGGTGTTCCGACTAAGCAGTTAGCTACCGTCGAACTATTGAACGGAAAGGAAACCGCTGCGTTTCATGGTCAAAAAGTTGGAGCAGCGTTGCAGTCGATTGACGATTGGTGGCATGAAGACGCAGATAAGCCATTAAGAGTGAATGAATATGGAGCAGACCGAGAGTACGTTATAGCAAGGCGACATGTTTCCTATGGAAATGACTTTTACAAGTTAGTCAGAAATACAGAAAATTGGATTGAGACTATGATAGCTTCTCAGACCATCCCAAATGACGTGCACTTTATTATGTCGGTCTTGATCAAAGGCGGCCTCTTCAATTGTTCCAAAGCAAAGTAAGGATGGCTATGACGAAGCGTTACTATTTCTTAATACGTTTCACGTCTGCTAACGCTGATTATGAGTTGTTAGCAGGGCGTTGTATCTCTCAAATGCACTTGTTTATGGTCAATAATCGACAAGCCATGAATAAAATAGGCGTGAGCTTTCCGGACTGGAACGAATCTACAGTTGGCCAAATCATTGCCTTTGTTGCTGACGATAAAGAGATGATGATTGGGCTCTTTTTTCAGCCATATTTTTCTTTGATGGTAAATGAGGGTTTATTTGAGATCTCTAGCGTATGTGAGGTGCCGGACACTGCGATAGAGGTGAGGTTTGTTCGCAATCAAACAATTGGTAAAAGCTTTCTGGGCTCCAAGAAACGTCGAGTAAAACGTAGCATGGCGAGAGCTGAACTACTTGATGCTAGAACATCATTACCAGTCACTAATGAAGAGCGTGTCGTCGATAGCTTCCATCGAATACCAATCTCCAGTGGTTCATCTGGGGAAGATTATATGTTGTTTGTACAAAAGGAGTTTGTCGGTGAGCGCGGTGCAGCAAACTTTAATAGCTATGGTTTAGCCACCAATCAAGAAAGAAGAGGGACAGTTCCTGACTTACGTTTTTGACCCTTTTTTTGAAAGTTCTTTTTAGATATTTAAAAACAGGGAGTTACAGGCATAATAAGAAAAAGGGTATTTTGGTGAATTGTGACTTTAAGCACGCAGAATCAAATGGTTAGTGACTATATTTTATAGTGCCCTGCCGAATAGGTAGCTAATAAATTGTACGCCAATAAGGCCCGCGCAAAGTCGTCGTGCCCTGCCGAATAGGTAGCTAATAAAACATGTTGTTTTTGGCGGAAGCATTGAAAGATGTGCCCTGCCGAATAGGTAGCTAATAAAATGGAGTTCAAGAAGGACTCTTTCGACTTCAAGTGCCCTGCCGAATAGGCAGCTAAGAAAAGGCCTGGAAGAAAGCAACCAACCTGCTGAACAAGCAGTTAGAGTCAAAACCATCAAGTTTAGGCTTGGTGGTTTTTGTTTGAAGTTTAGTTAAAGTCACATCGAGTCGGTTTTTGTCCGTCTTCGGCTCAGTTGGTTCACAACGTCAGCTAGCTCGCTTTTGCCCCATTATTAGTTTCGCTCAACAAGCTCGTGTTCGTAAACAGCGGTAATTTACCCAAACTGAGCTTATGTTAGGATTACTATAGTTATGCAGCATTTGTGAATTTCTTTGTTGAGTGTGGTGAAGTTGCTTCAGGATAAAAACATCTTAGCCCCACTACTCTGAACGTTAATTAGATGGAACGCCCCACACCAACGCTAAAAATAGTGATGTAGAGGAACATTTCAAGATGCTGTTATTTAGTTATTGATATATATCGGAAAGACTATCTTACATCCTCCCCCGTCGCCAGTGGTGAGAGGGGAGGGGGACGCAGATTGCAATACTGAAATTAGTAAGGCATCAAAGCGGTTTCGATCAAAAAGAAGTGCTGTGTCAGTTCGCCTTTCTCCAATTCGTGACAGATTTTGCGGGCTGGGAGAAAACCATTATTCTCAAGTAGATCATCAAGGCGATCTAAACAGTAGCCCCAAAAGAGTCCCTCAAACACTTGAATCTGAGTATTGTCGTCGATGATTAGGTTTCTGTCGATCAACTTGCCTTCATCTTCATGCCATATTCTGCGACAGAGTTGATAGTGTGGGTTATCACTCAACAATCCGCCCTCGTGCATATATGTCCAGGTTCCGTCGCCGGCCACCAAGCTTTTCATGAACTCAAGATCCATTAGCTCAATCACCAGTTTACCCTCGGGCTTTAGGTTGCTTTTGAGTTGCGCAAGTAAGCCGTCTAGATCCTTAAGATTATTGGCAATACCAAACAGCATCAGCACCAAGTCAAACTGGGTATCCAGTTTGAACTGGTTGAGGTCCGCGACCTGATAGTGTTCGTGATGACTGGCTTGCTGTTGCGCATAGTGAATGGCTGCTGGCGAAATATCGAATCCCGTACAGTGCACCTGTCGGTTGGCAAGCTTCGAGGTATACAGACCCGGACCACAGGCAAGATCCAATACCTTATCGCCGGGCGTTAGGTAGCGCTGGTAGAGAAAATCAACCTGACGCGCGATCTCGTCGAGTTTACGGCTGGCAAATTCACTGTTTTGATCCAAATGCTCCTTGAGCATACGCTCGCTAAAGGCCGGGTTACCAAAGTCCATCAGCAAGTGAGGGCACTCTTCTTGGCGGAGGAAGTCGTTCAATAACTGCTTATTCATAGTGAGTACTCTTAAGCCGCCGAGACTTTAGCCCGTTGGAATTTCTTGATCTTCTTCATCGCCATCTTGCGTTTGAGCGGAGACAGATAGTCGATGAAGATTTTGCCATGTAAGTGGTCGATTTCGTGTTGCATGACAATCGCCAGATAGTCATCGTCTTCGATGGTAAATGCTTCTCCCTGGCGATTTAATGCTTGCACTTTGACTCGCTGGTGGCGTTGTACCTTGGCATACACACCAGGGACGGACAGGCAGCCTTCTTCACTGTCGATCAGTCCCTCATGCTCGATGATTTGAGGATTAATCATGATCAGTGGCTGATCACGATTTTCTGAGATATCAATAATAAGCACAGCTTCACTGTGGCCAACTTGAGCGGCCGCAAGTCCAATGCCATTGTCGGTATCGTAAAGGGTGTCTAACATATCGTCGATCAATGTTTGCACGGTGCTGACGTCGTCAACGATCTGATAGGTCACACGAAGTCTGTCATCTGGCACTTCGATAATAGGTCTGATAGCCATTGTTGTTTTCCTTTTATTTATTCTTGAATAACCAACGATTGTTGCGTGAGTAATGGTTCACTGATTGTCGAACTTACCCCTTGTATCATGTCGACAAACGCGGTGAATAAACGTTGTAGCATGGAGTAAGAATATAGGTCCTGAGCACATTCCACGACGACAGAGCCGCGGCCATTGTTGATGAAAACCGTAAATACGGTATCGAATCGGCAGTAACGGTTGTCGAGCTCTAACGACTGCCCTGTTGGTAATGGGGCGCTGTCCTGACCATGAAATGCGAATACGTTCTGGACCAGAGGCGCGTAATTGTAGCATCGACGTATACCGGAAACATATGAGATTGTTTGATTAACAGGTCGATGCGCCAGAAACGCACGATTAGTGTTAATTCGCTCGCGGAGGTCGTTAACGTCGGTGTTGGTCTGTGAAATTGACACGCGAGTCGGGATCACATCGACAAAATAGCCGATAGTGTCGAACAAACCGACATCCACCCTAGGCGAGTACGGGAAGCCGATGACGATATCAGCGCGTTCTGCCACCCGCGCTGCCGCGGTTTGATATAGGGCGAATGCGGTTTCAAATAGGGTGCCCTGCGCTGCATTGGCCAGTTGTGTGAGCTGACATAACACCGCGGGCGTTATATCAAATTGTTGGCGAAAGCCGAGATTACTGGGTAGATCACTGCGGTCGTTAGAGGTGAATTTAAGGATACCTTCGTAGCCTTCAAACTGCTTGGTCCAAAATGCCTTGAGTGATTCGTCGTGTTCGGATGGGGTCGCTGTCGTAACAGCGTCGCTATAATCCAAGAAGTCGTACGGTGATGGGTGAATATCCTGTTGGTGGTAGGCATCAATCAACGCCTTGAACATAAACTGCATGCTCGCGTCATCGGCGATGATGTGGTGGATGTTGATAAAGACAACAGACTGTTGTGTTTCGGCGATGGACATAAGGTCGAAACGGATCAGAGGACCGAGCTGAAGATCAAAGGGGGTTTCAGCCAGGGTTTGGCACAGTGCGATTGCGTCGCCTAACGTCTCAACAGGATGGACAGTGAGCTCCATCTCCTGTGGTTCCTGCACAGTCATATGCAGGTTATCTTGCTGATCGAAGGTAAACACGGCATTTAACACACGGCTATGACGCATCAGGGTGTTTAGCGCCTGTTGTAATGGCAGAGCGTGCAGCGGCTTATCGAACAACCGAGCTTGTGGAATGTTGTACAAGGCTTTGTGAACGGCGAACTCGTGCGAAAAATACAGGTTTAGTTGTGCTGGGGTCACAGGATACATTGTCCTTTGAGAGTGAATCAGTGCAAGCGATGATCCATGCTCCTCTTGTGTCAGCGCTGAGTTCTCACTTAGCCATAACGCCAGTTCAGCCACGGTTTGATGACGCAAAAAGTCGACAAAACCAATGTTATGTCCGGTCAGGGCACTCAATCGATGCAGTACTTTAGGTACCAATAGTGAATGGCCGCCAATATCAAAAAAGCGTGCGGTGACACAGAACTGGTCATCATGAATAAACTCAGTCCAACAACGGTGGATCTGGGCTTCCAGATCATTGCGGGGGAGAATCGACGCTTCATTCGTATCGAATTCATATTGGCTGAGGGCCCGTTGGTCCACCTTACCGTTGACGGTCAGAGGCAGGTGCTCGACAAAAACCAGTCCAGATGGCACTTGAAAGGGTTCAAGCGTGTTGCGCAGGTAGCTCATCACGGTACTGCGCATATCAGCGACATTGACGTCAGTGTCGTTGGGGACCAGATACGCAACAATGTGTTTATCCGGTGTTTCAACCACACCAACGTGGGCATTTTTGACCAGAGGGTGAGCCAACAGAACGTGGTTGATGCCAGACAATTCAACACGATGGCCACGGATTTTGACCAATTGATCGCGTCGACCTATATATTCGATGTCACCTTGCGGGTTGTACCGAGCCAGATCGCCACTCAGATACAAATAGCGACAACCGTCCAGCGAGTAGAACGGATTGAGGCGATACTTTTCCTGATTGAGTTCCGGTCGATTATGGTAATTGGGCTTGAGCCAGGGGGCCCCAATGGCGATTTCGCCTACCTGACCGCATTGACTGGCATCAAGCTCAGCCCCGATTAGATAGACGTGTGTATCATTGATGGGCTGCCCGATTGGGACGCTGTGATGATGATCGCGTAGTGACAGGATATCAAACCAGGTTGCAAAGGTGGTCGTCTCGGTAGGGCCATAGCCATTGACGAACTGAGTAAGATGGCAATGGGGACTGGCGAGGAATGCTCGTACCGTATTGAGGTTAAGCGCATCCCCCCCAATCAACAGTCCCGTTAGATGTCTCAAGGTTTGCGGACGAGTAGTGGCAATATCGTTGAACAGCGAGACCGTTAGCCAAGCCGTGTTGATGCCTTGAAGCGCCAACTGACGAGATAGTTTAGGGTAGTCGAGCAAGGTTTCTTTATCAACGACCGCACAACTCAGCCCATTGACCAAAGGGACAAATATTTCCAGCAGTGAGGCATCAAACGCCGGAGATGAGGCGACAAGAAAACGCGTCTGTTGCGACAACTGAAGAAAATTCGGCGCTTGGGTGAGTCGCAAGATTGACTCAAGACAGATCTCGACGCCTTTTGGCGTCCCCGTTGAGCCTGAGGTATACAGCAAGCAGGCTTCGTTTTCGCTGGCGCTGGATGGCGCTGAGCTGTAGTTGGTGAAGTGGAGAGGGCTTGCACCTATTGTCATCAAGAGCACGTCTGACTGCCCTGTTGAACTAAGCCCTATGCTGCCACGTAACCTCGCATCATCAATGATGAATTGAAGCCTTTTCTGAGGGTAACGACGATCAAGCGGAACAAACGAACAGCCGTTTAGCAGTAGAGCGAAGATGGTCACAATATACTCATAGCTAAGCTCAAGCTGAACGCCGACACGCTGCCCGTTGGTGATGCCAGCGTGAGTTAAGGCCAATCTCAACTGCTGTACGTCTTCACTCAACTGACGATAGTGGTAGTGGGTCTCATGGGTCACGACAGCAATTTGTTGGTCAAGGGATGCCCAGACATTCTCCAGCCTTTCCAATACCGGCTCAGGACGATAAGCAGGCCCCTTTTTAGGTGCGTGTTCGCCAAGCGAATGAGGTTGATTCACTTTGAGGTTGACTGATTTGATAAGCCTTTGAGTGAAGAGGGTGCAGATGCTGCCTACATATTCTGGGTAAAGCAGGTGTGGGTTAAACTCAAATTCGATCTCGATGTGCCGATTGACGACAAAGCAATGCGCAAACAGATCGAAACGCGCACTGACGGTCGGCAAAGGGAAAAACTGACTGTCACAGTGAGCGAGTGTTAACCCTCGGTCGTGCCCGGTGTTTTGCAGGGCAATCCCAACTTGTAAGCGATCCAGATTGATTGAGGGCTGTTGCAGGTTCAGATGCTGTTGGATTTCATCAAGATAGGCTCCGGCATGACTCAGACAGTGCTGTAATGTCTGGTGGGCGGAGAGGGCATCGCTGTCACGCTGGTAGCGAAAAGGAATGGTATTGACGAACATACCTATGGTGTCAGCAAAGCCTTCTCGATTGGCGGTGGGAATGGCTAAAACCACCTCTTCCAACGCAGAAAACTGACACAGGGCTTGCCCAAAGTGATGGGTTAACAGACTGAACAGGCTAATTTTTTCTTCTTTAGCCTGAGTGATTAACTTTTCACTCAGCTCGCTTGGGAGTGAGACACGATGTGGCGGAATAGAAGACGACTGCGCGTCCGCCTGTGGCAAAGGTCGGGCGGCTTTGGGCAGCACGTCTGGTAAGCGACAATCAAACAGGTGCTGGCGCCAAAAAGCCAGATCGGCTTCCAGCGCGGACGGACAGCGCTGGTTAGCCATGGTTAGACAATACGCTTGATAGTCGTGCTGAACGGTGTCACTGAGGGGGTAACCCTTATGCAGACAATCATAATGATCACTGATGGCCTGGAGCAGCAGTTGGACCGACCAACCATCTAAAATTAGATGGTTCGAGAACAGCAGTAAGATGTGCTGGCCGGGGCCAGTGGTCAATAAACGCACACGCAGCATCGGCGCTTGGTGCAGATCGAATGGCGTGGCGACTTCTTGCTCGAACGTGGTCCGCCAGTCTGAGTGACTCAGGGCCTGAAAATCCAGTGCATGCTGAACCGGTTCCAATTGAACTTCACCGTTGCTCTCGACAAACCGACAATTAAAGATGCCGTGCTGACTGACGGTATGCTGGCAGGCTGATTTGAAACGCTGATGATCGATGTCACCGCTCAGGGCATAGCCCAAGGCGATGACATTGTCTAATGGGCGCAACTGTTCAACGTACCAGAGACGGCGCTGAGCGGGGGAAATCGGCCATGTTTTCTCTAGGGCAAATGAAGTTGGCGAAGTCGCGGAGCGGTGGACGTCTAGTCTCTCAATCTGCGCCGAAAGGGCTTGAATACTAGGGTTGTCCAAAACCTGTTTGACGGTCAGTTTGATATTGAACTCTTCGTTCAACGCGTTGAGCAATTGGTAGATCTGTAATGAGTTACCGCCTAGCTCAAAGAAACTGCGTGTGGTCGGGATGTCTGAGTCATGGGTGTCGAGCACACTCTGATACAAGGCGTGCACCTTCTCACCAACGGTACCTGTTGGCGCTGGTGGGGTTGAACGGTAAGAAGCGCATTGACGGATTTGGTCTTCAATAGCCTCAATATCAAGTTTACCGTTTCGTGTCAGAGGGATCGCGCTCAATAAGACAAGTCGCTCAGGGATCATGTAGGCGGGGAGGACTTCGGCAACGTTTTGGCGTAACTGACGCTCTTGCTCGATGCTGTTGTCTGCGACTTCGATGTAGGCGACTAATCTTTCATTCAGTGTCGTCTTATCACAGCGTACATAGCACTGCTGAACCACCGCCT
The DNA here is from genome assembly GCF_019977755.1 of Vibrio penaeicida. Taxonomy (NCBI): domain Bacteria; kingdom Pseudomonadati; phylum Pseudomonadota; class Gammaproteobacteria; order Vibrionales; family Vibrionaceae; genus Vibrio; species Vibrio penaeicida. The sequence continues at coordinate 2,635,098 of NZ_AP025144.1, read as the reverse complement.
GCTGATGAAAGGCCTCTTCGACCTGAGTGAGGTTGACGCGCAGACCACGGATTTTGACTTCGTGATCCTTGCGGCTGACGAATTCTAAGTTTCCACACGGTAGTCTGCGCACCAGATCCCCGGTGCGGTAGTGTCGTTCGCCGTTATAAATAAAAAATTTACGTTCTGTTTCATGCGGGCAGGTGTAGCCTCGCGCTAAGCCCAGTCCACGGGTGATCAATTCGCCAACCCGCTCGCCGATGACGGGTTGGTTCTGGTCATCGATGATGTCCACTTCTGTCCCCGTGATAGCGCGGCCGATAGGCACACTGGTGTGACTATCGTTGAGCCCGAAAATATCGAAGGTGGTGGTGAAGGTCGTGTTTTCGGTCGGGCCATAGCCATTGAGGAAGGTGTCTAGCTGACAGTGGTCGCTGCGGAGAAACTTGCGCACCAGCTCAAGATTGAGCGCGTCGCCGCCAATCATTAGCGTCTTTAGTGTCGATAACGCTTGTGGATGGCGCGTGACAAGGGTGTTAAACAGCGCCACTGTCAACCACAGGGTACTGACATTACCGATGTTGATTTGGTGCTCGAACTGTTCAAAATCGAGCACATCTTGTTTCGCTATCACATAGATTTGCGCGCCATTAAGCAAGGGCAGCCAAATCTCAAGTGTCGATGCATCAAAGCCAATCGACGAACAGTGGGCGATGACATCCTGAGTCTGACACGTGATGTGGTCACTATTGCTGACCAGACGAAGTACGCCCGTGTGCTCGATTTCCACCCCTTTCGGTCGCCCCGTTGACCCGGACGTATACATGATATAAGCCAGCGGTGCCGAGACGGGCTCAATTTCGGGTGCGGTTGCCGTGTTGTGGTGGCGTAAATCGTCATAAATATAGACAGGCACAGTGGTTTGGTTGAGTGGGCGATCACTGATGATACAGGTCGCGTGGCTATCCTGAGCGATAAACGTCAGTTGTGACTCAGAGAAACTATCGTCCACTGGCAGATAGGGGCGCCCTGTTTTTAGGATCGCTAGCATGCTTACCACCGCAGCAACGCTGCGGTGCATAGAAACCACCACAGGAGCAGAACCATGAGGGTGATGCTTGAGGATCGCATTGGCGACCTGGTTGGCGGCGGCATCCAACTCGCCATAGCTGAGTTGCTGATGGTGATCTGCGATGGCGATATCGTGGTAATGGCGTTGAACGACGTCAGCGAACTGGTGATGAATAAGATGCCTGTCACGACTGTACATGGTGGTCCCCAAAGAAATTAACGAGTTCTAAGTATTCGATTAAGTGCTGGATAAATTGCTCAGGTTGCGGGAAGTTGAGCCCTTCAGCCTGCAATAACGCGTGCGTGTTATCGACGACGACATTGCCATAATCTGGAGCAATGACATCGTCATCCGAAGTGTCGCTGAGGTAATAGGACAGGATTGGGTACAAGGCGTTATTGTGATCGGCATTGCGGGTCGCTTGTTGCCGCCATTCAGCCAGAGAGACACCCTCTATTTGGTATCCTCGCGTTGCCAGGTGGCTAAACAGGTCATTCATTTGGGCCACGTAAGGGGTGGGCAAGTTGTAGACCTTGTTTTGATTGGTCAGACAGATGGTAACAATCAGTTGTGACATGAAATCGACCGGAGTGATGTTAATTTCATTGTCGATGACGGGGTAGCAGCCGAGCTGCAGACAGCCTTTCACATACAGCCAGATATGATCGTTGTCGGCATTGAAAGTCCCATGTAACGAATGGCCAACAAGGCTTGAAGGACGGACGACATTGACTGAAAAGCCGCGCGCCACCGCTTGCTCTAGCAAGACTTCCGTTGCCCATTTGGAGCGCGCGTACCCATTAAGGTGCTTAGCGGGTTGGATTGCCCGAGTTGGCAACGACTCGACATAGTGGTTGTGACGGTTGAGCTCTGACACACAGGCTAGGGTCGACACAAAGTGAATGTGTTTCTGGCGACACTGGGCGGCGAGCTCAAGGACGGAGAGCATGCTTAAGGTGTTGCTGGCTTTGAGTGTCGCATAGTCGAGGATGTGGTTGACATGAGCGGCGTTGTGCAACACATCGGTGATTTCCTGACTGAGTTGCTCGTAGCAGGAAGGCTCCAATCCTAACTTTGGTTCCGCGACGTTACCGCACACTACGCGCAGTTTTGTTGTGTCGGTGTCAGGGGCAAAGCGCTCCAACTGAGCGAGCATACGTTGTATCGCGTGAGCGTTATCTTTTGCTCGGACTAACGCCACCACGTGAGCAACATCATGTCGGTGTAACAGTTGGGCGACTAAGTTAATGCCGAGTAGGCCCGTGGCTCCTGTCACCAGAAAGACGCGTTCGTCGGTCTCGGCTGGAGCCGACACTGGCCACAGATCGGCGCGAAGGCCTAAGTCATCGTATTGCTCGGATTCGGACTCGTGGTGACGCCCACAGATCAAGTCCGCCAGATGATCTATGGTCGGAGCGTCAATGAACTCACTGAGAGAAACATTAAAGTCGAGGGTTTGTTTAACGCGTTTTGCCAACTGGGTGAAGACCAATGAATCCCCGCCGCACTCGAAGAAATGGCTAGAGCCTGTCACATCAGTGCTGTCTAAGAGCTCCTCAAACAGAGAGGTCAGAGTGTTTACCACGGCGCCGCGATCTCGGCTGACGGAGGACGAAGCGGCCAACAGGTCAATGGTGTGACTTAAGGTCGGCTCATTCATAAAGGCATGAAGCGGCAGCGTCATTGAGAGTTGAGAGCGGATTTCGGCGACAAGCGTAGAGAAGACAATCGACTCTCCGCCCATATCAAAGAAATTGCGATTGGGGTCAATGTGGTCGACACCAAGCAGGTGGCAAAAAATCTCGGTGACCTTGCGCTCGATCGTTTCCCTCGATAGTGCTTTAGTTGTGTCGTCGCGGTTAGCCACTGCATGAGTTACCCATTCTGAGAGGCGAGGATAAATATCATGGGTTGAGGCGACGCAATGTGATAGAGAAAGATGATCGAACACCCAGGAGAACGCGTTATCACAGTCCTGATGATTGATGGCTAATGCTTTGATGTCCGGCGATAGTGTTGGGTCATTCTGAAGATCCCAACCATCCCAGGAGATACTCATCCAACGCGTTGATTGGTGCGAGCGAGTGAATGCAAAGTCGTTCATAAACTGGTTGGCGTAGGCATAAACACCAAGATTAAAGCCGCCTAATTGGGTGGAAATTGAGGACATTAACAGGCAAAAGTCTGGCTGATGCTTATCACACAGCGACGCCAGAGCCAGAGTTCCGTCGACTTTGGCCTGATAGTGTTGAGCGATCATTGACGTGGGGCTGGAGAACACAGGTTTGAGGCCCTCCAGTGCGGTGTAGGCAGCACAGTGAATAACACCACGCAGCGGTCCAAGCTGATCATTGAGCTCGTCCACTTTGCTCATAAGAGCGGGCCCGTCTGCGACGTCAACACTGGCATAATGGACGCGAGATGAGTCGAGCAGCGCTGAGAGTGCCTGACGGTTCTCTAGTTGGCTCGTCAGTGCTTGAGGCAGATCAGAGAGTAAGGTGACGACCTGCGAGCCAGGCTTACGTCCGGTGAGTACGACCTCTAGCTGAGTGTGTTCGATAAGGTACTGGGCCCAGCTTAAGCCTATTTTGCCCAACCCTCCGGTGATCATCACATAGCCGTTGTGTTGCCAGACGTACGGTTCGGAACTGGCCTGAACGGGAACCAACGTCTTGTGCCAGACATACTGTTCGTCGACATAAACCGATGATGCATGTTGGGTGAAAGCGTCTAGATCGGTGGTGAGGATCCGCTCGTCGTCGGGGTGATGACCGATGAGACGCACGGTGAGGTGTGGTGCTTCTTGCGCAATGACCGTCGTTAAACTGCTGAGTGCGCGTTGGTAACACTCGGACAACTCGTGACTCATCGTTGGATGGGTTACTTGCACGAGGATATAGCAAGTCTTACTGTCATCGGCCGTCAAGCGTTCCAGTTGCTCAAGAAAGGCAGATAACTGCGACGGAGTGATGCTCTCTCTGGGGTGAAAGCCACGATAGATCAGCTGGCCTTCACGTTGGTACCAACCTGAGTAGTGTGCGACAGGAGACATGGAGTCTGCAGAGTGCGTTGGCCTAGGATGGCATAGCCAACTGTCTTGATAAAACCATTGGTCCACTGCGCGTTTAAGTCCAGTGCCTGACGACACGGGGGGGGGGGGCTGATAAAACTCAGTCTGGTTAAAGCCAGGCCCTGGCAGGTTGCACTTCTGCCATGTCAAAGGTGGGAGGGAAGCCCAGGCTATATTCCCGCCAAGAGACCAGAATTGGCCAAGGAAATCGGTTAAAGCAGGGGCGTCGAGTTGGTCGGGCACCTGGAGCAGCACAGTCGACAGTTCCGCTTTGTACGCGATGAACATATTGCTCATCGAAGTGCTGACGCCAATATCGGTCAATACACAGCGCGATGTATTTAACGCGCGTAAGATGCCGGTCATCTGGACGGGCTGAAGCAGTTGCTCAATCCAGTATTCTGGGTTGGCGACGCGGCGAAAGGCGACTTTTTTCCCCTTTAAGTTCGAGTAGAGGTGACCTTTCACTGAATGATAGGTGATCGAAGTCAGTACTTCCCGCAACGGAGCCACGGCGCGGGAAAGCATCGGGTTGTGAAAGGCTTTATTGGTCTGGAGGATTTTGCAGCGAATCGCGTCTTTGTGCAGCGTGGCTGCTAATTGATGGACGGCTTGGGTTTCACCGGCTATGACCGTCATGTGTTCGCCATTGCACGCAGCAATGGTCAGCGTGCCTGATAAATACTGACGGGCACGGGCTTCACCGGCAAAGATCGCGATCATTGCTCCCTCGTCACACGCTTGGATATGAGACGCGCGGCAGGCAATTAAACGCACCGCGTCCTCCAGTGACCAAAGTCCTGCAATCGCAGCAGCTATCCACTCGCCAAGGCTGTGGCCAATGTAAGACTGGAACGAAACCCCTTGTTGTTTCAGAGTCTGAGCCAGAGCGTATTGGATGGAAAACAGGATCGGTTGGGCGTATAGGGTCATCCGAGACTGCAGATCGGGATCATAGTCAGGATCCAATGCGACGCGTTTGAGATCCGCTGGCATACCCGGCTCGCGCTCAAATAACGCGATGCACTGATCAAAGAGTTCGCGAAAGCGCGTGCAGTGTTCGTACCTATTCAGTGCCGCTCCTTGAATAGCGCTGCCCTGACCTTCCACCACCAGAACCGACTCAGGGTGGGAGATTGCGTGTACGATCTCCCGCCGTGGCGTTCTCAATGACTGGATCAGTTGTGCCACGGAATCGGCGACATGATAGCGACGGTATGGTTCGTCGAGACGACACTGTCTTTGGGTGCCTGTAATATCGGCGAGCGCCGCCTCAGGATGGCGTTCGAGCCAGTCAGCCAGCTGCTGTTCCTGGGTGGTCAGTGTATTGTTGTGACGGCTGCTCATTGGCACGATATAGCGCTCAGACTGAAGTGGGGACTGGGGTTGGCGTGTGTCTGGTGAGGCTGACAGGATCAGGTGACAGTTGGTGCCCCCCATGCCAAATGAACTGACGGCTGCGCTTTGTTGGTGAACTGGGTACGGCGCGTTAGCTGTCGGGACATAGAAGGGTTTCTCGTCCATGTGGAGTTCTGGGTTGTAGGCTTCGAGGTATGGCGAACCGAGCATCAGATTGTGTTTCAGGGACAGAGCCACTTTGATTAATCCTGCAACACCTGCGGCGGTGTCGGTATGGCCAATATTCCATTTGACACTACCTAATGCGTACTGCGTATCTGGTGTGGCTGACGGATAACGACTGGCCAAGGCTTCGAGTTCAATCGGGTCACCGAGAGTCGTTGCCGTTCCATGACATTCGATAAACGCGATGTCAGAGGGGGTTAACCCACTGGATGACAGGGCGCGTTCAATCACTTCGACCTGACCGTCGATACTTGGCGCGGTGTAACCCACCTTGCGCGTACCGTCATTATTGGTGGCTCCTCCTTTGATCAGTGCGTAAATGGGGTCATTATCGCGTAGGGCATCAGACAAGCGCTTTAAGACCACCACGCCGACACCGCTGGCAGGCACGGTTCCGTCACTGTCAGCGGAGAAAGGCAGACAGCGACCTTGCTTCGACAGCACGCTGCCTTCCATGTACTCAGACCCTTGCCCATGCGGAGTATTGATGCTGGCTCCGCCCGCTAAAGCGAGATCACTTTCTCCGGCTATAAGGCTTTGACAAGCCTGATGGACCGCCACTGACGATGATGAGCACGCGGTAGAAATGGTATAGGCGGGGCCCTGTAGATTGAGTTGGTAGGCGATTTGGGTTGCGACACAATGATGGCTGTTGCCTAAGGCCAGTGAGTATTGCAAGTGATTGTCTTTCTGATAGGGAGAGTTGGCCAGGCAATGGGTGTAATACTGATTGGCGCCCACACTGAGGAAAGACCCAATACGATTGTTGGCCTGGTGTTCAACCACATTGGCATCGGCCAGTGCCAGAACGCTGTGTTCTAGCAGTTTTCGATGTTGCGGATCCATTAATTTGGCATCGCGAGGCGACATATTGAAGTAAGCCGCGTCAAAATGGTAAGGGCGATCCAGTATCCCTTCTGCTGCGACTCGGTCTGCGTTGACCGCGCCGCTCGGCAGATCGGTGGCGATGTGATGATTCACCAGCAATTGCCAGTAATGATCTTTGTCCTCAGCCCCAGGAAAAGCGCAAGAAATGCCGACAATTGCGACATCGGTGACGTTGTTAGTATTTGAAATCATAATTATAAAAGTTGTCGTAGTAGATGGGCGCTGCAGGCCTTTGACCTACAGCGCATGTAATTACTGTTCAATCAGGCTATCGATCAATTCGGCTTGTTCAGAGACGGTCGTGTGGGCGAAGAGGTCACTCACCTTTACTTTGAGGCTGAATTGCTTATTCAGCTCGCGCTGCAGCTTCAGCAGCAGCACCGAATTTCCGCCACATTCAAAGTACCTGTCGTCCAAATCTATCGCAGGGTTACCGAGTAGCTTGCGCCAGATGGTAAGGATAAGATCAGCGCTGTCCTCACTGGATTGTGTGTAACACTGACGTTCATTGAGATGATGATGCAGTGCCGGGACGTCAATCTTGCCATGCGGAGTGAGAGGAAACTGCGCCACTTTCACGATGTGAGTTGGGCACATGTACGCAGGAAGGATAGCGTTTAAACGGTGTCGTATCGCGAGTTCATCGAGCTGGGTTTGGCAATAAAACGTCGCTAACTCACCGTTCAATTGTGTGGTGACAGACTGCACTTGATTGTCACAAGATTGGATAGCGCGATCAATTTCGTTGAGATTAACGCGGTAGCCATTGTGCTTGACCGTATTGCCAATCCGGTGAGAGTAGACCAATTGTGCGTCAGCGTTCCACATCGCCATATCCGCGGTTTTGAAATAGCGAGTCCCGTCAATCACCTTAAAGCTTTGCTGAGTAAGGGGGTCATCGTGTAGATAGCCTTCCGAGACGCAGGGGCCGCCAATGTAGATTTCCCCGATCTGATTTGGGGTTGTGATTGCCTGGCCATGCTGGTCGACGAGCAAAAGGGTACTGTTTGATAGTGGATTGCCTAATGGGAGAGTAGCTTCCCATTGCTGGCAATGATAAGACACGTTCCACACTGAGGTTTCAGATGGCCCATAGCAGTGTACCAACTCAAAGTCATAGTCAGGAAAGTCATGTTTGATCGCATTCGACTTCAATTCCTCACCACCAAAGTAAAGTCGACGGATCGTCGGTTGGTGGATGAAGTGATTCAAGACCCCGAGATTGACAAGTGCCGTTGTGACAAAGGCCATTGTGATTTGATGCCGTTCAATCGCTTGTTTGAGTGCCGGGGCATTGAGCAGCGTTTTTTCTGGCAACAAGCACAGGGTGCCTCCATTGAGCAACATGACCCAGAGTTCAAACTGAAAGGCATCGAAGGCGATCGATGATAACTGTGGCATACAGTCAGTCGCAACGATATCACTGTGGGTATCGATAAAGCTCAAGATATTGGTGTGGCTGAGTTTGACGCCTTTGGGCTCACCTGTCGAACCGGAAGTGAAAATCACGTTCATGATCGGGCTAGGGTCAATGTGCGCTGGCACTGTGTGAAGAGGCTCAAGGAGCAGTAATGAATAGTCGAGAGTCAAGTCGACTGCCAGATCGAGGGGTTGGCGGGTAATGACAGCGCGAGATTGTGATTTATCAAGAATATATTGCTTACGCTGTTGAGGATAGGCAGTGTCTAAGCAGACATAGGTGCCGCCTGCCTTCAGTACACCCAATATCGAGACAACCAATTCAATGGAAGATGGAAAGTGGAGCACAACAAGCTGGCCGGAGAGCCCTTGACTTACCAACGACTGAGCAACCAAGGTGGCACGATGATTCAGTTGTTGGTAGGTCAATTGTTCCTGTTCACTGTTCAGCGCTACCTTATTGGGCTGAGCGGCGACGATTTGGTTAAATCTGTTGATCACTGATGACATGTTAGATCCTAGCTACTGGTTTTATTCATCATCAATTCCTTAAGTTATCTGAGCTGACGACGTTGATTGAAGTTAATTATCGGTAATTAATGTATCCGGCACGTGCGCTATAGTGTTGGGAGGCGAATCTTAGGACTCGCTGTTTGCGATTTTTATATTATTGAAATTATTAATAATTATTGAGGTTATTCTCCTCCCGAACAGTGCTCGCGCATCATCCATGCCCATAACAAAATCGTCAATGTTGCATATCAACTGGTTTGATATAGATCTCATTTTGGACGAGGGGTTAACTATTTGTCTCATCCATGAAAAAACATGGCTTGATGGCCATCGTATTGAGCAGTATGGTCGGGCTTTTATGTTCGAATTGGTGAGCTATGTATCGTGATTTTCTGAACTGTTTGGATTCTGTACCCGCGCCGAAAGCGGGAATCTCGCACATTGAACGCTATATCGCTCAGAGTGGGCGGGCGGTGTTGTCTCAATGTCATTTTGCTCTCCCTGAATGCGACCCTGAATTAGCGGCGACGCTCAATATTACTATCCCCCTATCCGTACAACGAAGCGTAGCAAAGCGCCAGGCAGAGTTTATTGCTGGAAGGTACATGGCCAGTTTAAGTATGTCGGTCTTGTCAGTGGTTGAGCAGAAGGTCTTGATTGGTTCTCATCGAGAGCCACTGTGGCCACAAGACATGACTGGGGCCATATCCCATACTGGCGCTCGTGCTGTGGCGCTGGTTGCAGAGCAGGCGGTTCACCCTTTTGTCGGTATCGATGTCGAACATTGGCTAGATGCGGTTACGGCAGCTGAGATAGAGTCGCAAATCTGTCAGGGGCGTGAATTGATGCTTTTGATCGAGCAAGGGTTGAAGCGTGAGGAAGCAACCTCGCTGATTTTTTCGGCCAAAGAGAGCTTGTTCAAAGCGACGTTTCCTTTAATAGGTCGGTATTTTGGGTTTGAAAGCGCCTGTGTCGTCGAGTTTGATAGGACCGACCAAACACTCGTTCTGGCGCTTGAGCCGTCTCTTGCACGGCACTGCTTAGGACAAAACTTATTTCGATGCGAGTGTTTTTTACAGGCGTCAACGGTGACAACTGTTATCTTAAGTTCTTCTCGTAGATAGTAGCTTTAGCGTTAACACATTATTTTCAATATCTATATATTGCCTGGGGTTTATCATCGATATCATATGTGCAGCCTAGCACGCTGACTGCTGCGCTGTTGGCAGTACACACCGAATGCAGAAGAAATTAAGCTTGTGCTAGAACAAGCTTAATTTCTAGCTGACGGTTGCTATAAGTACTTACAAATGCAAAGTTTAACCTTACGGTTTGAATACCTATGCATAACTTGTCCAATGTAAAACCAGATTGTGGCATCTTTTGATTAATAAAAGTTATCACAAAGGAATAAACTAGGTCTCTCATCTAACCAATAAATGTCCAAAAGTGAGTTAGAAATGAACTGTAGTAAAGTAACAACACTGCTTTCTTATAACGTGAAGAATTTGAAATCTATTGCTGCAATTTTATGCTAACTAATGTTGCAAAGTAGACTCTAACTGGCTGAAATGTGGTAGATGATTATGCTAACTTATATTGCAAACATCACCATTAAAAAAGCCGCTTTTTATAAGCGGCTTTTTGCTATCTAAACTTTTTCAAATCAAAGTACGTTCGCTATCAATATCTGACGTATTCTTAGTGCAAAAATAAGAACTTTGAAAATGCATTTTAGGTTATTAAGCCAGCAGTGATTCTGCTGGCTTTCATGATTGACGCGCTTAACAATGAGCGCCGCTCGGCTGGAGGGTGTAAGGTTTAGTCATTGTAAGATACACAAGAAGCATAGTTTTTTAACCGCGCTGAATGAGATCTAGTAATATTATTCACTAAATCCACAGAGTAAAACCGACTGTCTTTAGCTGGGTGATTCGTCCAGTAATCGTAAAATCCTGGCCAGCCGTAGTTTGCTGTTAGGTCGCCTAAGTGATAGACCAAGCTGTAAAGCTCATATCGATTGGGTCTTTTCCAATTGGTACGTCCCATGAATTTTAAATAGCCAAGTCCGTTACAGTATCGGTCCAGTTGACCACCTTGACCATAGTTGGAGCTCGTTGGATCGTTTTCCCAACCCCATCCATCGTAACGAAAGCGAGCAAACTCACCGTCTATTCGAGATTCCTTGTAAGTAGCGCCATAAGTGCTTCCGTAGTTGTAGCGAGAGTCATCCAGTTTGTAACCCAGTTGCTTCATCACTTCGATACTTGGTGTCGCGGTAAATAACTTGTCATCGGCTTCTCCTGAATCACCTTCGATGACTTTAAGGCAATACCCTGCGGCATTGTACCTATCGGTATCATTCACGTCTCCTCCACATGGGAGAAGCCCAGTGGTTACCGTGATTGTTATGCCATTGCTGGTCAGCCCATCGATTGTAAACCAGATCGTTGTAGTTCCCCTTTCTTTTCCAATTAGCACACCAGATTCATTTATGCTTACCACATCGTTATTGCCTATATGCCACGTTAACGGTTTGTCAATGAGAGACGAACTCGATCCGTCGCCATAAGATCCACGTGGATATAGCTGTGTCGACTGATTTTCTGGAATACTACTCATCTCAGATTTCAGCGATAAATTGTACAGCGTGCTTTTGTCGTCATATGCAAGAATAGATTCTTCAGAACTGGTTGTTTCTGATGCAGTGTCAGTGTTGGTTGATTCTTCAGATTCGGTTGTCGCTTGTTCAGTGTTATTGGCAGATTCTAACTGAGTGGAAGCTTGCTCCGTCTCATCTGTGTTTGATGCAGACTCAGTCGTTGCTTCAGAGTTGGTGGATTCTGATGTGGTCTCTGTGCTGGTTGAATCGATGGATTCAGTTGCAGCTTGCTCGGTATCACCAGAGTTTGATGCAGACTCAGTCGTTGCTTGCTCAGTGGTTGTTTCAGAATCGGTGGGTTCTGATGTGGTCGCTGTGCTGGTTGAATCGGTGGATTCAGTTGTTGTTTGCTCTGTCTCACCAGAGTTTGACTCAGACTCAGTCGTTGCTTGCTCAGCGGTCGTTCCAGAGTCGGTTGATTCTGACGTGGTCGCTGTGCTAGTTGAATCGGTGGATTCAGTTGTTGTTTGCTCTTTATTACCAGAGTTTGACCCAGACTCAGTCGTTGCTTGCTCAGTGGTTGTTTCAGAGTCGGTGGATCCTGATGTGGTCGCTGTGCTGGTTGAATCGGTGGATTCAGTTGTTGTTTGCTCTGTATCACCAGAGTTTGATTCAGACTCAGTCGTTGCTTGCTCAGTGGTTGTTTCAGAGTCGGTGGATCCTGATGTGGTCGCTGTGCTGGTTGAATCGGTGGATTCAGTTGTTGTTTGCTCTGTGTCACCAGAGTTTGACTCAGACTCTGCCGTTGCTTGCTCAGTAGTTGCTTCAGTGTCGGTGGATCCTGATGTGGTCGCTGTGCTGGTTGAATCGGCGGATTCAGTTGTCGTTTGCTCTGTGTCACCAGAGTTTGACTCAGACTCAGTCGTTGCTTGCTCAGTGGTTGTTTCAGAGTCGGTGGATCCTGATGTGGTCGCTGTGCTGGTTGAATCGGTGGATTCAGTTGTCGTTTGCTCTGTGTCACCAGAGTTTGACTCAGACTCAGTCGTTGCTTGCTCAGTGGTTGTTTCAGAGTCGGTGGATCCTGATGTGGTCGCTGTGCTAGTTGAATCGGTGGATTCAGTTGTTGTTTGCTCTGTATCACCAGAGTTTGACTCAGACTCAGCCGTTGCTTGCTCAGTGGTTGTTTCAGAGTCGGTGGATCCTGATGTGGTCGCTGTGCTGGTTGAATCGGCGGATTCAGTTGTCGTTTGCTCTGTATCACCAGAGTTTGATGCAGACTCAGTCGTTGCTTGCTCAGAGGTTGTTTCAGAATCGGTGGGTTCTGATGTGGTCGCTGTGCTGGTTGAATCGGCGGATTCAGTTGTCGTTTGCTTTGTGTCACCAGAGTTTGACTCAGACTCAGTCGTTGCTTGCTCAGTGGTTGTTTCAGAGTCGGTGGATCCTGATGTGGTCGCTGTGCTGGTTGAATCGGCGGATTCAGTTGTTGTTTGCTCTGTATCACCAGAGTTTGACTCAGACTCAGTCGTTGCTTGTTCAGTGGTCGTTTCAGAATCGGTAGATTCTGATGAGGTCTGTGTGCTGGTTGAATCGGTGGATTCGTTTTCGCTCAAGATACTGGAGTCAGTATCAGAGTCATTATCGGTGTTGGTGCCGTCAGTTGGGTGATCGACGTCTGGTTCGTTAATTTCAGTAGTGGGCTCGGATTCACTTTCGCTTGAGGTACTGGAGTTAGTATCAGAGTCACTATCGGTGTTGGTGCCGTCAGTTGGGTGATCGACGTCTGGTTCGTTAATTTCAGTAGTGGGCTCGGATTCACTTTCGCTTGAGGTACTGGAGTTAGTATCAGAGTCACTATCGGTGTTGGTGCCGTCAGTTGAGTGACCGACATCTGGCTCGTCTACTTCAGTGGTGGATTCAGATTCATTTTCGCTTGAGGTACTGGAGTCAGTATCAGAGTCACTGTCAGTGATAGTATCGTCAGTTGAGTGATCGACGTCGGGTTCGTCTACTTCAGTGGTGGATTCAGATTCGTTTTCGCTTGAGGTACTGGAGTCAGTATCAGAGTTACTGTCAGTGTTGGTGCCGTCAATTGGGTGACCCACGTCGGGTTCGTCTATTTCAGCGGTGGACTCGGATTCGCTTTCGTTAGAGCCACTTGTGTTATCAGAGATGATTGTGCTCTGGTTTGTGGTATTTTTCTCATTAGTGTTGGGCGTTTCGCCACCCTCAATAACTGCTGTTGTGCTTGCCTCCGGCAGAACAGTTACAGTTTCTTTTGGTTGTGTTGAGTTAGTACTTTGATCCAATGTAATAGCGTTTTTTGCAGGAACGGTATTCGTTTCAGAGTCTGCATTACAACCGACTAGGATGATCATTGTTAAGGGTATGAATAGTTTAAACATGCCTATAAAAATTCCTCGTAAATCTATTTTTGACTGTTATATGAGTAATGGAAATTAATTATTCATGTTAATTGAATAAGAAGTCAGTCAATTAGGAGTTACATAATCTACAGGTGAAAAATAAGTAAAATATAAACGAGTGTTTGAAGTTTTAATAACTAATTTCGAATCGATGATTTATTCTCCTCTCCGGAATGTGTGTAAAAAAGTGTGCTAAATTGTAATTATTGTAAAATGCTAACATTTTAATTATAAATGTGTCAAAAAGGCGCTTGGAAAACATACTATTTAGTATTTAAATAAAACCTTATAAAATAAGTGGTTAGGTGTTTTGAGGATTACCGTGTTTTAATGGCTGAGTTATTTATTTTCTTTTAAAACAATTACATATAATTTTTCTGAACTTATTTTCCATTGTGTATGAAGTGGGTTTTTGAGAATGGTTATGTGACTGTGGTGATTGTGAGGCTATTTTTCTTTTATATTGAAATTATGTTTTAAATATGCTTTCAATAATTAAATTATTAACTATAAGAGCTTTTTTTGGTTATTTTTGAGCTTAAAAGGAAGGGTTTTGGTAGAGTGTTAACAATATAAATTTACAGGTCAGTGCTTTATTTATTTTCATAGAGCTAAAAAAAACCAGTTCTGAGGAGGTTAGAACTGGTTATATGTATTACCAATTATGAGGGCAATGAGTACAATCCTGCATATTCGCATCTTGAAAAATGGCATAGTGCTTTCGGGAACCTGTCATATCGACATCCTTTAAGTTAGCACCATAAAACTTCGCTTCTTGAAGGTTCGAATTCCTCATGTTGGACTTAAAAAAGTCCGTTTTTGTCGCCCATACCATTTCTAAATTTGCGGCTTCCAATATGGCTCCATGAAAAGTCGCTTTGGAAACACGGGCAAATTCAAGGTTTGCCCCTGTAAGATCGGCACCATTGAAAGAAGCGACTTGAGCAAACATCGCCCAGCCTTTTATCGCTTTCATTTTGGCTCTATCAAACTTAGCAACCCTTGCATTGGCGTGACGAAGATCGGTTCTAAACAGCTTTGCTTCAGTAAAATCTGCTTTCTTTAAATTAGAATTTTTTAAAATGGAATGGCTTAGGTTTGCACCTCTAAAATTAGAACGCTGAAAATCAGCACCAGTGAGTTCCAAGTTGGATAAATCTTGACCGCTAAAGTCCATCTCCGCGCATTGAGTATAAGGCTTCATTTCACAACCATTGATTGTAGGGAACGAGAGCTCTTCAGCAATTGAAAATGGTGCACTTAACAGAACAAGCGAATATAAGGAAATACGCATATTTTCCTCTACTTTCGATTGGCTTATTAATATAGAGTACATATCAGTTAGCCCAATCCGGTATTTCGAAAACCCAAAAGCTCCCTCCTTGAGGCACTGGTTTAGTCAATTCCGCCATATCTCCTCCCCACAAAGGAACAGCACCCCCATAGCCAGACGCAACACCGATATATTGCTTGCCGTTTAGTGTCCACGTCACAGGGCAAGAGATGATGCCGGAGCCCGTTTGGAACTTCCAAAGCTCCTGACCTGTTTTAGCGTTAAAAGCTTTTAGGTAGCCATCGCCAGTACCGGTAAATACCAAATTGCCTTTAGTCGCTAACACGCCCGCCCAAAGTGGCAGCGGTTCTTTATGCTCCCATTTGATACCTCCGGTGATGGGATCCATCGCCCGTAATATACCCACATGGTCATCGTACATTTTCTTGATCCGAAATCCTTGGCCTAGATAAGCAGCGCCTTTCTTGTAAGTGACATGCTCAGTCCAGTAGTCTTCTTTCCAATGATTACCTGGAACATAAAACCATCCAGTATCTTGACTGTACGCCATAGGATTCCAGTTTTTACCACCCAGAAACGGAGGGGAGACTTCAATGGCTTTACCTTGTCTTTCTCCTTGTGCGGGTTTTGGAGGGCGCTGCCCCTCAACTTCCGCAGGTCGTCCTGTGTTATCGATATGGGTGGCCCATGTGATGTTGTCCACAAAAGGAAAGGCGCGAATAAAGCCGCCATCTTCGCGGTCTATAACATAGAAAAAGCCATTTCTGTCAGCGTGAGCGGTTGCTTTGACTGTTTTCTCTTCTTCTTGGTACTCGAATAAAATCAATTCGTTATTACCAGAAAAGTCCCATGCATCGTTCGGAGTATGTTGATAAAACCATTTCACTTCGCCAGTTGTAGGGTCGACGCCAACCTGACCAGACGTGTATAGGTTATCGTAATCACGAGGGTTTCCGCCTTCTGATGTGCGTTTCCACGTATTCCATGGTGCTGGGTTGCCTGCGCCTATGATAATGGTGTTGGTATCTATGTCATAGCTGGCACTTTGCCAAGGTGCCCCGCCACCATGATGCCATGCCTCAACGAGGTTGCCGTCTTTATCTCGTGGCCAAGAAGGGGCATTAGCATCACCTGTTGGTGTGCTTTCCTTACCGTTTAGTCTACCCATATGTCCTTCGACAAAAGGTCGCATCCAGATCTCTTTACCAGTATTAGGATCACGCGCATAAAGTTTCCCAACAACGCCAAATTCGTCACCTGACGAGCCATGAATAAGAAGAACTTGACCTGTCTTACTGTCTTTGACTATCGTTGGTGCACCGGTCATCGTGTAACCTGCTTTGTAGTCTTCAAACCGGACTTTCCAGACCACTTTGCCACTCTTTCTATTCAAAGCGACCATGCCTGCATCTAACGTACCGAAAAAGACATTGTCACCAAAAATAGCGGCACCTCGATTGACTACGTCACAACAAGGTCGTATTCCTTCAGGAAGCCGATGTGCGTAGCTCCAAAGCTTTTTACCCGTTTCAGCATCTAATGCAAATATCCGCGAATAGGAGGCAGTAACGTAAATGATCCCATCGTACACCAATGCCTGTGTTTCTTGCCCTCGTTGCTTTTCATCGCCAAAAGAGAAAGACCAGGCGGGAGTGAGTTTGCTCACGTTTCCTACGTGAATGTCGGTTAAAGGGCTATACCGTTGCGCTTTGGGTCCCATGCCATACATCAACACGTTTTCAGGTGTGACTGCGTCATTTGCAATGTCTTGCCAAGTGACTCCTACCGCCGTCATGGGAAGTGTTAAAAAAAAGCAAAATAATAAACTGTATCTCAGAGAGCGTATTTTGGACCTGACACCTGTGAGCCAGCCGTATAACGTTCTCATTAACCTATTTAGTTGCATAATAAACCTCGTGTTTATCGCCAATTGTGGTATCTATCAAAGGGAGGGGTTGCCTCCTAAGCATTGATACATATAGGGGGCAAGTTGAATATTGTGCGCCTACCACAACTCGCACGAAATCCGACGGTAGAAGTGCTTTTCTCATCCCTTAGTCTTAATAACTAAGTCGGGTTTGAGCCATTTTGATCAGAAATGTGGGTTTGTTCACAATGATAATTATTAGCATTGGAGGTGTGTATGCGGCACGCAATGACTGTGCTAGCATTATATTTCCATGTTTTTAGTGTGGGCAATAGGTGTTGTAAGTTGTTGGCTAATGTCCTCCTAAACGAACAGTTTTCTGGGTGACAATATGTGTAACTTAGACAAGGATGTTGTTGGTTGCGGTAATGAAAAAGGTAATGGGAATGACTGCCTCGTTAGGTCCGACTTTTCTGTATTTATAGAGCCGGAAAACGGACGAATTCAGACGGCGATCATTTATTGCGAAGGTCATTTTGGAGATGATATATGCCATCTCGCCAACGGGCTTATTGTTGCGAGTGCGCATTTTGAAGTGCTTGCGGTTATTGACAGCACAAAGGCGGGACAAGATAGTGGTGTAGTGCTATTTGGTGTGGCAAATGGCATTCCAATATGCCGAGATCTGACGACTGCACTCCTGTACTCGGACAATACCCCAGATTTTCTAGTGTTCGGTTGGTATGCCTCGGGTAAGGTTATCAGTGAACAGGAAAGGCAAGTAATATTAACGGCTATTGAATACGGCATTCATATCATTCATGGCGGGTACGATACTCTCAATCAAGATCCGGTCATTACCGCAGCATGTAAAAAATACGATGTTCAAATAAGAGACTGGAGTTTTTTGCATTCGGGTGAACCTTTTCATCGATTTACCAATAAAATAAAAGAGGTTTCCGCCCCACGTATTGTCATCATGGGAGATGATTCGGCAATCAGTCGCCTCTCAACCGCGAATACGTTAGCAAAAGTATTGACTGAGTATGGCTTGAACGTTACGAAAATTGCAACGAGTCAAGTGGGGCTAACACATGGCACTTTCTACGGTGCTGCGCTTGAATTTGTTCCCCCTAAGTTTTACGCCGGAGAACTTGAGAGCGTCATTTTAAAAGCTTACGTTGCTGAGCGCCCAGATCTCTTTATCGTGGAAGGGCACGGAATGTTTCGAGCTCCCTCTTTTTATACTAGCGCTGCCATTATCTGCGGTGCTAACCCGAGTGCCATCATTCTTAACCATACTCCTAAGCCAGCTCCAAGATGTGGTCTCCATCCGGTACCAGATTATGGGTTGTA
The DNA here is from genome assembly GCF_019977755.1 of Vibrio penaeicida. Taxonomy (NCBI): domain Bacteria; kingdom Pseudomonadati; phylum Pseudomonadota; class Gammaproteobacteria; order Vibrionales; family Vibrionaceae; genus Vibrio; species Vibrio penaeicida. Next base: position 2,617,031 of record NZ_AP025144.1, on the reverse strand, counting down.
TGATGAAATACAGTTAATCGAAATGTATTCAAAATCTCATGTCATTCTAGTGACGCTGAACACACAAGGTCTTTCGACCAAACAGCGGCAATCCGCCATGAGCGATCTAGCGGTGAAAAGTGGCCGCCCAGTATCCGATTTGTTTGCGCAATCAGACGAACTTCTCCTTGAATGTGTTCTCACGACATTTCCGTACCTGAGGCGATGAAAATGGGTGACGAAACAAATGGGTCACAAAATCGAAAGCAAAAGAAAGGGACACCGATATTACGTCGGTATCGTGGTAATAGCCTACCTCTGTTATATAAAGTTATTCTTATTTATGGGGTAACACTATTGGTCTTAGTTTCCTTAGGGAGGTATTTTGTAGCAGAGCGAGGGCAGGACACTCAAGATTCGTTACCCGTATTAGATTTGAAAGTCTCGTTGGCTGGGAAAATGGCGACAAATCGTGCTCGACTTCAGTTGATGAAAAGTAAGTTGATAGCGGTTGAGTGGCGCGCTCACAATCGGCGATATCAGACTTTGTTAGACCAGATAGACGAAAAAATTGATTATTACGACATGAGTATTGATGAAATCAAAAACATAAACGTCCTAGGTTCCTACACACCAGAGGAAATGAAGGCGCTGCGGGCTGCGTTAAATGAATCACTTCGCTCCGAAGTGGAATATGAAGATATTCTGAATGAATACCAAATGCTGGTGTTAAAACTCATGTTGAATGTCGATAGATAAAAGAATGAAAACCACATTTTGAACTAGCCGCGCTGTTAGGTTTTTATTCTCAATCTTAGCTGCCTCATCCCAATCATTCCCCCACCTCTCCTGACAGGTTTTGTCGGGGTTGTATGACACCATTAACCTTCCGTTCTCTTACAGAAAAGGAAGGTTCATATGATTCAGGGAAGCTGTTGCTGTGGAACCATTAAATTTGTACTTCACTCGAAACCGAAGTTTCTTGGTATTTGCCATTGCAGCCGATGCCGAAAATTAGGTGCATCAGAGTTCTTTATGGTTGAAAAAGCGAGTTTTGAATGGGTATCTGGCAGGGATGAAGTGGTTGAGTATGCCCCTGAGCCTCCTTTCATTTTCAAGCGATGTTTTTGTAAAAAGTGTGGTTCGAGCCTTGGCGAGGTTTTGTCGGATGAGTCGGAATTCCCTGTTGTAGCAAATGTCTTGGATTCCGATCCTAATCTTAAGGTTCTGTTCCATGAGCATGCCGCCACCAGACCGTCATGGCAGCTCATTCATAGTGGCGCAAAAGTGTTTGAAGCCGATCCTCATTAAAACATCACTCTCAACAAACTCGCTTTTAAATTTTCCTTAAAACTAAGAGCCACAAAACATCGAGAGGCAACTGCGAATTGAAAAGCTTTGCCACTGTGATTTGAAAGATCTTGAGCTGATTAGAAAGGAAATTTGTATCCGGACGAATAGTGATATTTCACTTAGTAGTGAAATATTCTGACACATATTTGAAGAGCAGTTTTTGATAGCAAGGTTGTGATCGATTTTTAGTGTGATGAACTGGTCGGATTTGATTTTTAAATTGTGACAATGAAGCAACAGTAAAGAATTAGAGAGTGCGTGATTTATCCATTTTTATTACATATGTGCTTAATTGTATAAAAAATGGAAATAATTATGATAAATGCAGTTCTCATGTCGGCATTGGCAACTTCATTCTTACCTATTGGGCAGGTTGAAGATATCGCTCAGGCAGCGCCAGTTCCGCAGCAGCTTAATGCCAGTGCTTTTGCGACTGGTTCAACTGAAGCAGCCTATAAACCTGTTTGTCAGACCATTCAACTCGATGCTTCCTACAATGCCACATTGAATACTGGTAGCGGCGTTTGTGTTCACTTCTCGGTCGCTGAGCCTACCAAGATCACCAGCATTATGAACCAGCTGGATGATGTGACGGATGCTTCATTAAAGCTTTATCACCATATTAATGGTCAGTTTAAACAAGTTGGAACTGAATCTGTTGTGGCAGGAAAGGGGAGCGAAGTTCTACACAGCTTGAACCAAGCTGGCGAGTATTATTGGCAAATTACCGTTGCTAAAGCAACCAACGATGCCATTTTGTTCGGATCCATTACGACGAAGCATTTTGATGAACACGAAATCAACGACACGTTCGAAACCTCTACACCATTTTCTGAAGGATGGCACAGCGTAACCGCTAACATGGATACAGGAATTGATGCCGACTACTACTTGTATGAAGCAACCAGTACCGATGGTGTTAAGCTATTCCTTGATGATCAATTGGCACCAAATAGCTGGAAACTCGAAGTATTACGTGTGAATTCTCCAACGTGGGTGGAATACCAAGGTGGGGTAGAACACTTAATTTTAGGGCTAGCAAACCAAGAGCGTATGTTAGTGCGTGTTACAGCCAATGCATCTGCCGCGGCAACAACCGAATCGTATGCCTTATCTGTGGGTGCACCTGAGGTGGTTTCTCCTAACTACAAATACGCACCAGGTACTTTCTCCGGCAGTGTTAGCCTGCAAGGTCGCGTTAACAAAACTACGTACTTCAATGCTGCAACACCATACGATACGTTGAAGTCGTTTGTTATCATGCCACGTTCCAACATAAGCTCGGCTCTTAACTGCCGTATTCGACTGTATGATGCAACCAATAAACAAATTGGTGTTTACGGATGCGAACGCTCTCAGCAAGTGAACTTTGAAGAAACCAATGATTTTAAGAAGCCGATTCGTGCTCGTTTAGAAATGTACCATGCGGATTTCGCGAATCGCGGTACGGTTTACTACAACATCGGTCTGAACGCTTCATTTAATTACATTGCGGATTTAGACGGCGATGGCATGTCTCAAGCCTTTGAAAATCAACATGGCTTGAATGATCTGTCGGCACTTGATGCAGCTTTGGATACAGACAGCGACGGCGCGACTAACCTGCAAGAATATCAAGCAGGAACCGATCCAACCAATGCGATAAGCAAGCCTTAGTTTTACGTTCTAATTCTGAAACTATCATGCTGTGAAGCCCTACCTTAGCGTAGGGCTTTTTGTTAGGCGCGTTGCAACATAAAGGTGTGATAAACCAAATTTGAAAAATGCTTATTCAGCATCAAAAATCCGACAATACTGGTGAGCACCATCGATATGACAAAGCCGTATCCGTAGTAAATGGGACCATAGTCAATGCTGATATGAGCAAATGAAAAGTTGAGCACAGCCATGATGAATGAAAGTATCAGAGCCGAATACCGTTTATCCAAATAGAACATCACGTTTAAAATGGCCATAACTAATACTTGAAAACTCACGCCCACTAAATCTACATACAGCAAGTGTAAATAGGCTAAGTCGATACCGAGTATGTTGAGAATATCTTCTGCCCATACAATGAGTAACGCTAACGTAATGCCTTGAACTTTGAATATTTCGTAAATGCTTTGCCTACATGCAACGACAATGTTGTTTTTCAAGTGGACGATGGTTTCCAACGTTTCGCCTTCGCGCACGGCGTCATAAAATTTTAGGCAAGCCGCTGCGAAGTCGGTTTCCATACGGAGTATAAATACCGCCATACCGGGCATGATGGCAAGGTAAGCGATAAATATAGGCAAATCGTAAATATACGATGCTCGAAAGATGGCGATAACTTGATGTGAGGTTTCCTCTCGTGCCCAAAATACGAACTTATCTAACCATACGCCTAAGTAGTAGAAAGCTCCGCAAAAAATCAGTGAGTAAAAGGCTTTGCGAGGGTTTAGAAAATCAAAAGCAACAATATGGGTTGGAGGGTAGTGACGAATAACATAAAAAAGAAAGGTGAAAGTGAGCAACGCTTGCCCAAGACAAAAAATAAACAAGAGCCCGAAAAGACCATTGGGCTCAATGATGTAATTCGCCAGTACCATTGAACAGTAGCTGACAGCGATAACCGTGAAAATGCGGTAATACTCTTTCATGCCACTTAAAAAAATGATGACAAGCCATTGGTTACAAAGCAGCACTGTTGTAACAAAAATAGTGACCTTTACCAGAGCAGGTAACTCGGGTGATAAGAACAGGGCGATGCTGCATATACCTCCTCCAAGGATACTTACAACGGTCATTGCGCCAAATAAGTTGGGAATAATATGACGTTCTTCTTTCGCGTAGATAAGATCAGAGATAAAACGGGTAATGAGAAGCTGGATAAGCCCACTTATGATGAGAGAGCATGCCATCATATAGGTCACAATCACTAAAAATTGCACAATAACAATGGCTGGAGAAACAACGGAAGCGCTGATAATCCCTATCGTAAGCAGGGCCAGAATAGACATAATCCAGGGGCCTGAACTGACCATGCCCGCTAACCCATAGGCTTCAAATATGGAAAGCAGTGAATCCCTTTTCAGTATATTTTTTATTTCGAAGCCTATTCCTGCCATTGAATGGATTCCTTGTATAAATTTTGATACGCCTCAAACATGTCCTTGTCTTGGTAGTATTTACAGACACGTTGCCGCCCATTGTCCCCTTTTTTTTGCCAGACCTTTGGTTCCTTGAGTAACTCAACAATGGCTTTTGCCCCTTCCGTAGGGCTTGCCATAGGGATGACCGCGCCTGCAGAGCCAAAGGCATCATCGCTGTTGTCTGCACCTTCAATGATTTCGCGACAGGCTCCGACTTCAGTTGAAATACAAGGAATACCAGATGCCATCGCTTCTAACAGCACGAGAGGCTGTGCTTCGCTGATAGACGTTAGGATGAGTGCACCTAGCTTGGGCATCATTTCAGTCACGTCTTGGTTACCCAACAAAGAAACCTTATCGCACAGTCCAAGGCTCTCTATGAGTAACTGGCATTCCTTGAGGTAGTTCTCATCTTCTTCTGATGGACCGATAATCCACCCCTCTATATCAGGGACCGATTCCGCCGCGATTCGAATGGTTCGAATGAAGGTTTTAATGTCTTTGATTGGGACAACCCGTCCAATTAGCCCAATCACATGAGGCGGTGTGTTCGGCCTTTGTTGGTAAGCCTGTTCGAATCGAGATAGGTTTATGCCATTTACAATCACTTTGGTTTTGGTTTCGGGGGCACCATCTTGATGCTGGCGTTTGCGGTTCCCTTCGAATAAGGAAATGACCTGAGATGCTTGGTGATAGGCTGTTAACCCTAATTGCTCGAAAAATTGAATCCATGTCTTTCTTACCGCCTCCATTTCTCGATGCATACTGATATCAATAACGCTGTGTCGGTCTTTTATCCAACTGGCTTGGGAAAGATCTATTTTCCGTTCTTTGGTGTATATGCCGTGTTCCGAAATGACCAGAGGTCGACCAGTTACCTGATGGCAAAGGCTACCTAGGAATCCTGCGTACCCAGTAGAAATACTGTGGTATATCTTGGCTGGCGGTAAAGACTGGCTGATGCCTGCAAGAATGAAAAGCGGTTGATAGATGTTTCGAAATGTCCAAAAAAAATCAACGAAAGATTCTGTAGGCGCGTTGTTAATGTATTTTTCTGTCAGGATCTGCCATGAGTTTTTACTATGGAGAAAATCGTTAAGGCATAATTTGCGGTTTCCTACCGCTAGAGCAAATTGTTTGAGTAAATCGCCTGAAATTGGGGTGTCTGGATTTTCAAAGGAATCGAGAAGTGTTTTCCAAATTAAGAATGCTTCTTTGTCGCTCTTCGTATGAGCATTTCCCGTGTTTGGGTGCTCATTGAGCAAGTAATGCACTTCAAATCCAACCACGTTATCTGGGAAGGTGTACTTGGCTTCATCATAAAAATCGGGGTGTCCGCCAATAAAAATTAGGTGAAAAGTGAAATCAGGGAGCCCTGAAATGATTTGATGCACCCAGCTCGATACCCCGCCTCTTACATAGGGGTAAGTCCCTTCCAATAATAGGCAAACATCGACGTCTTTTTTCATGACCAAAACGCCTTAAGCTGGCTTAACTTGGAGCTTTGACCCGATGGGAAGTAAGCCAAGTATTGCTGAAGCTTTTGGTAATCTTTGGCTATGTAGGCGGCTTCGGCAAGGTAGGGAGCAACTTGTGTCATCTTTAACCCTCCAGTTTGAGCTTTGGATAGGTGGATCTCGGCTAGCTCGGTCTTCTTTTGTTCTAAATAAACTCGCCCTAGTAACAGGTTGAATGGTGCTTTTTCTTGAATGTTGTTGGCTGAAATTAAAAACGCCTCGGCTTGCTCTAAGTAGTAATTTTTAATAACGCCATCCGCGATACCCAAATAACAGAGTTCCCAGTATTGCTGGGCAATATCAAAGGCAATTTCGGCTTTATTACTTTGTTTATACTGCTTTTTAAATAGAGAGATGGATTGGTTAACGTCGGTTTCTATGGTTTCTAGCGAGGCATAAGCTAAAAGCCGAACATCGTCGTCTAAGTCTTTTAACGCCAATTGAAGAAGGGGAACAGATTGCTGCTTAGGCAAATACTGTACGGCTTGAATGGCAAGCAGTCTTCTGGCTGAATCTTTGTTGTATAAAAGAATTTCTCGTAGTGCCCCCGCACCAAAGTGGGGTTCAATTTTTTCTTTATCAGGGGTAGACAAATCGAGGTGCTTACAAGCTTGCCACGTAATGTCGGAATGAGGGTGGGGGAAATGAAGGGACACGACGATACTTATCGTTGACCCTATAAAGCCAACTATCGGCAGAAAAAGGTGGAAGGTGAAAAGGAAAACGAACGTCGTTGTCCGATGAACTTGCAAATTTTGTGGCATCGCTTTCCAAACAAACAACGCCATACTGGCGCTGGAAAAAATGTGTAAACTTAAAGCGACTAACCACTCCGAGGCTACAGGCGAAGGCTGCATCAGAGGGTATACCGCCATGGCTTCAGTAGCGATGGCTTGCAAAAATAGCCATATGGTCATTTACAATTCCTAGTTCTCGCATGGCGGCATCGATGTCTTGATCATCTCGATCTATGACCCAAGGACCCCAAATACTGACTTCATTTCGGTTGTCACCTAGATCGTCTTGAAGAAGCTTTTCTAAGCGCCCAACATACTGTGCTGCGTGGCTGGCATTGGTGAGTGGTAATAGTACGGCTAGCGCTGGTTTTCCTGAGGACGTTGTAAACGACCAATAGACATCGGCACCTCTACGAAACTTGACGATAGATTGAAGTGTTTCATGGTGAGTGCCAACATGATCGACACAATACACAAGGGTGCTGTCAATGCCTTGGTCAAGCCTGTTTTGCTCAGCTCGGTCAATGTATCGAAGAAAAGCTTCTTTGTCGGATTCTTGCAAAATGGGCGCGACGATGGCGTCGCAAAGTAAGTCGGCAGCATGATTGGCAACCAGAGACAAAAGCGCAATATTAGCAGGCGTTAACATAAAGAACTTGGCGCTTTCCGCCACAATACACCCTTGCAGGTCATCGTGTGTGTCGACCATCGGAATACAAAGTTGGTAGCGTGAGCTGTGGGTGTGGTGTTCATCTAATTTAGCAGGGGAGAGCAGTTGTTTGCGCTCCATCATGTCCTTGAACATGGGGTCGCTTGTATCCAACAAATGATCGGTGCCGATCTCGGCGTGGGGTAATGGGTTCAGCTTTTCATAACCAGCGCGCTGTTTTCTATGTGCGGTATCCTTGCTATCAACACTGTAAATGCCACCGACTTCGATACCTCCAATTTCTGACAGTAAGTTGAGAATCGGTTCTCCTAAGAATTCCAATCGGCGCTCGTTGTGCAATGTCGCAATCTTTTGCAGCTCACTCACGCTTGCCCGTAAGCTAACCGTTTGGCCGGCTGTTCTTTGTTCAAGTTGGTCATGAGAGACTTTAAGTAGTTGATAACTCTGCGCTAGGCTTGCCCTTCTTTGGTTTATGTATTCAAACTCGGCTAAGTTTTTTTGTGTTATATCGTCCCACTGGTCGCGAAATTCTCCAGCAATCATGATGATTAACATCATTCCAACCGAGACATAGCTAGGGAAGTATTCAATCAGGTTTGACCGTTCTAAAAGCGCTGCGAGCATAGCAGACATAGCAAGTGCGCAGATCACGCCTTTAGCAAAGCCATAGCGAAGAGAAATCAGAAGCGGACCAATGATCGGCCACAAAAAACTGTCATGGGAATTCGGTAATAACACGCCAGAGCGTGTCCAAACGTAGGTCGAAATTATCGCAACCACAAGTGTTTCAAGCCAAGCAACGGTATCGTGCTTAAACCCCATTACGAGATGGCGCAGGAATTTTCTCATTCAGGGTCACTCGAGCTTGTGGGCTCTGGCAGTTGCTCAATATCGATGCCATCAAGTAGGGCTTCAAGAACGATATGCCCTGTGCGACTGACGCTTTCTCTTCCCCATCCACTTCGCGACCCCGTTGCGCGCCAATACACGGTTTGTTTGTCTGCCGATATGATCTCTAAAGAGATGCCGACTGCGGGCTCCCCATCCAAACCACTCTTGTAATGCCACTCCTCGATGGAACCCGTTATTATGTAGTCTGCATTCTGCTGTAAGAGCCAATCTTTGGCATGATTCTGTTTGATGGAAGTGTCCAATATGCTGGCTAAATCGTTGTTCTCCATGACGGGGTAAAGTTCTGCATTGACGCCTTTTTTGTATAGCTGAGCTCTAAGAATTCGCTCCACTTTCTCGGCAGCCAATACTGTGTTTGAGTGGTTCTGCATCGGCATGATGACCCATGTTTTATTGGAGTATAAAGTGACGCTGTCTGGCACGTGGTAAGTGGCACATGCAGTAAGCCCTAAAAGTGTCAGTGCAATGGTCAGATATTTCATAAGGTATCCTTAAAATCCATATTGATAACCAAGCGAAATTTGCATGGATTCTTGCCCGTTTCGATCTTGGCTTTGCCAATCCACAGTAAGAGACAACTCGTCGTTCCCTACTAACCTCCAGCCAATGCCAGAGCTTACAGCGAGACCAGAGCGATGTGTTTTCGTATTGTAATTTGCTGCCATATCGAGCCAATAATTGGGTGACGGCGTCGATGTGCCAGCAGCGCCTGGAGCTCCGTGCCAAAGCCTGTGTCCTAGCGAAATTTGTTCGTAATCTTCGTTAATGAGGGTGCTGGTGGTAATAGGAAAGCGAGAAGAGAGCCACTGATTGGTTTTATCCAGAGGGTCATCTGAAAGGTGTGCTTTTTGCGTCGCATAATTGGCGTAAAGCTGCCATGCCGGGTCATTAAAGAACAATTGCTCTGCAGCTCGAATGTTGAGATCCCATCCATGCCCGACGTTTTCCCCAAACCGAGTAGTAATGTCATGCCAATTGAGCTGAGCAGTGAGTGACTCATAAGCGGTCGGTTGGTAAGTAATATTTCCACCAATTCTGTTGGATTGACCGATTAAATGCAGAAGTTGGCTTGCTGAAATAGCATTATCCACTCCCACATTGAGCGACAATTGCCATTGTTTATTTAGTTTTGGCTTATATATGGCGCTGACACCCATTCTATTGTCACCAATGCCGTCTGCTAAATCGAAGGCAAGTAACCAAGAGCGTGTATCTTTTAGGTGTGCGTAATTGCCTTTGACGCGCTTTTCACTGGAGGCATACGCTGTAGGGAATGTGTCCACCGATTCCGTGATTTGATAATGGGTACTCGCTTTCCAATTTCCATTTTGATGAGGCGAAAAATATTCAACGGAATAGGTCGACATGTCCCATTGGGTATTAGTAAGAACCGACGATTTGATGCCATGGGCGTAGTCTTGCCTTTTTGGGGCATGCATTTTTCTTAATTGATACTCAAGCGCAGGTTGCCCTATATCCCCAAGTGCGTTTTGACCAAGCTGCCACGCGTTATAATGCTGACCTGTGAACTGAAGCGCTTGATACTGTTCTGTAATACTCAAGTTTAAGCTTTCGCTCAACAAACGTTGGACTTCTTCTTTGTCGTTGGTTTGTATGGCCAGCGAGAGTGCTTGAGAATCCGGCAAAACAATATTGTGAGTCTTACTCCAGTGATACCAAAATACCGCGTCATCTGGGCTTACGTTGTTCATATAAACTTGAAACCGCTGCTCAACGTCTTTGGTGGAAGTTTGCGCCAAAATATCCGACTGGACCTTTGGCTTAGCAATTGATGGTGAAACAAAATACGCCACTAAGGACTGATACGCTGCGCGACCGCTTTTTGATTGAAACAGTTGGTTGGTCAACTGTATGGCGACGTACTTTCTGAGCTCATAAGCTTTCCGTATTTCACCAGAGTTTTCCAACGATTCAGCGTAGCTAAGGAGTGCAGGAGCACTGTTTCTTTCATTGGTTTGTAGAAGTTTTGTGTACCAAAAATCGGCTTCTTTTGTGTACTTGAGCGTTTTGGCTGAATTAGCGAAAACAAGCCACATTTCAGGGGTCTGGCTTAGCGGGTGTTTGTTATTGTTATACACACTTTCTACTGTTGGTAGGTCTTGGTATTCGAGCGATAGCCACAGCAAACCGCTAACGGCTGCCGGATTATGAGGAGAGATTTTCAGTGCTTGGTCATAATGGGCATAAGCCAGCCCGATATTGCCTTTATCTACCTCCGATAGGGCGTAATAGATTTGAGCGTCAGTATTGTTATCAAAAACGCCTTCTTTCAACGCTAATGCTTTAATGGCTTTAAATCTTTTTTTATCTTTTATATTCCAAGCAGCTTGCAGTGCTTCATACAATGCTGCGCCATTTTGGTTCTTTTGGAAAATGGATGTAAGCACGTCAATCGTATTTGGTGTTAATGGCGTATTGAGGCGAACATAGCGGTAGATATCAACCTGCTGATAGGAAGATTCGATTTGCTTATTAATGGCAAGGAGTGCCAATCCTCGGTTGTTGGTTTCCCATGCCAGTGACAGGACTTTGTTTAGGTATTCGTTGCCTGCGTTAAGCCAATCTTTCGGGGTGGTGAGTACGTCTAGTGCTTTGTTTGGTTCGAACATTTGGATGAAAAACGCGTAGAAAAACTCAGCTTCTTTCGTAGTTGGAGTGTGTTGTTGTGCTAGGAGATGCCAAATGGCGACGACCTGTTTGGTTTGCCCTAAATAAGACAAAAGCCGAGCTTCGTGGAAGAGCAAGTTTATGTCGTTGGGTCTGAAGGTTTGTAATTGCTTCAAAAGTGACAGGGTATAAATGGTACCTCTCGCTTTTTCTGACGCGTTCAACCAATTGGAGTACTCGATTATATCGAGCTTGTTTCGTTCGACTAAGCGCTGATAAAAGGCGCTCTCACTGGCTAAATCTCCCATAGCACGGGCTTCTTCAACACCGTTTCTGAGTTGAAGGTTACTGGGGTTATGATCGAGCAGCGCTAAGCTCATTTTTAATGCATTTGGAATATCGTTTACCCACGTATAGAGCGTATGCAGTTGAGCAAGATCTTCGGGGTAAGGGTCGGATACGATGGTCGTTTCTAGCAACGAGATACTTTCTCGAAGTCGCCCTTGAGAAACGGCGAGTTTAGCAGTGATACTTATCAGGGGAGGGGAAGGAGCAAGCTTTGACAGCACTTTAAGTTGGGAGATAGCAAGTGGCGTGTTTCCCACTGATATTGCGTACTCTACCGTTAACCGTATGTATTCAGGGCGAAGTTTTAACTCTCCTTCGTAGGTTTTTACAAATGTTTCCCCTTCGTGGAAAGATCCCGATGACGTGAACAAATCAAGCAGACGTTTGGCATTCTCTAGAGAGGGGGTCTCTTCAAAAATGTCTCGCTGTATGGTTAAGGCATTTTGGTAATCCGCACTCTGAAGTGCTAAATCGATAAGTTCGAAGTAATGATCCGTGCTTTTAGCATGAGGTTGCAATATCTCAAAGCTCAGGCTTGGCAGTGCTATAGATTGGGCTCCATCGGCGAATGCGAGCGCGTATTCCCGACTTTTTATTGGTATAGAATTGCTGATGAAATCGCGAATTTCGGCTTTTGTTTCCTGATCGCTTTTCTCTAAGTGGTAGCTCTTTAGTAAAATATCGAGATACAAAACTTGGGTATCCCAATCTTTCGTACCATCCGTTTTGAGCAGTAAAGGTTTCGCTAAGTTTTTTGCAGTTTCGTAATCCCCGCTATCGCTTAACGTGGCGATCATCTGCCGTGATATGTCTCTATTATCAGGGGCTTTGCTACGAAGTTCTTTCAAAAATGCGAGTGAAACGCTTGGTGATTCAGAGCGAGACAATTGTTCGGTAAGATTTTTTTCATCAGGGGTAACGATCCACAGCGCTAACGTCGCGCAAACCACCAAAGCAACCAGTGTTGTTTTGGTGATGAACAGATTACCTTCATGATCAATATCATATCGAACGGTCTTCTTTTGGCTGCACATACACTGCGCTCCTGAGTCTTTTAGCGTTCATATTTAGGGGCAAGTAAGAGACCCACTCACGTAGCCAGACGTTTTCATTAAATATTTGGTGTGATTCTTTTTGATAGTTTGAGTTTCAAAAGGCAGTGCAGTTTGCAACTTACATTGTGCAGCATTAGCAATGACCATTTCTAAAGGCACGTAGCTTTCAATTTCCCAATACACTTTATAAGACTCTGCGCAGTTACCTTTCGTACATTTTGCTGTTTCCCATTTAAGGATTTTTCCATTTGAATGAACGAGTCTTGTTTGGTTTTTCTTTTGCACTCTTTCGATAAATCTTGTTTTTGGTGACGTGAGAATGAAGTAGTTACCGTCTGGTCCTTGATTCCATCCTGCCAATTGGCTGAGTTGTATATCGGGTGTAAAGCTTGTGTCGTTAAATCGTACACTTCGGATCCCTGTACTGCTAACGAGCCAATCTCCATCCAATGTTTTGGCTATACCTGTTTCGTACAAGGACTGTGCTTGTTGGGCGTAATCACTCAGATAAAGAGGAATTAACGTTTGTTTTTTTGCCCATTCGTGTAGGTTAATGATCACCTTTAAGGAGGCAGGGTACGCACCGGAATACATATGATAGTAAATACTGACACTTTTTATGCGGCGCGGCTCGCCTGTTAGTTTGAACGTCTCTAAAACACGTTGATACCCATCAAAATGTTCGGTCCATAGGTTGGTGTACATATTTTCATTTAGAACGGGAGCATAGACTTGTACTGCGCTTGTATACCAAGCAATGGTGGGTGATATAGGCGCAAATTTCCCTCCGCCATTGACTAGAAATGTATTTCCACCATTTACGTTGAGTAGGTTTGCGTCTTCCGCAATCCTAAGTACACTTTCTGTCGGGTTTGCAACGCCTGACCACAGTATGAGTTTGGTCTGTTTGCCTTTTGGGGCTAGACGTTGATTTATATAGTCGGCACTACCTTTGATTTCTTTGTGAAAATCTAATTTGTAGCCTTCAATAGGAAGGTTATCTCCATATATTTTCTCTTTAACGGTTTGTCTTTTATCCCAAAAGAATGGGTGGCTAAAGGTATGAGAGGCAATCTCAACGTTGGGTAAGGCAAATATTTTTTTTGCTATGACTTCTAATTCGGCACTTTTAGAGGGGTAAATGCCCTCTTTGGATATCTCGCCTTGAATGATAGAAATGGTTTGAGGCAATTTAAATGGTTTGAACACCTTTTGGTATAGCGTCTCGGCGGTATACTGCTTTTTCGGAAACCAACTTACTGACGGGAAGCCATCACCATCTACGTGGCTCGTCAAAATCCGTCGCCCAGAATTTGTGGTGACGTCTGCGATGGGAATATCGGGAAGATTAAGCAGTTTTCCAATCATTTGAAATGGGTCTATGAGCCAAGTTTCTCTCTGATTTGCGAGGTTTAAGACAGGTAATGGACTAAGTGAAGCTCCGCCCCACTTGGCTTTAAACATCAATGTAGAAGAGCGACCGGTTGAATCTTTGATTTGAATTAAAGGTGTGATGTCTTTATCAGTGGGCTGCCATTTTGGGTAGCGCTCAAACTCACTGAGAGGTAAAGGGTAGTGGTTTGAAAGCCATTCATTACCGCGAGATATGTCCAATTTACCTGATAGAAATCCATCTAGTTTTACCCCCATCTTGCTCAGAAGATCTTGATCCTGAGGCAGCGTTTTGATGAATAAAATAGGAATACGGTTAAGTGCACTTCTTATCCAGTCGGTGAGTAGCGGTGTGTTGGTGTAAGTTTCTTGTTCAAGCCAAAAAAAGATGGCTGCATAACGGGTTAAATCAAGATCAGCGAATTGAGGCTGGTTGACATCCATACATTCCGGTACATATCCATTGTACTCAATTGGCATCGAGAACATCCGATGGCATCGGGACAGCGTATAGGTTTCAAAGCTGCTGTCATATACCCCAAGCACACGCTTTGGAATGGGCTCTATTGTACTTATGCCGAATTGATAAAGCATTCCGTCACTGATGTAAGGTGTATAGCCTTCCCTGATCAGTTTTTTTGCGGCGTTTCGCTGTTCTTCTCTCTGGCTTGCTGGGAGATAGTCGATCACTATGACCTCTAATCCCGAATTTTTTATGGGTTTGAGTTTTTTGCTTAACCAATTGGAGTCAGAAGAGCTCATTTTTACGTATTGTTGATTGGTTGGCTTGTACCCGTAATAAAGAGACTCTGCGACGACGCCAGCAATTTTTGATGCCACGCTAGGCAGTACCTCAAAGCCTCGGTTAACTAATATTTCTGGTGAGTCGGAGGTTTGTGCTAATGAGCGAATGATGTCGATAAGGGCGGCTTGTTGATGTGTTTTTTGCGTTTCTGTATGCGCGAATAAAAAGTAACTGTCTAGTGTGTCAAGAAATATACCGTCAAACCCCCGTTTACTGTAATTCTCAGCCTCTAAGAGTATGTGGTGTTGCCACGGTTTGGATGACAAGTCCATGACATGACTGTTCCAGTTTTTGTTCTTTGTTTTAACTGAACGTATCAAAGATTTAGGTATGGTTTGACCGCTTAGCTCTCCGACACTCAAATATGCAAAAACGCGAGTGTTGGCTTTGTGCAAGGCTTTAATGTTCCGATCTGAGATTAGTGTGGGTGTGACGACAACACGGTCATAATTAATGAGCTCTCTGACAGAATCTATCGCCCCATAATAGAAGGCGATAGATTCACTTTCTTTAGCAGCAAATTCAGGACCTTTTGCAGCAAAAACAGAAATAGGCAACAAACTTATGAGAAAAATCCATATTCTCAGAGTAGGCATAATAAATACGCATCAATTTTTATATTGGTTATAGTAAAAATGTAGTTACAGCAGGCGGTAGATGCAAAGTTTTTGAGGAAATAAAGTACAAAGTACGTTGGTGTAAGTTTATGGAAAATTTAAGAAATGCACGTTTATCTGTGATAGCGAGGCGAGCACATCACTGCCTCAAATGCTTTTAGAGATTATATCAACGCCAGAAAAACAAACTGAATGATGTGCACGCTGAAATAACAACGAGTACTGCCGTAATACCGTATTGAACATCAGGTTTTATGATGTGTTGCGTTAACGCGGGTGCCACCATAAAGTTGCGCCCTCCCCAACCTCTGTCTTTCATGTGAAAACATAAACTTAAGAACATTAAGTGGCTGGATGTGACAATTCGTGCGTGAAAGAAGTCATCTGCGTAAATGGCGACAGCAATAGAAGCTGTTTGGGTGATCAGTAAGGTGAGCTTAGGGAGCACCCACTTATATTCCACTAGCAACATTTGCAGTACCCATGCGCAATAGAGCACGATGAGCTGCCAAGGCACGCTGGTGCCGAAAAGTATGATAGATCCATTTTCATTTAGGTATGTTTCTTTTCCGCTAACAAGCCAAAGGTATATGGATATCGCGAGGTATGCCGACAGGAAGAACGAAGAATGTGCCTGTTTTTTCCATTGTACGTACAGGAAGCCTACGGTGTGGGCAATGATGAATGCTTTCATACCAATGTCGAAGCTGCCTAAACCAATGATGCCTGTTAATAGCAAAAAGCAGAGTAGGTTAAAGCTGGTTTCTAGCAAAAAAATACGTTTGAGTTCACGTGCATTATCAACGGGTTTTACAAATGACCAAAATAGAGCTGGCAGAGCGAGCGTAAGGAAAAAACCTACCCATACAGAGCTTTCTACAAGCGTGTAAAACCCTTGCGCGTAAGCTAAGCAAAACATCAAGAATAAGAGTGATGATAAAGGTGGGTAGTAGGTGCTGTTAGTCATATTTTTTTGATTGAAGTTTCGCTTCGGTTTCCAATTTGTCGGTATAAATCTTTGTGTTTTCTATGTGTCTACCGTTGTAATGAATACACAATATTAAGTTTTCTGATTGAGCTTAATGTCGGACATGCAGTAGCTCAAGAACCATGAGAATGGAGAGTTACTTGAGCGACTTTGTTATTCAAGCATTTCGGCAAAGCGGAGAAGTGTAGCTGAAAGCTGAGACTAAATATACAGCGAAATTAGAGGTTGGCATTGTACGAGATACATAACGCATTGATAACATATGTAGGCAGAGCCATAAGTTAATAATCTTCATTTTCTCATTAGTTGTTAATAAAAGAAACGGAGGGCAACTTTCTGTTATTTGTACGATTATTATTCGAAATTGGTCTGTGGTTTGTGAAAAATGGATTGCCTTTTGAGCACCATGAAAAAGCCAACTATTCTGTTCGGACATCACAATTGGCTTTTTTAGCGCTAGGGGATGCGTATTTGGATTCCAATTGTTAACCAGTTTGGATTAATTGTTTAATCTTTCCGAGGTGGAATAGGCGAATATCTTGCTCGTTGTTTATAAGAACAAACCTTAAGAAAGAGGGATCAAATTTGGTTTCCACTGACATCCGAAGAAATCATTAAAGATTATAGCCATCAAATTTTTCTTAAAGCTCAAGCGTGGCTGGTTATTCTTTACTTACATCACGTTAAAAAGCCAGAAACAGAGTTCTGGCTTTGGGTTGGGTATAAACCCAGATTGATTAAGATGTTGAAGGGAAAGTAGGGGACTGTCATTCTAATAGGGAATGTTCCCAACCCAAGTATTATCAGCTTCAATAATATCTTCTTCAATACAGCTAAATCTTGAAGTTTTGTGGGATATTGACCTTGTTGGACGGTTTTCTTGCGATGTCTGATATTTTTTCATTTAAAAACAACAGTTTAATATGTTTTTGGTTTTCTTACCTTATTTTAGTCAGGTGAACCTAAAACCCTACAATTTGAATCTGGTGCTAAATAATAAATTTCATGGTAAAGGTGTTGGTTTGTTTTAAATCAGGGTCTTATTTTTTTGGTAGGCAGTTTTTCTATTTATTATGTTTAAATACGAATGGAGATTTTTGACTAATTAGAATTGTCTAAATAAATGATTTCGTACAACTATTTGAGTGTACTCATATTGCATATTGAAAATATTTACGATGGAGCTAATCGTATGACGTTTCTATTCGTTCCACTTTGGGTTCAAGACTGCTCATCACTGAACTGATATCTGAGTGGGAAAGTAGCCCCCACGTGACTATGTCTTTTTGCTCTGTGATGACTGAGAAGGCGTAAAGAGAGCTATATATGCTTTCGATATCTTCCAGAGTGCCCGTCAAATTCAACGAGCTATCACCACCTCTACTAGTATCTCCCCAAGTGACAACACTGCCGTCCTCTTTTAATGCTACAAATGCACTTCGAGCGGAATGTATTGATGAAACGTTGACCAATTCTGCCGCAACGGATGTGCTATCACCACCATCATCGGCATCTCCCCATGTCACAACCGTACCGTTGGTTTCGAGAGCAGCAAACGCATCTCGTGTTATTGTAATCGTTGAGATACTGGTAACCGTCGGGGTGTAAAAATTGGGTTTCGTTGCCGTGCCATATAGAACGCCATCGATTGACCCCCAACCGACGACGGAGCCATCTTCCAACAATGCAGCGAACCCATACCTTGAGCCGTAAACAGAGGAAGTATTTGTTACGCGATTGGCGAGTGTACCCATATCGCCACCATAGTTATTAAAGCCATGTGCTGTCAGCTCGTTGTTAGTCTTGATCATGGCGAAAGAAAGGTCATTACTGATGACAGTTGAGACGCCTGATGCTGCATAATTTGGAATTGCAGAAATCGGTAAACCTCCGGCAGCGTCAAGCCCCCAAAAATAAACCGTATTTGACTGGTCTACCGCGGCAAAAGCATATTTTCCACCGATGACACGATCGATGTTAGAAAGAGATAAGCCCTCTAAATCACCGCCTCGCAGCGGATCACCCCACACGACAACTGTTCCATCAGATTTTCTCGCAGCGAACGCAAACTCTGTGCTAACAATTTCTATTACATTGGTTAAATTCAATTGGACGGCACTGCTGTCACCACCTCGTGAGCTGTTCCCCCAGGTTACGACCGTTCCATCGGATTTTAATGCAGCAAAGGCATGGTTGTTTGAAGTGATCGCCGTTACGTTAATGAGGTCATCTTTGACTGAACTAGAATCGCCTCCACTGGATGCCAGCCCCCAGGTTACTACACTTCCATCGGTTTTTATCGCAGCAAAAGAGCTGTAGCCAGCGACTATCGAATCTATATCGGTTAACTGAGACGCGACAGAGATCGAGTTTCCTCCATTATTTGTAATCCCCCAAGTTACTACACTCTTGTCATTCATAAGTGCGGCATAAGCAAAAGGGTTAGTGGTAATACTATTTACATGTGTTCGCTTGAACTTCGCAAAGCTCGTATCAGAAATTGTTCCATTAGAATCTGTTACTTTAACCTCAAGGGTTAGCGTTTTTTCAAAATCAGATAGAGTGAATAGATACTGCGGGCTTGTACTCACTTCTACATCATCAATAAGCCACCGATAGAATGTCGTTCCTGCACATTCAGTACAGCTAATCGTTGGAATTATGGTCGAATCCGGCACCATGTCCCCAGAAATTGATATCTCAGAAATCTCTGACAGTGATGGCTCAGGCTCAGGCTCAGGCTCAGGCTCGTGTTCAGGTTCAGGCTCAGGTTCGGGCTCGGGTTCTGGCTCAGGTTCAGGTTCAGGTTCAGGTTCAGGTTCTGGCTCAGGTTCGGGTTCAGGTTCGGGTTCTGGCTCAGGTTCGGGCTCGGGTTCTGGCTCGGGTTCAGGTTCAGGCTCGGGTTCAGGTTGGGGTTCTGGCTCAGGTTCGGGATCTGGCTCAGGTTCAGGCTCTAATTCCGGGTTAGGCTCCACAAGTTCTGGTTGTGGGGGAGTGCTTTCGGAGTCCTCCGGTGTTGGAGGCACGTCATTTTTTGGGGGATCTGTATCATTTTCATCGGATGTGGTTGGGGTATCTTGCGTAATATCTTCAATAGCTGAGCATACTATTTCTATTTTACCGTTATCCGTCCTTGGGACTAGAGTACAGTGTCCATCGGTATAACAACCGGTCAGTGATAGAGATAGAAAAATAGTGAGAGGATGTCGCATTGCCCTTTCCATGTTTCAATGTATAGGTCCAATGAGGTTGATTTGGGCTCGCCCTAATTATTAGTTATAGATAAGAGTGTAGTTTATTTATAAGCTCAAAGGCGAATAAATAATACTCAGTAAACTCACGCTGAATAGAGTAGTGGGGCTTTGCTGTCTAAATTGGAGGCGTTAAGTAGCTCAGGGAGGAAACTTTACGCTGCTCTATAGATAAATCTGTATTGAGCAGCTGGATTTACTTAACTTTAACCGTTAGTTTTTAACGAGTTGTCGAGTGGTGACTAAGCATAGAGTTGTAAATTGGTCGGTGAGAAACGCTTGTTTTCCCGCAATGCGTTTGCTGCTGAGGACCATGGTTCTATCGGTGAGTTTTCCTTGGAAGTCCCACTTACTAAATGCTTCGTGGCGCGCGTCTGCACAAGGTGTTTGCAATACGTAGCTTTCGGTTACCGAGGTGTCACAGGTTCCATTGGCATTTTTTATACCATGGAATGTCACGTGGCTGTCTCTATCGCGGTAGTTGGTCACGGCTAAAGCGTTGAACAAATGTATATCGTTAGAGTCGCTTTTGTAAGCGAGCATACGGTGTGGGTTCTTTTTTAAGCTGGAGCGTGCGAGTTCTCGCAATTCTTCTGCACATGGTAGAGCTTGCTCGGTCGCAATGATGTCCATTGATGTCGTCACAGGTGTTTCCTCTGCAACGAGAGCAGGGGAAAACACGAGAGAGCCAGAAAGCAGAACTAACGTAGGTTTCATGCATGCTCCTTGGTATTCAGATGTATTTTCAAACTATTTTGCTTTGACAGACATAACAGGAAAGTCGAGAGTATAGCGCTCTCCGTTATCGCGTATCAATGTGACTTTTATGGTTTCACCCGCTTTAAAACGCTGAGTTAATCCCATTAGCATTAAGTGATATCCGTTGGGCTCTAACTTGAAAGTCTCGTTAGGTTTGACTTCAATCACCTCTATTTTTCGCATTGCCATTCGGCTGTCGCGTAAGAACATACGGTGGAATTCAGTATGTTTCGCAGCATCGGTCTCGACGTGCGTAAAGCGAATTGTATCTGCACCTTTGTTTGTGATGTTCAGATAACCCGACGTCACTTTAATGCCTGGAATTGTAGCTTTGATTCGAGCGTAATCGACGTAAGCCTTGTCCGTTAAGCGCTGAACTTCACTTGATGGTAAAGGGTCTGGCTGATAGAAAGGCTTTTTGGTTTTTTCGTAGTAGGCGACGGAAAAAGCCAGCAAAAATGCGATAAAACCCACAATGCCAATTTTGGCTAATTTCATGAAGCATTTCCGGTATTTGAATTGTACTCTTCCAATGCTCTCTCAATACGAGCCGCTAGCTCTATAGGCGTTGTACTGTGGCTTAGAGAGTCAACGAGCTGCCCTGCAGGGTCGATGATATAAAACCGGGAAGCGTGGTCTACTGTATAGGCAAGCTCAGACGATGACATGTCAACCAAATCAATATAAACACCGTATTGATCGGTAATGGTTTGAATCTCTTCTTCTGTGCCAGTTAAGCCCAAAATTTGTTTGTCGAAATACTGTGCAAACTCATTAATTGATTCTAAGTCGTCTCGCTCTGGGTCGACGCTCACAAAGAACCCTTGTGTCTTATCGTATATCTCTTCAGATAGATATTTGAACGATGCAGACATTACCCCCATTGATGAAGGGCAAACTTCAGCACAATTTAGGTAACCAAAATACAAAACAACAACCTTGTCTTTATATTCGTCAAGGTCGACAGAGCCACTAGCACTGTTTAAGTGGAATTTTCCACCTAAGTCTTTGAACTGGCGAGGTTTCTCTCCTATAGGGAGCGTTGTATTGTCCACGTAGAGTGCAAGAATACCTGCCAGAGCAAGGACACCCAATGCTAATACTATCTTCACTGGGTTTCGAATCATTAGATGAATTCCTTGAGTTGAAGTATGTTCACCGATGCTTGTTGAGTTTCATGGATTTCTGACGGAGAGAAGTCGATAGAAATCAAAATGCAGAACACCATAATACAAACGATAGAGAACAGCATTTGTTGCTTACCCCATTGCTCGGTTGGCATTTTTTGAAAACTTACTTTCGCTAAGTACAACCAGTACATGCTGACCAGACCCATACCTAAAGCATACCAACTACCGGCATAGCCTAAGTAAGTTAGAGCCAAAGAAGCGATAGCAAAAGCAACGATATAACCCATGATATGAGTACGCGCTTTATCTACACCTTCTTTAATCGGCAATACAGGAATCGATGCCGCTTTGTAATCATCGAAACGATAAATGGCGATTGCGTATGAGTGTGGTATCTGCCAAATACAAAAGGTAAGGAATACAATTGCAGCACCAAGATCCAATTGGTTGGTTACTGCGCAATACCCAATGACCGGAGGACAAGCACCAGACAAGCCACCGATTAACGTTCCATGTACAGAGTGTCTCTTGTAGTAAAGGCTGTAGAAGCCAACATACACAACAAACCCAAGAACACCGAACCAGAAAGCGACTGTAGAGGTGAAGAAAAACAGAGTAGAAAACCCTGCAATACCCAGAATGGTAGCCCAAGCTAAAGCATTGGACACTGGGACGACTTTTTGTACTAGCTCACGTTGGCAAGTGCGCTTCATCTTGGCATCGATGTCTTTATCGATGAAGTTATTGAAAACGCAGCCTGATGCAACGATGAATGTCGTACCTAAACACACGGCAAGGAAAAGGGCCCAGTCAATCTGGCCTTGAGAGGCCAGAAAGAAGCCACCAGCCGCAGCAACTAGGTTGCCGCGGATAATGCCAGGTTTAGTGAGTTGTAAATAGTTCGAAATCATTATGTATTCCGATTAGTGACCCATCAGCATATTGTGGTTCAGGTGTTCCATAATCCAAAGCGAACCAATTAATATGATGGCAACTAAGACGACCACGAATACTGCCGAGGTCGTGTTCCACATCTGCTCGGAAGAGGTATTCATGTGCAAGAAGAACACCAGCTGAACCAAAATTTGCGCAACAGCACAGATCAAGATAACGCCGATTTTCAACTGTGGAGAACCTATATCCATCATTACCATAGCGAATGGGATCACTGTGAGTAAGACGGAGTAAATAAGACCCATTACATATTCTTTAACGCTGCCATGTGCTTGACCGCCATGACCGTGTTCTGCAGTCTGTGCCATTACATCACTCCCATTAGATAAACCACACTAAACACACAAATCCAGATTACATCTAGGAAGTGCCAGAATAAGCTTAAGCAAGACAGACGTGCTTCGTTGTCTTCAGTAAAGCCATCTCGTTTAAAGTGGAAATACAAAACGATCATCCAAATCAAACCAGCGAAAACGTGCAAACCGTGCGTGGCTACTAATGCGTAGAAAGACGACCAGTATGCACTGCTGTCAAACGTTGCACCTGCTGCGCTGAAATGATGGAACTCATAAAGTTCCATAATCAAGAAGCCCAGACCTAAAGCAAAGGTTGTCCAAAGCCAGAACCACATGCCTTTCGCATCGCGCTCTTTCGCTTTCAGCATACCCATGCCGAAGGTGAAACTACTAAGCAGTAGCAAAGCGGTACCGCCTGCTACAAACCACAGGTTGAATAATTCACTTGGTTCTACAATGCCCGCAAAGCTATTTGAGAAAACAGCAAATGTGGCAAACAACGTACCGAATAATAAACAGTCGCTTAGGATATAAATCCAAAAGCCAAAGATAGTGTCGCCAGCGTAATCATGGTGGTCATGATCATCGTGACCACCATTGTCCAGCACTGCTTTATCATGTGCAGTCATATTATCTCCTAAATCCTTAAACCGCTGGGGATGCAGGTTTCGTGTCAGTTTCTTTCGACGCAGGGTTAAATTCAGGGCGCTCCTGATAAACCTTGTCTAGATGAGGACCTTCAATTGCCTCAACTTCAGAAACTTCAACGTAGTAATCTTTATTGCGCTGGAAGCTGTATACGATCCAAGACACGATCATGCCTAGGAAGCCAACAACAACCATCCACCAGATATGCCATACAAATGCGAAGCCCATAATCAGCGAGAAGAAGCTGATTACTACACCTGCCCAAGTGTTACTTGGCATGTGGATTCGCTTGTAGCGGTCAGGTTTTTGATACGCCATTCCATGTTCTTTGCGGTAGTGGTGCTCGTCTCTGTCATGAATTTTTGGCAGAGTTGCAAAGTTGTAGAATGGAGGTGGAGAAGACGTTGCCCACTCAAGAGTACGGCCATTCCAAGGGTCACCTGTTTCGTCCATATTTTGCTTACGGTCACGAATACTGATGAATACTTGGTAGAACTGAGCGGCAATACCAGCTGCGATGATGGCAACACCGAATGCAGCAATCATAAGCAATGGTGCCCACTCTGGGTTGTCTGTCGCATTTAGACGGCGAGTCATGCCGTTGAAACCAAGTACGTATACCGGCATAAAGGCAACGAAGAAACCGATAGTCCAAAGTGCACAAGAAACCTTGCCCCACTTCTCGTTCAGTTTGAAGCCAGTTGCTTTAGGGAACCAGTATGTAAAGCCAGCAAAGTAACCGAATACTGCACCACCAATGATTACATTGTGGAAGTGAGCGATTACGAACAAGCTGTTGTGTAGTACAAAGTTTGCTGCAGGTACCGCTAGCATTACACCTGTCATACCACCAATGGTGAAGGTAACAAGGAATGCCATTGTCCACCACATACTTGCCGTGAACTCTACACGTCCTTTATACATGGTGAAGAGCCAGTTAAATATCTTAACCCCGGTGGGTATGGATATTATCATGGTGGCTATTCCGAAGAAGGCGTTAACACTTGCCCCAGCCCCCATGGTAAAGAAGTGGTGTAGCCACACGACAAACGAAAGAACCATGATTACTGCCGTCGCCCATACAAGAGACGTATAACCAAACAGTCGTTTACGAGAGAACGTTGCACAGATTTCCGAAAAGATACCAAACGCTGGTAGAACCAGAATGTATACCTCTGGGTGACCCCATGCCCAAATCAAGTTCACGTACATCATCTGGTTGCCACCCATATCATTGGTAAAGAAATGGGTACCAATGTAGCGGTCAAGAGTCAGAAGTGTCAGCGTAACGGTAAGAATAGGGAAAGCAACGATGATAAGTGCGTTGGCACACAAAGAAGTCCAAGTGAACACAGGCATTTGCATCAGCTTCATTCCTGGAGCACGCATGCGCAAGATGGTAACAACGAAGTTAACACCTGTTAGAAGCGTACCGATACCAGAGATCTGGAGCGACCAGAGCCAATAATCCACACCAACCCACGGGCTGTATTCCATTCCTGAAAGAGGCGGATATGCCAACCAACCAGTCGAAGCGAATTCACCAACGAACAAAGAAAGGTTGATTAGGATTGCACCTACAACGAATAGCCAGAAACTCAAGGAGTTTAGGAATGGGAAAGCAACGTCGCGCGCACCAATTTGAAGAGGCACAACAACGTTCATCAAACCGACAACCAAAGGCATGGCCACGAAGAAAATCATGATTACGCCGTGAGCCGTAAAGATTTGGTCGTAGTGTTCGGGGGGCAGATACGAGGCATCTACCGTCGCTAATGCTTGCTGCGAACGCATCAATATGGCGTCGGAAAAACCCCGAACCATCATGACTAGCGCAACGATGATGTACATGATACCAATTTTCTTGTGGTCAACAGAGGTTAACCATTCAGCCCACAAGTATTTCCATTTACCCATGTAGGTAATCAAACCTAGCAGACCGAGACCACCAAGGATCGCGGCAATCATAACGGGCAAAATAACTGGGTCAGTGTACGGAATGACGTCCCAGTTTAGTTTTCCGAATATTAAATCAGGTTCGGCATGTACGTCGCCTTTATAGGCCATTTTGAGCTCCTGAATGTTTCTCGATGATATCTTTGAATCGCAATGGATCGACAGATGAGTAGTAGGTCACAGGGTGGTATTTTTTGATCTGCTCTTTTGCATTAGCAGTCAAAGCGTCGTAGCTAGTGTCATTCAGCACTTGCTCAGACAATTTCACTTTGTTCACCCATTCGTCAAAACCAGACTCACTAACGGCATGAGCCTTAAAGTGCATGTTCGCGAATCCGAAGCCGCTGTAGTTAGCAGACATACCGCGGTAGACGCCTTCTTCTGTAGCCATCAAGTTGACGCGATTTTCCATTCCAGCCATTGCGTAGATTTGGCTACCAAGCTGAGGAATAAAAAATGAGTTCATTGTGGTGTCAGAAGTAACGAGAAACTCCACAGGACGATCGGCTGGGAAGGCAACTTCGTTTACGGTTGCAATTTGTTGTTCAGGGTAGATGAACAACCATTTCCAGTTCATGGAAACAACTTGGATAGTTAGAGGTGTCTTGTCTGACTCGATTTCACGGCGAGGATCAAGAGAGTGGGACGTTTCATAAGTAATCCAACCCAATGCCAAAATGATAAGACAAGGAACAGCCCAGACTATCACTTCGATTTTAGTGGAGTGCTCCCAGTTTGGTTTGTACTCGGCTTCTTTGTTAGAAGAGCGGTACTTGTACGGGAAGTACACGCACATGAACAACACCGGAACAATGATGATGGCCATGAGTAAAACAGAAGTGATAATCAACGATTCCTGAGCTTGACCAACGGGTCCCTTAGGATCGAATAACACCATGTTACTACCGAAGAATAGTACGCCTAATAAAATCAGCCCTACGACTGATGTTAATATTAATGCAACTTTTATGTTACATTTTATTTTCATTTGTCCTCCCTGGAACTCACAACCAGAATAAATTCAAAGACAATACTTAAAATACGAAGTATCCAAATACATAGATCAATCACTTCGCTTTGAAGAAAATTGCACGTGAAATGACGTCAAACAAAAAGGAAAGATTTTGTTAACAATTCATTATCATTTAAAACAATTAACTTACAAAATGCAGTGATATTGGAACTTAGATACTAAAGCGTGAATTAAAGTACCAAATTGTTAAATTAGCAAGCTTTAACTTGTTCAGAACTGTAAATTTCAATCTATGTATAAATTACAAAAATATTAATTTCATTTTTCCAAAAAATGAGGTAGTGCAAGACTTAGGCCTGTAGTGACCTGTTTTACAGAGCGAATTATATATAAGCCACTTAATACCCCTTATTTTATTGTGAGATTATTTTCTTGGTGGGTCTTTTTTCGTTATTAACCATAATTTATTAATGGTTAAAGGTTGGTATCGATAGCGATATTTTCTTTTGGCGTGCACAGCTTTTATTGTGCGTTTAATTGGCTATCAAACCGTGAAATTACACTGGTTTTTCTTTATGGTTTGATGTCGAGTTACTTCGGCTGATTTATCCATGCCACCAGTAGGGTAATGGCTTGTGAGGAGATTAAGCTTGTTATGCTTATGGGTATTGTCATACGTTAACATTTTCAGTTACGTTCGCTCTCTCTCGAGTACGTATTAACAACAAAGTGGAATAGCGCCTAAAGTGCCTTTTCTTAGAGTTTAATTTCAACTGTTACTCATCATTAAAAGTGCTATATACCTAATTTAACTTTCACATAGGCACATTATTATTGTGCCTATTGTTACAAATTGAATTAAATTACTCTTTGCTAAATTATTCATCAGAGAATTTAGGAAAAAGAATAACCAGCAATGTTTGTTTGAAGTATTTCTCTTTATAACTTCATGAAACACTTTTGGTTAAACATTGGTCACTGTGGTTTTAATTTAACCATCTCTATAGTGGTTATAGCGCATATTTAAATGAAATAAGTATCAAGAATGTTAAAGGGCAGGGCTCAATACCTATGGCATTTTTGAGGTCGTTAAATTTGATTTATTAACATATACCCAAGCATTCTTAGGCTACTTGGGAATATGCATCAACTGATTCAACAACCCTTATATGACATACCTGAAAAAATATCAGCGGCAAGAAGAAAATCTATCAAGTGCCTGATCCGTGCCGGAATTTGTTTTCTAGAAGGATACACCAGGTTAAAGATCTTGGGTTCGCTTCTAATGCCACAAGCCACCTGAATCAACTCACCAGTATCGATCTCTTTTTGTACGGTACATGGAATCAATAACCCCACTCCAACGCCCATCAAAGTGAGCTTCTGCATTACTAGCGGAGAATTGCAACAGTGATAGTTCTTCGGCGCAATGGCGACCATCTTTCCGTCGCAATAGAGCTTTTGTAGGTTGTTACTAGCGGATTGCTGTTCGAGTAAAACCCAATAATGTGACTCTAGCTCCTCCGCTGTGTTGGGCATCCCATGTTTTGCGATGTACTCGGGGCTTGCAAATAGGTGGGCACTTTGCTCGAACATTTGTCGAGCGATCAAAGAACTGTCTTGCGGGCTGCCAACACGTAACGCTAGATCGATGTTTTCTGCCACTATGTCTGACTTATGGTCGTTCAGGATCAAATCGAGTTCCACCTCAGGGTAGATCTCTCTGAATTCTTCTAAGATAGGCAGAACTTGATTCAGAGCGATATCGTAAGTCATCGTTAACGATACTCGCCCAGACACCTCTTTGGGGGCGATGATGGATTCGATATGTTCAAACAAGTAAGGTAATTGCTTAACTTCTTGGTAAACCTTCTGTCCTTCTCTTGTCACCGAAAGCTTTCTGGTTGAACGCTGTATTAATCTAGAACCTAGCTGAGTTTCCAGCTCTGACAATTGCTTACTGAGTTTAGAGCGATCTGTTTTTAATTTTCTAGCCGCTGCAGCAAAGCTCCCAGCTTCGACTATCGCTGCGAACATTGCCATTCTTTTTAGGTGAGAAAAGCTATTAGCATTCAAAATTGCAACACTCCATGTCCATATTTGCATCTAGTGATTATTTTAAATTTATAAATAATTGAATGTACTGCGGTATTTAAAAGTATTCTCAATACAAAATAGCAAAAGCCGAGCAGTAGGCTTCGGACCCGAAAATCTTTCAAATTTGCACAAATGAGCACGACTTTCGTTGATTCGACGTCAATTTTCTAAATCAATCAATAAACTATAAAAAATCTGGAATAACGATCTGAATTTTTCAAGTATTCCGTATTTCGGACAGCTATTAGTCACGTTTGCTACATCAGACTCGTAGTTCCATTCAAGGAGCGAAAACCATGTTTCATCCAGAAAAACGTCAAGATTTTATGTTGGATAATCAAGAAGCAAAAACACTCTTCATGCAATCGGGTGGTTCAAAAACAGATAGATCAATAATAGATGGCTCAATGATAGATAGCCCCATAACAGGTCTGGGAAACACAAAAACACCAAGCTATGGACCTAACCATTTCAATCACATTCAAGAGAGTATGGGAGGAAGTTCAGCATACTCGAGATCCAAACCTGCTGTTGTTTTTATGTTTAGCGGCCTTGAGGAACAGCCTCATCGTTGCGCGAGATCTTTGTACGAGAACTTTGAGTTTTTTCACGAGAGAGTAGAAGAGTGTTTATGGCATCTCACAAAAACGGATGTGCACTTAGCGGATGAAACGGAGTTCTTCTTTAGTGAGTGCCAAGTACACAGCAAGCAGCCTGTAAGTCAGGTGCAGCTCTTTGTATTTGAATATGCTCTCGCTTCGACACTTATCCATTGGGGGGTTAAGCCTGATGCGCTTATTGGTGACAGCCTTGGTGAATACGTAGCGGGCTGTATAAGTGGGTTACTGAATATTGAAGATGTGCTCGCCATGGTCTGCTCTCGCCAACGTTTGATGGATGATGCACAAGCTGGTGCAATGTTTGCTGTTCCCAAGGGGAAAGCGGAAGTTGTGAAATGGTTGGATGATTGGAATAACACACACCCTAGCTCCGATCAAAAGATCTCCCTTTCCTATGTGAGTACTCCGCATAGATGTGTTGTTTCGGGAGGAGCAGAGCCTCTAAGTCATTGGTTAGAGCAATATGTTGAGAATGCAGAAGGTGGAGAGTACGTCTCTCAAAGGTATGCACTGCACTCCAATTTGATGACAGATGTATCCAAAACGCTCGGCACTTATATCGAGGGTGTGCCCAGTTACCCGATTCATACGCCTTTTGTTTCCACGATAACGGGAAGATGGGTACAGCAACGAGACGTTGAACATTCGCAATACTGGGCGAGTCAAATTCAACAAACGGTTCAATTTGCAAAAGGGCTGCAATGTGTCTCTGAGGATTTGGGGAATTGTATACTCGTTGAAATTGGTCTCGGCGAAAGCATGTCAAAGCTCGTTGAACAGCAAAGGATCAATAGCTTATGTGCTTTTCCTTTGCTGCCGGACATTTTGTCTGAAGACTTGGTACTGCCTGCCAATTTCCCATGCGATTGTATTCTGACATCGGTAAAAACACTGGGTCAATACGGGGTCAATATTCGCTGGGACCGTATATTAAGCAAAACGGAATCAGATTGCTGGTTGAGCTAAACCCGTTCTTTTTTCGGTAACGCGCTGAATAATATCGACAAGCTTTTTGCTTACAGACTCAAATTGCTTGTCGATAAAGAAGTGGTCACCCTCTATCATCTCCAATTCAAAGTCGCCACAAAAGTGTGCCTGCCAGTTCGGCAACGAATCAGGTGGAATGATGGTATCACTTGTGCCACCCAGTAGCGTGACGGGAATGTTGAGTTGTTCAATAGCGCTAACTTTGTGCGTTTCGGCAAGCTTAAAATCCGCTTTCAAACCAGGCAATAGTATGGACATGAGTTCATCATGCTCAATAATTTCGTCTGGTGTTCCGCCCATTTCCTTTAACTTTATTTTAAACCCTTCATCCGATAGTCCGTGAATCGGGTCTCGAGTGTTCAATTCATGAGGTGCTCTTGATGCCGCCGGAATGAAATGAATAGGCATCGGCATTTTATGCGCTTTGAAATAGCGGATAAGCTCAAAACCAATTCGTGAACCAAAACTGTGCCCCCAAATGACATAGGGTTTGTCGATGATAGGGGTTAATACTTCCGCTAAATCCTCCACTAACGTATCCATGCTTTGGTACTGTGCTTCATTTAATCGGCTGCCTTTTCCTGGTAACTGTACCGCGCAAATTTCGGCATTCAGTTCCTGCAAAGCACTATAGGGAACAAATGAGTTTGCGTTGCCTCCGGCATAAGGCAGACAGATTAAGCGTAACGGGGCATTAGGTTTTGGTTTTGGAATGGCAAGCCAGCGATCAAGTGAAGTGTTTCTGCGCATTTTCAATCCTTTATTGTCAGAAGGCTAGGAGAATAACGAGGAATACAGAGAATGGATACCCTTGTTTCATTTTGGTGATACTGGCATCCAGTTAAAGACTTCACTCTGCTCCGATAGGTAGGTGTGGGCTTCATTGATAAGCCACTGAATTATTTTGGAAAAATGGGTGATAAGTATTAGAGCGAGCAAAGACAGTTTCGCTTGAAATTTCTGTGGGTATTATTGATTTCATAGCTGGAATTACTCCGTCTTCAACTCTATGATGTGCCGGAATATCAAACAATGTTCGCTGAAAACAGTGTATGAAGGTTGCTAGCGTATAGTCGCGCTAGCTCCACAAGAGGGAGAGAGAAATACCAAATGGAGAGGGAAGTGTTTGAAATTGTTACGGAACGACTGATATTAAGGGATTTTGAGATCCAAGATGTCTCCTCATACATAGAGTTGACTCAAGACTCAAAGTATCAGCGCTTCTATGATGAAGACGATTGTTCGATAGAGAAGGCTGAATTTTTGGTTAATCTTTTCATTGAGCAAGCGCATGAATTACCACGAAGTAAATATCAGCTCGCTATCGTTTTACAGCAAACAGGTGAAGTGATTGGCACGTGCGGCATTCGATTGGAAGCCGATCAGCAAGCTTCTATGGGATGCGGTGTGGCGCGTGAGTTTCAAGGTGCTGGGTACGCGCAAGAAGCAGCAGAAGCTATAGCAGGGTTTGGATTTGAAAAGCTGGCGGTTCACCGTTTGTATGCAGAAACGATTGGAGCAAACAAAGCCGCGATAGCGATGTGTCGTCAATTTGGAATGAGAAAGGAAGCTCGGTTTATTGAACATCGATACTTTAAAGAACGTTGGTGGGATACCGTTATCTACGCTATGTTACGTTCGGAATGGGAAATGAGGAAAGGAAGCCAAGATGATTAGCCTACAACCAATGAGCTCACAACATTTGAACCAAGTATCGGAGCTGCATGTCGCAGAAGAGCAGTTAAAGTTTGTCGGTACAATGGAAGAGATTTTGGTGAACGTAGATAACAAAGTACACCCGCATGTGATGGTGAATGAAAGCGACAAGGTGGTTGGGTTCTTTCTTGTCGATACGACCTACGGTGAGCAGTACGACTTTGCTGTTTGTGGAGCGCTAGGGCTGAGAGCTTTCTTTGTCGATACACGTTACCAAGGAAGTGGCTATGGTAAACAAGCCGTGGCTGCGCTTCATTCCTATTTGCAGCAGTGTTATGAGACGTTTGAATTCATTTATCTTACGGTGAATTGCAAAAACCCTGGGGCTTATCGTTGTTATGAGCTCAATGGTTTTAAAGACAATGGTGAGCTTTACCATGGCGGTCCGGCAGGCCCTCAACACATTATGAAAATGTCGTTCAAATGACTGAAAAAACTATTTAACTCGCATTCTGGAGTTTCAATGTACTGAGAACTAAGCTTGATGTAATTCACTTTGAATAGGGTGGCTATGTCCTCATTTATACGCTTAGTTTGGGTTGTGTTGGTTTCAATACCAATCAGTACAATGGCACTCGCATCCACCGGCCACAACACCTTTCGTGATATTGCGTATGGTGCACACAAGAAGCAAAAGTTGGACGTTTACTTTCCACAATTCGCTAAAGATGCTCCGGTGATCTTTTTTGTTCACGGTGGTGCATGGAGAATTGGCGATAAGGGAGCGCGATCTCAGGTAAAATCCAAAATAGACAAGTGGGTAAAAGAAGGGTTCGTTTTCATTTCGGTGAATTACAGAATGTTACCGGAAACCCCGCCGTTGGTTCAGGCTCAAGATGTGAGAGATGCGTTAATATTTGCACAGAATTATGCTTCGAAATGGGGTGGCAGTCGGCACAAGTTCGTTCTTATGGGACATTCAGCTGGTGGGCATCTCATTTCTCTGGTTTCCGTCAAACCAGAGCTCATTACTCAGCGAGGTGCAACACTTTGGCTTGGTACTGTGTCACTTGATACTGCGGCGTATGACATTGTAAAAATCATGTCTGCAGATAGAGTGAATCGCTTTTACAAAAAAGCTTTTGGTGAGAGCCAAAAAACTTGGAAACTCGCTTCACCGTTACTGCAACTTCAATCTTCGATTCCTCCGTTTCTCGCTGTATGTTCTTCCACGCGAAAACAAGATTCCTGCCAACAAGCCGAGGTTTTCGCGGAGAAGGTGAATCTTCTTGGCGGTTACGCAAAAGTGCTTCCTGTCGAGCTTTCTCACCGTAAGCTCAATGTGAAATTAGGCGAAGACTCACCTTATACTCAACAAGTCCATACGTTTATTATGCAGTTACTCTCTGCACATTTATCTCTACAATCCGACGAACAACCCTAGGCGATTCATTGCTTGTTCCATTCGGCTAAAACGTGGTGGGTAATGGTATCGCATCGGTTACCAGCAAATTCGTAGAGCGACATCGACTCTTTTTCCATATGAATTCGAATTTGCGATTGCAATTGCATTCTCGCTCTCCGATATCGTGTTTTAACCACGGTGACATCGAGCCCCAAAGAGTGGGCAGTTTCGCTGGAAGATAACCCCTGTACACAGCGCAATATGAACACCGAACGGTAGTTAAGCGGTAGCTGATCAATTTCATTTTCAAGGAGTTGAAGTATGTTCTGGTTCATAACGGGCTCCGAAACAGATTGATGAAATTGATCGCTGGGTATTTCTCGGTCGCCATAATACTCAAGCCTCTGTTCCGACCTTAGGCGATTTAACGCGACATTTCGAGTGATGACAGAAAGCCATCCCGCGTATCCTGTTGGACCACGAAACGTAGATAAATTCTGCAATGCACGTAGATGAGCTTCCTGAACGATGTCCATGGCGTCATCAGTATTGTTCGTGAACCCACGAGCGATCCGAAACATTAGTTGATTATAGCGACGGATGAGTACTTCAGCCGCTTGGTTGTTACGCGCTAACGTGAGTTCAATGAGTGCCAGATCGGAGTAGGATGTGAGTGTATTATCTGTCATCGTGTAACCCTTTGCATTCTTCGGAGTGCTGATCCAGTGTTTTTAAATAGGCGATAATGGCGACTCGCTGTGTTTGGCTTGTTACGCCTGCTACTGTCATTTTAGTGGCAGGAATCGCTTTTCTTGGATTTTCTAGAAAACGATTGAGTGTGTCTTCATTCCAAACCCAGTCAGAATCAAGCATTGCTTTGCTGTATCGATAATTTTTTTGAGTACCAACTTTTCTTCCAAATAAGAAGCAGTGTTTAGGTCCCGTTCGGTTATAAGAGGGAGAATGGCACCCAACGCAGCTTTGGTACAGGTGTTCACCTTGAGCAACCGTGCTGGATTGTGAAAATGGCACGAAACCCAATCCAATAAATAATAGATAAAGATGGCGCATTTTGATTCCTTAATCGAGTTGAATGAGCAAAGCCATTAGTAAAAATCGCTTTGCTAACATTGGTTTTGTTGTCGACAACAAATGTGGGTTAGGAAAAAAAGGCACCTGGCACTGGGTCTAAACCTAATGCGTTCCTTAAGATTGCCCAATGCATGGCTTCGTCGGCTAAAATGCTGGCAGCAGCTTTGGAAAAATCGCGGTTATCAAAAAGTGGGATCGCCCCCGCATAGGCACTCACTGCACCTCGCTCCAATTGAGCGGCAAACATGAGTACATCGGAAGGTTGCTTTAATTTCTCGACTGGAAATTGATACTGTTTGAGGGGTTCAGATGGGGTTCCACCTAACTGTGTTACCACAGAAGCCAGCAATTCAATATGCTCTTTATGATGCCCTTGAAACTGAACGGCAACGTTTAATAGATCTTTGCTTAGTAACTGGCTTTCTGCACCAAGCTGATAAGCGGCAACGGCTTCTTGTTCTGCCTCTATTGCAGTATTTAGAATGACAATGTCACTTTGTACGGCGTTATCTGACAGCGCTTTTTGTCCGTGATAATTGGCTTGAGCGGAATAGCAACCACTCATCATGGTGAGTGCAGTTGCTGAAAGTGTTGCTGCGCCAAACCCTTTTAAAAATCCGCGGCGGTTGAACATATCCTTGTGATAAATATCATTCGTTTCTTTGATGCTCATGTGCTTTCTCCTTGTAAAGCGCAGCCAATACACTGCGCATAATAGGTAAAGACGCACTCATCAAAGAAAAGGAACAAACTTTTTTTAAAAAATGACTATAAGCTGCTTACTGCTTACTGCTTACTGCTTACTGCTGCGGCTAAGAGGTAGAAATTCGATTTCGCTACCTTCCCCTGTGAGAATAGAAACGCGCTCTGGTTTTCCTTTCTCATCGAGTTTTACTTCTCCAATAGCAGTGGCATTGACCAGTCTTCGAGTTCCTTCGATGCTTGGGCTACGCTTTTGGACTTTCAAACGCTTTCGCTTGGTAAAAAAGTTAAGTGGTGAGCGAGGAGAATAAAGCAACCGATCCGCATGATCGCAAAACCCAAGAAGCGGCTCTGGAAACTGAGCTTTGATGCCGCTACATGTAATCTGGTGGATGTTTGGGCTGCACTTGCGAAATCGTAGCTTGATATCGTAGGCAAAAGAATAGTGGACATCTCCCGACAAGATAACAAAGTGGGTAGGTGTTTTTGTGTGAGTGAAAATGCTGAGTAAAGTATTTGCGCTACCGGGGTGTGCCATCCAGTTTTCAGCATCGATCATCAAAGGTTGACCTATCATAGTTGCCGCTTTTTGGAGTGCTTCGATAAATTTCACACCAAACATTGGCGCAGCAGAAACCACAATAACTTTGTCTTGATGCATTAGCTCTTGTTGAAACTCAATGAGCGCTTCCCAGTCCATCAATCCAGAGGGCTTGTTCATTTTTGATTCTGAGCGCCAGCGGCGAGTTCGAGTATCCAAAACCACAACTTTGGGCGAGGTATGTATGGTGTAGTGCCATTTCTCAAATTGGTACAAATGCTGTATGAAAGCATCTTGATTCTGTACATTTGGCGAATCAAAAAAGGCATTGGCCAATGCCAAAAACTCCGAGTTGAAATGAGAGGGCTCGTTTCCCCATCCCTGACAAAGCCAGTAACTCAGTAAACCATTACCGATGATTCTTTTGGAAAATACGTTGTTGTATGCCGCTTTTTCCCAACCAATGGTCAGGTTCCAGTCATCGGTGACATCGTGGTCGTCAAAGATCATGTAAGTAGGCAAATGTGCAAATAGCCTATGAGCAAAAGGCAACCCTTCTACAAATTGTGCAATTTGGGTATTTTCTCTTTCCCATCGAGTTTTGAGCTTGTTTGTGACTGTCGTTGGCGGGCACGAATAAGCAACATGCTTCCAAAGTTGTGGCGACCAAACCAGCAAATACATGGCGAAGAACTCTGAAAAGCTGATCAAGTGGTTGCCGCAATCTCTAGAACTAAAAACCGGAGACGGCATAGAGGGCATAAACGAGAATAACCAACTTCTTTCTGCTTGATAGCTAGGTAGCAAAGATTCGCGACCGTAAAAGCCGTCTGCATGGGCGTGTAAGTCTGCGGTCGATGCGATTTTGGCATCGTGGAATGTTTCATTAGGCAACCCTAGCAAATCGATCACTTGCACAATCGCACTCAGCATCGGACCAGCGACATGGTCTGCATAGATTTGATCGCCGGCCATTAACAGCATATCGGGGCGCTCATCCCAAGGTTGCTTGGCTATTTTAGCGTCTGCCGCGATCAGTGCGTCTTTTCCGTTATGGTGTGGGTTTCGACATGAACCGTGCAAAATATAATCGGCGGTAGATGGTATTTTTATCGAGAGTCTTTTTTCTTCTTCATAGAGCAAGTGCGGACACAATTCGATGAAGTTACCTTTCTGAGAGATAAATTCGTATTCAAGGCGTTCGTCTACAGGGAAATTGCCGTGAAAATGAGCAAGGGTAACAAAGGCACGAGTACCCACTTGAATTGGCTGACACTGGTTTAGATCGTGAGAGAAGATCGCTTTGTCTGAGTCTTGCTGATAAAGCTGAAAGTGACCAGACAGTGGCTCTGTGGTGACCACCCAAAAAACCAACTCATTCGATGTGGCTTTTCTAAGCATGGGACCTGCAATCAGGAATGGTAATGGCGAAGACTGATTCATAAACTCTCTATCGAATAACGCTTACAACTGCTTTGCTATCGAAAACAGACCCTATTTATTGAGTTTATCCGGAACGTGCCGTTAGAGCACGGGTATTGTTAGCAAATCTAGCATTTTGACCGCGTTTGATTTGGATCGTGTTCGGTAGCACTAGTGCGCCGTTGGCATATGAGATTTCACAAAGTTGCTCAATTTGATTTTGAGTGATTCAGGAATAGGGATAATACCGAAAAGCAGGAATCCTATGGTTGCAAACACCGAGACGATCATGCCCAACACTATGCTGGGAACAAACGTGAGGGATGCATCAAGCCATTGGTGCAGTTGCCAAGCTGAAAATGCAATCATAATACTTTTTATCCAGTTGGCGTGTCGGTAAGGTAGTGGTTCTTTTTGCTGGCTAACCAAATAGATCAGCATTAAACGAACGGAATAAGCGCCACCAAGAACCGCAATGACAGCAATGACCCCGAATTGTGGTACAAGCCAAACGTATCCAGCGACAGCAAATACCGCGCAGGCACACTGGATCCACATTTGTGCTTGGCTGGAATCCCCGCTAAAGCAGCCTAAGTTTAAGTAATCTCCAGCGGTTTTTATCATGTTCACCAAAATCAGCCCCACTACGAGCGTCGCCGACATGTGATAATCGGATGGTAGCGCTAGGGTGATAAAACCAGGCACCGTGAGTATCATCAGCATCCCCAGATAAATACCTAAGTTGGTCCCAAGCATCGCATTATCGGCACAAATCTGTTTACCATTGTGTTGCTGTAGCAATGCGATTCGATTGGGGAACCACCATAAAGCGTAGGGTTCTAGAGCCAGCCCTAAAATTAAGGCAAACTTCACTGCAATGGCATACACCGCAAGCTCTTCTACTCCTATAAAGCTCGCAAGTAGCCAACGATCTAACCCTGTAATCATATAGATACACAAGAATCCGCCTAACGTCGGCAAGGCAAATTTCAATAGCAATTTTGAGTATTTAAGCTGACCAAAAGACCCCATTTCTTGTTTTTGGTACCCAAGCAAACACAGCATTAATAGCACGCTCGATACCATGCAAGAAATCAAGACAGCATCAATGCCATAGCCAGCTTCAAGCAAAATGAAAGTCATCAGTGCTTGCCCTAAGGCTTTCATTACATTTAATACACAAAACCGTTTTGCGAGATCGTTCATTCTCATAAGTGTCATAGGAATAGTAATTAGCCCATCCAACAAAATGGGAATGGCAAGCAAAACGATTTGATAGCTTTCGAATGCTGCTGGCAACACTCGAATGAGTAAAGGAAGCGTGATGAAAATAATAAACGCTCCAATGCCACTGAAAAGAACACTGAGAGTAAAGCAGTTAGAAATGAGCGCTCGTTTGTGTTCACCTTCTGACGTCCCAACATATCGGTACATCGCGTTTATGATGCCGAAGCTAAACATAATGGTTCCGATATCGGCTAGCAAAAGCAGTATTTCAAGCGACCCGTATTCCACTACAGAGAGCTTTCTTGTGAGATATGGGATCATCATAAGGGAAACCCCTTTCATCATAATGATTCCAATGGCGTAGTACGCCGACTGTGCTAATGCTTTCATTCGCTTCTTGCCTTCTGTTTTGATTTCAGGCGATAAAGACTTCAACTTGCGATTTGCTTCATACCAATTAAATCAAGGTGGAGGTCACTTGGGTATAGACATTAACTTAGGCAGAAAACATGCCAAACCATAACTTTTTGAAAAATAGATAAAAAAAGATAGGTGAAGAGAAAGCTACACAATTTGAAGATAAACCAGCCGTGTACATTCATATTGCTTTTCAAATTGAGAACTTATGACCTTTTCTTTTGTTTTTTGAATCTAATTGATTGATTTTAAATAGAGAAATGATTGGCGTGTATTTTGCTGTGTAGGGAACAAGGTACATCAAGTGAGAATTTGGTCATGAAGAAAGTGGCATTTATTACGCCCACCTATCCGGCATTAAGCGAAACCTTCATACAGACAGAAGTGGACTCTATTCAAGCGTGTGGGCATCAAGTCTGTGTGTTTACATTTGAAAAAGAGCATTCGGATAATGTGTTTAACTATGACGTTGTCACTATTGGTGAGAACGTCCCGATGCGTATGCTGAGCCACACTTCGTTGCTCGGCGGATTAAAGGCTCTCCACTTTGTTACGAATCAAAATGGCTTGCCGAAGAAATCGCTCTACTATTACGGCGCTAAATTGGCTTTGCAATTGGCAGAGAAGGGCGTTGACCACGTTCATGCGCATTTCTGTCAGCATACTGCTGCCCACGCGATAGTCGCTGCCAAAATATTGAACATTGGTTGTTCTTTTGTAGGACACGGACACGACGTGTATGAATCCCCACTCGATATCGACAGAAAAATAGAAACCAGCGATTTTGTGGTGGCTGTTTGCAAAGATATGCAACGTGACTTCGATAGTATGGCAAAAGGAAACATAAAGTTGTTGCACTGTGGTGTAAAAACAGAACGATTTGTTATGCAAGAAAAGTCACCGACTGAACATGTTCGATTGGTGTTTTTAGGAAGATTGGTCGTAACGAAAGGTGTCCATTATCTAATCAATGCTCTGCTTCCATTGATCCATCATTACAATATCAGCTTAGACATTATTGGAGATGGGGAGATGAGAGAAGAGTTAGAATCTCAGGTTAACCGCCTTGGGCTGGACTATTATGTTCGATTTTTGGGTCCACAACCCCATCATTGGGTGAAAGATCACTTGGCAGAATATGATTGTTTGGTCGCACCGTTTTGTTTTTCCGACACAGGGTGTGTCGATACTGGTCCGCTGGTTCTAAAAGAGGCGATGGCGGTGGGAACCCCCGTGATTTGCTCAGACATTATGGGATGCAAAGAAATTGTCACCTCTGAAACTGGATACTTGGTTCCGGAAAAAAATGTGGCTGAGCTATCACAGAAAATCTCGGAGTTTGCTCAACTTTCGTTTGAAGAGAGAGCGCAAATGGGGCGTGCTGCGAGAGATAGAGTACTAAGACATTTCAACGCAATCGATCAGGCTAAACAGCTTTCGAACTGGATAGAAAACTTGGCTTAAATTGGCATTAAAAACCTTTACCTACCCATGACGTTACTATGACAAATGTTGCACTTTCATTTTATAAAACAATTTTGCTGTACGGGGAATTTGGAATTTAATTTGAAAGGATAAACGTTATGAAAACACGCAACGTAATAGTGCCTCTGGCACTTCTTGTATCGACTCAAATTTGGGCGGGGATTTTTGGCGATAGCGTAAGCACAAAGTTTGAAAACTATCAGGAAATGGAAGCGTCCGGCATTGTCGAGCAGGGCTGGCTTCCGGCTTTTCTGCCTAAATCTGCCATTAATATCCAAGAAAAACACGATCTAGACACGAATGTCGTTATGGCAACATTTGAATATGATCCACAAGATACTGGATCTGTTCAGGAAAACTGCGATTTGAAGTCTGAGTCGGAGCAAGGTTCACGTTATGCTTGCTCTCATGGGGACAGCGATGCCTTTATCGAACTTCGTAAAGATGGAACGGGCACATTTTCAAGTCAGCCTAAAGTGATTGAATAATTTGATTTCAAAACAATGCCTTGCTTGGTATTCCATCGCATCGTTGTTTAGTAAGTAATCGCAGAGTTCGATTTCTTGGGTTTTAATAAGAAAATGCACAAAGCTGAGGCACAAGCAAAGCTTAGGCACAAAAAAATCCCCAGCTTAGTGCTGGGGATTTGACATTAATGTATCTTGGTTTTTATAGATATTGATTTTTTATAGTGTTGCTATTTCTAGTTTTCTGACGGTGTCAGAGACCGACTTGTTGTCGGTTAGTTTGCAAGCAAAGGTGCTTAAAAGCGATATTTTGTACAATACACCATTCTATTTCAAAATGTAAATGTAAAATGATGAAAAAACGTCTCGCTTTTTGAACACCCGTACTCATTGAGATTAAGCTCATTATAACTGGCTGAATAAGGGTTATTTTTTAGCCGGTATGTTTTTTTCCCCATTAACGAGAATATCCAAATATTGGGTGAGCCTTTTTTGCATTTTGTCTTTGCACATCTCATCATCGCTGGCTAACTCTTGTTTTATAAGCAAAAGCTCTTGCGACAGTTGCGTTACAAACTGAAGTTTTTCTTTTCGATATTGGTTTTCTAATTGCTGTCTCAGTACCGCTGGGTTTTGTACTTTCTTAGGAGTGATAAAGGATTTAAGGGTTTCGACGATCCTATCCAGTAAGTTGTAAACCAAGTTTGCAGAAAACCCCCCAAGCAAAGCGGTTGTTATGCGAATAGCTGCGTGATTTGCCTCTGAATTTGTATCAACGGCTATCATGTCTGTCGTGGATTGTGCGACGGCGTCTAAGTTGATTGGAATAAGCTGAGTGAGTGTAATACCTGATATCAATCCCACCACAAATCGAACCCAATATGAGCTCTCGTGTTTTGGATCATAGACGCCTTGGGTAACAAAACTATTGGCTTTGAATAGCCCAGCAAAGGAAGCACCAATCGCAGACGCGGCTAACAGAATGGCTTGCACATACAACAAATCGGTGCCTTGCAAATCGAACATACTTGCGACCATATTTTCATTGTTAACGGCTCCTGAAAGGCTCAGCCCAATCAATGAAAAAAGGGAAACGAGCGCTACGGCCATCATTCTGCGAATCAATGGCACACTGCCCAAGAATAAGAAGGGAGGTGCCTTTTTGTTTTCGTCATACATCAGCAGGATAGTTTGAGGCTTCGCAGGGGCGACTAACTCTGAGAGTTGATTGTAGATATCGGTTACCTGATGTGCGCGGACATCTTGCTCCTCTGATAAGCCTGAGTTAAGCAGTCGCATTAGATTTCCTGGAACGGTGATCCCTTTTGAAAATGCGTAGTGTGCAAGTGCTTCACATTCATGTTCCAACTGATCTAAAAAAACGCTGTTGGTTACTATTGTAGATTGCTGTTTTTCTAGATCTTCGGTGTGCGGTATATCCATGGTGCACCTTCCTAAAACGTGTAGTTAAGCTGTGCCATAAATATATGGGCATAGAGGTCCAGATCAGCCGATAACGTACCGCGAGGTATATTGTTTCCACCTTCGAGATCAATCGTGACTGGGGTAAATTTGATGTACTGATAACCCATATCGAGTTTCACGTTTTCGTTGTACTGATAGCTCATGCCTAATCCAACATTCCAGCGATCATTATTTGGTGCTCGCGGGCTAACAGCATCAGCTGGTGTAGGGTTCCAATCGTATGCGAAACCCGTGCGCAGTTTTATGTCTTGGTTGTATTGATAGCCCATTCCTATAGCGACGAACCAGCTGTCGTGCCAATTGTTGTCTACTATCGTATCCGCCAAACCGTTCCCGTAAGTCACGGTACTATCTGTGAATGCGCTCCAGCCAAATCTATTGGCGTTACCATACAGCTCGAAATCTTCATTTAACTTATGTAATACCCCAATTTGAAACATAGAAGGCGTATCAATATCAAATTGCGCACTGCCCGTTGGGCTGCTGACGGTGACGCCTAAAGATGCAGCCGCACTTACTAAGGCAGCGTAGTTGGCTGACGATCCTGTAAGTTCTACATCGCCGTTGAATGAATGTGAAATTTTGGAGCGATAAGACAAACCAAACCGAGTGTTTTCGGTCATCTGATATTCGGTTCCTAATGAAAAGCCGAAGGCGAGATCTTTACCCGTAATGGTGCTGGTTACATCGGTATCAACACTTGGAGATGTCGTGGATGTTGCGACCATCGTGCCTAGTTCTACGGTGTAATATTGGAGATTTACCGCCGCTCCAAAAGACCATTGGTCGTTCATTTTCCATGCGACTGTTGGGCTTAGGTTATAAGCGAAAAGTGCCGTTTTGGTGGCCGTGTAACGAGAAACGGCGGTATCAGGGTAATCGGAAACGTATGCGTAGGGAGCACCAATGCTAAGCCCCAGTACTAACCCCGGCTGGTATTCATGGGTAAAGTACAAAGCACTGCCATAGGCGGTATCTATAGGTTGCTTTGGCTCGGCTGGATACCCTGAAACATCCACAGTTCCAGACGTATATGGCGCTGTTGCAGTGGCATTTATTAGTTTGGAGGTCGGCATATCTAATACCGCTCCAATGGAAAAGCGTGTTCCATCAAACCGTGCAATAGAGGCAGGGTTTGAAAACATGGCGCTGATATCATTAGCGCCTGTCCCGTTGGTTGAATAAGCGCTTCCCAAACCTTCAGCACTTTGGTGCAAAAAGTGATAGCCATTCGCCAACGCATTACTGATGGGCAATACTGCAATTACTGAAGATAGAAGCGAATAGGACATCACTTTATTCAGCTTGAATTTGACGTTGTTTATCGATTTTTTATTATTCATTGAGTACATCACTTATCCATAAGTTAGCTTAAGCGCTTCGTCGATTAGAGAAGGAATCTTCTGATTCTGAAATGCTTTGTTCTTGATTAAATAGGGTCTGATAGGCCACCTGATACCCGAGTGCGCGATAGGCTTCAAACTGCGCTTCATCGAAGAATTGGTCTCCGGATGATTGGTTAGGAAACTCTGGGTTTTTGGATTGATAATTGGCGATGTACCGATATTTATCGAAATAGTCATCGTTGCTAGGAACGTCGGTAGACATCGTATCTTCTGGATTGGTCATGACCGATTTTATGTAAAGGACTTTTCCGACTCGCCCATTTCTATAGTGGATTTCTCCATGAGCATGCGCTTGATTTTTTTGCTTTATCTCGTCTAGCCCGGTCATGGTGATTTTGATACCAAAGTCGGTTTGAATCATTCGTATGGTATCCATCAAGCCAGAGAAGGTTCCCTCTGAATCTGCTTCTGCATCGGATATGATGATGAGCCTGCATTCACGACGAACCAGTTCGTACAACCCTAGGTTCTCGAAATGACCACCATCAGATAAGTTGATGTAATTCTGACTAGTATTGATATTGCCTAACAGTTCTCTGAGAAAGTAAGAAGGACCGACACGGTCATTTCTGAATAGCTTTTTCCACCAAGCACGGCTAGAACTCTGTTCTTGGTCATGGATTTTAGATGGGTTCTTTACCCAATAGTCATAACGAATATTGAGCATTGCCAGTAAGAATACGAGAGGTTTTACGGTGTTTCGCCCCATATTTGGCGCAACTGCTGCTCCCGATATTGCCGTGGCGGTTCCGAGGTTAATGCTTGGCTGAGATGCTTCAAGATCTTGAGTCTTACAAAACCCCGTTTTATTACTTCCGCTAAAGCATTTGGAGAAGATGAAGTTTTCGCCCAGTCGATCTTTTTTATAGGCGTTGACGCTTTGTCCACCATTCAGAGTACAGTTGATCAAAGAGTAAGGCGCATATTCGCTATCCAATTCTGAGAGCTTTAGTTTGTCGGTATGGATGATGGGGGCATGAGGAAAAGGGCTCTGTTTTTTAAACAAATAAGCGAGGCTTAACCTATCGCGATAGAATCGATTTACTGCGGTAAAATTGGCACTGCCAGTAAACTGGTTAAGAAACATGAGCGCTATTGTTAGCGACACGATTGCGACATAGCTTGTCTCTTGAGTGACAAGCGAATCACTTACATCCAACACCACTACCCAGCATGCGAAAATAGCGGAAAAGCCGATACAACCGACAACAAGCTGATTACTGATCTTGCTTAGATTTGAAATAACTTTTGCTAGAAGCAAACTGCATACAATGGCGATAGCGAAGCCATTAATGCCCATTTGGTGCAATGATATCCCCCATAGTACAAGCGTTTGATACCATTCAAGTGCCAAGGGTTGAGCTTCAATAATGGC
Organism: Vibrio penaeicida; assembly: GCF_019977755.1. Taxonomy (NCBI): domain Bacteria; kingdom Pseudomonadati; phylum Pseudomonadota; class Gammaproteobacteria; order Vibrionales; family Vibrionaceae; genus Vibrio; species Vibrio penaeicida. The sequence goes on along the minus strand of NZ_AP025144.1, from coordinate 2,572,563 downwards.
GCTGCCGAATATCGCTGAAACATTAATGGCGATTGCTGAGGTGATTCTGTCTCGCCAAATCCAAGACTGGTTGTTTGAGGAGCTTAGGTTTTCAGTGGCGTTTGTCGTCAGTGCGGAACCAATATAGTTAAGTAACAAAAGCAACATGAGTGATTTCGTCACTGGGAAGTGTGCACCTAAACCAATGTGCTCTAACCACGAGGCATAATCGCTATAAAAGCCAAGTGGTGGTGTCGAGAGAAACGCCATTATCATGGCGAAAATAAGCAGATAAGGCAGCACAACTAAGGCGTTAAGTACGATACCCCGAAGAAATATGGCGGGAACACGTATTGTGTCTAGACCGCCATTGGGAGCCATATAATTCGAGTTGTTCCGTAAGTGGCGGAATTCACTCGGCTCTACATCGCCTTGCTCATGGGTAAAAAGAGCATCGATTGCTTCCGTTTTTTTATCGGCGTACTGCTCGTTTGTCACCGCCCCCGTCATCGCGCTTGAAAATGCAGAACCAATGTAGCCTCCACCTGAAACCGTAGAGAGATAATCAACGTTATTAAGTAGGCCGCTTTTTTTGAATGCTTGAATGACACCGAGATTAAATGTAGCGGAACGAATCCCACCACCAGAAAAGCATAATCCAACTAAGCCAGGGTGAAGAACACTAGAGTCCTCATTCCACATCTGTTCTTGGTTTTTATCTGCAAGGGACTCGATGGTTTGATTAAGAGGAACAGAACGCTGATCCCAAGGTATCAGCGTCTGCTCAAAATCAGGCAACGAGCGGGGGGAGCGCTCTAATGCCTGACCATCTCTATTTATTACCTTTCGTTGCAATACGTGTTTCAATTCTTCCGGTAGCACTACTTGATAGAGATAATGATTGTGCTTTGTTATTTGATCAGCCATATGACGTCCTTGTCTTTTTACACGTATTAGGTCACGAGACCCTAAGTAGGGTCGATAATGCCTTCTGCTAACATTCGCAATGCAGTGAGGCTTGGGATAAAGAAGTAATCACCACCTCGCGTTTCCACGAATCTTGGGATATGAGAGCAGAAAAATGGCTTCTTGCCGGTTTGTTCGTTCCCTTGAATGAGCATGCTGCCATCCGCCGAGACGTCAGGGTTATTAGACATATTACCGATGATTGGGTCTTTCTCATTGGAGCGTTTAAAATCGTTGCCGTAGTTCATCCATTGCTGTTGAACAAACTCGAATTGGCGCTCTATATCGGCATTTAACGCCATGAATATAATGCCTTGATTGCCCGAGTCTTCAGGCGATTCGCTCACGGTGCCATAAGGTAGACCACGGCGAAGGATACGTCGGCGATTTACCAACGCGCCTGGCGTATTGAACGCATCTTTCACACCGTATTCGAGTGCACCTCGTGGGTTGGCTCTACGAACGTGTGAGCCCATTGGGCATGCCGAGCCTTTTATGTCATCACTGTAGTTGAAAGCCGTGAGTTGCTGTTTTAATTCGAGGTACTTTTCTTTATTTGCAGTTGTCGGATTTTCTTTTGCGTTTTTCTGCGCTTTGCGTAATTTATCGTGAAACGCATCAGCTTCCTTTTGAGTTGGGAAAGAGGCTATTGGGGCACCATTCTTCCAGCGACCAACAAATTTCGCCGATAGCGCTTCACTTCCGCCTTCAAAATCTTTGCCGACTTCTTCACTGTAACGTTTGAAAGATTTAACGTTTTGGTGGAGTTTTCGATACACCATAAAAGTGCCATTTTTAGCCAATAGTGGTGGTGTTGGAGCTTTAGGGTATTCAAACGATTCGTCTCGATGTCCAAGTATAAATTCGCCTGTTTCTAGTGGCTCCCAGCCTTCCATTTTAGATGGGTCTTTCCCTGTTGGCTTTCCGGCTCCAAGGACGCGTTCGGCCGGTGCACCTGTTCCTTTGAAAAAAGGATCGCTAATGCCATCTACATAGCCAAAGTGTTCTTTTGGTGTGACTTTTTCATTTTCTCTTAATGCTGCAGCGTCTTGATAAGGGAGTAACTCTCCATTCCCAGCACGGTGACCTTGCAACAACTCTACGCCTGCATCACATATTTCTATCAACCTAAGCAGCTCTTTGTAGCGAATTTCAATGTCTGCTTGAGTTTGTCCATTTATCGATAACCAAAGATGCACTTTTTCTGGCGAATGCCAAATAGGGTCCCAATGCTCGGGTGCGCTTGATAGGTCGTCTCCGAGTATGTCTTTTCTCGCTGGCATACCCATCGCAAAAGCTTGTGGAAAAGATTGAAGTGACTGCTGCGGCACACCGATTGCCTTTAACCCGTTATAAGTAAAACCAACGTTGGTGGTGGCCAAAGGCTTAGGGACTGGCTCTTGGTTTGGACCTGGCTGCCCCCATGGGACAGAGGTTGTGACGTTATTGATGATTTGTCTTAAAAAGCGCCTTGCATCGGCTTCTTTTCGTACCGACAGAAATAGATAGCGCGCATGTGGGTAACCAAATCGTCCATAACCCTTAATAATATTACCTTGGATATCGTGGAGATCTATTGCAGCAGGGGAAGGCGTATCTGACATTATTCTGTCTCCAGTGATGGTTTGTTTTCGGCGACAGAAGATGCGCTGTTCTGGCTATAGATATGGGCGGTTGTTGCGACTTCTTCTAAGCTACTCGCCCCTGCGCTCCAACTCGGTGATGAAAGATTGTCGATGTCTATTGCTCGTTCAAACTCTCGAAACAGTTTTTGAATTTCATGAGCTGGCTTACCCTGGTTTGCGTACACAAAGCGAGAAAATTCTTGCTTCAAAAATAAGCTTTTCAGTTGAGCTTTTAGAGACAAGTCGTTCGAACCATTAAAAAAGAGCTGGTTATCGATTTGGCATTTTTTAACGTATTCGATGAATTGGTCTGCATTGCTTACTTCGTCAAAAGCGACGCAGTGTTGCCAGATTTTCTTCACTTCCCCTTCAGCGTGTTGCCACATGTCGTAGAGGTAGGAGTCCAGATCGCCATAAAAATTGCTACTGAAAACGAGATATTGAGACTGTAAGTGTTCCTCTCTCGCGGGATGACCTTGATAAAACACATCTGAGAGCACGTAAAAGCGGGCTAAATAGGTGTTGGGGACCTTAGCCATCGGGCTGAACCTATCTAACGGAAGCGCATGTAGGTAGTCTCGAAGTATTGCACTGTATGAGGTGTCGTCTTTGCACCCGTTAATGATTGGGCACAATGCTGTTAAGCCGTAGGCGTTGCCACTGGTATTAGACATGATTTATTCCTCTCTTTAACTGGCTTTAGCAAGGCGTTTTTCTACGGCTTCGGCAGAAAGGCTAACGATAGGAGAAGGTGCCATCATTCCAATGTGATCTTGTAGCGAAAGAGTCAGTGCGTCGTAACGCTTTTGAAAATCGTCCGCTGATTCATTGGCTGGCGTTTCTTTAATGAATTCTGAGAGTGAGCTTCGAATGTGCTGCCCAGACTTCACGTCGTTCGAAGCCGCCATTGGGTAGGCGCTGTAGTAGTGGTTTGTCCATACTTGATTTGATGTGATGTAATCGTGAAAGGGTTGCAGTGGCACTGAGCCCGGGTATTTCACGTTGTTTTTCCAGAATAGATCTAAACCAGATGGAATTGCGCTATGGAAAGAGTCAACGTATTGAGCCCAACTGCCATTAAAATTGCTAAAGAAGAACATATAGCTGTACTTAATGGTTTCTTTGGGCTGTGATTCTGAAAGCCTAGGAAATTCATTTGGTTTAACGATCGCCCACCGAGCGTAATGAATCAGAGAAAGCGTGGTTAACCCATTTAAAGACGCCCCAACTAATTTCATGGCTCCAGAGTTAACTGTCCAAAATATGAATTTATTTAGCCAACGCCAATACCATTTTATTGGTGTAACTACGTTCATGGCATACGCCTTACCCGCAATATTTGACATACCACATTCCTGTATAAAGTGATGGATTTTATTATTGTCTACTGGCGCTTTTAGGCAGACCGGTAGACTTGTTGATTATGCGACTTTTGATGGTTTCTCTATTGTCGTATCCGGTGATGTCTCATCGGTGTGACGGGATAATTGCTCGTGTGTGATCGTTAGACTTATCGGATAGGGTTCACGATATTGAACTATTCCAAGTTCTCCTTTGCCTCTGAGAATATGCTCCGACTTCAAGATTGCTTTCAGAATATTAGGGATTTGGATTAGGTTAATGTATTGACCGAAGCAGGTATGCATACCGTAACCAAAATGCATGTAAACGTGCCTTGGGCGATCTAACTTAAATGATTTGGGGTGAGGTAAGTCGCGCCCATCCAGCATTGCAGACTGTGTAGCGACAAAGACTTGCGTTCCTTTCTTTATTTTCTTAGAACGCCATGTGCCTTGCGCTATCGTGTAATCACAATTGGCAATACGGAAAAGACCTGCACCAAAGGATTTAAAACGCAAAGTTTCAAGAACGAATTGCTCTAAGGTGTGCATGTCGTCTAAATGTGCGGCACGTTGCGCCTTTGTAAAAAGTGCTTTGTTATCTAATAGGTAATCTAATACGAGAATAGCGCATTTCGAGGTAGTAGGGACTAAGCCTATAATTATGCCAATTAAGTTGTTGCGAATATCGTAGTCGGTCATTCCTGGTGTACCAGACTCTTGTAACTTCAAACATCGTTCTAAAATATCGTCTTTCTGATCACGTTCGCTAGCTGGGAGCATTCGTCGTTCTTCGATCAAATGATCGATATGAGCGCGTAAGCTAGCGGCGTCTCGTATTGCGGCCTCTTCAATTTCTTTTGGGCAGTCTGGGTAGAAAAGGTACTGAAATAGGTTACAAGTCCAGTTAAATAACTTTTCTGGCTCGATCCCAGAAACACCTAGATATTCGGCAGTGAATTGGCATGGAACAACACTGGTTAGCTCTGAAACTAACTCAATTCTCCCTGTACTGTTTTCCATAATTTGTTTGGCGAGTTTATCGGTTAGTGGCGCTACGATTTTATCTAGGTCGTCACGTCTAACCGCTAAACGCATATTCGACACATCTCTCGTGTAGTCCGGTATATCATCCATTCCTAAAAAGAAGTTACTGCCGTCGGTGATTACTCGCATTTTATCGGCGTAAGTTACACCTAACTCATTGGGACGAGACAGTGCTTCCTGAATGTCTTTAAATCGGGTAATCAGTGCGTAATTCTTATAAAGAACATTGGGTTGAACAAAACGGAGTATCGAAAATATCAGGGGGACGTTGTTCGACGCCCACGCTTTTAGTCGCGCGATTATGCTCATAATTTCTGCCAATTGACGTTTATCTGTTTGCGCACACCGTGAGATTCTATGTCTCATCTAGTGTGAACCAGTGCATTTATTGTTAGAGGAGTGGTTGTTTAAATTAATATGCAACCATTCCTTATAAATATATCGGTCTTAAATGCGGTAAACTGAAAATATCTTCAGATTAGGATCACAAGGCAGTGAGAATGTAACTGATATGAATGTAAACGGTACGTAATGTTGATCTGTATGTGAAAATGAAAAGTTAATATAAAGTTATTTTAAATTAAGTCTTCATTTATACAAAAAATACGCTATAAGGCACGCTGCTTTTATCGCTCCAGTGACCGAATCCAGCGAATGAATGAGGTAATGTGAGGTTCACTCAACTTATAGCTTGGGCAAATCAAGTAATAGCCATAAGGGCTGTCGAAGCTTAGATCGAGCGGGTTTATGAGCGCTCCAGAATCGAGTTCTTTTCTCACCATAAAATCGGGCAAAAGGGCAACTCCACAGTTTCGTGCCAACAAAGGCAAAGACATATAAAAATGTTCAAATGCGACAGGGTAATAATTGGGCGAAATTTGAGTCTGGCTTTTGTTCAGCATCAGCTCCCAAAGCTGAGGGCGGGTCGATTGGGGGAGCAGGGGTAAGCTGAGTACTTCATCTATTGAACTTAGGTTACCAACGCTTGGATTAGCAACTAAGATGAGCTTTTCTTGAAATAGCCATTCCGAATGCTCATAGTGCTTGGCTATTGGTAGGCAACGAATTGAAACATCAGCATCTATCCCTCCCTTGGGTAACCGCCCATCCCCAGTGTTAACCGATATTCTTAAGCGCTGATTTTGTGCGAGAAGCTTGTCTATTTCAGGCAGAAGCCAAAGGTTGGCAACAGAAGGGGACACATTAAGTTGCAGTAAGTTTGTTTCCGAATGGGTTTGTTGCATTTCGGCACTGGCTGTCTGAATGGCTTCTATGCCTGGTACGACTTTACTGAGGTACTGGTTTCCCGCTTCTGTCAGTACCAATCCACTTCCTTTTCGGATAAATAGGGCTTGCCCAAGCTGAGTTTCAAGTAATTGAATTTGTTTACTTATTGCCCCTTGGGTTACGTAAAGCTGTTTGGCTGCCTCCGAAAAGCTGAGGCACCTTGCGGCAACAATAAAGGCTTGAAGCGCTCGGCTAGAGGGCAGGTGTTTGGTTAACTGCATGGTGGCTACTTTCCGTATGGGTGAACAACTTCTGCTTACTTAAGATTTTAGAGATTAGATTTAAAGGTGAATCACCATTATTCCATTTACTCATACTAGTGAGAATAATTCGCTTGTCGGGAAATCGCAAAGCTTTATCTTGGTTATTAATTAGTCAGAGGCTAAGTAAGCCGAAGCTAAGTGATCATAAGCTAAGCAAACGAAAAGTTAAGCAACCGAAAGTTAAGCATTCAGAAATTAAACAAGCCAAATAAGGCACGTAAGGATTCGCCATGACTCATCTCATTCACCGACATTGCCACCACGTACCTCCCACAGTGAAAAATGGGCAAGGCATCTATCTTTACGATCAAAATGGCAAGCGTTATTTAGATGCGTGTGGCGGAGCAGCGGTCTCTAACCTCGGTCATAACAACCAAAAAATTAAGAATGCCATGATGCGACAAATGGAGGCATTACCATTTGCTCACAGTGGCTTCTTTACAACCGATGTTGCAGAAAGATTAGCCGATACATTGGTGTCTGTAAGTCCTAGCTCACTTAACCATGTTTACCTTGTTAGTGGTGGGTCAGAAGCCGTTGAATCGGCACTGAAACTTGCGCGCCAATACTATTTGGAAAAAGGTCAGGGGAGTAAATCTCAGTTTATTGCGCGCCAACAGAGTTATCACGGAAATACGTTAGGTGCGCTTGGCGTTGGTGGCAATGAATGGCGTCGCGCTCCATTTCGACCGTTGCTGAAAACGACGCATCACATTTCCCCGTGTTATCCATATCGAGATAGGCTGGAAAGTGAGTCCGAATTTGAATATGGGCAACGTGTCGCAAACGAACTAGAAAATAAGATTCTTGAAGTGGGTGCAGAGAATGTGATGGCGTTTGTCGCGGAAACAGTGGTTGGGGCGACAGCGGGTGCATTGGTGCCTGTAGAGGGGTATTTTGCTCGTATACGTGAAATTTGCAGCCAGTACGATGTGTTACTGATTTTAGATGAGGTGATGTGTGGAGTAGGCAGAACAGGGTCATTTTATGCATTTGAACAAGAGGGGATCGTACCCGATATTGTGACTGTTGCGAAAGGTCTCGGTGGTGGATATCAACCCATTGGCGCAGCCATTGCGAGCAGCCAGATCTACAGAACCATCGCCAATGGTTCCGGTTATTTTCAACATGGGCATACATTCAATGCGCACCCAATGGCTTGCGCTGCCGCATTGGCGACAATCAATGAAATTGTTGAAGGAAACAGCGTTTCAGATGTTCAGGTCACGAGTGATTTGCTTTTTGAAAAGCTGAATGAAGCGTTTAGTGATCACCCAAATATAGGTGATATTAGAGGAAGAGGATTATTCATTGGTATTGAATTTGTCGAGGATAAAAAAACGAAAATGCCTTTTTCTTCAAATAGCCAATTGGAAAAAAAGGTGAAGAAAATGGCGATGGAAGAGGGGCTAATGTGCTACCCAATGAAAGGCACCATCGATGGTCAAAATGGTCATCACGTGTTGTTGGCGCCACACTTCATCATGACACAACCGCAAGTATCAGAATTGGTTGAAAAACTACAAGCAACCTTTAGCCGACTGTTTTCATTGGAGGCAGTATGCCAGCCATAATCGTTGCTCCAAATGGCGCACGAAAGATGAAGGGCGATCACCCTAATATCCCAATATCTATAGAAGATGTTGTTAAAGATGTGAAAGCCAGCGCGCAAGCTGGCGCAGCGATGGCACATGTGCATGCTCGAACGTTAGAGGGAAAGCATACACTTGGGATACGAGAAAACGCTGCTCTGCTTTCTGAACTCAAGGCTGAATTAGGGAATCAAATTCTGATTCAATTGACCACGGAAGCTGTTGGGCAGTTTTCACCAACAGAACAAATGATCTTAATTGAAAAAGTCCGTCCGCCCGCAGTTTCGTGTGCCATCAAAGAACTGATTCCAAATAAAGCGTCTGAAGCGACAGCGCGAGACTTTTTCAGCTTAGCCAACCAACAAAACATTCTCATACAGTGGATTGTTTATGATCAAACGGATCTCACGCGCTACTTTGATTTGCTCAACCGACAAATTATCCCCAATACGAACCAGCATTTATTGATTGTTCTTGGGCGCTACCACAAACAATTAGAATCTCAACCCGCTGACTTATTACCCATGTTGACTCCACAGCTTCTTAATTCGGATATTGCTTGGGGCGTGTGCGCTTTTGGGCGATTGGAACAGCAGTGCCTTATCTCTGCTATGTTATTAGGTGGAGATGCACGGGTTGGGTTTGAAAATAATCATTTTTTACCAAATGGAGAATTGTCTCCGGGAAACGAGTACCAAGTCGCTCAACTTGTTCAGCAAGCAAACGCACTCAACCTGAATGTGATCAATGCTAAAGAATTTGAGTCAATATTGAGATGTGACGAATAACTTCATGTTTTAAGATGAAAATTTCGCATACTAAATTAGACTATGTTATTTGTTAAAGTTGTAAAACTTACGTAAACGGAACTATGTTTCCAGAGACAGAAACGCATGTGTGTTGCATGCTAACCAACAGAAGGAAAGGGATATGACGTTCTTGAAAACGGCTTGTGTTGTGATGGGGTTGACTGGTGCATTGGGTTTAGCAACAACCGCGAACGCAGCTGATGACTTTGTAACTATTGGTACAGGTGGCGTTACAGGTGTTTACTACCCAACGGGAGGCGCTATTTGTCGTCTGGTGAATAAAGGGCGTAAAGACCTTCTGTAGAGAGTACTGGTGGTTCGGTTTATAACATCAACACGATTCGTGCTGGTGAGTTGGATTTGGGTATTGCTCAATCAGATTGGCAGTATCATGCATACAATGGTTCAAGTAAGTTTGAAGACAAAGGTCCATTTAAGGATCTTCGTGCTGTATTTTCTGTACACCCAGAACCGTTTACTGTCGTAGCACGTGCAGATGCAGGCATTAAGACATTTGAAGATCTTAAAGGTAAGCGAGTAAACATTGGTAACCCAGGTTCAGGTCAGCGCGGTACGATGGAAGTACTGATGGGCGAGCTAGGTTGGACAATGAAAGACTTTAAACTTGCCTCAGAGCTGAAAGCGTCTGAGCAGTCTAAAGCGCTTTGTGACAACAAAATTGACGCAATGATCTACACAGTTGGTCACCCAAGTGGAGCAATTAAAGAAGCAACAACATCTTGTGACAGTGTGATTGTAGAAGTAAGCGGTCCTGCTGTAGCGAAACTTATTGCCGACAACAGCTTCTACCGCGTAGCAACCATCCCAGGTGGTATGTACCGTGGTAATGCGGAAGATGTACAAACGTTTGGTGTGGGTGCAACGTTCGTAAGTTCTACTGACGTAAAAGAGAAAGTGGTATATGAAATCGTGAAAGCGGTATTCGAAAACTTCGATACCTTTAAGCGCCTTCACCCTGCATTCAACAACCTGAAAAAAGAAGAAATGGCAAAAGATGGTTTATCTGCGCCTCTTCATGCTGGTGCAGCAAAATACTACAAAGAAGCTGGCTTAGTGAAATAAATCATATCGCTTTTTAGTCAAAACCCGCTTAGCTAAGCGGGTTTTTTTGTGCCTGATGTACCGTCAAAGCTTCCTGGCAGCAAAGTGAATATTTTTCTTTAACAGCTCAACATGTTCAATCTATTGGTAATTTACACATAATGCGTGATGACTGTCTATACTGAATGAAAGGTATGATTGAGATGGAACTTACTATGCTGATAGCTCTTGTTAAACAAGCCTTGGCGCGAATTCTCATAGCGCCTGCTCTTTTGCTTGTCTTTTCTATCCCCAATGTGATCGCAGAAGAAAACAGCAAACGAACCTATTATTTTGTAGGCGCTTTTTTAGCTCATCCTTATGTTCGTGATATCAAGTTAGGATTTAAATACGCCAGCAAGAAACTGAATGTGAATATTGCCACGCTAGGACCGCAGGGGCCGGATTGGAATGCTCAATATAAAGCGATGGAAACCGCTATTGCCGCCAATCCTGACGGCATTATCGTCCCTCTCTGGGTAGATAATGTTTTGCCATTGATAGTGGAAGCAAGAAAGAAAGGCATTGAAGTTATTGCTATTGAAGCGGCGCCTGAAAACCACAATGCCAATACTTACATTGGTCTGGACAACTATCAGGCAGGTCTCCTAACCGCCCGCGAGCTCGTACGTATTGGTGGCAACAAAGGTAAGCTCGGTTTAGTTCTTAATTTAGCCAGTAATACAGCCTTAAAAAAACAAGGCGTCATCGATGGGTTAAAAAATACGGAATGGGAAATCGTTGCCGAAGTGGACGATAAAACCAATACCGATCAAGCGAGTCAAGTCACCATGAAGCTCTTGCGTGATCACCCAGATATTAGCGGGTTAATAGGGCTGAACTCCAGCTCTGGTGTAGGGATAGGAAATGCGATAGGTCAGCTTGGATTAATGGACAAAGACTTAGCAATAGTGGTTCATGATCGAGAGGACACGGTGCTCGAATTTATTGAAGGCGGTGTGATTGATTCCTCGATCGTCGCGAAAACAGCCATGATGAGTTATCTCTCCATTTCCTTGTTGGAGGACTACCACAATCGAGTAGACGAGGATATTCCGGTAGCCAATGATATCTCATCCATTGGTATCACCCTGCTTCCTGAGGTGGTGAATATTGGCGCGGTCGTCGTCAATCAAGAAAATGTTGCTCATTTTTTACGAAAGAATCTAGTAAATAGCTGGAAGGCTGAATGACCTTTAAAACCAAACTTTTTGTTTTTACTCCACTGTTGGTTGCACTCACAATCGTGCTTTCGATTGTCGCTTCTAATGTGTTGATGAGAAGTGAAATAAATCGTCAAAACGAGGCGCGTTTGCATAACGCCACGAGTTCTCTACAAAGACGAATTTCAGATGATTTCCCTCATATTCATCGCCAATATGAAGCGTTTCGCAATAGCGGCTCTACACAATTCTTAATGGGTGTTGAGCGAGGTAGCATTTTTACCGCTGAAGATTTTATCGGTGTACTCACTTTCTATCCAGATGTTCGCGAGTACCTACTTGAGTTTTCACGCCTTTACGATATTTCCAGCTATGCGATTTATTTACCGGCTGATCCTAACTCTTCTTCTCCCGTTTTTGATGAAAATGTTAACTATCTCTATGCGCAATTTAATGGTCAATTAGACGGGATCATCATCAATGAAACGACCTTGATTCGCTGGGACTCGCGTAACTTTCTGCGTAAAAAAGACATCGAACCCATTCTTAACTTTCCTAAGAAATTCGTCGGTTCTCCTCGTACGGAATTAACAACACTGTCGGACGGCAGTATAGGCATTAGCTACAGCTTCGAGCTCGATAATGGTGGTGTACTGGTATTGCAAAGGAGCTGGGATTTTGATTTGGCGATTCAAGAAGTGGATCTAGGGGTAGAAATTTCGCTATACGACGAATCTAGAAATCGGATTGACGGTTCTAATTTGTTTACAAAGCTTGAGGACGATATTCGCATTGGTACAGGAAAAAAACAGTTAGATCTTAAAGACATTGATGGACAAATTCACACGGGGCTCGCCTCCACGATAAAAGATAAAGGTGTTGTACTTGGGTATTTGGTTACCTCTATTTCTCAGCAAGTGATAGAAGATGCCACTAAGCGTGTTGCTGTGTTACTGATTGTTTCTGGTTTGGTACTCGTTTTGTTAGCTGCTGCGATTGCAATATTAATGGCGCGTTCTTTCATTGAGCCTATATCCCAACTAATTAAAGATTTTAGTGCGATTGCTAACGGAAACATCAATCACAAAATCAACATTACCCGACGTGACGAATTTGGTGAGTTAGCCCGTAATTTTTATTTCATGCAAAGCGCCATAAAAGACAACATCACCGAGCTAAATTTGAAGATTCAGGAGCGAGATGTCGCTGAAAGAAAAGTGAGAAAGCTCAATGAAGAGCTGGAAGATCGGGTGATGTTAAGAACTGAAGAGTTACGCCATGCAGTTAATGAAATGGAGAAAGCCAAAGAAGGCGCTGAAAAAGCGAACCGAGCTAAGTCGGAGTTTTTGGCAAATATGTCCCATGAAATTCGCACTCCGATGAATGCGATTCTTGGGTTTTCTGAAATTCTTCATTCGGAAGAAGCCAATCCTAAAAAGCTCAACTTCATTAATAAAATCAGAACTTCAGGCAAAGCTCTTCTTCATCTTATTAATGACGTTTTGGACTTATCAAAAGTGGAAGCCGGTAAACTAGAGTTTCATATGGCGCCGACATCTGTACCCAAAATGTTTGAAGAGTTGCACGATATGTTCGACCACAAGGCAACCAGTAGTAATCTTGCACTTATCTATGAAATTGAAAAAGGCATGCCTGAAAGCCTGCTCATGGACGAAAATCGACTAAGGCAAGTGTTCATCAACCTGATTGGTAATGCCGTAAAGTTCACCACGCAAGGTTATGTGAAGGTTACGGCTCGAGCCATTCCCGTTGAAGAAGACTTTAGGTTGGAATTTGAGATAGAAGATACAGGGATAGGGATCAAAAAAGACCAGATAGACAAAATATTTGGGTCATTTGAACAGGCAGAAGCAACGGAAAGCCGCTTTGGTGGGACAGGTTTAGGTCTTGCTATTAGCAAACAAATAATTGAATTGTTGGGTGGGCAAATTTCGGTCTCCAGTGAGTTTGGTTCAGGTACAACGTTTACCGTAACTCTGCCATTGGTTAAGCCAGCTACAGCCATTGAAGGAGAAGATGCTCCAGTAGATGAAAACCTCATTGTTTCATTTGAACCAGCCAAAATTTTGATAGCGGATGATGTGGATTACAACCAAGAAATTCTGGCTCAGTTCTTAACGGATTTCCCATTCACGATTGACTATGCGGACGATGGCATCCAAATGCTAGAAAGAGTAGAGAAGAGTACACCTGATCTAATTTTGATGGACATAAAAATGCCCAATATGGATGGTCGAGAAGCCTCTGAAATATTGAAGGATGACCCTCGTTATCAGGATATTCCAATCATTGCAGTAACAGCGTCTGCATTATCAGAGTCACTCGAAAGTCACATAAAGCACTGTGAAGGTTACATCACGAAACCTGTTGATAGAGATAGCCTTATTGAAGAGCTTAAAAGATTCCTCGCCTATACTAACGTGAGTAGGGTGATGAATGGCGCAGTAGCATTGCAGTCACAATCTATTGAAGTAGAAGGGGAAATTAGAGTACCTAGCGGGGAAGTGCTTTCCAATATTCGAACGTTAGCCGTCGATGGTTTTATCGATGATATCCAAGAGATGGTGCAGCCTCTTGCGACCGACTTCCCTGAGTTTACAGAACGTGTCGTTAAATTCGCTCACGAGTTTGATGATCAGAAAATAATCGATATGGTGGATGATTACATTAATGAGCGACCATGATATTTCAATACTTATAGTGGACGATAGCCCATCAAATTTAGGTGTCGCTTCCGGCTTTTTAAAAGAGTTGGGTTATAAGATTGCCACTGCAAATAATGGTAAAACTGCATTAAGCCGGGTTGAGAGAATCAAGCCTTCATTGATTCTTTTGGATGTAAATATGCCTGAGATGAATGGCTTTGAAGTTTGCCAAATTCTTAACAGCAACCCTGAATTCGTTGATATTCCAATCATCTTTCTTACGGCATTGACAGACCAAGATGCAAAAGAAAAAGCCTTTTCTTCTGGTGCAGTGGATTACATAAGCAAACCTTTTCAAAAGAAAGAGCTGATCGCTCGCGTGCAAAATCATTTGAGCATTAGTCAATCCAAAAGAGAGCTGGAGAATTTAGTTCAAGAAAAGACGGATGCAATAAATCAGCTAAGAAGTACGCAAAACAAGTTGGTGGAATCTGAGAAAATGGCCTCACTGGCTAAATTGGTCTCGGGTGTTGCTCATGAAATGAATACGCCTATAGGGAATTGCATCAGTACTTTTTCAGCTATTCGAGACACAATTGATACGTTAGAAAATTCGATTGAAAGTGGTGCTCTTTCTAAGAGTAATATGGTCTCAACGTTAGAATCTATCCGTGATTTCACCACGATCGGTCTTAACAACACATCGAAACAATCCCGTTTAATCGATTCATTTAGAGAACTCGACGCCGTTGGTGCCGAAACCCGAGTTCAGCCGGTTAATGTAGGGCGCTTTATGACAGAAGGGTTGGAATCGGTCGCAACGAGGGAAGAGCTCGGTGTAAGCTTTAATGTTGAGTGCGACCCTGCACTGACCGTCAAACTCAATACTTGGATAGTGCATGATGTGCTACAAAAGTTGGTAACCAATACCTATCACCATGGATTTTCTGGAGATAAGCAAGGGGAGATTTGGGTCAATGTGCGCCACAATAATGGGCAATTAGAAGTGGATTACAGTGATGATGGTAAGGGGGTGTCTTCTGATGTCGAGGAAACGTTATTTGAACCCTTTATCACGACAGAGAGGAGCCAAGGGTTCGTCGGGTTAGGATTGCATGTTGCCTATATTTTGGTTACTCAATACCTAAAAGGGCGCATTGAGCTGATAAAATCATCAAAAGGAGCTCGCTTTACCTTCTGTTTTCCATGCGAAATATCCTAATGAATGTTTCAAGTTGTGAACGAATTGTTGATTTTGTATACAAGAATTGTGCTCAAAATATTTGCGCAAACGATTAACTATTGTTCGAATTGAATATGTTCTTCTTCACAGTCGTGAATCATGTCAAGAATCTGTAAAAAATTGGGCGATAATTACACAGGTATTTGGGGATAGGTGCTAATTTTACTACTTTATACCAAATGACATGGAGAAATTGGATGATGACCTTTAAGTCAGTCGCGGTAGGTGTAGCGCTTGGACTAGCAACTTTTGCTTCTCAAGCAGCAGATTTTAAACCGTCAGTTATCTTTGATATGGGCGGTAAATTTGATAAATCTTTCAACCAAGCGGCTTACAATGGTGCGGAAGCATTTAAGAAGGACACGGGAATTAAGTACGGTGAGTTTGAAATCACTAACGAAGCACAACGTGAGCAAGCAATGTTGCGTTTGGCTCAACGTGGTCATGATCCTATTGTGGCAGTTGGTTTCCAGCAAGCACCTATCGTTGAAAAAGTAGCGAAGCAATTTCCAAAAACGAATTTCGTTATTATCGATTCAGTGGTAGACCTTCCAAACGTTCGTAGTGTTGTGTTTAAAGAGCACGAAGGTTCTTTCCTTGTAGGTGCTCTAGCGGCAATGAAGAGTGAATCAAACGCTGTTGGCTTTGTCGGCGGCATGGATATCCCTCTAATTCGTAAGTTTGCTTGTGGTTATGAGCAAGGTGCGAAATACATCAGCAAAGACACGAAAGTTGTACAAAACATGACAGGTTCTACGCCTGCCGCATGGAACAACCCAACGAAAGGTGCAGAGCTAGCGAAGTCTCAGTTCGACCAAGGTGTTGATGTTGTTTACGCAGCAGCTGGTGGTACTGGCGTTGGTGTTTATCAAGCCGCAGTTGACGAGAAAAAATACGCGATCGGCGTAGATTCAAACCAAAACCACCTTCACCCTGGCGTGATGCTTACGTCTATGGTTAAGCGTGTGGATGTCGCTGTTAAAGATGCATTCATGGATGCTTACGCAGGTAAATTTACTTCAGGTGTTCAATCTCTAGGTCTGAAAGAAGAAGGTGTAGCGTGGGCTCTTGATGAGCACAATGGCAGCCTGATTGGTCCAGACATGGCGTCGAAAGTAGAGCAAATTCGTGACGACATTATCGCTGGTAAAGTAGTTGTCCACGATTACTTCTCAAATAGCGCTTGTACTTACTAATATAGTAGTAAGAAATGCCGGACATGGCTGATCTGTGTCCGGCTTTTTAGTTTCTGAGCCCCAAGTATTGAGTATAAATATAATTATCAATATTGGTGGTGCTGTGGCAGATGTTACTGAGTTATATTGCGAGAACAAGCGGTGAAAATGAATAAAGAATTCAGTGAATTGAATTCAATGAGCTTTTCAAAAGTCGCATTTATAATCTTAAAGTCTAAAGATTTGTCGTTGCAAAGATACACATCAAAACCAACGTTAGTTATCGATTCATTCAGTCACTCAGGGAGAGAGAATGAGCAGTCCTGCCATTGAGTTAAAACTCGTTAATAAGCGCTTTGGCGCGGTTTGGGCAAATAAAGATATTAATTTTGCTGTCCAGCCAGGCACCATTCACGGCATTGTGGGGGAGAACGGTGCGGGTAAATCGACGCTAATGTCGATCTTGTACGGCTTTTATGAAGCGGATTCGGGATCCATTCACGTTGATGGAAAGCAAGTTGCCATAAAAAACTCTCAAGACGCCATCGATCTTGGAATCGGAATGGTTCACCAGCATTTCATGTTGGTAGAAACCTTTACGGTTATTGAGAACATTATGCTCGGCGCTGAAAGCCACAGCTTGATTTCTCATAGCGCAAAAGATGCTGAACAGGCATTGCATGAAATTGAAACGAAGTACGGTCTAGAAGTTGATAACCACGCGCTGGTTTCCTCGTTGCCTGTTGGTTTACAGCAACGAGTCGAGATATTAAAAGCGCTGTATCGTGGTGCCCGTATTCTTATCTTGGATGAACCTACGGGGGTTCTTACACCACAAGAAACTGAGCAGCTTTTTGATATTTTACGCACCTTAAAAGAGCAGGGTGTGACCATCATACTGATCACCCATAAGCTAAAAGAAATTATGTCGGTAACGGATAATGTATCCGTTATGCGAGCAGGTGAGATGGTAGCGTATCGACCGACAGCTGAAACCAATCCGCAAGAACTTGCAGAACTAATGGTGGGTCGTAAGGTTCTTCTCAATGTCGATAAATCAGAAGCTGAGCCAGAAGAAACGCGCATTGATGTGAAAGATGTCAGCTATTTTGATGATCGTGGCGTCAAGCGTCTCAAGAACCTTAATTTCCACGTCAAAGCGGGAGAAATCCTTGGAGTGGCAGGTGTTTCTGGTAATGGTCAGTCAGAGCTTCTTCATGTCCTTTCTGGCACGTTGGTACCTCAAGAAGGCGAGCTGAGAGTGTCGACCTCCAAAGGTTCACATCAATTTACCTCATCAGTAAACCGTGATGCTGCACTTATGCGTGAACTGAGTATTGGTCACATACCGGAAGACCGTATCAAGCAGGGACTGGTGAAAACTATGCCGGCGGCAGAAAATGCCATCCTTGGCTTCCATCATAATGAAGAATACGGCTCTAAACTTCTTGATTTGAAAGCCATTGATGGTGCCACGCGCGACATGATGGAGCAATATGACGTAAGACCCGTCGACCCTTATCTTAAAAGCGCTAATTTTTCCGGTGGTAATCAACAGAAGCTGATTATCGCGCGTGAAATGTTGAAACATCCCGATGTCATTTTGGTTGGTCAGCCGACGCGTGGTGTGGATATTGGTGCTATCGAGTTTATTCATAAAAACATTATTGCAGCTAGAGATAACGGTGCTGCGGTACTTCTTGTTTCCACAGAGTTGGACGAAATAATGTCTCTATCTGATCGAATTATTGTAATGGTCGACGGTGAGATATCGGGTGAAGTTAAAGCGAGCGAAACCGACGAGAAAGGTCTTGGTCTGCTCATGGCCAATGCCAGTGCTGAAGGAGAAGCATAATGAACAAGACCGTACCTGGATGGGTAAATGTAGCGCTGGTTCCGCTGCTTCAGCTGATTCTCGCTTTGGTGGTATCTAGCCTCGTCGTGTTATTGGTTGGAGAAAGCCCTGTGGCGGCATTCTCTGTCATGATTCAAGGAGCGACTAACCTCGAATATGGTGGCTTAAGTAACACGCTTTACTACTCGACAAACTTTATATTCACGGGGCTTGCCGTGGCTGTGGCTTTTCACGCTGGTTTATTCAATATCGGTGGTGAAGGGCAAGCGTATATCGCTGGTTTAGGTATCGGCATATTAATGTTATTGCTTGATGGCATTTTGTCTGTCTGGTTGATGGCACCGCTAGCGATTATTGTTGCCGCAGCCTTTGGTGCGCTTTGGGGTGCAGTCCCTGGTTACCTACAAGCTAAGCGTGGATCGCACATTGTTGTTACCACCATCATGTTCAACTTTATTGCGTTTTCTGTGATGGGGTACGCCTTGGTAGAGCATATTGCTAAATATGGCGGTAACTCGACAGATTCACGTTATTTCAACCCTGAAGCGGTGTTCCCTAAGCTGCATGAATGGGGCGCTGCAAACGGGTTTGAATTGCCATTTTCCCTACTTAACCCATCGCTGCTTATTGCGTTAGTCATGGCGTGGTTAGTATGGCTGTTATTGTTCCGCTCTCGTTTGGGCTATGCCATCCGAGTCGTTGGGCAAAATGCGTCTGCTGCGGAATATGCAGGTATTAATGCAAAGAGGATCATCATTATCGCGATGACCATATCTGGTGGCTTAGCGGGCATGATGGCTGTTAATGAAGTGTTTGGTGCGCATAACCGCCTCATTCTAAACTTCACCGGTGGCTTTGGATTTATAGGCATCGCTGTAGCACTTATGGGGCGGAATCACCCTGTTGGCATCATCATTGCGGCGATTTTGTTTGGTGCTTTATATCAAGGCGGAACCGAGCTGCAATTTGAAATGCCGAGCTTGAACCCTGAGCTCATCATGGTTATCCAAGGCTTGGTTATCTTCTTTACAGGCGCGATGGACAGGCTTATTCGCGAGCCAGTAGAGCGGCTCTTTACTCGTCAAGCGAAAGCATAGGAGGTGTGACGATGGAAATTTTTAACTGGCTATTGTCCACTTTTGATTCGACGATTCGTTTGGCTATACCGCTTATCTTTGCTGCTATGGCTGGGATATTTTCAGAGCGATCTGGTATTGCTGATATTGGTCTTGAGGGCAAGATGTTGTTCTCTGCCTTTGTTGCTGCAGCAACGGCTTATGCACTTGGTTCTCCTTGGTTGGGGTTATTGGCAGGTATTGGCGCGTCTGTTCTATTGGCGCTGGTTCATGGTTATGCGTCAATCATTCAAAAGGGTGACCAAATCATTTCCGGTTTGGCAATCAACTTTTTTGCTTCCGGGATGACGATAACCCTTGGGCACGCATGGTTCTCTAGAGGCGGTCAAACGCCAACACTGCATAACGACCAGCGTTTCTTACCTATTGATTTACCTGGTGCGCAGTGGTTAGGCGAAAATGTCCCTGTTATTGGTCCGATTTACTCTGAACTTATTTCTGGGCATAACATTCTTGTCTACCTTGCGTTTGTTGCGGTAATTGCGACTTGGTGGGTATTGTTTAGAACTCGCTTCGGCTTACGCGTACGTGCTGTTGGTGAAGAACCTAATGCAGTGGATACGGCGGGTATTTCAGTATTCTCGTTACGTTTTAGAGCCGTACTCGTGACAGGTGTATTGTGTGGATTGGCTGGTGCTTATCTCTCTACCGCCCAGAACGCAGGTTTTGGTAAGGAAATGACGGCAGGGCAAGGTTATATTGCATTGGCGGCGGTGATATTTGGTAAATGGCATCCTAAAGCAGCGTTTTTCGCCTGTTTACTGTTCGGTTTCTTATCGGCACTGGAAACGCGCATGCAAGGTGTAGAAATCCCACTAGTTGGTGTACTTCCAACCCAAGTATTCTCTGCGTTGCCTTACGTTTTAACCGTTGTTCTCTTAGCTGGTTTCATCGGAAAAGCCGTTGCCCCTAAAGCGATTGCTAAGCCATACACTAAAGAGCGATAGGGAATCAATAAATAGATTTTTTTGAATCTATTCAATTACCCGCTAAAAGCCAGTTGAGGAATCAATTGGCTTTTTTATCGACTAAACGATTCAGAATGGAAGATGACCTATACTTCTACATAAATTCAAATTGGTTCACTGATTTAAGAAAAGCAAAAAAGAAAGCTAAACTGGAATTTGCGCTAAATCGGTATAAAGTTCTTTAAATTAACGAGCAAACGTTTGCCTTTTTTGGTGATATTGCCGCTCATTAACATGCGAGCTACAATCGCGCTCCCAACTTGTCCCTTAATAAGTTTTATTGATTATGAAGTTTCCCGGTCAAAGAAAATCTAAACATTACTTCCCAGTGCACGCGCGTGATCCACTGGTGACACAAGCGCAAGAAAGCAAGAAAATGGCACGCACTCACATTGTTGGTATTGACCAGACTCTCGTGGATATTGAAGCCAAAGTAAGCGATGAATTTATCGAAAAGTTTTCTTTGAGTAAGGGACACTCACTGGTTATAGACGATGAAACGGCAGAGAATTTGTACAACGAGTTAAAAGACCAAGGGTTAGTCACCAACGAGTTTGCTGGTGGTACGATTGGAAATACTCTACACAATTACTCGGTTCTTGCCGATGACAAATCTATCCTGCTAGGGGTAATGAGCCAAGACATCAAAATCGGAAGCTACGGTTATCGGTACCTATGTAATACATCTAGCCGGATGGATCTGAATTACTTGCAAGGCGTGAATGGAGCTATTGGTCGCTGCTTCGCATTAATCAGCGAAGACGGTGAACGTACCTTTGCAATCAGTGAAGGTCATATGAATCAGCTGAAGCCTGATAACATCCCAGAAGCCATATTCAAAAAAGCTTCTGCACTGGTGCTGACCGCTTATCTTGTGCGTTGTAAGCCTGGCGATCCTATGCCTGAAGCAACAATGAAAGCTATCGAATACGCGAAAAAATACGACGTGCCAGTAGTTCTCACGCTGGGAACAAAATACGTTATTCAAGACGACCCTGAATTCTGGCAAACATTTTTGCATGACCATGTATCAGTGGTAGCGATGAATGAAGATGAAGCAGAAGCATTAACAGGGGAAAGCGATCCGCTTTTAGCTTCCGATAAAACACTTGATTGGGTCGATTTAGTGCTATGCACAGCAGGTCCGGTTGGGTTATACATGGCTGGCTTTGCCGAAGACACAGCAAAACGGGAAACGTCACTCCCGCTGCTGCCTGGAGCTATTGCAGAATTCAACCGCTACGAGTTTAGCCGACCGGTGCTAAAAGCCAATACCGCTAACCCTATTAAGGTGTATTCGCATATCGCACCTTATATGGGGGGGCCGGAAAAAATAAAGAACACCAATGGCGCAGGCGATGCAGCACTATCAGCGTTGCTGCATGACATGGCGGCTAACCGCTACCATAAAGAAAACGTGCCGAATTCAAGTAAACATCAGTACCCGTACTTGACGTATTCTTCTTTCTCTCAGGTGTGTAAATATTCGAACCGCGCAAGTTACGAGGTGTTAGTTCAACATTCGCCTCGTTTATCGCGAGGTCTTCCAGAGCGCGAAGATAGCTTGGAAGAGGCATACTGGGAGCGCTAATTTTGTTTTAATACTTTGAATTCAATACTTTGAAAACCGCCTATTTGGGCGGTTTTTTTGTTTTGTTCTCGCAGAACCTATCACCTTGAGGTGGTTTGAGTATAGGTACCTTGAGGTACTTTGAGTATGGTGTCATGATTAATTCAACCGAAACGCGACAAGGAGTGGACCCGATTATGATCAGTTGCGATAAATACGACTTCATTGAGCTGGCATGCCTATTCAAATTGAAAGTGAGTTTAGCTATGTTGTCTGGCGAGCAAATAGAAGGCGTCGCTCACAATACAAAAATAGGTGCTGATCGCGTTGAGTATTTGATTCTCACACACTGGGTTGTAGATGAGACGGACGCCAAGGAAACCGCTGTACGACTAGATGATATACATACTATGAGCGCAATAACGCCTAACCCACACTTCACAACTATTCACATTAATGATGTTTAATGATTTCTCATGCGGTATCCCCTTACTCGTTGGCTAGGTAGGTAATAGAAAAGGTTTAGATATTAAATTTCAACAAGTTAGCTTTTTCAGGCTTGAATTGTTGCCTCCGCCCCTCAACGTTTTCTGTCTCATTTTAATTCTCGCTCTTCTACATAAACCGCATTCTTTGGTATGCAACAAGATTTTTCCAATCTCTGTCTGATACTATTCACACGTCAGATTTAGAGGCTAAATACATGAAAATTCTAGTGATTGAGGATGACGCAACAACAAGGGAATTTGTTTCTCAAGGGCTGCGTGAGCATGGTTATATCGTGGATGAAGCAGGAGATGGCCAAGAAGGTTTAATGATGGCTGTCAGCTGCGAATATCAAATGATTATTCTCGATCGGATGTTACCTGCATTGGATGGGATGAAGGTTCTTGCGGCGATAAGAGCAACCGAAGTCAATGTACCTGTCTTAATTTTAAGTGCAATGGACAGTGTTGAAGACAGAGTCAGTGGTTTGCAAGCAGGCAGTGATGATTACCTAACGAAACCTTTTGCCCTCGCAGAGTTGATTGCTCGTACAGATATCATTGTACGTCGCCATAAACCCGTAACTCAAGTTCTTAGCTATTTGGAATACGAAGGTCTTAAATTGGACTTGAAAGCGCATCGGGTCACTTTTCTCGATAACGAGCTGCATTTGCAACCTAAAGAGTTTCAGCTACTTCAGTATTTCATGGAAAACGAAGAACAGGTCATTTCTAGAATGCGTTTGTTTGAGGCGATATGGCATTATCATTTTGATCCTAGAACTAACGTAATCGATGTGCACATTGCCAATCTTCGTAAAAAACTGGACGAAGTTGGCGGAACGAATCTACTCCATACCGTTAGGGGAGCAGGTTATGTCCTTCGCTGTTGATCATGATCTTACGCGTTCCTCCGTTTTTAAAATTTTGCTCCTGCTCGTTATATCCATTGCTCTGCTCTATTCCTTATTTGTTCATCAGGTCTTTGTTCATTCAGAGTCATTTCACCGGCAGCAACTAACCAAGCAACTTCGAGATGAAATTCAGGAGTTTGACGAAGCCAATCTCCGAGGTGTTGGCGAAGTCGAAAGATTGATCCTTAGAAAGCGTGAATCAGAGAGCCCTTTCGTCTATCACATTAACCGTATTTCCATTCCACCCTCATACCCTGTTGTGCGAAAGAAAGTAAGCCATAACCAAGTCATTCTTTTTGATGGTCGTACGCTAGAAATAGGTATCAAACCCGAGCTGTTGCAATCGTACCGATCTCAAGTGGTTCCGATGATTGTTTCCGGTGTTTTGATACCCGTTACATTGATGTTTATCGGTGCAGCAACATTCGCCATTGTGATACTACGCAAGTTGCATAGGGTCAATCATGCGATGAATCGCTTTCTTTGTGGTGAAAAAAAGGTGAAATTGCCCGTTTCGACCAGTGATGACGAATTCGATATTTTGGCAATACATCTCAATTTTATGATAGAGCAGATGGAAAAGAATGAAGAGACTCTCAAAACTCTCTCAATTGGTATGGCACACGATATGCGAACGCCAATGGCTCGCTTAAAATTGAGACTCGAAGAGCTTTCCAACTCTAAAAGTTTGGCAGAACCAGAACTTCATAAGTTAATGGCTTGCCAAGACGAATTGGATATGTTGCTCGCCCTTTTTAACAGTATGTTGGAGATTGCACGCTTAAACAGTGGGCAAATGGTCATCAGTGACGACGTCGTAGACTTGAGCAAAATTGCCCATGATGTGACAGAGTTTTTGATACCGCTCGCTGAACAAAAACAGCAAATAATGACCCTGAGGCAAGATGGTCAATGCCAGCTTATTGGTGATCGCTCTCTGATGTTCCGAGCATTGTTTAACTTGGTAGAGAATGCGGTGAAGTACACACCTGAGTATGGTCGGATCGAGGTGATTGTTGACAGTTTAGGTGTTGTTGTCAGTGATTCGGGAATAGGAATTGCTGATACCGATAAGCCTCACGTTTGCGAACCTTTATTTAGAGCAGATAAGAGCCGCAGTGAAATTGGAAATGGAATAGGCCTAGCGCTGGTTGATGCCGTTGTCCGACAGCATCATGCGCAGCTCTTGTTTAAAGATAATTGTCCAGGTTTGAGGGTTAGAATCTACATTAGTTAATTCTAATCCCCATACAAAAAATGTTGTTTAAAATTAAAATAAGTGGTATTTAGTACACCCATACGGAAAGAGCGAAAGTCGGTCTTTAACTCATTGTTATATAAATGTTTGTTATGAATGTAAAGCAAACGTTTGGCTGCTTTTCTACGGTAAAAGGGGAAGATGATACGGGTCAAAAGTAACTCAATTTAATCATAGTTTTGAGGTGTTAATTTGACTCTGGTGACGTCGGTAAGCGTCACGCTTATATAGAATTTCGTTACCTCCGTTTAACAGGTTTCTGTGCGGGTATGTGATATTAATTTTTAGAGTATTTACTCTATATATAGGTGAAGTATGAATTGGTTATCTAACCTCTCTTTGAGAATGAAAATGGCGTTACCTGTTACGGTAATGATTCTTTTATTCTCCTCAATCACGTTATACAACGTCCAATTGTTTGGTGCGCAAAACCGAGCAAATAATACCTTGAATAACGATATTCAACCGGTATTGGAAAAACTCGAAGATGCCTATCGGGATCTCTACCAAGTGATCTCGGCGGCGCAGGGGTTGATGCTAGCAAACGGTGATCAGGAAGAAATTAAAAAGCAAAAGTTTGAATTCGAAGATAACGCCTATAAAGCGCTACCTCGTTTGAAAAGCCTCTATAGCTTGTTAGATGGAGAAGTATTGCCATCGAGCTCGAAAGCAAGCATTGATCAGCTCATCAAAGCAACAGAGAGATGGATTGATAAATACGAGACTATGTTCGCTGACCCACAGCAGGCTCAAGTACTGTTTAGCCAAAACCAAGCGGGTCTAATGAGTGATTTTGCGATTATGCGAAAGGAGCTTAAATCAGTTCGTAAAGCGATTGAAAATGTGCAGGCAAACCTTCGAACAGAAGCCAATGAAGCTGCAAGAAGTTCCGAGTTGGCGCTTGAAGTGGGCAGTGGATTAGCGATTCTAATTGGTGCTTTCTTAACTTGGCTGCTATCAGGGTGGATTATTGCACCGATTCGTCGACTCAATGAAAACATGGCGGAAATTGCATCAGGCGAAGGTGATTTAACAAAACGTGTGGAAGTAGAGTCTTCGGATGAAATAGGCGAACTTGGTCGAAATTTCAATACGTTTGTACAATCTTTGCAGTCCACAATTGGTGAAGTTGTTGATGCCACTCATCACGTGCGCAACGAGATGAATCAATTTAATCAAATCACTGGAAATGTGGTGACGGGAGTAACTTCCCAGCAACAAGAAAGTGAGATGGTTGCAGCGGCAATCAATGAAATGCGAGCCACCAGCGAAAGTGTAAGCCAAAATGCTCAAGAAGCGGCGAGTGCGAGTGAAGCTGGGCATTCAGAGGTGCAGCAAGCAGCTAATGTCTTAACGCAAACTGTCACATCTATTAAAGGGCTGGCAGACGAACTTGAACATGCAGGTACGGTCATACATACGCTTGATTCAGACGTGTCTAACATCGCTTCTATTCTGGATGTGATTCGTGGTATTGCAGAGCAGACAAACTTACTGGCGCTCAATGCTGCGATTGAAGCGGCGCGAGCGGGTGAACAAGGGCGAGGCTTCGCAGTTGTTGCAGATGAAGTTCGTGCATTGGCGAGCAAAACTCAAGATAGTACTGGTGAGATCCAGGTTATGATCGAGAAATTGCAGGCAGGTGCAAAAGAAGCAGTAACGGCGATGGAGTCTAGCCAACAAGGTGGTGAGCGTACCATTGAGAAGGCGAATACAGCTTCAAATTCTCTGAATGAAATCAGTCGTTCTATTTCAATTATCAATGAAATGAACTCTCAAATCGCAACAGCAGCATTTGAACAAACGACAGTCAGTGAAGACGTAAACAGCAATATTCAGCGAATTGCCGATAACAGCCAGCAGATCGTCCATGTAGTGGAAGACGCTAATGATTCTTCTAAGAACTTGGCTATTCAATGCGAACGCTTAGATAACCTTGTGGGGCGTTTTAAAGTATAGGCTTACTAGTCTCTTAAGTATTTTCTCGAAGAGAGACTCCAAGTTAAGAAGTAAAGCCCTGAGTGATATCACTCAGGGCTTTTTGACGTTTTAGAGGCTTAACGGGTCAGCTATTGTGAAAGGATAGGTTCTAGTACGAATAAAAAAAGCTGCTTGATAAGCAGCTTTAGTCAATCGATGAAATGGTCGTTATACGAAGATGTATTGGTCCATCATTGTGATCATACGGCCAATTTCAGGTTTAGTTATCGTGTCGTTCGCACCTAGTTGTAATGCTTTCTCACGGTTGTCATCACTCATTAAAGAGGAAAACATAACAATTGGCATTGCGCTGTATGTTTCATTGTCTCGTAGCCTTTTAAGCAGGTGCATACCATCCATGCGAGGCATTTCTACGTCGGTAACAACGGCATCAACGAATTCGCTAACGGGTACGTCTTCTTTCTTAGATAACGCTTCGAACTCTGTTAGTTTATCGAGCGCTTCCCCTCCGTCCTTACAGGTAATTATATTGTACCCAGCCGACCGAAGTGTATTTTCAATAAGGCTACGGATAAACGCTGAATCATCAACAACCATAACTGTACGAGCTTGACGCTTGGTTACCATTCTCTGGTTTAGATCTACATTCTTATCTATAGTGACATCGTATTTTTCCATACTCAGTTCTGGGTTGATGTCAGCGATGATTTTCTCGAAATCCAAAATCATGATCAAGTTGCCTTCTTGTCGAACAACGGCAACAACACAATCATTTTCGCCCGCTTCTAAGAATTGACTTGGTGACTCAACATCTTCCCAAGAAATTCGGTGAATTCGGCTAATACTGTCGATCAGAAATCCGTTAGTCATTCGGTTAAAATCCGTAACAATGACAAACTTGCGCTCGAGATCGGATTTAGTTGGTACGCCTAACCATCCTGCTAGATCAACCAACGGTGTTAGTTTTTCTCGAGAAGAGAACACACCAACCATATGAGGTTGAGCATTAGGGTAGTCCGTTGTCTCTGGAACCTGAATTACCTCGCGAACTTTCGCAACGTTAATACCGTAATAGCAGGTTTTAGTCGTACCGTCTGGAAGTTGTTTTTGTAGATGAAATTCTATAATTTCAAGCTCATTTGTACCACTTTCGGTTAAAACCGTACTGTTAAGGTTGTTACTCATAGATACCACATTTCAAGTTATGACTGACAGGCAGTTATTGATGTTTATTTTAGTATATACCCAAGTAACCTCAAGGTGCTAGATTCCAAAAGATTGCTAAAAAATGTGCCTAGCGACATCAGAAGGCAATGCTAGCAACAATTCCTTGGGTTAAGACTTGGTGAAGCCCAGTAATACACTGACATTATAGTTAATACTGAGGAAATGCAGAAATTTACTATATGGGTCGCCATGCATCGCTATTGGGAACAATTTTATCAACACTTTCAGGTTTATCGGCAGACACCGTCTTCGCTTTAATGACTTTCTCATTAATTTAGCGACCGTTTTAGCTCCATGTTTTTGCGTTGTGATACGTAGTCCATTAATTGACTGATTGGGAGCGCTCTGGAGTAGCGAAAGCCTTGTCCAATTGTCACCCCAAGGCGTTGTAATGTCCGTTCTTCTTCTTCTGTTTCAATACCTTCAGCAATAGCCTGCATACCTAATGTTTGGCACAAGAAATTGATGACTTTAATGATTTGAATCGATTCTTCTCTCTTGTCTAAATCCATAACAAATTTTCGGTCAATTTTTATTTCATCAAAACCGTAGCTGAGTAGGTATTCCAACGAAGAAAAACCCGTACCAAAATCATCCAAAGAAAATCTTACGCCACTTGCTCTAAGGTGTTGAAGGTTGTCATTCACCTCTTTTTGCTGCTGAACTTTTGCTAGTTCGGTTAATTCCAAAACAAGTTTGTTCAGTGGGAAGTTATAGCGGCTCGCCAAAGACAGCAATTTTTGAGAAAAGTGAGCCTTGCTTAAAGAAAGAGGAGATATATTAATAGAAAGCGTAAAACTGTTTGGGCAAGTATGAATAGATTGCTGCCAATCTTTAAAGACTTTTTCGATTATCGCTAACGTAAGCGCATGCATAGTGCCTGTTTTTTCTGCTCGTGTGATAACTTCCCACGGAGAAGAGCGATCGTTTTCTTCAAGTCGGAGCAGCGATTCAGCACCAAAGATATCAAATGTTGTAAGGTGCATCTGAGGCTGGTAATGCATGTGGAATTTTTGGGTGGCAATAAGCTCTTCGATAAAAGAATCAATGTATATCGTGTGCTTAAGAGCACTTTCGAATTCCTCATGGTATTCACAATAATCCAGCTTAAGCTCTGTCGCTTCGAGCAGAGCAATTTCCGCACAATGTATGAGGAGCTCTGCTTCTGATGCGTCTTCGGGGTGCCTAGATATACCGATGTTAATGTTAACGTCTAAAGGGGTGAGGCTATCTTGTATGTTTGAGAAGATTGACTTGCTATCCGAAAGCTCACAAGCAGGCAAGAATAGAAAGAAGTCATCGCCACCCAATCGGCATACCGATGCGTTTGCTGGGCTGTGTTGAGTAAGAGCAAGGCTGGTTCTCTTTAGAATGTCATCACCGTGCTGTTGCCCGTACTTTAGGTTTATCGAGGAAAAGTTGAGGATATTGATCCTGACGAGGGTTCCGTAGGTACCGAGCTTTTCTAACGTCTTATTCATATTTTCTAGAAATGCTTGACGGTTAAGGTTACCCGTTAACGGATCTTTTTGTGCCAAAGTCGTTAATAACTCGTTGTTTTTGTTTATAGCTTCGATGTATCGGGCCGCATGTAACGAGGAAAGATTATAAGCATCCACAAGATCGGAAATCTCATCTCGTTCTTTTTGGGGGTAGTCTTCAATTTTTGTTAAGTGCTCATATTCGTTTTGCTCTCTCTGAAGATTAAATTGAGAAGAGAGGTGTTTCAGTCGATGTGCGACTGTTTTATGGAATGAGCGCCTAACTATAATCAGTATCAACAGAGATATAAGAAGGAGTGAAGCAAGGAAGATCGATATGGACAGCGCAAAGAAGTTCAGCAGATACTCTGGGTTTACGTAAGCCTCTATATGACCCACGCTCATCTCCTCGCCATAGGTATTGACGTAGCTTAATGGAAATTTGTGTTCCCATTCATTCCATATTAACTCTTTTGTTGGGACGCCTAGCTCACGAGTTTGAGCCAGCATTTCACCTTCAGACCAAATAGAAAAATGCAGGAAAAGATGGTCGTTATCGAAAGTAGCGGTGATAGCGGAAAGTTGTTCAAAATCGAAGTTGTAAATAGCAGAAGCAGTAGAACGCTCAACTGAATTAACACGCGAGTACGCATTTTTTTTCATCTCAGTTAACGATAAGTAGTAGCTGGTAGCAGAAAGCATAAGCAATGCTGCCAACGTAAGCCAAAGAAGAGGCTTCTTAACTTGAGTAGCAACTTTACTGGCTATGGATACAAATTCTTTTCGCATAGACCTCTTGTCCGTGGATAATCCCTAACATCACTTCCTGCTATTTCAGGAAGTTACGTTGACTTGTCATTATGCTAGCTTGTTATATGTTCTAGGCTAACCAAAAAGTTCTCACACCTTTGTTTTTTTGGTCGGATCTTCAATAGTGATACACCTATGTTGGGCTTTACCATAAAAAACATAAAGATAACGCACCAATGTGCATATCGGTATTGTTCGCTTGCGCTCAAGTGATAAATTAGTAACTTAATTATCACTAAGGCTTAGAGGAACTCTTTTCGACCACAATATTGATTTCATTAGCGAGGCGAGAGAAAGCTGGAACAAAGTTCAAATTTTCTGCCATTCAGTCATATTGTTAATCTTTATTAGCGCTATTAAAAAGTGTAATAGATTTTAATGAGTTAACTCGATTTTTTTTAAGTGAATGTTTATTAAGTGACTTATTGCTTCTAAGCCTTGGGATACATGCGTTAAAGGATGCGAAATACCCTTAATAAAGATATTGATATGGAAGCAATGTTACTGGCCTTAAAGTGGAGTATTTCTGAGCGTGTCATCACGATTTATCCTGAACTGAAACGTATTATTAGTGAGATAGGTGGCACCTATTAACAAAATAGTTGAATTCCATTTAGTAATTACAAGAAATTGGACGACACTTGATCTATACCCCCACAATAGAGCAGCTTAAGAGTCTCGTGGTGGCGGGTCGGGATACAATTGGAATTTAAGAGCAAATGTTACCTAGGTTAACTGCGCTTAGGGACATATAAGGAGCGAAGATGGAATCATTAAAAGTGAAAGATTACATGGTGCACCATGCAGTTACCTTTTCTAAGGACATGTCTTTGACCGCAGCACTCGATAAGGTAATGAGCTCACAGCATATGGGCGGACCCGTTATTGACGAGCGAAAGCAGGTCATCGGATTTCTTTCTGAACAAGATTTGCTCGATAAGCTCGTAAAGGTAAGTTACTACTGCCAAGATACACATATAGTCGGAGATTGTATGAGTTCAGATGTGCTAACGGTGACACCTGAAATGTCCGTCATTGAGCTGGCAGATATGATGAAAGTTGGAAAGCCCAAAGTTTATCCCGTCGTTAACGTTGATGGAAAATTTTTAGGGATCATAACGCGAACCGAAGTGCTTAAAGCTATTGGCGTAAACTTAAAAGATTGTTTCCAACATCCGGTCTAAATTATCGCGAATGTGTGAAATCTCGATAATGAAATGAATTATTAAGGCGCATATTGCGCCTTTTTTGTTATTGTTTCCTACCAAGAATAAATTATAAAGGTGTCAATATGGCAGAGGGAGAAGCTAAGTTTGTAACTGGTTCGACGATGAAGCACATACTTACTATGTCTGGTGCAGGCTCGGTGGGTTTATTGGCATTATTTGCGGTCGATCTTCTTGATATGCTGTTTATCAGTATGTTGGGGCAAGTTGAGCTAGCTGCTGCAGTTGGGTTTGCCGGAACATTACTGTTTTTCTCTACCTCGGTCTCCATTGGTTCTTCTATTGCAATGGGAGCGTTGGTATCGAAAGCTTTGGGGGCTAAGCAGCATGAAAAGGCTGTGAGGCTTGCTAGCAATACGCTGGTGGTTTCTTTCTTTATAACGTTGGTCGTTACCTTGTTCATGTACGCGTATTTGGATGAGTTGCTCAGTACTGTGGGCGCAAAAGGAATGGCGTTGGAGCGTGCCAAGGCTTATTTGCAGATCATGTTGCCAAGCAGTCCATTCTTAGCGTTGGCAATGGCCTGTGGAGCAGGTTTACGCGCAAGCGGCGATGCAAAGCGAAGCATGTGGGCAACACTGTCTGGCGGTATAGTGAATGCGATATTGGACCCTATCTTCATTTTTGGCTTCGACTGGAACGTCGAAGGCGCTGCGGCTGCTTCCGTTGTAGCACGATTCACGGTTCTATACGTTTCATTCGTGCCTTTAATTAAAGTTCATAAATTGGTGAAATGGCCAAATGTAACCGAGGTTGGAAAGGACTTACGTACCATTTTAACTATCGCACTTCCTGCTGTTATCACAAACACTGCAACGCCCATTGGGAATGCTGTAGTTACAGCCAATATTGCCCAATTTGGCGAAGATTATGTCGCGGGTTTTGCGGTGATAGGTCGTGTCATACCGGTCGCTTTTGCGGTGATTTTTGCACTATCGGGCGCCGTAGGACCGATTATTGGGCAGAATTATGGCGCAGAAAGGGTAGATAGAGTAAGGGATACTCTGCGTAACTCTTTGTTATTTGTAACGGTTTACTGTTTGCTTGTGTCAGGGATTTTGTATCTCGTACAAGATTTCATCATTTCTGGGTTTAGCCTTACTGGTGATGCACAAATCATAGTAGCTGCATTTTGCACCGTAGTATCGCTTAGCTTTGTTTTCAATGGAGCACTGTTTGTAGCGAATACCTCGTTCAATAATTTGGGAAAACCGATTTATTCGACCGCTTTGAATTTAGGTAAAGCGACTTTAGGGACAATTCCATTTGTATACTTAGGTGCCGAGTGGTTTGGCGCTTTAGGTGTGTTGTATGGGCAGGCAGTAGGTGCTGTTGTATTTGGCATATTGGGCATTGGCGTGTTACAGCATCATGTTCAATCGATGTTTGCATCTCAAAAATCAACACCAGAAATCATCCCTGAGGAGATCGACCCAGCAACAACAACCGTTAATATGGCCCCCTTTTGTAACTGTGATCCAGTCATGATGGAAGAAGTCACCGCTCAGAAACCTGTTTGTGAAATGGCGAAGGCGACACAGCAGCGTAACTCGCACTTACCAGAGGTGTAATTTTCAGAATTGGCTTGGAAGATAATTAGGACCTAAGGACCCTAACGAATAAGTTTGCATATTCATTGATCTAACGCCATGAGCTTGCTTCCTTATATCGCGGATAATATCTACATCCGCAGTATAAGGAAGCACAGTCGTCATATGCGTCAGTACATCAAGTATTTCGTTCCAATTTTTATTCCCCTCCTCGTTTGGATGTTGCCTTTGACGGCGTTTCCATTTGAGGGGATGACCATACTTCAGCAACGTGTCATTGCTATCTTTTTGCTTGCCGCACTATGTTGGGTTTTTGAGCCCATTCCTATTTACGCCACATCAGTCGTCATTATTGTATTGGAGTTGTTATTGCTTTCCGATAAAGGGCTCATCTTTTTTCGAATGGATCAAGACCAGCCGCATTTTGGTGAACTGCTCAAACACAGCGATATAATGGCAACGTTTGCTAGCCCTATCATCATGTTGTTTCTTGGCGGGTTCTTTTTGGCAATGGCCGCCACGAAATATCGTTTAGACGTGAATTTAGCTCGTGTTCTGCTCAAACCATTTGGTAGCAGCCCAAATAACGTGATGTTAGGGTTAATGTTGATCACTGGTGTCTTTTCCATGTTCATGTCTAATACCGCGACAACAGCGATGATGCTATCTATTTTAGCTCCGGTAATTGCAGTCTTCGGTCCGAAGGATCCTGGTAGAATCGCATTTGCTTTGTCCATCCCCGTTGCTGCAAATATTGGTGGAATCGGTACCCCTATTGGTACGCCACCCAACGCCATTGCTTTGAAATACCTAACAGGTGATAACGTGATTGCTTTTGGCGAATGGATGGTATTTGGTGTGCCATTTGTGGTTGTCATGATGGCACTAGCATGGGTTGTAATCGGTCGGTTTTACCCAGCCAATGAAAAGAAGATTAACCTGAATATTAAAGGAAAATTCCTTAAAACCCCCAAAGCCATAACCGTTTACGTAGTGTTCGCGTTAACCATTCTACTATGGCTAATGGGATCGTCTCATGGGATGAATTCCTATACCGTGGCACTTATTCCTGTCGCCGCATTCTCTTTAACTGGAATTATCAATAAAGAAGATCTTAAGAAGATTTCTTGGGATGTTTTGTGGCTAGTGTCTGGCGGTATTGCGCTGGGTCTTGCTCTCGATAAAACAGGGTTAGCTCGATTAGTTGTGCACAGTATCCCATTCGATGAGTTCTCTCCCTACGTTGTACTTGTTGGAGCCGCCTTCTTATGTTTGTTAATGGCAAACTTTATGTCTCATACCGCGACAGCAAACTTGCTTATGCCAATCATGGCTGCATTAGGTATGTCTATGACTTCGTTGGCACCGTTAGGAGGGGAGGTAACACTTATACTCGTTGTTACTTTCGCGGCATCGCTTGGCATGTCTTTGCCTATTAGCACGCCCCCGAACGCGCTGGCTCATGCGACAGGTAATGTGGAGAGTCGTCAAATGGCGAAAGTGGGCGTTATCCTCGGAGTTGTTGGTGTTTTATTAAGCTTTGTGTTGGTCTGGATCCTTCATGCAGTTGGACACATAGGATAAATGGATGCATAACAGTGTAGAAAAGATTGTTGAACACTATTTCTCTAATCCTCAATGCTATCTATCTTTAGAAGCAGGTGAACCATTACTGGTGCAAGGTGAAGAAAATCGCAGGCTTTTTTATGTGGTTTCTGGGGAATTAGAAGGCTTAGTTTCTTTTGCCGAGACCAATGTAAACACGAAGGTCTTTAGTGCGTCAGAAGGGGCATTTATTGGCGTTCATAGTTTTTTTTCTGGTAATTACCTAGCCTCATCCAGTGTTGTTTCTCGATCCCCAAGTGTGTTGGCTTGGATTGACAACGACACACGCCCGATAGACGAAGACTGCTTGGGGTCATTAACCCAACAATTCACACCCGTTATATTGAATGAGTTATCTCGTCGCCAAAAACGGGCAATGCAAGAATCCGTAGAAAAAGAACAAGCTCTTACCCAACTTCATACCGCTGAGCAGATGACAACATTGGGGCAGCTGGCCGCGGGGATTTCTCATGAGTTGAATAATGCGGTGGGTGTATTAAGCAGCAAAACGGAGCGTCTACAAGATGTAATTCTTGCCTTACTCGAAGAGCTGCATCCCGGAGCCAGTCAGTTCGTCGATGCAGGGTTAATGAAAGGTCAAAACGTGGGTTCAGCAGAAGTTCGCGCACGGGCAAAAGAGATTATTGACAAACACGGCTTAGATAGAAAGATCGCGAAATCCTTAGCCAGAGCTTTGTCGGTTAACGACTTAAACCAAGATTGGCTTAATACACCGGAAGAGGCGGTGAAATATTGGGGAGTTGGGCGCGATTTACATGACATGAGAGTGGCTTCTCGCCATGCGGTTAGCATTGTTAAATCGGTTAAGCAGCTTGGAAGGGGAGACTCTGAAGTAAGCGAGCCTGTTGACGTGAACGAAAGTATTCATAAAGCGCTTGCCCTACTTCAAAATGACTTGCGCCGAATAGATGTTCGTTTTAGCCCAGCTGCGACAGCGGTGATCGCCGGAAGTGAAAGTGAGTTGGTTCAAGTTTGGGCAAACATACTGAAGAATGCCTGCGATGCCTTAACGCCTACCAATAATCCTGGAATCGATATTATTACTCGTGTGAGCGACGCACACATCAAGGTGACGATCGCCAATAATGGACCTGAAATAGAAGAAAGTATCCGTAGAAAAATCTTTCACCCCAACTTTACGACCAAGAAAGGCGGGTTGTCGTTTGGGTTAGGGCTAGGGCTTTCAATAGTGAAACGAATTGTGAGCCGTTATCAGGGAACGGTGGTGGTAAAAAGTGACCCTGAAAAAACCATTTTCAGAATCAAATTACCCATGGAGGTTGGTAATGGAAAAAATTAATGTTATTTGCGTAGATGACCAACGAGAAGTGCTGAGTGCTGTGGTGCAAGACCTTGCGCCATTGGAGGACTGGTTAGAGATAGAGGACTGCGAATCCGCAGAAGAGGCTCTTGAACTCATCGATGATTTGGACGCAAAGGGAGAACATATAGCACTGATCATTTCTGATCACGTTATGCCCGGTAAGTCGGGTGTCGAACTACTCACGGAGATCTCTGAGGATAGACGATTTACTCATACAAAAAAGGTACTTCTCACAGGGCAAGCCACACACCAAGACACCATCAGTGCCATTAACAAAGCACGTATAGAAAGCTACTTCGAAAAACCGTGGAATGGAACCGAGTTGGTCGACTGTGCTCGAAGGCTGGTAACGGAATACATTTTTGATGCAGGAATGGAATACGAATCGTATCAATTACAATTGGATCAACAAACAGTGTTCAGTCGTTTGAGGTAATTTTCACAAAAACAACCTTTGCCAAAAATAAGCTTGACCTTAGACTCGACTCCAAGGTGTATAGTCGATATCAGTTAACGCATACGACTTACTGTTCATATGCGAGCCCAAAAAATTAGCCATGAGCTATTGGGTACAAACGATAAAAAGGATAATGACTATGTGCATAAAACACGAAGGCTGCAGTAACAAAAATACTGCTACTACTCTGTCTATTAGCAGTTGCGCTCCTATCGCTCCATTAGACAGTAATACCAAAATTGGAAGCTGTTGTGACAGCGATGCATGTTCTGGTGGAGGCGAAATTTCTTCGATAGAAGAGGAAAGTGAGCGGCTGCCAGAAGGTGATACACTTTCTGGCAGTTGGAAAATATTGGGTATGGACTGCCCATCATGCGCTCGTAAAGTTGAAAATGCGGTCTCTTCACTTTCTGACATTTCAAAAGCAAAGGTTCTATTCGCCACAGAGAAACTGGTGGTGCAATATTCAAAAACGGAAACCTTGGCTCTGGTTGAGCAAGCCGTTCTCAAAGCTGGCTTTCAATTCGAACAGTCTCAAAGTTCTAAGCCGTCCAATTCAAATGAAAACAAATGGTCATCGGTTTTTAAAAGTAACCTAAATATTATTGCGTTATCCAGCGCAATGGCGATTTCAGCCATCATCAATCAAACTTCTCCAGTCATAGCCTCGTGGCTATTTACGCTGGTTTGCCTTGCCGGTCTTTATCCCGTAGCTAAAAAAGCGGTTCAGTTAGCGAGAAGTGGGACGCCTTTTGCAATCGAGACCTTGATGAGTGTCGCCGCAATTGGTGCTCTCTATCTCGGTGAAACCGTCGAAGCGGCGATGGTATTGCTGCTGTTCTTGCTCGGTGAAAGGTTGGAAGCGTATGCCGCTTCGAGAGCGAGAAGCGGGGTTCAGTCTCTCATGGCGTTAGTCCCTGAAACGACGATTCGCATTGAAGGCGATGCTCGTGTTGAAGTGGCTGCCTCCGAGTTGGTCATTGGAGATGTTATCGAAGTCGCACCTGGCGATCGTTTACCTGCTGATGGAAAGTTGTTAAGCAGTAGTGCCAGTATTGATGAAAGTGCGCTAACTGGCGAGTCGGTACCCGTCGAAAAGCAGACAGGTGAGCAAGTGATGGCGGGATCTGTCGTTGCTGACAAAGTGATTAGGCTAACGATTACTTCCGCACAAGGCGAAAATGCGATAGACCGCATTCTCCATCTAATTGAAGAAGCAGAGTCCCAAAAAGCGCCTCTAGAACGTTTTCTAGATAAATTCAGTCGCTGGTATACGCCACTGATGATGCTGGTTTCTCTATTAGTTATTATTACGCCTCCCTTATTCTTTTCGCAGCCTTGGGAAACATGGGTGTATCGCGGATTAGCTTTACTATTGATTGCATGTCCTTGCGCTTTGGTAATTTCAACGCCAGCAGCTATTACTTCGGGATTGGCCACTGCAGCCAAACGTGGTGCGCTGATAAAAGGGGGAGCGGCTCTCGAACAACTTGGCAATATTGAATCTATAGCGTTCGATAAAACAGGCACGCTGACCCAAGGCAAACCTGAAGTGACGGATATCATTTCTTTAAACGAGCTTTCAGAGGAATCTCTCCTTAGAGACGCCGCTTCGGTAGAAGTAGGGTCATCACACCCATTGGCAAAATCGTTAGTAAAGAAAGCGGAAGCTGCTGGTATAGCACTGCCAGAGGCTGAAAATAAGCAAGCGCTGGTGGGAAGTGGGATAACCGGTATTGTGAATGGGAAATCTTTATCCTTGATTTCACCTTCCAAGTTTCAAGGTACTGTTGCTGAAGTCGATAGAGAGCGGGTGGAATCCCTCGAGTCCAAAGGAAAAACAGTTGTATTGGTTATTATCGATGACGTACTTGAAGGGTTAGTTGCATGGCAAGACACACTGCGTTCCGATGCAGCTGAAGCCATTCAAAAGCTAAAAAGTCTAGGTATCGACTCGATAATGCTAACTGGTGACAATCCATTAGCGGCTAAGGAGATGGCACAACAAGTATCAATGGATTACAAAGCGAGTCTATTACCTGCTGATAAAGTCACTTACGTAAATCAGATGGCTTCTCTAAAAAATACCGCAATGGTTGGAGATGGTATTAACGATGCCCCAGCGATGAAAGCCGCGTCAGTCGGTATTGCAATGGGAGGTGGAACGGATGTTGCCCTTGAAACAGCTGATGCTGCTTTAACTCATAGCCGACTGGTAGAATTACCTGCAATGATTGAGCTATCTAGAGCAACGTTAAGAAATATCCAGCAAAATGTCGCACTAGCGTTAGGGCTTAAAGGCGTATTTTTGGTTACTAGCTTATTGGGCATTACTGGTCTTTGGGTTGCTGTACTTGCTGACAGCGGAGCAACAGCATTAGTGACATTAAACGCCTTGCGTCTGCTACGATTTAAACCGCAGGCTTGAGGGAAGCCCTTGAAAGGGCTTCTTGATACTTCTTTTTAGATTTAGTGCCCTAGGTACTTACTCAATTCATAACTTTTTAAGGATGGTTTGTTGTTTGAACCATCCTTCTTCCATCCTATTAAGTGCTCCATACCTAAATAACCTCAAGATACTTAGTTAAACTCGACCTTGGGGGCTCATATTCTGTTCCACTTTCTCGTCGAAGAACTTTGAAAGAGCGAGTCATTCCACTGCGTTTTTTCCTTGAATTGAAACGATACAGCAGCTGTGTATTTGATTCTTATCCGGTAATCCTCATGAAAATTTGCATTTTAGTGTGATGCAAATCGATAAAATGTGAAATTCGTTGTTAATTGCTAAATGAATACGTGAATTTGATCACCAATTGTTGGCTTCCAGTCAGTTACAGTAAACCTGTACCCATTAATCAATCTAAATATCCCCAAAGCTTTTATCAAGCTGAACTCGAATGAGTTCGGCTTGTTCTCCTTTTTTCTGGAGAAAGTGAAAAAATAAAGTGAAGGATAGAATTCCTTTTATAATTTATTGGGGTGACAGAAACAAAACGACAACAAAGGAGTCCTTTATGTCTGAAGCTGTATTTCACTTAGGTGTTACCAAAGAAGCTCTTGCTGGTTCTACATTGGCTATCATCCCTGGTGATCCTGCTCGAGTTCAAAAAATTGCTGAGCAAATGGAAAACCCTGTATTTTTGGCAAGCCACCGTGAATATACGTTGTACCGTGCAGAATTAGA
Organism: Vibrio penaeicida; assembly: GCF_019977755.1. Lineage (NCBI taxonomy): Bacteria > Pseudomonadati > Pseudomonadota > Gammaproteobacteria > Vibrionales > Vibrionaceae > Vibrio > Vibrio penaeicida. The sequence goes on along the minus strand of NZ_AP025144.1, from coordinate 2,533,295 downwards.
TGGAAAGCCTGTTGTTGTTTGTTCTACAGGTATAGGCGGTCCTTCAACTTCTATTGCTGTTGAAGAGCTTGCTCAACTGGGTGTCCGCACCTTCCTACGTGTAGGGACTACTGGTGCAATTCAACCGCATGTGAATGTGGGCGATATGATTGTAACCACCGGGTCTGTTCGCTTAGACGGTGCTAGCCTTCATTTTGCACCAATGGAATTCCCAGCTGTAGCTGACTTTGACATCGCGACAGCGATGAAGGAAGCGGTTGTTGAAGCTGGCGCGACTGCGCACACAGGTGTAACGGCATCAAGTGACACTTTTTACCCAGGGCAAGAGCGCTACGATACGTTTTCTGGTCGTGTTGTTAAGCGCTTCCAAGGTTCTATGCAAGAGTGGCAGGACATGGGGGTTCTAAACTTTGAAATGGAATCTGCCACACTGCTAACCATGTGTGCGAGCTCTGGGCTTAAAGCGGGCTGCGTCGCAGGTGTTATTATTAACCGTACTCAAAAAGAAACGCCTGATCACAGCACACTGAAAGAGACAGAAGCGAAATCGATCAAAATTGTAGTCGAGGCTGCACGTAAAATGCTGTAAAACCAGCAAACACATGAAACGAAAAAGGGCATCAATGATGCCCTTTTTGAGTATTGGGAGAGAGGCTTAGCGAGCTTTAGTCTAAATCTTCGTGCCCACCAGCATCTTTAAACCAATGAGTGAGGTTTGACTTTAGATCTTTTAACTCATCGGGTCCGATTAATGCTAACCCTAAATCTTCCGCACGAGTGATGTCATTGTGACGAAGCGGTCGAAAGCTCACCAACATAGCACGAGCTTGCAAGCCTCCCAGCAAATCTCTGAGTGACTCCAATTTGTAAAGTGTGTCATCTCCGTCGTCTCTCATGCCTTTCGTTTTACATTCAATAATGTGCAACTTGTTATTGACGACTGTCGCGACATCTAATTCATTCCGTACTTCTTTTTCACCCAATTGGCGATAGACCTGAACGTTCAATGAGCGATCTTGAATGGTAGGAAGTTCATCCTGAATTTGTTTTACGGTGCTGTGTACTAGGTTTTCCAACCATTCACCATTTGAAAAGCGCCGTGCGTCTTCGTTGGCAAACGTTAAGATTCCATTTTCATAGGTAGCCAGTTCAGTATCAACAAGATCAGAAATGAGCATGTCTAGCTCTCGGTAACCTTGTTGCTTTTCAGTCAGGGATACATCCAGTCTCTGTTCTTTACGACAGGTCGTCGCTAAGTAGTTGAGGGTAGCCAGACCAGGACCAAGTTCAAGGGCATTTCCTGCCCAGCGTTCACCTAATTGATACAGTTTTTGATCGAGCTGCTCTGGAATGACTTGTTCAGAAAACTCGCTTCTCGCCCCAAAAATGGTGAGGTAATCTTCAATTTTTATATGATCTTGTACTTGGGCATCTTCGCGACCGTCTGGGTATAGCCAACAAAGCTTGTCACTGAAAGGTTCAACCACAAAAATTGGCCAGTGATAAGTGCGAAAAACCTCGTAAACAGACAGTAATCGATGCCTTAATCCACAACTGGCATTGAGTTTTACTTCCACATTTCGAGTTTGTAAATCTTCCGCAAGTGCTTGAATGGATTTTTTAATTTTTGATGTATTAACCGCACTTGGTATTTCGTAAAATTCGGAAGTTATGCCTCTAGGCGCTAGTATCGAGTAGAGTCTTTGGTACATTGATTCTTGGTTCTTATCACCAATGAATACGATATGCGTACTTACTGTTCTGTGATCCAAAAGTGGCGTCACCAGTCGCACAGGATCTTGATCGATAATACCTACATGTACGGCCATTTCATGTCCTCAATAAACGGACCTGCTGGAAAATGAGAGTTGAAAAATCAGCAAGTAACTAAGTTATGGGGATGGGGTAAATAAATAACAAGAGCTATGCATTGAAAACTGCATCCTTTAAAGCTTAGAAGAGAAAATAAGAACGGTTCATTTGCATTGTTGATAAAACGGTTCTTATCGATAAAGCAAGCCCACTTTGAAAGTGGGCTAGAGGTTGATATTTGAATGCTCAGCCTTAAAGCTTAAAGCGGTGAACAATATCACCTTGCTGACTGGAAAGACGCGTTAGATCTTGGCTTACCGTGGCAATTTCCGACATTGCTTCATAGCTTTGATTCGCTATGCTGTTGATGTCGTTTAAGCTTCTAGCAATACTGCTGGATGTCGCTTGTTGCTCTGCTGCCGCTTGCGAAATGTGATTACTCATATGGCTAATCTCTAAAATCAGAGCCTGAATTTCTTCCATGGCGCTGTTCGCATCGGAGGCCTGAGTAACAGATTGCTCCATATCACTCATGCAGCTTTTTATCACTTCATTGGCTGATTGAGAGCTGCTTTGGAGGTTGCTGATCATGCTTTCAATTTCACTGGTGGAATGCGTTGTTTTTTGAGCTAACACCCTAACTTCATCCGCAACCACGGCAAAGCCTCGACCCTGTTCTCCAGCGCGAGCAGCCTCAATGGCTGCGTTTAGAGCAAGCAAGTTAGTTTGCTCAGCAATACTTCTAATAACATCCAATATAGAGCCAATCTCACTGCTCATTTGTTGAAGTTGAGAAACGGCATTAACCGAGTCATTTAAACGGGTTTCAAGCTGATTGATCGTTGAAATATTCGCATTCATAATCTTTCTGCCAGACTCGGATGCAGACTCAACTTTATGAACCATATCAGATGAGCTTTGTGCACTTTGCGCAACTTCGGTAACCGAGTGTTCCATTTCCGTCATCGCAGTAGCAACTCCTGCGGTTTGCTCTCTTTGAGTATTCAGTTGGCTTTGAGCTCCGACAGAGGTACTTCTATTTGCAGACGCCACTTCGGTTAGTTCATCGGCAGCTTCATTGAGTTCTTGCAAGATATCGTGAAGATTGTCGGCCAGTGAGTTTATATGGCGGCTTACTCGGCTGAATTCATTGTTGTAGCGGATGTCGATCCGTTTTGTCATGTCTCCAGCAGTGAGGCTTTCTAATGTTGCCAAAATTCGCGTTAGCGGTTCTCGAACACTGTGTGCAACGTGGTAGCCAATTCCAAGGGCGATGGCACAGACAATGACACCGATACCAATAGCCTTAACATAGCCTTCTTCGTACACTGTTCCCGCTTCTTCAAGCGACTTTCCAAGCTGGTTTGAAGCGGTTTCATTGAATGATTCAAGTAGCTGCATCGAGTCATCGACTTTAATTGCTAAATTAGCAATATTGTCGTAAAGCTTTTGACGTGCAACTAAATAGGTATAGTGCTGATCAAGTACGCCGCCCGCTTTTCCTACATCGCGAGTAAACTGGCTAACGGATTCATCGAAGACTTCTTTTAAAGAAGGAAGTTGATTTACCAACCCACGGTATGCGTAATTTAAATGAGTAACGGCCTTTTTATTCTTGTTTACGGCTGCTTTTACAAATTCGGTATCACTGCTCGCAAGTGCATCAGACGTGACTGTTTGAGAGTCTTTCAGTTTATCGAAATAGCTCCCTGACATGACTTTTACAGCGATGTTATCTTGCTTGTTCACATACTCCTTCATGCGAACGCTGAGCTCTGTATGCAATCTTTGGAAGTTGCGAGATGATTTTTGCACATCTTCTTGAGCCGAAAACATGGCTTTGTAGTTGTCCATCGCTTCGATGGCTTCCTCAAAGTATTGACCTTCCATCTGGCGTAACTCCTCGATTCTAGGAGCGATTTCAGGAATAGTACGGCTGGCTTTTTCCAAAGCGATCAAAGCTTCTTGGAAATTATTTTGAGCCTCGATGAACGCTGCTTTGGAGCTGTCCATTCGAGATTGACTTTGTGTGGTCAGATAATCCTTAAATGCTTTATCAGCAGAAAGTAACCGAACACTGGTTTGGTTAGACATTGAAACTAAAGGTAAAGACGTGTTGGAAACCGTCTCGAAGTTGGTGTGTATTTTTTCCATTCCACCCATCATGATAGTGATGGTCGCAATGAAGAGCACTACAATGAGTGCAAAGCCCGCATACATGCGCCGTATGACTGAACCCTTCATACGTTCTCTCCCAGATCAAAAAAGCTCGCAAAATGTCAGAACCTACAATTATTCTTCTAATTGAGGTATCGACTGAGCCAAAAAATAAATAAATATTGCCGACGTATTCTACGACGAGTATCAAAAATTTACTTTGACGAGCTTTAAAGTTTCCGTATGTGATATGGGTTCAAAAGCACTTTAGGTAACAAAATTATCATTACGGCATACTATATAATGCGAGTGTTATGTACAGTGTTTTTTATTGTTATATGTATTGGGTTCCGCCATACTATTGTTTCTATATCAAAAAGATATTTGTAGTATATCAATGAACTTAGTATTCATTATTGCGGTCAATCACTCAGGAGCTCGCGACCATGGCTGAAGAAACCATATTTACAAAGATTATCAATAAAGAAATTCCAGCAGATATTGTATTCCAAGACGATTTGGTAACGGCATTTCGCGACATTAACCCTCGCGCTCCTAAGCATATTCTTATCATTCCCAATAAACTTATCCCTACCACGAACGACGTAGAAGCTGAAGATGAAGCGATGATGGGGCGTATGTTTACCGCAGCGAGAAAAATCGCAGAGCAAGAAGGCGTGGCACAAGATGGCTACCGACTCATCGTGAACTGCAATGCTCACGGCGGTCAAGAGGTGTACCATATACACATGCATTTGGTTGGTGGGCAACCACTTGGTCCTATGCTTATCAGCTAATTAAGATGGATTTGATAGTATTCATCATCAATTAAAAAAACAAAGCAAACGTTAGGGGCCGGAGTGTTTTTTGTTCGAAAAACAAGTTTAATCCAGAAAGCGGCAGTTATTGGCTCAAGTGCTCTCTTGAGTGCTTGTGCGACGATGTCTGCCGGAAACCTGTTTAGCCACTATAGTGCGCAAACAAAAGAAGTGTATTTTGCAGTTCGTAACGGAAATTATCTTGAAGCCCAAGCCAGTCTAAATCAGGATATTGCTGGTCCGATTTTAGATAATATGGAAAAAGGCAGGGTGTCTTTTTTGGCAGAAGACTACCCACAAAGTTTATCGTTTTTCCAAGTAAGTGATAACGCGGTAAAGGTATTAAACGATAGAGCCATTATTTCTGTCAGTGAGACGGCTTCATCGGTAGGGGCATTGGCTACCAATGACAACCTTACGACCTATGAACCAGCAGATTATGAACTGGGCTTTTTACATTTATATTTAGGGCTGAATTACCTTAAGAAAAATGACTTGTCCGGTGCTCTCGTTGAAATGCGCAGGGCCAATCAAGTTCAAGAGCAGGCAAAAAAACGCAGGCAGTCCGAGCTTGAGTCTGCGCAAGAATCAGCAGTACAGCAAGGTGTCTCGCCAAACATTGCCTCAATCATGGCTAATTATCCAGACGCAGGTAAAACGCTTCAAGCTGTTCAAAATGGTTACTTACTCTATTTGTCAGCGTTACTTTATGAAACAGATAATGATTTAAACAGCGCTTATATTGACTACAAGCGTGCATTAGCTGTTATGCCTGAGAATGAGGAAGTCATTGATGGTGTGTTGCGAGTCGGTCATAAGCTCGGCATGAGGCAAGATTTAAAAACGTACGAAGCGCGCTACGGCAAATATTCTAAACCATCGAAAGATAAAGCTAGAGTGATTGTTTTAGATGAGCAACGTATCGTGAAGGCGATGGACTCTTGGAACTTTTCTCTACCCATTTACAGTTCTAGAGATGATCTGACATCCATCTATAGTTTGGCTTTACCCTATTACCCGAATATTGAAAGCTACCCATCGGCAAGTTTGATGCTAAATGGTCGGTCTCTAAACGGTTCGGAGCTAGTGGATGTCAATCTTATGGCACAAAACAATCTTAACGAGCGGATGCCAAGCATTGTGATTCGTCAAGCGTTGCGTGTTGTTGCAAAAGATCAGCTTAGAAGAGAAGCAGCAAAAGGTGATGATGTCGGTAACGCATTATTCAGTATTTGGAATGCACTTACAGAGCAAGCTGACACCCGCAGTTGGCAAACATTACCTGCCAAGGTGTACAGTAGCAGTCAACAAGTGAATTCAGGGGAACATACTCTCGTTGTGAACGGTCAAAACTATACTTTCAATGTTAAAGCCGGACAAACTACTTTGGTTTGGGTATCACGACAAGGGACAGGATCGTCAGTGTGGCACAAACAATTAGGGGCTATCTAATGAAAAGATTATCGATTGTATTATTGTCTGCGATTGCAGCGTTCGGTTGTGCTCAGGCACCTACCGCTGGCTTGAGTATCGATGGACAATCGCAAAGAGTGATTATGAGCGACAATGCGTTAGGCGGTCGTTTAGATATCGACAATATTGATACGGATGAAGTGAATGGTCACGCACGTGGCATTGTTCGTCTGGCAAGCCAATACAAAGGCGACCAGCATGTTCAATATCGCTTTTATTGGTACGATGACAAAGGCTTAGAAGTAAACAGTAAACCTGGCGCTTGGCGCAAAGTCATTGTTAGAGGTTTTGAGACGATTTCGATTTCAGAAGTCTCTGTGAACCCTAATGCGACTCAATACCGTGTTCAAATTCGCCAAGCTAATAACTAAGGAAACATTATGAAAAAAAGTGCTATTGCCCTACTTGGACTCGCTGCAATTTTGGGTGGTTGTTCAAACCAAGTGTCTTATGGTGACGCTCAAGCCGTTGAAACGACTACTATAGATTTTGGTTCTACTGACTTACAAACAATTGCAGGTCAAATGGTAGACAGTATGCTGATGTCAGGTTCTGTAGCGGCAATCACTCGTGAGAGCCGTCCAATTGTTTTTGTTGAGCGAATTAAGAACAAAACCAGTGAGCATATCGATACAGAATCCATCACGGATTCAATCAGTACTAAAATGCTGAATTCTGGTAAGTTCCGCTTCGTTGATATGGATCGTGTTGAATCGGTACGTGAACAACTGAACTTCCAAAACAATGACGAACTTGTAAATCAAAGCAGCGCTATCCAGTTTGGTAAAATGGTAGGTGCTCAGTACATGCTTTACGGAAACCTAGCAAGTATCGTTAAGAACGCTGGAAGCGACCAAGACGTTTACTACAAAATGACGATGCGTTTAATGGACCTAGAGACAGGTCTAATTGAATGGGCTGATGAAACTGAAATCCGTAAGCAAAAATCTAAGAGCTTCCTAGGTCTATAAGCTATAGACCTATAAGCATTGATTCTATACGCTCTAGGATTAAAAACGCTAAATGAAGGGGTAGTGTTAAGTGGCAAAAATGGGATGGCAAGAGGCAGTTCAACTCGATGATTCCTTAGTATCACTTACCGACTACTTTCCTGACCCACCAGAAGAGATGGAACTTCTCTCTGGTGGGCTTAGCAATAGATGTTGGAAAATATCCCATCAGGATCGCCAATATGTATGGCGACCAGTTTCAAAAAGTACGTCAGTTTTCGGTATTTCACGTGCTAACGAATACCACCTTCTAGTGGCGCTTTCCTCTTATCAATTCTCACCAAATCCAGTTCTAAACAATGATCGTGGATTACTCGTCAATTGGATTGACGGGCAACCAGTTGGCGATCAAATTTCTCAAGATGAACTTTTGAATACTCTCGCAACGATTCATAACGTCCAGATAAACGATAAGCCCATTCAAAAACTGCTGTTTTCCGAAAAAGTTGATCACTTGTGGATGCAACTTGCTAACGAACAGAAAGACGAAGCCTTAGTTAGTCTATATAAAAAGCATCGTGAACCACTGTATTTACCTGAATCACTCAAAACCTTATGTCATTTGGATTTAGGTGCTTATAACTTAATTCGAGCGCGCGATGGGATTGGTGTCATCGATTGGGAATATTCGGCTATTGGTGATCCTAGGATGGATCTTGCAATGACGATTGAAGTTTCCGGTCTTAGCCCTGAAATCGCGGTAGCAATGTATTGTCATTATCGCGGGATCGATTTGTCCGATATGGGTGAGTGGCAACAGAATGTAGAATTGTGGTTACCTAAAATCCGACTGTTAGGGATGTTGTGGTATCAAATAGGTTACCAGTTGTGGGGCGACGATTTGTATTATGAACGATTCCAGCAGCTTAAAATGGAGTTGTTGAAAACACTTAATTGAGCGTAAGCGCACTGAGGACAGTTTTGTATAAAACTGCTAGAAGGATCACTTTCCTAAACATTCTCTTTTATTGATTCTTTAAAACCCTAATGTTCGTGGTAGATTTGTTGAATAACAACATAAAATGGCACCGTAGGAGGTTCCATGATTATCTATTTGCACGGCTTTGACTCAACTAGCCCCGGAAATCACGAGAAAGTACTTCAACTTCAGTTTATTGACGATGATATTCGATTTGTAAACTACAGCACTTTGCACCCAAAGCATGACATGCAGCATTTATTAAAAGAAGTCCACAAAGCAATGGAAATGTCTTCCGATCCAAACCCGCTGATCTGTGGGGTAGGGCTAGGTGGATATTGGTCCGAGCGTATTGGTTTCTTGTCTGGTATTAAACAAGTCATTTTTAACCCAAATTTACACCCAGAAGACAACATGCAAGGTCGTATTGATCGTCCCGAAGAATATGAAGACATCGCGACTAAATGCGTAGAGAAATTCAGAACAAAAAATAAAGATAATTGCCTTGTGATCTTGTCACGAGAGGATGAAATCCGAAACAACCAAATCTCAGCTGACGAGCTTGAACCATACTATCAAGTTGTTTGGGATGAATCTGAAACCCATAAGTTTAAAAAAATTTCGCAACACTTACAGATGATGAAGCAGTTTAAAGAGCAAAGCGGAGGTTGAGAATCGAATCGACGAAATTTTTTACTTCATGCACTTAGAACCCAATAAGCATCTGGTTTTTCTAGAAAAAATGCCACATTAAAGTGGCATTTTTTTTTGGATATCTTAGATGGTAGTGGAACGTTGGGCTCTTAATTCATACCGTTTTTGCAAGTCTTTGATGAGTATTCAATGTAGCCCCGCGAGTTATTCCTTACATCTAGATAGCACCCTTTTGCTCTAATACTCTCTATATTGTCGTCTTTCAGCCCAAAGTGGAAGATAACCCCATTCTTACCGTTAACCTCTCCGCGGGGTACGTAATCCGTCATTGTTATTGATGTGTCGATGGCGTTTTTTAAGTTGTCGGAAGTTGTGACAATATTTCCCTTAGTTATACGTAGCTCTTTTCCTTCAACCTCAATCGTTGCGTCGGAGCGAAGGTGAATATTCTCGGTGAGTGCGATACCTCGCACAAATGTGTTTGCGCTACGTACGGCACTACCCGCACTTTCAATAACACTTGTTTTCGATGTATCAATTACTTCAATGAATCTAGGCGTTGCAACGGATGCTAGTACTCCTAGAATCGCGATGACAACGATCATTTCGAGGAGAGTAAACCCTCGCTGCATATTCGTACTCAATTTGTATAAACTCTGGAATGTTCAAAATTTGTTGCCTACCGTACAGAAGCTTTTTATGGCGAGCGAGTGTAAAGGTTAAACGAAAGCATCGATATATTAAGTTAATGCTCACTTAAGTTTCTTTCCTCTACAGTGCTCAAAGGCATGAAAGACTTATGCCTAACCAATTCCTATGGAGTACTACCGCATAAAGGATGATATCTAACGGCTCAAAAACTCGTCAATTAGTCTGAAAACAAAGGATTTCTTACAAACATAAGTTGCCAAGTTGGTGCGGGGCTTTATAATGATTTTTAAAGATATTTTTGATAAATATCAAAAAAATTTGAGAGCGAGTAAGAAACTTGCCCAATATATATGTGCTAGAGCACACTTTGATCCAAATTGTGATTCCTTAGGTTCCCTTCACTTCGTTGATATGAGGCTTCAATACAAGCCCAAAAGAATTCAATGCTTTGGCTGTTTTATCAGCGGGAGCAAATATTTTTCATATTACATAGGAGTGTCGTTGTGACGCGTATTATAGTTGTAGGCGGTGGCGCAGGTGGACTTGAACTTGCAACCAAGCTAGGGCGTACTTTGGGTCGAAAAGGGCGTGCAAACGTGACTTTGGTAGACCGTAAAGCCAGCCATTTGTGGAAACCTTTGTTGCATGAAGTGGCAACGGGTTCTTTGGATGAAGGTGTCGATGCATTGAGCTACCGAGCTCATGCTAAAAATCATCACTTTGATTTTCAAATGGGCAGCCTAAAAGACATTGATCGAGAGCGTAAGGTTATTTTCTTAACCGAGCTTCGAGATGAGCAAGATGAACTTTTGATGCCGGAGCGAGAACTTGAGTACGATATTCTCGTTATGGCCATCGGTTCTACCTCAAATGATTTCAACACGCCAGGTGTTCGAGACAACTGTATTTTCCTTGATAGCCCAGAGCAAGCTCACCGTTTCCGTACTGAAATGAACAATGAGTTCTTGAAGCTACACGCGAAAAACGGCCAAGGCACAGTTGATATTGCGATTGTTGGTGCTGGTGCAACTGGAGTAGAGCTCTCTGCCGAACTTCACAATGCTGTCAAAGAACTCCGAACTTACGGTTTTGGGGACTTGGACTCTAGCAAACTCAATGTAAACCTTGTTGAGGCGGGCGAGCGAATTCTTCCTGCACTACCACCTCGTATTTCAGCCGCAGCGCATCAAGAGTTAACCAAGCTTGGTGTTAATGTACGTACGGCAACGATGGTTACTCAAGCTGACGAAGACGGCTTAACGACCAAGGAAGGCGAGAAGATTCATGCTCAAATTATGGTTTGGGCTGCGGGAATCAAAGCCCCAGATTTCATTAAAGACATCGCTGGCTTGGAAACAAATCGCATAAATCAGTTGGTCGTTAAAGACACACTCCAAACCACGCGTGATGATGACATTTTTGTTATCGGCGATCTTGCGCAATGTACGCAAGCTGATGGGAAGTTCGTGCCACCACGTGCGCAAGCTGCCCACCAAATGGCAAGCCAAGCGTTTACCAATATTGTGGCGAAATTGAACGGACGTGATATTAAGCCATACATATACAAAGACCATGGTTCACTGGTTTCGTTGAGCCGATTCTCTACAGTAGGTAGCTTGATGGGTAATCTTACCAAAGGCTCAATGATGGTTGAGGGTAGGATTGCTAGGGTGGTTTACATATCATTGTACAGAATGCACCAAATGGCCTTACACGGTGTGATTAAAACGGGGCTTATGATGCTCGTTGGTCGAATTAATCGCGTGTTGCGTCCAAACTTAAAACTGCATTAATTCGGTGTTTTTTACTATTCAATAAAAAGGGCTCGTATGAGCCCTTTCTGTTTGAAATTCATCTTTATTCGAGATTTCTCTTTTATTAATCCAACCATTTTCAGATGCGACGAATACTCAGAAAAAAGTCGTTATTCAGGAATGATCGAATATACGATGCCATCTTTGGGTTTACCGTTATGAACGAAACGGTTTCGTGCAACTCCCTCGCAGATGGCTCCGCACTTTTCAGCAATTTTGTGGCTGATGATGTTCTCAGGGTCACACACAATTTCTAGCCGAGTCAGTTTCATCTTACTAAAACAGCATTCAATTAAAGCCTCTAGCGCTTCCTTCCCATAACCTTGATGTTGATGTGAATCAGAAATCCAATAGCCCAAACACCCCATATTGAAAGATAAATAGCGTTCAGTGAGAGCGACCATTCCCATAAATTGGTTAGTCTCTTTATCAAAGACACCAAAGCCAAAAGCCAGACCTTTTAACCAGTTCAGTCGATTGGCTATGAGGAAGTCATAACCGTCTTCCGTCGAAAAATCGCTGTCGCACCAGTCGAGCCATTGATGGAGAGATGGGGAGGTTTGAATCGCTTGCGTAAACGACCCGACTTCTTCATTTTTAATCAAACGAAGTACGAGTCGTTGAGTGATGATGCAAAAATCAGGTGAAAAGTGCATAGTCAGTAGAGACCAAATGACTTAATCAATACGTCGGGCTTAATCAACACGACGAACTTGAATTATCATACCCATTAATGGGTGATCCAAATAGTGGGTTTCTGTGCTGCGCATACGTCGCTTCTGGTCCATGCGGTAAGACTTAAGGAACTCTTCAACTTGCAATGTTGGGGAAACGGACTCCAAGTTACCAACTTGAACAGTATCGTTACCTTCTTCGGGTGTTAGCTCTAGAGCTTTTTCTTCGAATGTTACATCACGAATACTTGGCTTTTTTAAATCAAGTTTAATGTCTGCAAATAGGTAGTGCTGTACGTAAACTTGAAGTTTTCCTTCCAGTTCATAGTTTGGTTGGAAATGGGTTTCTTCGGTAATCCCATCACCTAAATCTGCAACTAACTGGTTTTTCGTACGAGCTTTGCCTGTTTCATCAAACTGCTGAGAATAATCTTTGCCCGCGTTAATTTTAAATACTGGCGCACTGTGACTGCCTCTGTCTCCTTGTCGCCAAGCAACATGAAGAAGAGGGGTAAATGCCGCGTGTTTTCTTAATGCGTTGTATTGGGCGTTGAGCGCGTAGCTTGATTTGGGCAGCAAGGCGGCCCCTTTACGACGCATGCCCTCTGAATCTTGGAAAGAATAAGTACCCTCCAAATTAACTTGAGGGTTTTGATTGGGCCAAGCTTCGTTCAGAATTTCGGGATCCACTGCGCGTTTAAACAAAATGACTTCTATATCAAATTGTCGGGCTGCCATAGATTCAAATGAAAACAGGCACAGCAGTAATGGGATCAGTTTTTTCATTGTTGCTCCGTCAGATAAGAGCGGCGGCGTGCCACTCTTCGGCTGTAAATAGGCATTCGGTAAGCGTACCAAATTACGGTTTAACTTGGCAGGCGATTCTCAGCAAACTGTTGAAGTAAGTCGTTAATAAAACGCACTCTTTCACGGCGATCTGTTAATGGTATCGCAAACTTCAGCTTGGTTGGACCTTCCATTCCATATTTTTGCGGTGCTGATTGCAGCAATTTAACAAGAAATGCAGGGTTAATGTCAGCGGTAGGATAAAATTCAATAAATCCACCTTTAGCATGTGCTTCGATTTTCTTGATGTGCATTTTGCCAGCTGTCAGCTTCACTTCGCTTATTGCCAGTAAGTTCTTAGCGGCATCTGGAAGCGTGCCAAATCTATCGATGAGTTCGACTTTCATTTCTGCCAATTCATTCTCTGTACTCACGCTTGCAATGCGTTTGTACATCGATAAACGTGTGTTGATGTCAGGGATGTATTCATCGGGCAATAGTGCAGGTAAGCGCAGTTCCACTTCGGTTTGATCTCGGAGAAGTTCATCCAGAGACGGCTCTTTCCCTTCTTTTAGTGCTTCTACCGCTTGTTCTAGCATTTCCATGTAAAGGGTAAAGCCAACGGATTGAATCTGACCACTCTGATCATCACCCAATAGTTCACCAGCACCACGAATCTCTAAGTCGTGCGTGGCGAGAGTAAAGCCAGCACCTAAGTCTTCAAGTGATGCGATTGCGTCTAACCGTTTAATGGCATCCTTTGTCATGGCTTTTGGATGTGGTGTGAGCAAATAGGCGTAGGCTTGATGGTGTGAACGACCAACGCGTCCTCTTAATTGGTGCAACTGTGCCAAACCAAGATTGTCTGCTCTATCCATGATTATGGTGTTTGCCGTTGGTACATCGATACCCGTTTCGATGATGGTCGTACAGACGAGAAGGTTGAAACGCTGATGATAGAAATCATTCATGATACGTTCCAGCTCTCTTTCTCTCATTTGACCATGAGCGACGGTAATTCGAGCCTCTGGAATCAATTTTTCAAGATCAGCCGCAACTTTATCGATGGTTTCAACCTGATTGTGCAGGAAGTAAACCTGTCCACCACGCATGATTTCACGCAGTACCGCTTCTCGCGTCACGCTATCTTCTCGCTCGCGAACAAACGTTTTAATCGCCAGTCTGCGCGCGGGTGGGGTTGCAATGATAGAAAGATCACGCATACCACTCATTGCCATATTCAGTGTTCTAGGAATAGGCGTTGCGGTAAGCGTTAATATATCCACATCGGCACGCATGGCTTTTACTTTTTCCTTTTGGCGCACACCAAAGCGATGCTCTTCATCAACAACGAGCAAGCCTAAGTCTCGGAACTTGATGTCGTTTTGTAGGAGTTTGTGAGTGCCAATAATGATATCGACTTTGCCTTCTTCGACATCGGTAAGTATTTGCTTTTGTTCTTTCGCTGATTTGAAGCGAGACAGCACTTCCACGCGAATTGGGAGATTAGCAAAGCGGTCTCGGAAATTTTCAAAGTGCTGTTGAGCCAGCAATGTTGTCGGAACGAGCACTGCGACTTGCTTACTGTTGTCGGTAGAGACAAACGCTGCACGCATCGCTACTTCCGTTTTTCCGAAACCTACGTCGCCACAGACCAATCTGTCCATCGCTTTCGCTTGGCACATATCAGACAGTACGGCGTTAATAGCCATTGCTTGGTCATCGGTTTCTTCAAAAGGAAAACTTGCTTTGAAGGTAGCGTATTGCTCTCTATCTAGCTTGAATTTGAAGCCAGGTTTGAGCTCACGCTTGGCGTATACATCCAATAGTTCAGCAGCGACATCACGAACTTTTTCCGCTGCTTTTCTTCGCGCTTTTGCCCACGCTTCTCCACCAAGCTTATGCAGAGGTGCACTGTCTTCTGCACCACCTGAATATCGGCTGATTAGGTTGAGTGAAGATACCGGAACGTAAAGCTTTGCACCGTTTTGATATTCGAGTGTGACGTATTCCGTTTGCATACCACCCGCTTCAAGGGTTTGAAGCCCAGTATAGCGACCAATACCGTGATCCAAATGAACGACGGGCTGACCCGGTTTCAGCTCTGCTAAATGGCGGATAACGGTATCGGAATTGACCGCTTTGCGATCTTTTTTACGCCTTTGAATGACTCGATCGCCGAGTAAATCACTTTCGCAAATTATCGCGAGATTGGCGGATTCATGGATGAAACCATGTTCGGCAGCACCGAGAATCAATGTGGTTTTGTCTTTAGACTCGATGGCATGAGTAAGATGATTATGCTCGACGGGTTTTAGCTTGATTCGTTGCAGCAGTTCTAACAAAGCTTCGCGTCTACCTTCGGATTCAACCGAAAACACAACTTGACCGCTGAATTGTTCAATGAACTGGCGAAGCAATGCCATAGGTTCTTTGTGTTGGTGCTGAACGTGCAACTCAGGTAGGGCACATATATTTTCGTTTGAACGACCTGCTTTTTCTGAAATGGCTTCGATACTAAGCAGTGATTGAGGCAATGACTTGAAGCGAGTGTACAATTCATCTTTTTTAAGCCACAGAGCTTCAGGCTCAAGCAAAGGACGAAGTGGATCGACTTTACGTTGATCAAATCGGTAATCCACATCCGTTAGAAATGTGTCCACTGCGCTGTCTAAGTCACCGACGGTAACAAGTAGCGTATTGTCAGGAAGGTAGTCGAACAGCGTCTCTGTTTCTTCAAAGAACAGCGGCTGCCAATATTCAATACCTGCTGGCCATGTCCCTTTGCTGATTTGCATGTAAATGGATTCGGGTTCTCGGCGTGCCTCAAATTTCTGGCGCCAACGCCCACGAAAGTCTTCAATGGCTTGCTCGGTGGTAGGGAATTCGTGAGCAGGTAGTAGTCGAATCTCTTGAATGTCGTCGATCGAACGTTGATTTTCAGGATCGAATGTACGAATACTGTCTATTTCGTCATCGAAAAAATCAATTCGATAAGGGTCACTTGCCCCGGTTGGGTACAAATCGATGATTGAGCCACGGCTTGCGTATTCACCCGGCCCAAACACTTGGTCCACATGTCTATAACCAGATTTCTCCAACTGAAGCCGCAATGCATCCAGAGAATAATTATCTCCACTCTTCACCATCAATGTGTGTTGAAGTAAGAAACTACGAGGAGACTGACGTTGGAGCAGGGTACTTACGGGGATGACAGTGATGCCATCGCCTTGACTTGGCATTTGATAAAGGTGCGCGATTCTGTCAGAAATGATGTCCTGATGTGGTGAAAAATTATCATAAGGCAATGTCTCCCAATCGGGAAACAGGTGGACATCTCGCTGTGAAAATTGTTCGACCTCAGCGGAAAGCTTGAGCGCTAATTGAGGGTCTGGGACAACAAGTAACAGGTGCCCTTGATGTTGCTCTGCAAGCTGTGCGATCGCGATCGATAGTGCCGAACCTTTAAGGTTACCGACGTGCTTTTTATCTCCCGCGTTACTTGGTAACGCCAGAGAAAGAAGATTTGAATTAGGCATAACGTTTATTTTCGGTCACGTTCCAGTGAACGTTGTCTTAGTAGTTTTTGTTGTTGATGAAGTGCGGCTTTGATCAGCAAATCCTGATCTTCTTCACGCAAGAGAGAGAATGATATCGTGATTTTATGGGATTGCTCATTCTCTTCACACTCCACGACTTCGCCGTAACAGTAAATGGCTGCTGCTGGAAATTCCAGAAAAATTTTGGTTCGTACCTGTCGCCCTAACGGTAATGCATTTTTAGAGAAGTACGTGAACTGGCTAGCGCCAAAAGAAGTCGTGGTATGGCTGAATGCAGGGTCATTTTGTTGAGAAAGCATATAGGTGAGTAATAAATTCAGCTTGCTGTTCTGAGTTTCCAGCAATTGAACGACATGAGATAGGTCGCTACTGCGGAGTTCTCCAATGGCTTTCTCCGTTACGGTGTCGAGGGAACTGAATTCGCTTGCGACCAAGAAAGGTGCCGGGATCTCAGTAACAAACTGCTCTAAATCCGGTAAAATGAACTCGGATTCTAGCGGTTCAATGTTGACTGATAGTCCATGTTGGACGGTAAAATACTCTTGCTGGCTCATACGGCAATTCCTTTCTGTTAACCTTTTGATTATCGTCATGTAGGCGTATGAATCAAGAAAACCCCTCGTATATGTCGTTTTTTCGTCAATTTAATTCTGCAAATCTCAGTAAAGACTACTAAATCAGTGTCTTTCTCGTTACATTACCGACCAGAGATTTATCAAGGTTCCCTTAATATGTTCCATCCCATTTCAATTTACATCGGGTTGCGTTATTTGCGCGGAAGGTCAGGAGATCGCTTCAGTCGCTTTGTTTCTTTTATGTCGACAGCTGGCATAACGATTGGTGTTCTGGCGCTAATTACGGTCACATCCGTAATGAATGGATTTGAAGGGCAATTGAAAGGACGAATCTTGGGGGTATTACCTCATGCAGTTATTAGTCAGGATTCCGGAAAAGCGGAAAAAACTGATGCACCACCAGAATTTCTGTCTCAGTATTCATTATCTTCCAAACCTTCCCCAATTGTTCGGTCTGAAGCGGTTATACAAAGCCCAGTTCAGTTAAGTGCTGGTATGCTGTTAGGCATTGACCCTGCGTTAAATGATCCCATAGGAAAACATTTGCTTGGTGGAAAACTAGAGCAGCTGGAGCAGGGGGAATACCGAGTATTTTTGGGGCATACCTTGGCTCGTCAATTAAAATCGAGGGTTGGCGATAAAGTGAGGATCATGGTGACAGGTGCGAGCCGATTCACTCCTTTAGGACGAATTCCTAGCCAAAGAAATTTTACTGTGGCCGGCGTATTTAATACGGGATCCGATGTGGATGCACAGTTGATGGTTGCGAATATTAATGATGCCGGTCGCCTGCTTCGATATTCTTCCGACACGATTACGGGTTGGAGACTGAGTTTTGATGATCCGTTCATCGTGTCTGAATATGCCTCGCTCTCATTACCTAGTGGGTGGAAATGGAGCGATTGGCGCGAGCAAAGAGGTGAGCTATTCCAAGCCGTTAAGATGGAAAAAAATATGATGGGTCTGATGCTAGGGCTTATTGTTGCTGTTGCGGCATTTAATATTATTTCTGCGTTGATTATGGTGGTAATGGAGAAGCAAGCTGAAGTCGCCATTCTAAAAACGCAGGGTTTATCCAATTTTCAGGTAATGACTGTCTTTATTGTTCAGGGGGCGAGTAGCGGAATTATTGGCTCTTTGGTGGGGGGCTTGTTAGGTATAGCGCTTGCGACAAACATAAACGGTGTATTAGAAACGTTTAATTTGAGCTTGTTTGCCGTCGGTGGTGAACTGCCCGTTCTTATCAATTATTCGCAAGTTTTCACCATCATCATACTTGCAGTGGCATTGAGTATTGTTGCCACGTTGTATCCTTCTTATCGGGCTTCGTCCGTCAAACCTGCTGAGGCACTTCGTTATGAGTAAATTACTTCTTTGTGATTCTGTCTGTAAAACCTATCGCGAAGGGAGTGTGGAAACCGAAGTTCTGAAAGGGGTGAGCTTTGCATTGGACGCAGGAGAGCTGGTCTCTATTGTAGGTTCTTCGGGGTCTGGAAAAAGCACTTTATTGCATGTTTTGGGAGCGCTAGATGATGCTTCTGAGGGAGAAGTCTCGTTTCAAGAGCAAAGCCTAAAGAAGTTATCGGGCAATCAGCAAGCGAAGCTGCGTAATCAACACATTGGTTTTGTGTATCAATTTCATCACCTTCTAGCTGATTTTACCGCAGTTGAAAACGTCGCTATGCCTCTTATGATTGGCGGTTCATCTCCAAAGCAGGCGAAATCAAAAGCAGAGAGCTTGCTCACTAAAGTAGGGTTAGCACATAGGTTGGCGCACCGACCTGCGGAACTTTCTGGTGGCGAACGGCAAAGAGTGGCTATCGCCAGAGCTTTAGTGAATGAGCCTGCACTGGTACTTGCCGATGAACCAACTGGTAACCTAGACCATACTACGGCTTTGGCTATTTATGACCTTATGCGTGAATTAAATCGAGAGTCTGGTACGGCATTTCTTGTTGTTACCCATGACAATGAACTTGCTGACAAGATGGACCGAAAGCTGCACATGCAAGATGGGCTACTGGTTCACGAAAATGAAATGCGCGTCGCGCACTAAGAGGCTGACCAGATGTTTTCTCTTTCCTTACTTATTGGAAGCCGCTTTAGCCGTGCTAAACAACGGAACAAATTAGTTTCGTTTATCTCTTTGTCTTCTACGATTGGTATTGCTGTCGGTGTGGCTGTTGTACTTATCGGTTTATCTGCGATGAACGGTTTTGAACGCGAACTTGAAAACCGTGTGCTTGCGGTTATTCCTCATGGTGAGTTTGAAGGGTTTAATGCCCCTATTTCAGATTGGCAAACTGTCGCGAGAACAGCAGAAGAGCATGAAAAAGTGATCGCGGCTGCCCCCTATATTCGACTAACTGGTTTAGCGGAGAAAGGGCAAACACTAAAGGCAGTGGAGATAAGAGGCGTCGACCCTCAATTGGAATCACGAGTGTCGAATCTATCTGACTACATTGGGGAGGAAGCGTGGCAGAATTTTCGCTCCGGCAGTAATCAAGTGATATTAGGAAAGGGGATTGCCGACCATCTTGGAGTAACGCTGGGTGAGAGCATTACTTTGTTGATTCCTCAAACGAGTAATTCGCTGAAAGTGCGCTCTCCAAAGCGTGTCCGCTTGAAAATCGTTGGGCTTCTGTCCTTAGGGGGGCAAATCGATCATGGGCTGGTATTGCTGCCTTTAGAAGATGCACAGAAATACTCTGATATTACTGAAGGTGTTACGGGTGTTTCCATTAAAACGACCGATGTCCTTAATGCTCAAATGATTGTGCGAGAAGCGGGTAACACGCTGCAAGTAAAGGTGTACCTAAAAAGCTGGCAGCAAAAGTTTGGCTTCTTGTACCGAGATATACAACTGGTTAGAACCATCATGTACCTAGTAATGGTATTGGTGATCAGCGTTGCTTGTTTCAACATCGTGTCTACTTTGATGATGGCGGTAAAAGACAGGCTTTCAGAAATTGCTATTCTAAAAACGATGGGTGCGACGGATGGGCTTATTCGTCGTACTTTTGTTTGGCAAGGAGTGTTTTCTGGAATAACGGGAAGTCTTGCTGGCAGTGCTTTAGGGGTGCTCGTTTCGAGTAATTTGACCGTTTTAATTAAAGGGCTTGAAAGTCTCGTTGGCCATCAATTTTTGTCGGGAGATATCTATTTTATCGACTTCTTACCCTCCGAGATTATTTGGCAAGACGTAGCGCTGGTTTCTGGCACCGCAGTTATCTTAAGTCTATTCGCTACGCTTTATCCTGCATCTAGAGCCAGTCAGACTAACCCCGCGAAAGTGCTGAGTGGTAAATAACCCGATTTGAATTGGAAAGTGACGAACTTAAAAGGGCTCAATGTGAGCCCTTTTTTGATGGTAGTAACTAAATCTAATTGTGAGAAACAGCGTGATTACATTTAGCTGTATATCGGCTCGGAGCGTTAGACTTCCAGTTACTTATTGTTAGAAAAATCTTCTAACGTACACGCACTCCGCGTTTTTGCCAGCTACGGACAACGGAGTAACGCCAAATCCCGCGTATGCCAAAGTAGCCCGCCATGGCACTGACCACACCGCAGATGGCGCATCCAAGAATAAACGGGGGACCGATGGTCGACATTTGAGCAACAATAAAATCCCAAGACAGCTCAAAGTGAAAGGTTTGCGGTGGAACAGACATAACGACTGCGCCTACTTTATACGCGAAGTAGAACAAAACGGGCATGGTAATAGGGTTGCTGACCCAAACGAGAGCGACAGAAAGTGGCAGGTTCACCCCGCAAGCAATTGCAAGACCGGCTGCCATGATCATCTGGCTAGGGAGTGGAACAAATGCCATAAACAAACCAACGGCAAATGCACCAGCGGCAGAACGACGATTTAGGCACCACAAGTTTGGGTTATATAGAACGTTGCCAAAGATTTTAAGGGCTTTTTGACGTTTGATTAATTCGTGATCGGGCAAGAAACGTCGGATTAGTTTTTTTGGCATAGGATATGAAAACTCACTTATCTAACTGGACACTAACTTCTTTCACGACATTGATTGCTTCGTCCGCACTTTGGACAATAATGCCGAGTGTTTACTGGGTCTTTCCTGCAATTATCCTATGCTTGCTCGTTTGGAATAGACCTTATACTGATTGCCTGAAAGGCATGTTACTCGGTTTAATAGTGGTAGTCGTCCATTCCAGCCTATTTCAACACCAGCAACGTTTGCTTTTTTCTGAAGGTCAGAATAGTACCATAACTGGGCAGATTGACAGCTTTTTTAAACAAATAAGTCATGGATATGAAGCGTCTTTTGTGGTGCATCAACTTAACGGCAGGAAAATTCCATATTTGCTCCGACCGACCGTTAGAGTTATTTGGTCTATTGATGGCGAGCTGCCATTGCTGGGCCAATTTTTAACCTTAGACGCCGCTCTCAAACCGGTTTATGGTCGGTTAAATGAAGCAGGCAGAGACCAAGAAAAACATTACGTAGCGAATCGTTGGCATGGGAAAGCGGTGGTTAAGCAAGCGACACTTCTTTACAACACCACTCAGTATAGACAAAGCCTTCACAGCCGTGTTTTTAATCTTGTGAACGATTTCAAAAGTGCACCATATCTGCTCGCACTCAGTTTTGGAGACAGACGAGGTTTAACGGATTCAGATTGGCGGTACCTACAAAGCAGTGGTCTTCTTCATTTGATGGCGATTTCCGGATTGCATATTGGTTTGATATTTGGACTAGGGTGGTTTTTTGGTCGAGTTATTGCACTTGTTCTGCCACAACCTTCGGTGAGAGTGTGGTTACCGATTGTAGCTGGGTTAATAGCTGCCTCAATCTACGCCAGCCTAGCGGGTTTCTCTATACCGACTCAGCGTGCACTTGTCGCGTGTATTATTCTCACAACCGTAAAACTAGCGGGTGCTCATTTTAGCAATTGGCGTCTGCTACTGATTGTTTGTTCGATTCTTTTATTATTGGATCCGTTTGCTGTACTTTCAGCCAGCTTCTGGCTCTCGTTCTCTGCTGTTTCAGTGATTTTTATCTTTATCGGTCTAAGGCGTTCAGAACAAAGTAATAAATGGCAAAAAGCCCGTGTTTTGCTTGAAATGCAATTTTGGTTGCTCATCGCACTTGCGCCAGTTTCGATTTTTGTATTTTCAGGCTTCAGCGTTCTTTCACCCATATACAACTTTGTCTTTTTACCGTTAGTAAGCTTGGTGACATTACCTTTTATTAGCCTTGCTTTGTTGTTCACCGCGGCTTCACCAAATCTTGCTTATCCGTTTTGGCAAGTTGCGGACTGGTCACTAAGCCCGATTATTTGGTCTTTAGAATGGGGAGAATATGGTTGGCTATCTCTTTCCTCTCGTTACGCTTTTTTCGTTTGTGCCTTGGTTACTTTATTGGTTTTGTCATTTCAATTTCGCTCTGTCATTCCTGTGATGTTTTTAGTTGTGACGATGTTATGGCGGTTTCCTCACGAACCCAAGCCAATATGGCGTGTGGATATGTTGGATGTGGGTCATGGGCTCGCGGTTCTTATTGAGAAGAATGGTAAAGGTATTTTGTATGACACTGGCATGGGGTGGGAAGGAGGGAGCTACGCGAAAAGCGTGATTCACCCAGTGCTTAAGAATCGAGGAATTAAATACTTAGATGGTTTTGTTCTCAGCCATCTAGATGCGGACCATGCTGGTGGGAAAGGTTATGTTGAATCGGAAATACAACCGAATTGGCGTAGAGCAAGCCAAAGTCTTGAGGGCTATCAGCCTTGTATTCGCGGGGAACAATGGTATTGGCAGGGACTGCGTTTTGAGGCGATGTGGCCTCCTCGCTTAACGCGTCGAGCATATAACCCTCATTCATGCGTTATTAGGGTCAGCGATGGCAAAACATCGATATTATTAACGGGTGACATTGATGCCATCAGCGAGTTTATATTATCTCAACAGGGCGAACACTTAGCTTCAGATATTCTTATCGTTCCTCACCATGGGTCAAGCACATCGTCTAAGAGTTTGTTTGTTGACCGTGTTGTACCAGATATTGCAATTGCCTCGTTGGCAAAAGGGAATCGATGGAATTTGCCATCGGCGCAAGTCCGCAAAGTGTACGAATCAAAAGGCATAAAATGGATGGATACGGGGGAAGAAGGACAAATATCAATCCTGATTTACAAGGACAAATGGGACATTAAAACCGCTAGAGCTGAACATTCCCCTCGCTGGTATAGGCAGATAGTAAGGAAAGGAGTAGAATAAGCGGAATTTTTTGACAATGACCTTTCTTATGTCGCAAGAAATAGATCAATCGACCTTTCAAACCTTTAAGCGCTTATGGCCTTATATTTCCTCATACAAAGCCGGTATTTTCATCGCGATTATTGCATTGGTGATTAATGCGCTCAGCGATACATACATGCTTTCTTTACTTAAGCCTTTACTAGACGAAGGCTTTGGTCAGTCGGACTCTGAGTTTTTACGCACAATGCCGATCATCATTCTGGTGTTAATGATCGTCCGTGGCGGAAGTGGGTTTGTGTCAGCGTATTTTATGAGCTGGGTTTCCAATAATGTGGTAATGAAGCTTCGCCGGCAGGTGTTTAATCATTTTATGCAAATGCCAGTCTCCTTTTTCGACAGGGAGTCTACTGGTCGACTACTTTCTCGCATTACTTATGATACGGAGCAAGTGGCAGGGGCAACGAGTCAAGCATTGGTCAATATCGTCCGCGAAACTGCAAGCTTGTTAGGGCTGATCGGTTTGATGGTATGGAGCAGCTGGCAGCTCTCTTTAGTGCTGTTGGTTGTGGGACCAATTGTTGCGATCGCTATTGGTGTTGTGTCTCGTCGATTCCGCAAAATTTCTAAAAATATGCAGACTGAAATGGGGAACCTCACCTCTTCTTCGGAGCAGATGTTGAACGGTCACAAAGTTGTATTGAGTTGCGGTGGTCAACCGGTAGAAGAAGAGCGATTCAATCACGTCAGCAATGCGATGCGTCAGCAAAATATGAAGATGGTCGTGGTCTCACAACTCTCGAGCCCTGTAATACAAATGATCGGCTCTTCTGCGTTAGTTACTGTGTTGTTCCTAGCTTCTGTTGATTCTATTCGCGCAGAGTTGACCGCGGGTACGTTTACAGTCGTCTTTTCTGCGATGTTAAGTATGCTTCGACCTCTTCGTGGATTAACTTCGGTTATGTCCGACTTCCAGCGCGGTATGGCGGCTTGCCAAACGTTGTTTAGCTTAATGGATATGCCAACAGAAAATGATGAAGGTAAGTTAGTTAAAGAAAAGGTGAAAGGCGATGTAGAGGTACGAAACGCCACTTTTACTTATCCAACAAAAGATACTCCCGCGTTAAAAGATGTCAGCTTCAATATACCGTCGGGGAAAACAGTGGCATTGGTTGGCCGCTCAGGTTCCGGAAAAAGTACGATAGCGAGCCTATTTACGCGATTCTACAATTTAGATTCAGGTTCAATTTCTCTAGATGGACATGATGTACGAGATTATGACTTACAGAATCTTCGCACCCATTTTGGTATCGTGTCTCAGCACGTTCACTTGTTTAACGACACGGTAGCAAACAACATTGCTTATGCTGCGGAAGATAAGTTTACAAAAGAACAAATCATTGAAGCGGCCAAGCTCGCGTATGCGCATGAGTTTATCGAGGCACTAGATAACGGGTACGACACGGTTATCGGTGAGAATGGAACGACTCTATCTGGTGGGCAGAGGCAAAGGCTCGCCATTGCACGTGCATTGCTGCGTGATGCTCCAGTTTTGATTCTTGATGAAGCCACGTCTGCTTTGGATACTGAATCTGAACGCGCAATTCAAGCTGCGTTGGATGTGTTGCAAAAAGATAAGACAGTCTTGGTGATTGCACACCGTTTGTCTACCATTGAAAATGCCGATGAGATATTAGTTATTGAAGATGGGAAAGTGATAGAGCGTGGTCAGCACGATGCATTGATGTCGGAAGACGGAGCTTATGCGTCGCTTTACTACATTCAATTTAGTGAGTCAAATTAATGGTAGAGAAGATCTGGTTTGAGCGACATTGGCTGAGCTTTTTGCTTTGGCCCATATTATGGCCGCTCAGCCTGTTGTTTGGTTTTGTCAGTACAAAGCGTAAACAAGATTTCTTGAGCCAAAAAAAAGCACGTTACCACGCCCCCATTCCTGTCGTCGTCGTTGGTAACATTACCGCGGGTGGGAATGGCAAGACACCTGTCGTGGTATGGCTTGTGGAAATGCTACAGGCTAAAGGGCTTAAGCCAGGGGTGGTATCACGGGGCTATGGAGCTAAAGCGCCAAGTTATCCGTTTTTGGTAACGCTGGATTCTAGCCCAGACCATTGTGGCGATGAGCCTCTTTTAATTCATCGTCGTACAAATGCCCCTGTTGTCGTCGATCCGAACCGAAGCAATGCTGTAAAAGCGCTCTTGGATTCAGGGGTCGATATTGTTGTCACTGACGATGGTTTGCAGCACTACGCATTAAACAGAGACATTGAAATTGTTGTTGTCGATGGTGTTAGGCGTATGGGAAATGAGAAGCTTATCCCTATGGGACCACTACGTGAGCCTGTTTCACGGATAGATGAAGTGGACTTTGTTATCACCAACGGTGGCAGTGCTCGTGCAAACGAATTTCCAATGATTCTAGAGCCTTCTAAAGCCATCAACTTGGTAACGAATGAACAGAAAAGTGCTGTTGAACTCGAATGTGCAGTGGCAATGGCGGGAATTGGTCATCCTCCTCGCTTTTTCGAAACCTTGAAGAGTATGGGATTGAATGTTTTAGCGGAACATGGTTTTGCTGATCATCAGGCAATGACAGAACAACAGATTAGTGCCATTGAATTGGCAGGTAAGCCGCTTATTATGACAGAAAAAGATGCTGTCAAATGTTTGCCTTTTGCAAAGGATAACTGGTGGTATCTACCGGTCTCTGCAACCCTACCTGCACAAGATACTGATAAGATATTACAAAGAATAAATGAGGTAATGAAAGAATATGGATCATCGACTGCTTGAGATTGTGGCGTGCCCTGTATGCAAAGGTAAACTGACTTTTGATAAAGATAAGCAAGAACTTATCTGTAAAATCGACCGCCTTGCTTACCCAATTAAAGAAGGCATTCCTGTTCTGCTTGAGCCGGAAGCTCGCACTATTTCAATGGATGAGGGCAAGTAAATGGCATTTACAGTTGTCATTCCTGCTCGATACCAATCGACGAGATTACCAGGTAAACCTCTTGCAGATATAGCGGGTAAACCTATGATTGAATGGGTTTACCTGCAAGCTATTCAAGCTGGTGCTGAAAACGTCATTATTGCTACCGATGACAATCGCGTTCAACAAGCGGCTGAAGGGTTTGGTGCGACGGTGTGCATGACATCGGACAAACATGAGTCGGGTACTGAGCGCTTGGCTGAAGTGGTTGATTTAATGAATATTCCGCCTGAACACATTATCGTTAATGTGCAAGGCGATGAGCCTTTGATTCCCCCAGCTATCATTTCGCAAGTGGCGCGAAACCTTCAGCAAAGCAATGCACCTATGGCAACGCTTTCAGTAGAAATTGAAGACGAACATGAAGTGTTTAACCCTAATGTTGTTAAAGTAGTTACGGATGAAAAAGGGTACGCACTGTATTTTAGCCGCGCTTCAATTCCTTGGGACAGAGATGACTTTTCGAAACCCAAGCCGTCTATTAGCCAGCCAGTACAACGTCATATTGGCATCTACGCATATAGAGCGGGTTTCATAAAAACCTACATAAACTGGGAACCGAGCGCGCTAGAGCGAATCGAATATTTAGAGCAATTGAGAGTGCTTTGGTACGGTGAGAAGATCCACGTAGAAGTTGCCAAAGAAACACCCGCAGCAGGGGTTGATACTCCAGAAGACTTAGAAGTGGTTAGAAAACTACTATCTCGTTAGACTACTTTAGCGTTTTAAAAAAATAGCAGCTAAATCGCTGCTATTTTTTATTCTGGGTGAGTAACGAGCGTTACATTATTTGCTTCAAGGTACGAGATGTAACGATCACTTCGAAGGTAATCATATTCCTTAATCCTCGCTAAACTGTGCTCCACGTTTGCCCCTTCTACGGCTGGGTGACACATAATTAATCCGTGATTATCGAGATTGTTGACCCAACCTTCCATTAGCTCGGGAAAGTTTGCCGTTTCGCTAATGGAATACAAGCCAGCAAAACTGGAATTGGTTTGCGCATCGGTGTGTTTACCTATGACTGAATCAAAACCCAAATTCAATCCTTGTATCACAACGGCTTTTAAAGCGGAGTCGTGTCCTGTTAGCGGCACTGATGGTCTTCTAATCCATGGAGTCTCAACTGCGTAGCGTTGGTTAACGACGGAGGCTAAAACGTCACGGATGACTGGAAATGCGTGAACGTGCTGGTGACCATCAATGTAGTCTGGTGCTCTGCTCATTTCGTTTTCAAAGTTATCCAGTTGCTGATTAAGTGTTGTTTCAATGGCTGACTTATCCAACGTGCGCAGTACTGCACTCAGCATTAATTTGCCTAAGCTTGCAACGTGACCCAAATCGAAATGCAAGCCGAAAGCCGCCTGTCCTTCAAGTTCTTTCAATCGATTCGCAGACGATTTCCAATTCGGCATTAATGTCATGCAGCTGGTGGCGGAAATACGTTTTTTCTCAATTAACTCTAGAATGGCGTCGTCAACTTCCTGAGACATGCCATAATCGTCTGCGCAAACTATGATGCTTTTCATTAATTATTTTTCTACTTTTTCGTCTTGAAACGTATCAGCTGCATCATGTCCATCTGCGCCTTTATCTACGCTTTTTTGGTATTCTTCAACAATATAAAGAGGGCGCTTTTTAACTTCTGAGAACACTCGGGCTAGGTAGTCACCCATGATCCCGATAGACAGTAATTGAATGCCTCCTAAGAAGAAAATAGAAACAATCAGAGATGGCCAGCCAGGAACATCTGTCCCAAAGAAAAGGGTGCGAAGCAGTACTAACATTCCATATCCAAACGACATGGCAGATATCATCGCACCAACCACCATCCATATTTTTAGAGGGATGCTACTGAATGACGTTAGTCCGGTTATCGCTAGGGAAGTAAGATCTCTGAAACGAAAGGTGCTGGTTCCGCTTAATCGCTCTTCAACATCAAACGACACAGCTTTACTCTTAAAACCAACCCACGCGTACAGACCTTTCATCATGCGGGTCCGTTCAGGTAATGAAACCAACGCATTAACAACGTTTCGGCTTAACAGTCTGAAGTCACCCGCGTCTGGGTGTATATCCACATCTGAGATTCGGTTTAAAAGCCCGTAATAGACTTTAGTGAACGCTCTTTTCGCAAAAGATTCGTCGTCTCTATTTGCTCTAACCCCGTAAACCATGTCGAAACCTTCACGCCAGTGCTCAATGAACTGTTCGATGACAGGTAACGGGTGTTGACCATCCGAATCCATGATAACGACTACGTCCCCACGGGCATTGTCCAAACCGGCGCTAAGAGCAATTTCTTTACCAAAATTTCTGGATAACTTCACGACAGAAATAGGGTAACTATTCGCAAGCTCTTGAGCGACGCTTACTGTGTTATCTGCACTGCCATCGTCAACAATAAGAATTTCAACTTCTTGGCAAAACTGCTTCAAGTAATTGTATGTTTCTGGCACGACATGCGGAAGATTCTCTGCTTCATTATAAGCAGGCAATAAACATGTGATCATATTAGGAAGATCACGACGATTTTGGCTTTCTGTGCGAGGGGCGTTTGAAGCGCTCATATTTTTATCACCAATCTGGATTTACCTTCGGCAATTAACCTAAAGGACAACAACGCGCCATTATAAACAGGTTTGACCTTAGTAATAAATAAACACAACTTGATATTTCGTATTGCTTCCAGCTTATCGAGTCTGTTCGCGAGAAAAATTATTCCTATAAAGCTCAATTTAACAAAGATAACAATTATGGAACTGGAAGTTTCTATAGCCTTGAACACCTTGAAAATCCTTACGCCTAACTATTTGACCTGATTTGTTTAATCTCATCAATGTAATTGGCGAACGCAATCGATTAGATTGATTTCAAGACGAGAAATGATAAGCAGCCAAGACATCAATAGAGTCAGGTTTTTGTTTTTCATATAGCTCATATGTGAAGTGCTCATGAGGAGAAAGGTATGAAACGAAATCTAGCGACAATAGTCCCAATAATCTCAGTTTTTCTACTTGCAGGTTGTTTTAGCGCTAAAAACGAAACAACGAAGAGTGTAGCCCCTAAAACCACTGCGCCAAAAGTATCGACAATTGCTCCTAAAAACTCGGATCTAGAACAAAAACTTTCATTGCTTAAATCGGACGGTAAAACTCTCGGCTCTGATGCGATTGAATCCGTTATCAATTTACCGGTAGGAAAGACAAGTCTATCGATATCAGTACCCAGCAAGTTCAGTGCTGTGAAAAAGAAACAACAGTCTAAGTAGTAAGCTGCGATAAGGAAGATGACTATGAAAATTAAGAATACGCTAATGGTTTCCGCTTTAGTAGCCTGCGGAATGACGGCTTACCAAGCAAGTGCAACTGATTTATATGCTGGGGCTTACAAAGTCAATACTGCGATGGAAGAGAGCATTGATGAGATGATCATGGCGAAGCTTCAGGCCTCATTTTTCTCTTCTGCAGCACTGTACATGGATGTTTTGAGTGTCAATAGCCACAAAGCTACCCCAATCGAACTGAAAAAACAGCTAGAAGTCGCTTATAAAGAGAC
Organism: Vibrio penaeicida; assembly: GCF_019977755.1. Taxonomy (NCBI): domain Bacteria; kingdom Pseudomonadati; phylum Pseudomonadota; class Gammaproteobacteria; order Vibrionales; family Vibrionaceae; genus Vibrio; species Vibrio penaeicida. The sequence goes on along the minus strand of NZ_AP025144.1, from coordinate 2,503,592 downwards.
AAAATACACTGATGAGCAACGTCAGGACCTAGCCGATGCGTTTAATGAGGTTGGATTGGTTATTGATTACCTTGCAGATAACGAAGAGACCAAGAGGATCGTAAACGAAACACTGACCTTTTGTTCAGCGCAAGGAATTGAAGCAAAACACTGGCCTGGGATAGACGACATCGTGTCTAAGTATGGGGCTTCTGCCAAGTACGACTTTGACTCTGTTATTGTTGATGTTATCCACGCTCCTGTATCTGGGGACGATTGTGGGCAAGCAAGTTCCTGGGTAGGCAATCTTAAGAAATCAGGCTCTGAAGCGGATTACAAATCTTTGCCAAGTAACATCATTGCTTATTCGCCTGAGGTGGGTAACTCACAGGGTGAGCTGGTTTATATCTTTGAAAACAGTATCCACGAAGAGTCTGGCTTTAAAGCCAATTACGAAACGTTTACTTTCTATCAGTCTAACTCGGAAGGGGTTCCGGATGATGGCATTTTTAGAAGATACCGTGTGAGTGACGAGGTAAACGGTTCGATCAACGAATTTACGAGTAATGTATCTTGTAAGCAGTGTGGCTCGGACAGTGAGTCATTTAAAATAGAGGCAAAACGCACTGTTGATGGTGTGCTTGAATATTCAGCTGGCACTGCAATTGAAAACGCTGGAAAGCTTGCCCCTGGCTTTATTAGTGAAACAGACAAGGTTCATCTGGTCGAGTACCGTGCGTCAGGATCCACAATAGACTTATTTGATACTGAGAATGGGATCGTAGTGGGTCGAAATGCTTCAATAAGCCCAACCGATATAAACGGCATAAAACTAATGAACCTAATTGGTCAGTTCGGGCTGAACGATATCCTTAATGGCAGCGGTCTTTACAACCCAACATCGTTTGTTATCTCACCAGATTTTGGTTCCTTTACGATTACAGACTCTTCCGATTCAAACAATCACATAGTACATACTGAATCAAATATTACGGATGAAGAAGAAAAGAAAATCTTAAGAGCGATCAATGATCTGGTTTTGTCAGACGTTGCTTACAAGCAAAATGATGTGGACTCAAAAGCTTGGGAAAGCATTAAATAGTTCAAAAATTTGAACTGAAAAGTGAAATTTGTAAGCCAGCAACGAAAGGTTGCTGGCTTTTTATATTAATAACTTATGGGTGAAAGAGATAATATTCAAAGTAAATAGAAATTACGATGCTTACACGACCTTACATTTGATTGGGGCGTTAATTGGTAATATGCGCTTGCAGCTCATTCAAGGGAACTGAAATCTGCCTAAAAAATAACTATTTCATCTAATCGCTTTGAGTAAAATTTATGAAATTTAATCGTTCCCTGATGACCATGGCAGTGGTCTCTGCTTTTACCGTTATGATTTCTGGTTGTAACAAAGATTCTAACGCGTCATCGCCTACCTTACCGACGAAACCAACAACATCACCGACGACTCCAACCAATAATAAGCCAGTCGCATTTGATGCCGAAGCTTACAAAAAACAGGTGAATTCTGCACCAGAGTGCGGAGAGTGGCATTTACCTGAACATATGGAATTCTTGCCTCAGCAACAAATCCTAGATAATGCAGTGCTCGACTCTCAGATGCAAAAGTTCATTCAAGGAATGTCTTCTGCTCAGGCACTGGAAGCTATTTTAAGTCAGGCTCCTAGTGCAATAACTCCCAAAATGAAGGATGAAATAAGACAGTGTTCCTCTATTACTACAGGAAACACAGTTCATGAGTTTTCTTCGTGTGGTTCTGAAATCAAAAAGCTGTTTACCAAGCTGTATCAGAGTGATGGCAACCGATTTCGAATGATTTGTCGTGTGACAAAACCGAAAATTAATATTGCTGTCATTCCAGTTGTTATTGATGGCTACACACTACAGTCGAACAGCATTCGGCAAGAGGTGGTAGCAAGATTCGGTGAAGGCTCGAATGTGGATAAACATTTAGAAGCAACTTTAAATAAAAATGTTGAGCTTACTGTCGCATCGGAATTAGCCGTGAGTGGTATTGAGTCTGATGACGATAATAAGGTTTCATTACCCTACAAGAATCAGATTATTAACCAGTCGCTTAGCCAATTCAATGGCTCTAAATTAGATTCATCCATGTATGACCAATTGGCGTTTGTCTACATTGCAGGAAACAATACCGGTCTCATTAGCTACGGCAATATATATAAGACCGAGACACTGAGCGATGGCACAGTCCTAAAAAACCGATTTATCATAAATAGCGATTTATCCAGCAAGTCTCATGTAGAGAAATTGGGGTTGGGCTCGACGAAAAAAAGTTTAGCACCAGACCAAGTCTTATTTGTACATGAATACCTACATGGTCTTGGTTTAGGTCATGCGTCCGTCTCTCCTTGTTCCTATAAGCACTTCACTAATGGGGATAAAGTTTTCGACTTTGGTCAGTCTTGTGATTGGACGAAAACCGAAGAGTTGAACAAAGAGACTATGCATAAGTTCCATGAAGACTCCAACTACTCAGTATTTAATTATGGTATTTACAATGGTGTGATGGGAGGAAAAGGCAATATTGGTCAAGAAGTTCTGCCATATTTCCAATATCGACTTGGAGTTGTGAACAGTAAGAAAGTGGTTGAAGTAAAAACTACCAAAACCGTGGAATTGTATGGCTTTGATCCGGAAAAGGATACGGAACAGCTGATTCATTTGAGCACCAAAAATGGTCACTTCTGGCTATGGTTTAATACGGGAAATGGCCGCTTCGATTGGATGATGGAACAATCTGGAATAATGACAGGGATAGAATTGCTGGCACCAACATATGGTGATGGTCTTACTTTAGCTACGGTTTCAACTAACAAAGATGAAACCTTGATTATTATTCCTAATGATTACTCGTTAGGCAATGCAAACGATCCCACGACCTTAAGGACGGACAAGTCTTTGTTTGAGAATGGCAAATACACAATCGAAAATGTAGAAATGACGGTTTCAACTAAGGGACCAAAAGCCAAAACAATCGAGTTTGTGTTTAAGTAACTTAAAAACCAGCAACAATTTAGCCAGCTTTGTTAAGCTGGCTTTTCTTTTTTTAGACACAAAAAAGCCCACAGATTTCGTGGGCAATTAGGAGGATTGGCAAATTCGAGTTATTGGCTTAGATTTCGGAGTTGTAGTCTTCACGCTCAGGGCAACTGCCTAGAATTTCTTTTCTTCCAGATTCATTCCGTTGCTCCAAAATGACATCAAACCCCCAAAGCCTATAAAGGTGTTTCAATACTTCTTGATGGCTGTCGCCTAATGGAATCCTATCATGAGGGACATATTGCAAGATCAAAGAACGATCGCCGCGTACGTCTACATTCCACACCTGAATGTTTGGCTCTAAGTTACTTAAATTATACTGTGCCGCCAGTTTTTCCCTAATTTGGCGATAACCTACTTCATCGTGTATTGCGCTGACTTCTATGTGGTTTTTTCTGTCGTCGTCACTGATAGCAAAGAGTTTAAAGTCACGCATTAACTTAGGCGACAAGTATTGGCTGATGAAGCTTTCATCTTTAAAGTTTGCCATAGCGAAGTGCAATGTATCTAACCAATCTGCTCCTGCGATATCTGGGAACCACTCTCTGTCTTCATCGGTTGGGTCTTCACACATTCTACGAATGTCTTGGAACATCGCAAAACCAAGAGCATATGGATTGATACCGCTAAAGTAAGGGCTGTTGTATGGAGGCTGGGCGACAACATTGGTGTGGCTATGCAAAAACTCAAGCATAAACTTCTCAGACACCAAACCTTCATCGTACAAATGATTCAGTATGGAATAGTGCCAGAATGTTGCCCAACCTTCGTTCATGACCTGTGTTTGTTTCTGAGGGTAGAAGTACTGGCTGACTTTTCTGACAATACGTACTATCTCTCTCTGCCAAGGCTCTAGAAGTGGGGCGTGTTTCTCAATGAAGTACAAGATATTTTCTTGAGGCTCCGTTGGGAAACGAATTTTTTGAGATTGCTCCTTCTCCTCGCTTTTAGGAACCGTTTTCCAAAGCTCGTTAACTTGGGATTGAAGGTATTCCTCGCGAGCTTCTTGCCGTGCCTTCTCCTCCACAATGGAGATCTTTTCTGGACGTTTGTATCGATCGACACCGAAATTCATTAGCGCATGGCAGGAATCCAACAGCTGTTCAACTTCGTCTACGCCGTGTTTTTCTTCACACTCGGTAATATAGTTTCTAGCAAATAATAGGTAATCGACAATGGAGCTTGCATCCGTCCAAGTTTGGAACAGGTAATTGCCTTTGAAGAAAGAGTTGTGACCATAGCAAGCATGAGCCATAACCAAGGCTTGCATGGTTACGGTGTTCTCTTCCATTAGGTACGCAATACATGGGTCTGAGTTAATGACAATTTCATACGCAAGACCCATCTGACCGTGCTTGTAGTTTTGCTCGGTTTGGATAAATTTTTTGCCAAATGACCAATGGTTGTAATTGATGGGCATACCAATGCTTGAGTATGCGTCCATCATTTGTTCCGCTGTGATTACTTCAATTTGGTTAGGGTAGGTGTCTAATCGATAGTGTTCGGCTACCCTTTTGATTTCTTTGTGGTAACGCTCCAGAAGCTCGAATGTCCAATCCGGACCATCTGGCAAGCGCTTGTTGTTTGTCGCTGTTTTTTTAGCTGCTTTAGTCGCCATAGCGCGCCTCCCTATGCCGTTTCTTTTTGAAACAGTTCCCTAAATACTGGGAAAATATCATCCACAGTACGAATATTTTTCATGGCAAAATTGTCGAATGCTTCTTCGAGTTTTTGGTATTCATGCCATAAGGTTTGGTGGGTTCTTCTTGTTATTTCGATATAGGAGTAATATTGACATTCAGGTAAAATATTGTTCACCAATAGCTCTTTACAACGAGGGGAATCATCTGCCCAGTTATCCCCATCTGAAGCTTGTGCTGCGTAGATATTCCACTCGTTAGTTGGATATCTGTCTTTTACGATTTCATTCATCAATTTCAAAGCGCTGGATACGATGGTGCCACCCGTTTCCTGCGAATAGAAAAATTCATGTTCATCGACTTCTTTCGCTTGAGTATGGTGGCGTATGAAGACGACTTCGACATTCTCGTAAGTTCTTGTTAAAAATAGATATAAAAGCACATAAAAGCGTTTTGCGATGTCTTTAGTTGCTTGGTCCATTGAGCCAGACACATCCATCAAACAAAACATGACCGCTTGGCTAGAAGGAATAGGGCGCTTTTCGTAGTTTTTGAAACGCAAATCAAAAGTATCAATAAACGGAACGCGCGCAATACGCTGACGAAGTTCAATGATTTCCTCTTGAAGTTTCTTTTCCTCTAAAGGTTGAGCGGGTTCGTTGCTTTCAATTCGCTCTAACTCTTCTTCTAGCTCTGCAAGTAGTCGCTTTTTGCCCGCGGTTAATGCTGTTCTTCGTGCCAGTGATTGTTGAAGAGAGCGCACTACACTGATATTGGCTGGAATACCCGCGGTTTGGAAACCAGCTCTATGGGTTTTCCATTCTGTGATTTTATTGATTTGGTTTTTTTGAAGGTTAGGTAGCTCTAGATCTTCAAATAGAATATCGAGATATTCGTCTTTTGAAATCTGAAAAACAAAGTCATCTTGACCTTCGCCATCAGCACTTGCATCACCTTCGCCAGAGCCGCCTCCTTGACCGCCTTTTGGTCGCTCAATTTTGTCTCCAGTGATGAATTGGTCATTACCTGGATGAACGCGTTCTCTAACGCCCCCTTGTCCTTGATGAAAAATTGGCTCTTTGATGTCTTTATGTGGAATCGATATATCTTCACCTGTCTCTGTATTGGTGATAGATCGGCGATTCACGGCATCGGCTACCGATTCCTTAATTTGCTCTTTATGGCGGCGTAAAAAGCGTTGTCTGTTGACTGTGCTCTTATTCTTGCCATTGAGCCTTCTGTCGATAAATTGCGCCATACGTTAGTCCCTCTGAAACGTCAAAGTGTCGAACTGTGTGTCATGAGTGACTGGCAATATCTGCCAGTCCCCATATCTAAGACACTTGGTACTAAGAGGATTTACGTACTCGTAGGTACCATTCCGACAACAATCTAACTTGTTTCTTGGTGTAGCCTTTCTCCATCATACGAGCGACAAAGTCGTCGTGTTTTTTCTGATCATCGGTTGAAGTTTTCGCATTGAAGGAAATAACAGGAAGCAGTTCTTCCGTATTCGAGAACATTTTCTTCTCGATGACCGTTCTGAGTTTCTCGTAACTGGTCCAAACGGGGTTTTGCCCTTTATTGTTTGCACGAGCACGTAATACGAAGTTAACGATCTCGTTTCGGAAATCTTTCGGATTACTGATACCTGCCGTTTTCTCAATCTTCTCTAGCTCATTATTAAGCGCGGCACGGTCGAATAACTGCCCTGTTTCCGGATCGCGATATTCTTGATCTTGAATCCAGAAATCGGCGTAGGTGACATAACGGTCGAAGATGTTCTGACCGTATTCAGAGTAGGATTCGAGGTAAGCGGTTTGAATTTCTTTACCGATAAACTCGACATATTTAGGTACTAAATAGCCTTTCAAGAACTCTAAATAACGCTCTGCCATGTCTTGTGGGAACTGTTCTCTTTCTACCTGTTGCTCAATAACATAGAAAAGATGCACAGGGTTTGCCGCCACTTCGGATTGATCGAAGTTAAATACGCGAGAAAGGATCTTGAATGCAAAACGAGTAGAAAGACCCGACATGCCTTCATCGACACCTGCAAAATCTCGGTACTCTTGGTAGCTTTTTGCTTTTGGATCGGTATCTTTCAGGGTTTCCCCATCGTAAACACGCATTTTCGAGAAAATGGATGAGTTCTCAGGATCTTTCATACGAGAAAGAATGCTGAACTGAGCCAAAATGTCCAATGTGCTTGGAGAACATGGCGCTTTTGAAAGCTCACTGTGATCCAACAGTTTTTTGTAGATTTTAACTTCTTCCGAAACACGCAAGCAGTAAGGTACTTTCACAATGTACACCCTATCGAGGAAGGCTTCATTGTTCTTATTATTGCGGAAGGTCTGCCACTCTGATTCGTTCGAGTGCGCCAGAATCATGCCATCAAATGGCAAGGCCGAGAGCCCTTCTGTACCGTTATAGTTACCTTCCTGAGTAGCAGTAAGTAATGGGTGCAGTACTTTGATTGGCGCTTTGAACATCTCTACAAATTCCATCAAGCCTTGGTTAGCTCGACATAATGCACCTGAGTAGCTGTACGCATCAGGGTCGTCTTGTGAGAAGTGCTCAAGTTGACGGATATCGACTTTACCGACAAGTGATGAAATGTCTTGGTTGTTTTCGTCACCCGGTTCCGTTTTTGCAATTGCAGTCTGACCAAGGATAGATGGCCTTACCTTCACAACTTTAAATTTGGAAATATCACCACCAAACTCAGTTAGGCGTTTTGCTGCCCAAGGTGACATGATGGAGCGTAGGTAACGTTTTTCAATGCCATAATCGCCTTTTAGCAAATCACCATCTTCGTTCACATTGAACAAACAGAATGGATGGTCATTGACTGGGCTACGTTCACCATTAGCAGAAAGAACGTAGATAGGCATTTTTTCCATTAGGGCTTTCAGTTTTTCGGCGAGTGACGACTTACCGCCACCAACGGGACCCAAAAGGTATAGAATTTGTTTTCGTTCTTCTAGACCTTGAGCGGCATGTTTTAGGTAAGAAACGATTTGTTCTATCGCGTCTTCCATACCGTAGAAATCTTCAAAGGTTTTGTATCTGGATATCACGCGATTAGAGAAAATACGGCTGAGTCTCGGGTCTAATGCGGTGTCGATGACTTCAGGTTCTCCAATCGCCATTAATAGGCGCTCAGCTGCATTGGCATAGGCGCTTTTGTCTTCACGACATAGCGATAAAAAGTCTTGCAGCGATAGTTCTTCATCCTTGGCTGCTTCATAGCGAGCCTGGTAGTGGTCAAAAATGCTCATAGCGAATACCCCTCTAAACCTGTCAAATCGACTAATTAACAGCGAAAATGTCACGTCCTTCACTAAATAAGGTTAGACCCAGAATTTGAATTCTGCTTATTAATTCGGTATTTATTTCAAATTTTTAAGAAAAAAGTATGAAGCAAGTACGGGTTTGTATGAGTGTGCTAGAAGTGATTCAAACAGGCTGGAGTGTTGCGCAACCTACGGTCGCAATAGGAAAGCACCACATTACAGCGGTGCTTTGATAAAAATATCAAACAATGTGAGAGACTTAGGTCAAAAATAGGACTAAGCGTTGAAGATTTGATTAAATTCCGCCGCAGAGAGGTGATATTGACGTGGACAGCGCTTCCAAGATGCTAACATTCTTTGGTATTTTTCAAGCATTGGCATTTGTGCGTTGAAGTGATGTTCACCCTTGTCGAATTGAGTGTACAACCCTTCGGAGTCGACGAGAAAACGCACATAGTGAACAAGCTGTGATTCACTAGCGATATCGAACCCTAAAAAGTTGAGTCTGCGCTGATCAACATTTTCTCTCTCATCATGGTTGAGCATTTTGTTCGATTCTTGCATCGCATGATACATTTCCATAATCTCAAGAATCTCTCGACACTGCGTTTCATCCAAGCAGCCATAGTCCTTATTTAGCTCTAACATTTGTAGTTCATATCCACGCTCTACAATCGTTTGAAGGCGTTGATACTTTTCGGCATTCTGCGGATCCATCTGCGACATTAGGTTGTATTGGTTCGACAAAATGAGTCGTTGAGCGTTGGTCATTTCCATAGCATGGTCTCTTAAATTTTATTACTTAATCTATGAAACAGGGTAACAGCAAGTATCTGTATCGAAACATGATCTCAACACATGTTTAATAAGGTTTGGTTGGAGATTGAGCGGATATTTTCGTGCTACTGCTAGACAGGAATTCTACTTGTTAGGAAAAAGGTAATGTCTGTCTGAGAATACGCGCAACCATTCTGGTCGATATACGCAAAGTACCGCTAATGTCATTCCGTTGAGGAGGCCTTCAGGAAATGCCATTAAGGGAATCAGCATGAAGAAGTTATCCATTACCGTGGTGAAATCATACAAACCCTGCCAAAGATAGTAGTTTCCTTTCAGCAGGAGGTGTGTGCTCCCAACAAACATGGCATTAAAAAAGCCAGCAACAAAAATGAAAACAAAGACATTTTTGGGTAAGTAGTGATAGCTAAGAGTAAATATGAAATAGCTTAAAAAAATAGGGATGAAGCCTGAAATGGTAATTTGTACCGGTAAATCTATTAACGGCCACTGATTGAAAATGGCGAGGGCGCCAAAAATAGGCAGGCTAAGAAGGCAGGCGACTCGCCAGCCAAACATCATAGTAAAAGCCGTTACACCAAGAAAGTGAATATCTAAACCGCTTTTGACCCCTGCTTTGGTTTGCCAAAGAAAAAAGAGTATTACTAAGGAAATGATAGTGAGGTTCTGAAAAGATTTTTCGCTTAGAAACTTAGGAATAAAGGCATGCTTTGTATCAGCCCAACTTCGTTGTACGACAAAGGCTGTAACGGCGAGACAAAGAAACTGAAGTATTGACATAGTGTAATTCCTAAGGGCACGAACTTTTGTGGAAACACACCCGAACGTTCCAAGATCGTGAGTTTAGCTCTGTTATTTCTATACCCAAGGGTAACTTGGCTATCAATACAACAAAGCCAGCATAATGCTGGCTTTGTTCATGATTGGTTACTTTGTATAGCTTGAGTATAAGGCTTACATGAAAACTAGTATTTCACATTGTCGTTATATTGCTCAAGTATTCCTTTTATCGCATCCATCGTTTCTTTCGGTGGTGGGTTAACCCCTTCGAGTGGGTAGTCGTGCCCTAACGCTTCCCACTTATGTGCGCCCAATTTGTGGTAGGGCAGCAACTCCACTTTTTCGATGTTATCCATATCTTGAATAAACTCACCGAGCATATGCGCGGCCTCTTCGTCGTCGGTGTAACCAGGTACAACAACATATCGAAGCCAAGTTTTTTGCCCAATTTTGTGAAGATAGCGTGCGAAATCTAAAGTGCGCTTGTTGGAAACACCAATAAAATCTTGATGAATGGCATCTTTCATATGCTTGATATCGAGCATGACAAGATCTGAGGCTTCAAGTACTTCATCAACAACATCAGTATGTTTCCGAATATACCCGTTAGTATCCAAACAGGTATGCATCCCTTCCTCTTTAGCCGCACGGAAAAAGTCACGTACGAATTCAGGTTGAAGCATGGCTTCACCTCCCGAGCAAGTGACCCCACCGCCAGAAGCTCTCATGAAGTGCTTATAAGACTTTGCTTCGCTAATGATTTCGTCCACGCTCACTACCTTGCCATCGTGGGTGTCCCACGTATCTCGGTTATGGCAATATTTACAGCGCATTAGACAGCCTTGGAGAAACACAATAAAGCGGATTCCCGGACCATCCACCGTGCCACAAGATTCGAAAGAATGAATACGACCAGTAGTAGACATGAGCTAATCTCTTAGGAATTATTTTCTGTCATTTTATTACAAAATGGCACTGTACCCTAGGAAAAACTGAGGTTATTTGGTCTTAAGGGCAAAATTATTATTTTGCAAAACATCGCTAATTGAATTGCTGAGTGTTTGAGATAGGAATGATACCTATTAACAATGGCTTTCAATGATAAAGTTATAAAAAACATCAGAATATCCAGAACAGGGAAACGGACCCGTTAGCATGGAAATGAGCTTGGTCTTCCTTAAAATCTGGTGTTTTAAGGGAGTAAGAGAGCGATACCCCTACCTCTTTGTAATGCGCTAGAGCGCCTAAAACAGCCGTAGACTGTAAGTGAGTTACAGAAACGAGTGGGACGAGGGGGGGGCGCTTTCCTGTAATTGTGATGTCGTTAAAGCGATATCGAGCTTCGAGCCCAGTAAATACAAACCATCCGCTGCGACCATAATCTAGATGAAGTCGATGTGCTGGGTTGTCGTATTTAATTTCGGCTGAACCAAAAGTATTGGCAAGCGCTTCGCCCATTCGCCACATTACGCCGCTGCCTATTTCGGAGCGAAAGTTTCCTAATGCTACTCGATTGATCCAACTAACCTCAGATTCGTGATTTTCAAAATAACCCGAGTTTCTATGAAGCAAGTTTTGCTGCCTGTAACCCAATTGGTAAACCCAAGGCTCTTCAATTTGGTATGCCCAACCTTGAGGGCGAGCAGACCCAATTAGATCATGAACAAACACTTGTGCAGAATCGGCTTGGGCATTTTTTCCCATTGTTCCAAGCATAACGTTGAGAGTTTGGTGTTTTTCGGTTGTTCTTGCGATCAATGAGCCACTGATGAAACTGATTCCAGAGTATGGGCGCTCATTTATCTTTGGTGTTGTGGATTCAATATCAGTGGGAGTCCATAGTTTTTGCCCAATGTTTAGATTCCAATAATAGCGAGCATTGTTATCCCCAAAACCTATTGTGCTTAAGGAGTGGCTTTGTTCGCTGGACTCGTTTTTATCTAATTCAGACAGAATACCTAACTGAATACCACTACTGTAATCTTCATCACTCCTTACTAAAGAGTCATTGTCCATTGTGAGAGATAAGTGCGATTTGGCTTGTGCAGTCAAAGAAGACAGCGACAGTAAAATAATAGGAACCCAGACAGCATTCATATCAATACTGACTCCTTAGTAAGTGAACTCGATATACGCAATGTGAAACTTTCCCAACTTTTATGCAATAAATCAAGTAAGTGGAAGCGAATAACTTTTTGCAAAAAGAGACATGTGTAGAATTTTGAAATAATTAATGATGCATTTGTCAATAATCAAATGTTAGAAAATTGTAAATTAACCTAAAGTGTCGTCGGATACTTAATAGTACTTTCGAACATTGAATGTACCAACATTGATTTATTAGTCTGAATTTCCAAAGTAGAGGAGGGAGTGATGACAAGTTTTGCGCTCTCACAGAAGCAAAAAGTATGGATATACCTAGCAGCGCTGATGGTAGGTTTTGCTGGGTTATCGGTGTTTATTTCAATAAAAATCAGCTCGGTAACTAATCAATATCAAAATCAGGGGTTTATTCACGAAGGCGTTGCCGAAATCGGTCAAACGCAAATCAGTTTATTGGATTTAGCGGCGCGCTTAAACAATATGACTGGAGAGCAGGTCGAAGAAATTAACGCCATGCTTGAAGATATCTCTCAAAAGGCATTGGGGAAAAAAACGATGCTAGCTGAGGTTGGGCTGCACGATGGAGCGGAAAGCTTTGTTGAGTCTATTTCGGCGTATCAGGATGCATTGGCACCATGGTTAGCGATAAGGCAAGAGATGGGGTTTAATGTTGATGATGGAAAACTAGGTGAACTAAAACAGCTAGCCAATACCATAGAGGCAAAGATTGCTGAAACCGGAATGGTGAGCATCAATTCCGATTTTCAGAATATGGTGAAGACGCAGCAAACTTATCTTTTGCAACCCAATGAAGAGAATCTAAAGTACTTCAACCGTGCGTTGGCAATGTTTATCAATATGTCAAATTCATACGCAATGCTCGACTTATATGAAAAAGAAGTGGAGCTATTTAAAGAGCATTCTGCTCGTGTGAGTGAACTGTCTGTTGAACTAGAATCCGTTGAAGAATCACTCTTTCAAAGACAGAAAGATGTGCAAACTGTCGTTAGACAGCTAGGCGCGAAAATGAATGTGATCAGTGCGGAGTATGGACAGGCAGCGCAGCAAACGTCTTCTACAGTGCAACTTTCTACACTGATCGCATGTTTCGTTTTAGCTCTGTTTACTTTGTTTATTTTTGTATCACAGAACATATCCATATCACGTGCGCTTAAAAAGGTAACGCAGATTCTCGAGCTTGTCTCTAATGGGGATTTGTCGCAAAGAATGCCTGTTTCGAACAACAAAAATGATGAGTTCAATCGTTTGGCACTCAACATTAACCAAGCTTGTGAAAACTTGGGTAAGTTGGTTAAAGGCGTGCAGCACAGCAGTCATGCGCTAGCATCTAACGCGAATGAATTGAACTCTGGCTTAGATGACTTAGTGGCAAGTCAACACGATGTTGTGGGGCAAACTCAAGTACTGGCTTCGGCAACGGAGGAAGTAAGCGTTACTACGCAAGAAGTATCAAGCAGTCTGGATTTGGTGGTGCAAGTGAGTGAGAAATCCAGTGAGTCGGCGCAAGAGGGGGCAACGATCATTACCAGCGCAATAGATTCAATTGAAGATATTGGGAAAATACTTGGTAATGCTGCGACTCACATCAATGCTCTTGAGGACGCTTCTTCAAAAGTGGATTCCGTTATGGATATTATTAATGGTATTGCTGAGCAAACCAATTTGCTTGCGCTGAATGCCGCTATCGAAGCCGCTAGAGCGGGTGAGCAAGGCAGAGGTTTTGCAGTTGTTGCAGACGAGGTACGAAGCTTAGCCGTGAGAACTGTTGATGCTGTCGCCGAAATATCGGGTACGATTGAAACCATGAAAAAAGAGAGTGCTGAAGTGATTCAATACATTGGGCAGTCCGAATCGTCTATGCAGCAGGGCCGAGAAAAAGGGCATGAAGCGATGGAAGCGTTGAAGTTGATTACTGAGCAAGTCAGCGAGGCAACGGAGCAAACCGAGCGAATTTCATCATCGATTAAAGAGTTGGCAACTACCAGTCAATCCATGGCGGATAGCATGTCTCAAATTTCCTCCTCAATGAGCACAATTGAAGACAATAATACCCAGCTTAGAGAGGCGAGCAGCCGAGTAGATGAACGATCTGGTGTATTAATTAAAGAATGCAATCAATTTGCAGTTTAGTTACTTGGGTATATGCCTATTAGAAACGCAAAAAAAGCCCCCGAATTTTCGGGGGCTTGTTTTTTAGAACTCAGTGATTATAGAGATTCAGTGAAAGTACGAGCAATAACGTCTTTCTGCTGTTCAGTGGTCAGAGAGTTGAAACGAACAGCGTAGCCCGATACACGGATTGTTAGCTGAGGGTAGTTCTCTGGGTGCTTAACAGCATCTTCTAGCGTTTCACGGTTAAGAACATTCACGTTCAAGTGCTGTCCACCTTCAATCCCTGTTTCATGGTGGAAGTAACCATCCATTAGACCAGCAAGGTTAGCACGTTGTGAATCTTCTTCTTTACCAAGTGCGTTTGGTACGATTGAGAATGTGTAAGAGATACCATCTTTCGCATCAGCAAACGGAAGTTTACCAACTGATGTTAGAGAGGCAACGGCACCTTTCTCGTCACGACCGTGCATTGGGTTAGCACCAGGAGCGAAAGGAGCACCGGCTTTACGACCGTCTGGTGTAGTACCTGTTTTCTTACCGTATACCACGTTAGAAGTGATAGTTAGGATAGATTGAGTTGGTACTGCATCGCGGTAAGTCTTAAGCTTACGGATTTTCGCCATGAAGTTAGAAACAAGTTCACATGCCATGTCATCAACACGTGAATCATTGTTACCAAATTTCGGGTAATCGCCTTCGATTTCGAAATCGATAGCAATGCCGTCTTCATCACGGATTGGTTTAACTTTAGTGTGCTTAATCGCAGACAAAGAATCGGCAGCAACAGATAGACCAGCTATACCACAAGCCATAGTACGTCGAACATCGCGATCGTGAAGTGCCATCAAAGCAGCTTCATAGCTGTACTTATCGTGAGAGTAGTGGATAGCATTCAGAGCCGTTACGTACTGTTTTGCTAACCAATCCATTAGGTTGTCTAGACCTGCCCAAACTTTATCGAAGTCTAGGTACTCTTCAGTCATTGGTTCGCTTTTCGGACCAACCTGCATCTTCAATTTCTCATCAACACCACCGTTGATAACGTATAGAAGTGTTTTTGCAAGGTTTGCACGAGCACCAAAGAACTGCATGTGCTTACCGATGATCATTGGAGATACACAACATGCGATCGCGTAATCATCGTTGTCGAAGTCTGGACGCATTAGGTCGTCATTTTCGTACTGGATAGAAGACGTATCAATAGATACCTTCGCACAGAACTTCTTGAAGCCTTCAGGTAGTTGTTCAGACCAAAGTACAGTGATGTTTGGCTCTGGAGAAGGTCCCATAGTGTATAGGGTATTTAGGAAACGGAAGTTAGTACGTGTAACCAACGTACGACCATCAACGCCCATACCACCCATAGATTCTGTTGCCCAGATAGGGTCGCCAGAGAATAGCTCATCGTACTCAGGAGTACGTAGGAAGCGAACCATACGCAGCTTCATTACGAAGTGGTCGATCATTTCTTGAGCTTGTTCTTCTGTGATGATGCCTGCTGCGATATCACGCTCAACATAAACATCGAGGAACGTTGAAGTACGACCTAGAGACATCGCCGCGCCGTTCTGAGATTTAACTGCAGCTAGGTAACCAAAGTATGTCCACTGAATCGCTTCTTGAGCGGTAGTCGCTGGAGCAGAAATATCATAGCCATATGAAGCTGCCATTTCTTTCAACTGACCTAGTGCACGATGCTGTTCCTGAATCTCTTCACGAAGTTGCATTGTCATTTGCAAGTCTTCACCAGACTCAAGTTGATCTTGAGTAGAGTGGAATTGAGCAACTTTGTCTTTGATTAGAAAATCTACACCGTACAATGCAACACGACGGTAATCACCGATGATACGACCACGACCGTATGCATCTGGAAGACCAGTTAGAACACCAGATTTACGACATTTTAGGATGTCTGGAGAGTAGACATCAAAAACACCTTGGTTGTGTGTTTTGCGGTATTCAGAAAAGATTTTTGAAACTTGTGGATCAAGTTCACGACCGTATGCTTTACAAGAACCTTCGATCATGCGCACACCGCCATTAGGCATGATGGCACGCTTAAGCGGAGCTTCTGTTTGAAGACCTACGATAGTCTCAAGATCTTTATTGATGTAACCAGCATCGTGTGACGTGATGGTAGAGATAACAGAAGTGTCGAAATCAACAGGCGCATGAGTGCTGTTTTCTAGCTTAATGCCTTCCATTACTTTAGCCCAAAGCGTATTTGTTGCTTCAGTGCCTTCAGATACTAGGAAAGATTCGTCGCCTTCATATGGCGTATAGTTCTTTTGAATGAAATCACGAACGTTAACTTCGTTTTGCCAGTCACCTTCAGCAAAACCTTCCCAAGCTTTAGCAAATTGCTCTGCCATGACATACCTACCTTTTTAGTAGTAAAAAACCGTACTGTCTTCGCCGTTGAGCCAGCTATCCTTTCTTAAGGAGCAGTACACTCTAATTAATAACAATATGAATAGTCTCGATTTTTCTTCATGAAACCATACATGTTGTTACTGGTTGTTCATTTTTATCTACAATTTGAAAAGTACTTTCTCTTTTCTTCGTTTCTGAGAATAGGCTAAAAAATTTTTGAAAACCTTAAACTAAATCAATAAATATCAAAAAAAGTTGATAAAAAGTGGGTGGCAAAGCTTGCCACCCACAAAATATTTTAATTTATAGCCAAGATGTCAGACCGTATTGGCTTTCAAGCATACCAACTGCCAGCATAGCAACTAGACATATAACGAGTACACCGCCAGGGATCACAACTCTGTCTATAAACGAAAGTTTCTTTGAACGCTCTTTGTCACCGATAAGACCGTTGTTGTCTAGTAACATAGTGATTGCCCAAGCAAGTACAGGGTTAACAACAGCGCTGCCAAAAATACAGATACCGGCTGCTTGTGAATCTTTGGTGTCCTTAACCATTTGCATACCTGCCTCAAGAAGCGGAAGGAATACACCGACTAACAGTGCGACTCGCATAACTGGTGGCCAAACCGCTACATCCATTGGGAAACCAAGAATGGCAACAATGATACACAGTGAGCCAAGCAAAATAGCACCAGCAGGAATTGGACGTTTGGCGATAGCTGCTGGGATCATGTAAGTACCCCATGATGAAGTGATGTTACCGCCACCAACTGCTGTACCAACCATTTGGCGAACTGAACACATGGTCATGGTGTCATCTACGTCCATCAGCACCCTGTTTGTACGTTTTGGGTAGTTCAGTTCTTGGAAAATTCGGTGTCCAAGGAAGTCTGGCGACCACATCGCAACGGCTAGAATGGCGAAAGGCAACGAAGCAATAAAATGCTGCATGGTAGGTAAACCTAATTGCCAACCTGTTTCCGTACTGCCCCACCAGTAAACTGGGTTAAGGTTAGGTAAGCCCATTTCGGTTTCGAATTTAAGGTCGAAACTAGCACCTAGCGCTAACGCAATCACCAAACCGACAGCGGCACACACAGGTATGGCTAACCAACGCATGTTTATTTTCGCAAGAAACGCGTAAATAACGATGGTAACCGCCAGCACAACTAAACCAACGTATCCCATGCTGCCAGCTGCTACATCTGCCGACTGTAGACCTGTCGCCCAGCTTTGAATAGAACCAATTTGACTCATGGTTCCAGTGAAGCCGAGGAAAATGAGTAAACCCCCAGCGGTACCTTCTGAAGTGAGGTTAACCAGTTTTGAGCCTCCCTTGAAATAGCTGAGAAGTAGACCAAAGACACCAAGAAGAATTGCGAGAGCAAGAGGGTGAGCACCGGCAAGAGCAATCGTACCGATTAGCGGAATCATTGGACCGTGGTTACCGGCTAAGTTTGCTCTAGGGTTTATAAATCCAGAGGCCAGAATACAAAAAAGAAGAGCGGGAATGAGCATTTCTACTCGTGCGACTTCAATGGCAAATTCTTTACCGAGATTGACATGATCCCAAGCAGCAGTTAGGCCGTCTGCCCACGACATCATTACAGCGGAGTACATTGCGATAATGCCAATGGTGCCCGCTAGTGCTGGGACCAGATCCTCAAGTTCAAATCTGAAATCGCGACCTGGTAGGTTCAAACCGTAGCGACGAGGCTTCATAATTTGAAGCTCGTGATCTAGATAATCGGAACGACTGTCGAATTCTGAAGCTGGTCTATGCAGTTCGCTATAGCTTTTTTCATCTATCGCGTCTGAGTTGTCTTTATGGACGGCGTCGGACATAGAATCCTCGTTTTCTTAAAGTTAGTAATTCTTCAAAGCGATGAATTAGCGCAAAGATGTCACTATTCATCAGTCTAATTAGTAGCACGAAATAATTGAGCTAGTTTTGCATAATATGAAACTAAATTTCAGACTAATTTCTTGTTTTTTCGTCTAATGCGAGTTTATCAACAGCCGCTTTAGAATGATTGATCTTGATCACTTTAAGGCTAAAGATGAAATAAAACTACAATACGGCGGTGTAAGCATGAGAAGCAGGATAGAATACGTAAGTTGGTTACGGTTATTTTTAGAAAGATACAAGAATTGCGATGCATCTATCAGCTCGGATGATAAAAACATGATTTTTATCATTAAGGCGTTGGGACGAGAGGGAATTTAATCATTTCCTGTGTGGGCAATATGCTCTCGAAAGCTCGTTGTTTCGATTTTTATGCTAATTCTTATGAGCTAATAGAGATGGCTTGATATTTGCTTTAATCCCCCTATACAGAGAAATGAACTTGCAGTGGCAATAGGTTGCCACTTTTGGGGACAAAGAATGAACAAAGTAAAGTATAGCGCCATTGTTGTCGCCTCATTGGTGGCCTTGTCTGGTTGTGGCTCAGAGAGCAAAAGCAGCACGGGCAGCAATAGTAAGCCTCCTACACCTCCAGCCCCTGAGCCTACTCCGCCGCCAGCACCGGAGTATTTTAACTTTCAGTTTTTACAGCTTCTAACAACGACAACAGCAAGTGAAGTTGCCGGTTGTACGGTTTTTTCAGAAAGCACGAGCGGTTCAACAACAACTTACACCTATGGCAAGCTTGCAAGTGATCTAACTGCACAGATTAACAATGCCGATGGAACGATTAATAGGCAGCTTACGGTGCCATCTTCAGGATATCTTAAAGTTGATAAAACATTGGTACCGACGGGTGGCTTCATAACTGTGATAGATTCACCTAGCGAGACGGACCACTATTACAAAGCGTTGTCTATTCAACGTAATCTATTGAGTAATCACACTATTAATGTTGGTCGTAACCAAGGTAACGTTCAATGCTATTCGGCAAATCAGTCGCCTAGCACCAAGGAAGGGTATGCCTCTGTAGGGGTACTAGGTCTTACAGTGACGGGTTATGACTATGCTTCAACACAGGGCAATAGCGGGGTAGTTAATTCAACTTCCCATGAAATAAAAGCGTTAACAAGCGAGCCAGTATTGGTGAGGGCTTACAATAATACTGACCTTGTTGGATACGCTGAAGTGACAGAGTTAACGCCAGCGGCTTTTGGGAGTGTTAAGCAAATTCAGGCCCTTACGGAAAGTGTGGACGGCTCTTTACAAACATCTGGTCACACATGGAATTCTATAGGTGTTAACCTTCACAAATCTCCTTACAACTATTCTTGGGAAAACCCTTCAGCATCAGGTAGTGCGTTCACTATCAAATCGAATTCCGATTTAACGTTTAATTACCGTGCAAAAGGAACGTCTTCTACAAGTTGGAATTTTACAGTAAATGGTGTGGTAGGCAGCACTTTAGACATACAGTTGCCTGACTCATTAAGCTTGAACGATACAGCACCTACCATACAACAAGATGCGTTAGGTCACAGCTTCATTAACGCTGGAGTATCAACATCAGGTAAATCGCTGATTACACGAGCTCAATACAACTCGACTGTAACTGGTTCAACACTAACTCACGCGATCTATTCTGTATCTACAAATGGTAATACTAAAATTCCACAACTGAATTTACCCAACATCAGTGCATCTAACAGCAACAGCGTTAGTACTTCAGCGTTCGAAGTTGCGGCTTTAGATTTGAGTTTTGCTCGTTATGTTATGACAGACACTGGTGCAAGTGCCAGTGACACGGTTCGGGACTTGGCGTTACCAAACCAAGTTGTTTCGCAAGAAAATACATTACGTCACTCAAACTATACGAAAGTCTCAAGGTAATTCGCTAAACGTACGAGGGTTTTTCTAGCAAGATTAATTTCGTATTTATGTGTGACTCAAGTTAACTTTTAAGAGCCTCATTAAAGAGGCTCTTTTTACATCATTATCCAGATTTACCGATGATAAACTCTGGTCGATGAATACTTATTCAGTTATATTGTCTGAATAATGAAAATTTCAAAGTTAATAATATGTTGCAAGAAGGTTTCTTGAATGCTAGCTTGTAACACAATTAGAGGTCGGAGTACCTTGCAGTCGGAAAAATACAGGGAGTAAAAGCGCATGAAGGATGTAATCGCGCTGGATATAAAAGAACTGCACAAAACATTCGGACAGAACGAAGTTTTAAAAGGCATTTCACTAGAAGCCCATAAAGGGGACGTAATTTCAATTATCGGCTCTTCCGGTTCAGGAAAGAGTACCTTCCTTAGATGTATCAACCTACTTGAGACGCCTACTGCTGGCGAAATATGGGTTAACGGCGAGTTGATCCAAATGAAACAAAATCGTCGCGGCGAATCTCTCCCTGCAAATGAAAAGCAAGTGCAACGAATCCGTTCTCGTTTAGCAATGGTTTTTCAAGGGTTTAACCTATGGTCACACATGACCGTTTTAGAGAACGTCATGGAAGCACCTGTTCATGTATTGGGTGTGCCAAAAGCGGAAGCGAAAGAAAAGGCAGAAGAACTGCTGAAAAAAGTGGGTCTCTACGAACGTAAAGATTATTACCCTGGTCACCTCTCTGGTGGGCAACAACAGCGTGCGGCAATTGCAAGAGCACTCGCTGTGGATCCAGAAGTTATGTTGTTTGACGAGCCGACGTCGGCACTAGATCCGGAGCTTGTTGGTGAAGTGTTGGGGGTTATGCGTGATCTCGCGGAAGAGGGCAGAACCATGCTTGTCGTCACACATGAAATGGCTTTTGCTCGCGATGTTTCTAATCATGTCATGTTTTTGCATCAAGGCTTGGTGGAAGAACAGGGAGATCCATCTAAACTATTTACAAACCCTGAATCCGAAAGGCTTCAGCAGTTTATATCTTCAATTTATTAAGCATTGTTTGCTTAAGTATTGATTTAAGAATAATTGGTCACTAAGCACCAAAGTAAGTAAACACAATATTTGAAACCATTCACAGGAGTATGGAAATGAAAAAATGGTTACTCGCTGCAACTTTAGCAGCTACGGCTATTGCTGGTACTGTTCAAGCAAAGGATTGGAAGACAGTACGTTTTGGAATTGAAGGAGCTTATCCTCCGTTTAGTTGGACGGAAGCTGATGGCTCGTTGAAGGGTTTTGATGTGGATATGGCCAATGCTCTGTGTAAAGAGATGGCTGTAAAATGTAAAATCGTTCCACAAGACTGGGATGGTATCATTCCTTCGCTTCTCGCTCGCAAATACGATGCGATCATTGCGGCAATGTCTATCACTGAAGAACGTAAAAAGAAAATCGATTTCACTGGTAAATACGCCCTGATTCCAAACAAATTCATTGCCAAAAAAGGTGCAAACATTAACTTCGACAACCTTGATGGTGTGAAGATTGGTGTTCAGCGTGCTACAACGCACGACAAATACCTAACAGATAACTACAAGGCAGTTGAGATTGTACGTTACGGTTCTTTTGATGAGGCTTACTTAGATTTAGCAAATGGTCGAATCGCATCGGTTTTGGGTGATGCCTCTGCACTTGAAGAAGGCGTGCTTAACAAAGACGGCGGGGAAGCTTATGAGTTTGTGGGTCCTTCGCTAACTGATCCAAAATGGTTTGGTGAAGGCTTTGGTATCGCAGTCCGTAAACAAGATAAAGATCTTACGGCTAAACTTGATAAAGCAATCAAGTCTCTACGCGAGAAAGGCATTTATCAAGATATTGCTGCTAAATACTTCAATTACGACGTATACGGCGATTAATTTCCGCTTTTCTCTTCAATAAAGAAAATTAGACGACAAAAGCAGGGGCTTTTTAGCCTCTGCTACTTCAAAAAAATACGGTCTTATTTTTTCTTCTCAGCTCGTTGTATTACTGGATGTAAATATGCTGGATCTTCAAGGATACGAAGTCTCGATATTAAAGGGCGCGTTACTTACAATTGAAGTTGCGATCCTGTCACTGATTCTTGCAATGGCATTAGGAATGCTAGGCGCACTCGCCAAACTCGCACCTTATCGCTGGGCACGCGCCATCGCTACGTTATACACAACCGTCATTCGAGGCATTCCTGATCTTGTTCTGATGATGTTGATTTTCTTCGGTGGTCAGATTCTTCTTAATAATAGTTTGTATTCGATCAACGAATGGTTGAACGAGTGGATGACGTCTAGCAACCCAGACCATGAGTGGGTGTCTTACCTACCGGATTACATTGATGTGAGCCCGTTTGTTGCTGGCGTGTTGACGATAGGATTTATATTTGGGGCCTACATGGCGGAGACATTTCGTGGCGCTATCATGGCAGTGGACAAAGGTGAGCTCGAAGCCGGTAAAGCGTATGGTATGAGTAGTGTTCTCGCCTTTCGACGTATCTTGTTGCCTCAAATGATTCGTCATGCATTGCCTGGTTTCGGTAATAACTGGCTGGTATTGCTCAAAACGACGGCTCTGGTATCTATTATCGGTTTAGAAGATATGGTTCGTGTAAGCTCTTTGGCTGCGGGCTCAACTAAAATGCCTTTCACTTTTTACATGACTGTTGCTGTTATCTTCCTCATTTTTACTAGCGTTTCTACTGGCTTCCTAAAGCTTGTAGAGCGTAAGTTCAGTATTCACGCGAGGTAATCCCATGGACTTTTCATTGATAATAGAAAGTTTCCCGGTTTACTTAGAAGGTTTGTGGACCACGGTATGGTTAGTCGGTTTGGCACTGATCATTGGGTTGATGGTTGCGATACCTTTGGCGGTAGCACGCAATAGTACGAACTATCTGATCAGTACGCCTTCTTGGGGGGTCATTTATTTCTTTCGTGGAACTCCGCTCTTGGTTCAGCTCTATCTAATTTATTATGGAATGGACCAGTTCTTTCCGGTGAAAGATACGCTGTGGGAACACGCTTGGTTCTGTGCGCTTGTTGCGTTTGTTTTGAACACTTCGGCTTATACTGCTGAAATTATACGTGGCGCGATAAATGGGCTCCCTAAAGGGGAAATTGAAGCCGCAAAAGCATACGGAATGAGTACTTGGAAGACATATCGGAGAATTATTTTACCAAGTGCCTTAAGAAGAGCACTGCCAGCATACAGTAATGAAGTGATATTTATGCTTCATGGCTCGGCAGTAGCAGGCATCGTTACCATCATGGATTTGACGGGAGCGGCTAGGTTGGTGAACTCTCGTTATTACGCTCCCTTCGAATCATTTTTAACGGCTGGGCTGTTCTATATGGGACTAACCTTTATCATTTTGGGTTGCTTCAAAGTCGCAGAGAAAAGATTTCTGGCATACTTACGCCCGCTTTCTTAACTGGTCTTATCGAACAAAAAGTATCTGGGTATAAAACAGAAGCATTAAAAAAAGCTCAATGCAGAGGATGAAAACCGATGCATTGAGCTTTTTGAGTTTGGGCACATTCGTTTATTCTACGATTTCTCCTGCAATGACAGATGGCTCGCCCGATACCGTTGGCATCACCCCAATATTAGCATTACCAGAGATGGAGGTGGGCACAGACACAGCGGGCTCCTCGAGGGTTAGTGCGGTACATTGCCCAGTTGCGTCTTGCATTTGCTGCTCGATTTCAATTGCTTTTACCACGTAGATGTCGCTAGGGCCAACAAGCGTGCCATCCGCCAATGAGAACTTAGGTCGATATTGATTACCTTGCTTCTCATAGGGAATTCCCCACAAATCACCATTACCGCCATAGTTCAGCATGAACGTTTGCCCAGCATAGCTTCCTGCGCTACCGGAGCGGTCATTACCATTACTGTGCGTATAACTGAACTGAATTGGTTTATCAAAGGTGACAATATTGTTTTGGCTATTACGAACCGTGGAAAGCTGGTTCCATTGGCTGATCCCTGTTTCCCACACATAGTAGGTGGTCACAACACTAGGGTCGTAAATATCCCAAATGTTAGTCATGGTTGCTGCTACGTCACTGGTTACCATGGGTCCTGATCTCACACCCCAGTTGTAAGGTGAGTTATTTAGCTGTTGCTTGGTAATGGAGGAGTTGTATTGAACTGGCTCGCTATTACTTGTTCGCATCAGTGTTAGTGCGTTACTGCCTGAGTCAGAGAATGAGAAATCAATAGCAGAAGCAACGTTGGCGACTTGTGCCGAATACGGGCTACCTGAACCATCAAAGTTCGCTAAATCGCTCAAATCAAGCGTACCGACAGGGCATCGGTCAAAACACTTGAGGGCAACAGAACCTGATTCCAGTAGATCTCCTGTTCCTACTTCGCTGCCATTGATGAAGGTTTGTTCGTAGAAAGTTAAGCTTGTACTGCCATATAAGTATTTTACTTCTCCCCCTAGTTGCTCCGACCACATGTAGATAGACTCACCTGCGGATATCGATATCAGCTGATCAGTAACATCTGTGATTTGTTGCCCGTTATCTCCCCAGTTAAGTCCGTCAGTAATATAGAATCCATCAGTACCAACAGAGTCGTCATTGACCGTGAGATATTTCACAACCCATTGATTGTAACCAGCGCTATAAACACTTGAATCCCAATATGAAAAAATAACGCCACGAGCATTACTTAAAGCAAGCGTTTTCACTTCATTCTTAATTAAGCGACCTGGTGCTGTAACCAACGTGTAGTTTTGACTTGTCCCTGTATTTTCATCTTCGGCTACTAAAGTTGTCCCGTTTGGTAGTGTAGTATCACCTTCTGTCCATACTCCCCAGTACCCAACATGTCCGTAGGCATCCACTTGTGTATCGTTGTTGCTGTCATAGCGGAAAGAGAATCCACTGTTTAGCGAGATACTGGCGCCTGTCGATGCGTTAAACAAATCGTATCTATGTACGGAATCATTGAACTGGGTTCTGTCTAGACATTGCCCGGTATTACTGCCCGTTTTAAAGGGGAGGCTGTCTATGTCTGTGGCGTTTTGGATCAATACATTGTTGGAATTGAACGCTAAAGCGTAGGCACTGCCAGTATTACTGCCACGATCGGCTGAAGTAATTGCGCTACCTGTTGATCTATCGGCGCTCATTACCACACTTGCGCTTTGGACATATGTGTCAGCTCCTCGTGTACTGGACTCATATAAAGTAAACCCAATGGAGTTTTCGACGGAGTCCGAGGCAACAATTTCACCAGCACCATTTTGTGTGCCTTCCAATTGGTCGAAAAGTTCGAAATTAAATGTAAATGCACCAAATGGATTGCTTTCGCTCGCACCAGATGTCACTTCGGCCTTAAATTTGATGGCTTGGTCGCCATCCCCACCGGACATTTCCGGAATCCAGACATTAATCACTAGAGGGTCACTGTCTGACGCACGAGTAACGTTTGCTACTGCTTTTAGATAAGCGGGGGAATTGGCGGCGCCGGAAGATTGACCTGTTGAGCCGTCGTCTTCGTTATCAAAACATGCAGCTTCATCAGCTAAAACAAGATAGGGACCTTGATTAGCAAAATTGGTCGCTTTGAACTGGGCAGTAAAACACAAAATACTGTTTACGAGCTCAATAGGCTCTAACGCCTCAATCCACACATGTGACCTCTGGTTAGCATTTGAGTAATCGGTTCCAGTATCGTCGAAAGCCGCCAATCCTGCTCCAGAGAAAAGAACGCTACTGGCGAGTAATATTTTAATTGTTTTCATTAGTCACAACCTCCAACTGTTCTGGAAGAACCAACTGAGAAGTTGGTGTTGCTTGGGATTGAGCAGCAGAACTACTACTGTCACAGCCACTTAGTCCTAAAACCATAACTAAGGTAAGTAAGCCGCCAACGATGACTTTGTTCATGTAATGTCTCCCTAATGTAAGCCTCAAAATAAAATATAGAAGACTGTCGCAAGAAATCATTACAAAAAATAATGTTATTTATTTCTACTTAATAAACAAAATGTTGTGATTGAATAATTAGCTTTGGTGTGATTATTGGATTGAATTTGGAATAAAAAAATCGAGCTAATTGTGAAATAAATTAATGTGTGAGGTGATAGCGAGCTTGAATGATAAAAAAAGCCCAAACCACGAGGGTTTGGGCTGATACAAATAGGAGTTAATAAGAAAAAAGCAGCGTTTGTAACAAGTTACAGTGATTAAATCAGTCTAATACGGCCCTAAACTCAAAATGCTCTGCTTGTTACATAAATTAGGACTGACCAAAATTCGTTTAGTTCAAAATTATTTTAAAAATTTTTCCAGTTTCTAAAAGCGGTTACCGGTGAGGTGATGGATTTGTGATGTTATCGCCTTGTTAAATAAGTTGTAGAGGAGTATATTTTCAAACAAGCGTTTAATACGAGTGATTGAAATGAGTGCAAAGAATAAAACCAAAGACAAAATCTTAGATGTTGCAGAAGCGCTCTTCGCTGAACATGGCTTTAATGATACTTCGTTAAGAACCATAACAAGTAAAGCGAACGTGAACTTAGCTTCTGTTAATTATCATTTCGGAGACAAAAAAACCTTAGTACGAGCAGTGCTCAATAGATATCTAGAGGCTTTCATGCCTGCACTGGGGAAGGCGCTTTCCGAGTTAAATCAAGCAACGGACTATTCAATGGAAGAGGTCTTCCAAACGTTAAAACAACCGCTTCTTTCTTTAAACACACTTCGTCCTAACGGTGCGAGCCGTTTCATGTCATTGATTGGGCGAGGATATACCGATGTACAAGGGCACCTGCGTTGGTTCATTACCACGCGTTATGACGAGGTATTAACTCAGTTTACCTCTTCGGTTAGCAAAGCGAACCCCTCTCTGACTCCTGAAACACTTTTCTGGCGGCTACACTTCACTCTAGGAACGTGTGTATTCACCATGGCTTCAAGCCAAGCGTTAGCCGAAATTGCCTTTAATGATTTTGATAAACAGGTGGACTCAGAAGCCATCATTGATCAACTCATACCCTATTTAGCGGCAGGCGTTGCCGTAAACTAAAAAACAGGTCAACAGAACCTAACCAATAAAAATAAATATCAGTTATATAAAGAAACAAAAGGACTGAAACATGAGCTCTCTAAAACAACTAAGAAGAAAATGGGTCAGTGACCCAGCGTTCAAATTCTTCAAAAAAGTGCTTCCACCACTCTCTGACACCGAGAAAGAGGCAATGGAAGCAGGCAGCGTATGGTGGGATGGCGAACTGTTTGGCGGCTCCCCAAATTGGCATATGTTGCATCAATATCCTAAACCTGAACTGACGGATGAAGAGCAAAGCTTCGTTGATAATGAATTAGAAACGTTGCTCTCGATGCTGAATGATGACCAAATTGTTAGGCACGATCGAGATCTTCCTGACGAAGTTTGGGACTATTTGAAGAAAGAGCGCTTCTTTTCATTGATTATTTCCAAAGAGTACGGTGGGCGGGAATTTTCTTCTTTAGCCAATTCCACCATTGTGACCAAGATTGCTACAAAGAGCATCAGCGCCGCGGTGTGCGTAATGGTGCCAAACTCACTTGGTCCTGGTGAATTGCTCTCGCACTACGGAACACAGGAACAAAAAGACTACTGGTTGCCGCGTCTGGCTGACGGTCGTGATATTCCTTGTTTCGCTTTAACCGGTCCTGAAGCGGGCTCTGATGCAGGTGGTATACCTGATCAGGGAACCGTCTGTATGGGCGAACACGATGGTAAAGAAGTGCTTGGTATTCGGCTTAGCTGGAACAAGCGTTACATTACTCTCGCACCGGTCGCGACGGTATTGGGTTTGGCGTTTAAGCTTAAAGACCCAGATGGTCTACTTGGGGATAATCCCGACTTGGGCATTACGTGTGCGCTAATTCCAGCTGATCATCAAGGCGTTGAACTGGGTGAGCGTCACGATCCACTTGGTCTGGCGTTTATGAATGGACCAACTCGCGGAAACGATGTTTTTATTCCTATGGAATGGTTGATCGGTGGTTCTGAATATGCCGGAAAGGGCTGGCGGATGCTGGTGGAATGCCTTTCTGCAGGTCGTGGTATTTCATTACCAGCCCTTGGCACATCGATAGGACACTTATCTGCGCGTACGACGGGTGCATATGCATACGTCCGTAAACAATTTGGTATGTCAATTGGTAAGTTCGAAGGTGTGGCGGAAGCCATGGGGCGCATTGGGGGACTTACGTACCTTCTTGAAGCCACCCGCACGCTAACGACAACTTCACTGGACATGAAGGAAAAGCCAGGGATTGTTACTGCTATCGCCAAATATCACATGACAGAAATTGCGCGGGATATTCTGAACGATTCAATGGACATTCACGCAGGTCGTGCGATTCAAACAGGACCGATGAATTACCTAGCGCACCATTATTCAGGAATTCCAGTCGCGATTACGGTGGAAGGGGCGAATATTTTGACCCGCAACCTGATGATATTTGGTCAAGGTGCAACGCGATGTCACCCTTATGTATTGAAGGAAATGGAAGCGGCAGCGAATCCCGACTCCAAAGAAGGAGCGAAAGAGTTTGATGACTTGCTTTTCAAGCATATAGGTCATGCAACTAAGAATGCCTTTGGCGCTTTTGGTGCTGCCCTAACGGGTTCCAAGTTTGTTTCCGCTTCTATGAGTGGCGAAACAAAAGAGTACTACCAGCACATGACTCGTCTAAGCCGTGCCTTGGCTATCAGTGCTGATGTTGCCATGTTGACACTTGGTGGGGAACTCAAGAGAAAAGAGATGATTTCCGCCCGGTTGGGGGACGGTCTTAGCTATTTATTTATGGGTTCAGCCGTGCTGAAGAAATACGAGGACGACGGTAGACAGCAGTCCGATTTGGATTACGTTCATTACGCCATGAATCATTGTCTTCACCATGCTGCTCAGTCGTTGCAAGAAGCGTATTCAAACTTCCCGTCTAAAGTTGCGGGTAAGTTCCTTAACTTCTTGGTTTTCCCTCTGGGGAACCGATTCAAGAAAGCATCGGATGATAATGCTGTTGCGATTGCGAACAGCCTAATGACCCCTGGAGCCCACCGAGATCGCCTAACTCATCTTTGTTATGTCGGTAAAGATAACGACGATCCTGTTGGCTTAATGGAAAATGCATTCATGGCTATGTACAAAGTAAGAGGTCATGAGCGCAAGGTCATCCAAGGCATAAGAGAAGGCAAAATCGACAAGAAAGCCCCACTCAATGTTCGACTGGAGCAAGCACTCGAGCATAAGATTTTGAACAAAGTCGAAGTGGACGAAATCTTAAGTGCAGACAAACTTCGCTACATGGCAATCCAAGTGGATCACTTTAGCTATGATTTGGTCGAAACGCGTACTCACAAAACGAATGAGGTTTCGCTAAATAGCGTCGCGTAAGCGTAGATTTATCCTGTATTAGAAAAGCGCTGCAGAAATGCAGCGTTTTTTTGATCAAACAGCTCCAACCACTTTCTCATTTTGTAAGAAATTAGGTGCGAAACGGTGTGTAAACTTTTATCCTAGCAACGTTTTTTAAAGGGAAATGAATATGATCATCAAACCAAGAATTCGTGGCTTCATTTGTACCACTACACATCCAGTTGGCTGTGAAGCAAACGTAAAAGAACAAATCGAATATACGAAAGTACAAGGTCCTATCAAAAATGCCCCTAAGCGCGTGCTCGTTGTTGGTTCTTCAAGCGGTTACGGCCTATCTTCACGCATTGCCGCTGCTTTCGGTGGTGGTGCATCAACCATTGGTGTGTTTTTCGAAAAAGCAGGCACAGAGAAAAAACCAGGAACAGCCGGTTGGTATAATTCTGCTGCATTTGACAAGCTAGCGAAAGAAGAGGGCTTGTACTCAAAAAGCTTAAATGGCGACGCATTCTCAAATGAAGCAAAACAAAAGACAATTGATCTGATCAAGGAAGACTTAGGTCAGATCGATATGGTGGTTTACTCACTGGCTTCTCCAGTACGTAAGCTTCCTGATACAGGTGAAGTGATCCGCTCATCTCTAAAGCCTATCGGTGATACTTACACGTCTACAGCGGTCGATACAAACAAAGACCTAATCATTGAAGCGAGTGTTGAACCTGCTACTGAGCAGGAAATTAAAGATACCGTGACGGTCATGGGTGGTGAAGACTGGGAATTATGGATCCAAGCACTATCAGAAGCGGGCGTTTTGGCAGAAGGTTGTAAGACAGTAGCATACAGCTACATTGGTACTGAGCTAACGTGGCCTATCTACTGGGATGGCGCGCTAGGTAAAGCGAAAATGGACCTTGACCGTGCAGCGACAGCGTTAAATGATAAACTTAGTACCACAGGTGGCAGCGCAAACGTTGCTGTGCTTAAGTCGGTTGTTACTCAGGCTAGCTCCGCTATTCCTGTTATGCCTCTTTACATTGCTATGGTGTTTAAGAAGATGCGCGAAGAAGGCGTTCACGAAGGCTGTATGGAACAAATCTTCCGTATGTTCAGCGAGCGTTTATACAAAGAAGATGGTTCTGTAGCAGAAGTCGATGACAAAAACCGCTTGCGTTTGGATGACTGGGAACTGCGTGATGACATTCAAAAGTACTGCCGTGAACTTTGGCCACAAATCACATCAGATAACCTAAAAGAGCTAACTGACTACGCTGAGTACAAAGAAGAGTTCTTGAAGTTATTCGGATTTGGTTGTGAAGGTGTTGACTACGAAGCCGATGTGAATCCACTGGTAGAGTTCGACGTTCAAGATATCTAACCAGTTGTAATGTATTAATGAAAAGGCGCTGAGTGAGCGCCTTTTTTATGCTTGAGTAAAAGTCACAGACCCTAGGTAATGATGATCAAGAACGTACCAGCCAGAGTCATCAAGATGTTGGCGATCGCATAAGTGCCTGCATAGCCCAAAGCCGGAATCGTAGATTTAGCTTGTTCATTGACGACGTCCATTGCGGGGCCACACGTTCTTGCGCCAACAATAGCACCAATTAATAGTGCTCTGTTCATCTTCAGCACATAGGCGCCCACTAGATAAGCAATCATGACGGGGATTACGCTTATAAGTAAACTCACGCCTAATATCTGAGGACCCACTCTAGACATATAAGAAACAATACTGTCACCAGCACTTAAACCAATGCCTACCATAAAGAACATTAAGCCCAAGTCTTTGACCATGTTCAAGGCACCTTGAGGAACGTAGCCAAAAGTAGGGTGGTTAGCACGCAGGAATCCCAGAGTAATCCCAGAGAGCAGAAGCCCGACAGCATTTCCTAGCCCGAAAGTCACCTGCCCAAATGTCATGGTGATTAAACCAAATAAAATACCTAGAATAAAAAAGCTACAGAATGCTAATAAGTCGGCCATTTGGCTGTGGATAGAGATGAAACCGATTCGCTCAGCTAAACCCATAACACGACTTTTTTCTCCGCTTACTTGAAGGATGTCTCCCTTAGCAAGTACGATATTCAAATCCATTGGCATTTCAATTTGCGCGCGCACTACTCGGTTTAAGAAACATCCATATTCGGAAAGATTCAAATCCGAAAGCTTTTTACCGGCAATGCTGTCGCTTTTTACAACGATTTCTTCTTCAACAATACGCAAATCCAATAGATTTCGGTCAAACACTTCTTTCCCGTTTCTAAAGCTTGGATCCAGTCGAGCGTGGCTGTCTGGGTAGCCAACTAAAGCGATTTCGTCTCCTTGCTGCAAGATAGCGTCGCCATCTGGATGAGCTAGGATCCCATTTCGTCGAATACGTTCAATGTAACACCCCGTTTGGCGATAAATACCCAGCTCCCTCAGGTTTTTTCCATCTGTCCAATCCACCAATTCTGTACCTACGCGATAGGCTCGAATAATAGGCAAATATACTTTTCGCTGGGCGGAGGTATCTAGCCCTCTTTCTTGAGCAATTTGTGTGGCTGAATCGTGAAGGTTTTGCCTCTGAAATTTGGGGAGTAATTTAGCCATTAAAATCATACTGGTTAATCCAACCAGATAGGCAATAGCGTATCCAACAGAGAGGTTTTCACGGACTTTATCCATTGTGATATCAGACGGTACAGTGGCTAAGCCCGTTTTCAATGCATCTTGAGCACCCACCAAAATAGGTGTAGACGTTAAAGAGCCCGCCATCATTCCGGCAGAGAATCCAAAATCAAGCTCGAGATAACTACTCACAAAGTACGTTATAGCAAGTGCGGAGCTGAGAACGGTAAGGCTCAAAATAAAATAATGCTTGCCGTCGCGAAAGAAAATACCAAAGAAGTTTGGTCCTGCTTCTATACCTACACAAAATATAAACAGCATGAAACCAATGGTTAATGCATCGGCATTAAAGGAAAAGCCAAGATTACCCATGAGTATGGCGCTAATCAATACCCCAATGGCACTGCCTAATTGCATACGACCAAATTGAATTTTGCCAATGCCTAACCCAATGGCAAGCACGACGAAGATAAGCAAAATAGGGTTTTGCTCTAATAACGTGACGATATCGATGTTCACTGCTCTTTAACTCGGAATCGCTGTGACAGAATGGAAAAGGAATGTGAAGTGTAACTGAAAGTATCAAAGGGAATAAGGGATTTGTTGGCTTTTTCTTTATTTTTTTATTAGTTATTCAAACTTACAAAAACAGCTCGTCGAAACGAACTGCAATTTAATAAAATCAGAGGCTTGGGATTAATCGTATAGACCCAAGTTTTCTTTTGCGTATGCTTCAAATTCGGTAAACCCACCAACATGGTCTTGGTCAACGAAAATTTGAGGCACAGTTTCAACTGGCTTACCTACCGTTTTTTCTAGGTCTGCTTTGCTGATGCCTTCTGCATGGATATCAACGTAACGGTAGTTAAAGTCGTCACGTTCTTCTTTCAATTTATCAGCAAGATCTTTTGCACGCACACAGAAAGGGCAACCAGGACGACCAAAAATTACTACAAACATATTCTTCTCCTTTGTTCTAATGGTGCCACTATGCCTGAATAGGCTAGGGAAATAAAGCTTGGAAAACCATTTACTTTAATAGGTAATACCTATCAATTTTTTATGGAGTACAGTTGTGATTTTCGGCAAAGACCAATTTATGCCATCGAGCTAATATGGATTGATTGGACGGGGTGTCAAAATAGGGTCTAAGGCTAATATTCATGGGGGGAGTTGAAGCAAATCAATGTTCAAGTCAGTGCGCTAGGGCACTCTGATCAAACTATGCATTTTTCAAGGTGGTTGCATGTTTCAATTTATGACTTCGACAAAAATCGTATTTGGTGAAGGTGCACTCGCATCGTCTCTATCAGCCATTTCTCAATACGGCTACAGTGCTCTGCTTGTTACTGGTGAAGACCGAAATCGTGCTTTACTTATCATTGAATATTTTAATTCGCAATCGATCCGTTTTCATCATGTCGCCATATCAAGTGAGCCTTTTATTGCGATGATTGAAGAGATAGCTGTGCAAGGTAGAAAATTTCGCCCAGAAATGGTGGTGGCGATTGGTGGCGGCAGCGTGATTGATACTGGGAAAGCGCTAGCAGCCATTATTCCAAACCAAGGTAATCTTTACGATTACGTTGAAGTGGTAGGCCGAGATGTACCCTTGAAATCAAAGCCGATTCCTTTTATTGCCATTCCTACAACTGCTAGCACAGGTGCAGAAGTGACCAAAAATGCGGTGCTACGCTCTGGGCAAGATAGAGTAAAAGTGAGTTTACGAAGCCCCGATATGCTGCCGGATCTTGCCATTGTAGATCCTGAACTCACGTATGGGACCGAGCCACAAACCTCAGGAAGAGGCGCTATGGATGCTTTTACCCATTTGATGGAAGCATACGTGTGTGGTGATCCGAATCCGCTCACGGATATGATTTGTGAAGAGGGGCTACTCAGACTTTCAGGTGCGATTTTACCTGCATGCTTAGATGACCATCCTGAAGCGCGATCCGACATTTCTTTTGCAGCAATGTTGGGTGGTATGGCTACCACCAATGCCAAGTTGGGTGCTGCTCATGGGTTGGCATTTGCTTTAGGTGGAAAACTAAAAGCGCCTCATAGCGTAATTGCTGCGCAACTAGCACCATACGTTATGTTGGAGAACATTCATGCCGCGGAACAGCTTGGGCGAGAAGACATTTTATCCCGTTACAAGAAAATTGCTCAGATCGTAACTTCACAAAACGATGCGCATGTAGAAGATAGCGTGATTTGGGTTCGAGCGATGCTCGACAAACTCAAACTGCCTAAGCTTTCTACTTTTGGCGTTTGTAACACCTCATTTGAGCAAGTGGCGGAAGATGCGCTGCGTACCGTTGCAATCAAAGGGAATCCAATACCCCTTAATTACGATCGGTTGATCTATATATTATCAAAAGTATGCCCATGTACGGGCGCGATTCCTCACCCTATTACTCGTACCTTTGAGCAATATAGGGTTTCAAAAACAGATCAGGTTTCACAAACAGATCGGGCTTCACAAACAGACAGCATGGCAGCTGTTGGTCAACGAACCTTAGATAATGACTTTGAAAGGAAAGAATAAAAAACGGAGCCGTAAGGCTCCGCATTGAATAGATCGATATATAGTTGTCACCAAAAATAGATAACTGCCATTGTGTTTGGCTCAGCAGCTCTGTATAGACTCAGTATTGCGCTATTTTGTCGTAACGTGAATCTTTCAGTGCATCTTTAACACGTTTTAAGTTTTCTCTAAACCCAGATCCGCGGCGCAATGTAAAACCAGTGGCAAGAACATCGATAACAGTCATTTGGACAACACGGCTTGCCATCGGCATATAAACATCCGTATCTTCTGGCACGTCCAATGAAATAGACAGTGATGAAGCGCGATCAAGTGGCGAATCTTTTGCTGTAACCGCTATAACGGTTGCGCCATTTTCTCGGGCGAGGTTGGCAATTTCAACCAAACTCTTTGTTCGACCAGTATGAGAAATCAGAACGATAACGTCGTTGTCTGTGCAGTTGATACAGCTCATACGTTGCATCACAATGTCTTCAAAGCAACTGATTGGGA
This sequence comes from Vibrio penaeicida, assembly GCF_019977755.1. Taxonomy (NCBI): domain Bacteria; kingdom Pseudomonadati; phylum Pseudomonadota; class Gammaproteobacteria; order Vibrionales; family Vibrionaceae; genus Vibrio; species Vibrio penaeicida. The sequence continues at coordinate 2,468,530 of NZ_AP025144.1, read as the reverse complement.
TGTTAAAGCGGATGAATTTGTTTTGTGCATCTTTGGCAACGGCAGAAGATGCCCCCAAACCAAAGAACGAGATACGTTTTGCTTGAGTAAGAAGGTCTACGGCTCGGTTAACTTGCATTGAGTCGATGCTATTTTTGGCAACATCTAAGCACGCCATAGTCGATTCAAAAATCTTATGCGTGTAAGCATCAGGACCGTCGTCTTCTTCGACATTTCTGTTTACATAGGGCGTACCATTCGCCAAACTTTGAGCTAAATGAAGTTTAAAATCTGGGAAACCTTTGGTATCCAGACGACGACAGAATCGGTTAACGGTTGGTTCACTAACGTCTGCCATTTTCGCAAGCGTGGCAATACTAGAGTGTATGGCGGTTTGAGGAGATGCCATGATCACTTCGGCAACTTTACGTTCAGACTTGCTGAAGTTCTCCAAGTTTTTCTGTATTTTTTCTAATGTATTCATCGCGTTCACAAAGGTATAGAGAACATCTTCATTGACCCGATCTTTCCATTTATTCTGCAAAATGGGACCCACAAGGAGCGAGTCAGAATGATCGATGATGGTCAATGGCTTATACAGACGAGTATAAACTAAGGTGGTCTGTTGGTTGACTAAAAGACCCGCAATTTGGGAATTAAATGTCTATAATATGACAAGCCTCAAACTTAATTTCAGTTCCGAAATCCAATTGTTGGAGAAATCGCTCAAATAGCACTATTTGCGCCTATTTTACTGTGATCAATTTTCAATGGCGGAAAGAAAATTTCACTTTTGTAAATTTCAAAAAACATGTGTGTAGAGTTGCGTACTTTTCAGTGCTGAGCTATTTTCCCAATATTTTTTTAGAAAGCTCAATAACTCGAGTCATAAGTTTCGGCAACTCAGCCGCAATTTCTCGTTGTTCTTGAAGAACGGATTGGAGTATGTCTTCAGTCGTCAGAGGGTTGGCGAGTACAACGCGAAATACGATGGTATGCCTAAAGGCCCATTTTTCAGGGTTCAATCGGGTTCGAGAAACGAATGTTTTACCTGTTTCCCGTTGCTTTTTCTGAATCTGTTTCGTTAACGCATTTAATGCTTCATGCAATTCGTCTAATTGTTTATCGCTCGCAATTTCAAGGGCTTGTTTTGTCACTTCCGGAATATATCGGTACGTGAGTAAGCAAAGTTCAGGTTCAGTCACCAGCTCAAAGTCGGGTTGTTTGGAAACGAGAGAAGCAAAATATCTTGCTTTATCGATACTCTGATCGATAAGTAATTCATAACCAGGTCGGCTGATAATATGCATGCTTGAATAAACCAGCATAGCCATTCCTGAACGCGAGCCTTCTAATGTATGGCTGCCTAAATCCTTCGAACCCTTACGCAAAATATACTGGGCATGATGTTCAATAGCAGTCATGGCACTCGGATCTTTGAAGAGCACCATTCCAGCCCCCATAGGGATGTATAGCTGTTTGTGAGCGTCAATTGTTACGGAATCTGCAAGTTCGATGCCTTTGAGTAAATGACGGTGGTTATTAGACATTAATGTTGCGCCACCCCAAGCTGCATCGACATGGAAGTGGCAACCGTGCGCTTGGCTGATTCGAGCGATGTCTTCTAATGGATCAATGTTGCCTGTTTCCGTAGTCCCTGCCACACCAACAATAGCAAATGGCTTTATGTTGCGTTGTTTTAGGTCGGAAATTTTTAGTTCGAGATCATTCGAACAAAGTTTGTTTTGGTTGTCGGTTTTAACCGAAACCAAACAATCTCTTCCTAAGCCAAGCACATCTGCAGCTTTATTTAGGGAGTAATGACCACGTTCGGATACTAAAATAGCTAAACCGTCATAGCCATAATGCTTCATGGCTTTGAAAAGACCTTCTTTTTCTACACCTGTAAACTCGCCGTCTGCTTTAAGAGCGTTATTTCTCGCAACCCATAGTGCCGTGATATTTGCGATGGTTCCACCAGAGCAAAAAGCACCAAGCGAATGGTTCGCGCTGTGCATCCATTTCTGATAGAAATCGGGCGTTTCTTGGTAAATTAACCCGTGAAGCATTCCGAGCACTTGGCGTTCAAGCGGGGTAAAGGCTTTCGATGTTTCTATCTTTACCAAGTTCTGATTCAACGCAATCATGATTTTTGAAAGTGGCATTAGAAAGTAAGGGAGTGCCGAGGTCATGTGACCAATAAAGCTTGGTGCCGAGGTATGAACAGATTGAGAAACTAAGTTGTCCAGTAAGCTTTGTGTGTGTTCAGATACAAACTGAGGCTGTTCGGGCAAATAGGGATTAGAGAATTGCTTTTCAATGTCGGCCAAAGGCTTTTCTTCAGCAACGATATGTTCTCGCAAAAACTGGTTTAAGTTTTGCGATAACTTATTCTCGATATGACCAAGTGTTGAGTCTGGTGCTTCCGGCACAGTAAATATTTTCAGCAAACTTTCAAAGCTTACATCTGCTGTCTTATTCTCAGATACCATAACCTTATTTACTTATATTTCTACGTTTGCAAGCGGGTCAATCTAAACGAAAACGGGCACAAAGTCCCGTCTTAATTATTACCATTTTGTATGTTTGCCGAAACTTTAACCTGACGTGCCAGTGAGTTATTGGCAGCGTTCCTGTTCTAGTTTACTGATGCTTTGGTTGTACTTATTCAACGCACTGTCGATCTTTTTGGGATGACTTAGGAGTTCAGCAAAGGCCGTTCTTAATTCGTAGTTTTGGGTATGCGGTTGAGATTGACGATCATTGAAGGTGACTTTAGCAAGTTGACCAAGCTTATCGCTTCGGGATGCAAGAACTTTGATTTCCTTTTGCTCAAGCTTTAACCATGCCTCCACTGACCGTTCTGTGGCAACTTTGCTAGGGTCGTTGCTCAAATAGTAATGCACAGCTTCCCTATTGAGCTCGAAGTGATTTTTTCTTCCGTTCAAAAACCATTGACCAACATCGGTGAGTGCTGGGTTATCTTGAATAGTAAAAGAGACGAGGTCTTCATACCAAGTCAAAGACGCATCAACATAATTGTCGTACTTCTTTTCTAAGCACAATGCTTGATCCGCATATACAAATGTTGATGAGCTAGCTAAAAGTAGGGCGAAGGCAAAACGTTTCATTGCGAGTTCCTTTAGAGTCAGACTTCAGGCTATTTGGGTTTGTTGAATTATTTATGCCCGAATAACCTTATTTTAATCGTTGATTTGGTGAAGGTAAACGTTTCACCTCTAACTCTTTGAGGTTACTTGGGTATAGCTTATGTTCCGCTTAAAGATACAAAAAACAACATTAAGACCGGAACCAATAAACTCAAAATAAATCCACTAACAATCGCAATGGGTACACACCGTATTCCGCCAGTCGATTGTATTACCGGAAGAGTAAAATCCATTGCGGTTGCTCCTGCGTAGCCAATTGAGGTGCATGGAAATCTTTGAACTAGCATTGGTATTAAGGCTAGCGCTACTAGCTCGCGAGCAAGTTCCAATATGAATGATGCACCACCATAGACGGGACCGTAGGCATCGCCCATTAAAATACCGGCTAATGAATACCAGCCAAATCCTGAAGCCATCGCCATGCCTTGGAAAGGGTCGATTTCTAGCAATAGTGATGCGATGTAGCCACCAAATAGAGATGTTGAGATTATAGCTGATGCGATCAGCATGCCGTGCTTATTAATCAAGATTTATTTTAGGGTTAATCCACTATTTCTAAGTTGAATTCCAATGAAGAGTAAAAGAAATAGAAGAACGGCTTCGCTCGTTTGATCAACCCATTGAAGAGAGAAAAGGGATAATAAGCCAATCGCCAAGCCTAAAGATACGACGAGTACTAATTTGACTGACTCCATCATCATTTTGTGGAAAGGCAACTTAGTAGCTGTGCTTTCGGTTTGCACAGGGAAATACTTATCTAGAATGGGCAGGACTAGCAGGTTAGCAAGCCCAATAACAAAGTAAAAGGTCATTGCTATTTTAAGAATGAGCTGGAGGTTACTAGAAAGATTATCCAGTGCCGCGAGACTCAAGCCCATCAAAAATAGAATAAAATAGATTAAGTAATGCGTGATTCGGTTGACGTAATCCAAATAAGATTTATTGGTGAAAGGAAGGAGGTAACCAATCACCAAAGGCGTGAATATCAGAATCATCCCTGAATACATAAAATCCTCAAAATATCAGAGAGATCAGAACCCAGTTGAATTCATTATCTTTTTAATTTCATTTTCGAAGTCAGAATCCGAAAGATTACTCAATTCATAGAGCACTTCCGCGCCATCAACATCGAATTCAACTTCGTGTTCGTCAATCTCATCATCTTCATCACGGAACATTAGGAGATGGTTCGCTATTCGGGCAACATCCAAGTAGGTGACTGGATGCGCCTGTTCTTCTACCGATTTATTCGTCGCGACTTCAATAAAGTCTCGATCAAATCCCCAACTTTTTAGTACAAGTTGACTGGTAACAGCACAGCGAGACTGGAAAATTTGAAGTGCTATGTCGTAATCAAGGTAATTTCCTCGATCGAGGTATAGGTGGTATTCGTTAACAAGACAGAAAACACCAATGTCGGCCAGTAGACCGCTGAGAAGCGCTTTCTCTATTTCCATGTATTCGTACTTTTCACCGTCTTCTGTAGCTTGGAATGAACGAACAACAAGAACCATCGTTGCCGCTAACCTGCGAGATACAGATGCGCTATTTGTTAATACATGATTGCATTCTTTATTCAGGTTAACCGAATTCTTTAACTGTTCGATTGCCTGCGCTGTCACTATATCTCGAACGCGAAGGATGCCTAATCGAGACACCGCAGTTTGCAAATCGGTACAGGTAATATTTCTGCGATTAAAAACCACTGAATTAGCGACTCGGATAACCACGGCGGTAAGGCTGGGATCTTCCATTAGACACTCTGCAATATCTGGAATACCCGTGGTATCCATTGTACAAAGTTGTTGGATCTTCAAGACAGCGTCTGGAATTGGCGGAAGACTGATCTTGCCAGTATTTATGGATTGCTCCACTAATTGAGCAAATTCGGACTCAAGCCCTTGGAGCAGTAACTGGTTGTTATGAGGTAACCAGTAAAATGATAAATGATTCATTTGGATACTTAGAACAGTCTAATATGGGCTCCATTTTAGCGCGCTATCTATAGGTCGCGCAACAAAACGCACAAGAAAAAAAGTCCAGCATTTCAGTACATAAAGGCTCAATAAACCGAGCGTTTACGACATTTTAACTGTGATTAATTACCTCTGTCACATAAAGATGTGACACATATTCACTTTTTTGCTTATTGATACAAAGTTACTGTGAGCAATATCTTAACTTATTTCATTCAGTTAAGTATGCGGTTTCATAAAGGTAAATTTCATCATAAACTTCGAGTCACATTTCTAATTTTGAAGTGTTTTTTGTAACCGTATATTTGGTTGCATCTCTAAAGTCGATATTTATTTAATATTCGGCGCTTGTGTATTGATCGGGGGGTTAACACATAAGTTTGGAGGTTACAGAGCATGAAGGAATCAATGTTCTATGATTTTGTTGATCAATTTGGTAGTTATCAAAAACGATCAATGTTCGGTGGAATTGGCTTATTCAACGAAGGAGCGATGTACGCACTAATTACTAATGAAACAATTTTTATTCGAGGCGGTGGAAACCTAGATAAGAAATTGGTAGAGCTTGGATGTGAAAAATATAAGCATGTTAAAAAGCAAACAACAGCTATTGTTAACTATTACGACATTACTGATTTGTTTGACGCCATGCACGAGGAGCTAGAAAGCATCGTTCGGGCATCTATAAATTTCTCTAAACAGCAAAGAGCTTTTCAAAAGTCTAAAGACAGTAGAAGATTGCGTGATCTCCCAAATATGCAATTAACCTTAGAAAGAATGGTGAAAAAATCCGGTGTAGAAGATGTCAGTACTTTTATGCGGTTAGGTCCTGTTGATGTATTTAGACGTGTTAAGCAAACATATGGCGGCGAAGTGGATATTCGTTTGTTATGGAAATTTGCTGGTGCAGTAAAAGGTTGTCACTGGAAACTGATTCAAGAGCAGCAAAAGGATGAATTGCTTGCATTGTGTCAGGAAGCGTAAAAATTGAATTAGCAAAAAGGCTCGCACTAGCGAGCCTTTTTTAATATTTGTGTAACTGCCAGGTGTCTAATTGATAGTTGTGTAGGTATTGAAAGTGCGAGGATTAAAAAGAGTACATCAAGAAAAGTAATAATTGGGAGATCTGTTAATAGTGATGTCGGGTCACTAGTTAATATCAATCCATTAACTCTATGTGATTGTTCATCGCTTTATATAAGAGAATATTATTTGAACAAATCTACGTATACTTATTTCTGTTTATTATGTCAATAGGGTCTTAATAAGTGAGCCGGATTTTGAGCTTTGATGTCTGACTCTAATAAACCAAGCTTTGATGGGGTGAAGTTTCAGTTTTGAGATCTATATTGGGTTTTAATTCTTCATATTTACAAATAGACATATTTACAAATGAAATGACACGAATGAAGCATGGTGCGTGTATTGAAGTTGTTAACTGTTTTTCTTTGTTAATTTGGTGTTAAAGGTTGATTATAACTAATTGTTCGATTGTTAAATCTGATTTCTTACTATTTTTCAGACTATATGTCTTTAATTTCCCTTTAGCTTAGGGAAACGTTTGCTGTAATTAGGAATTTGATACCGCGTATCATATAAGGAACACATAAATATAATGGAATAAGGTAGTTTCAGATCTAGTCTGACAAGAACCGTCTACGATAGTTCAGTCTCATTAAATTTGAAGCGGTACTGGGACAATGATGTTCAATCCAGCTCCGCCTAACTTCACGGCACTATGAATACTACAGTGCGTGAATGACATTTTTATGGCGGAGAAGCAAAAGACTCGGAGAAGGTCGGTACGTGTTATCTTATTTCTTACGCCGCTTAGGGCTTGTTATTCCAACATTTTTAGGAATAACCATTTTAATTTTCGCCATTACACGATTTGTTCCTGGTGGACCAGTTGAGCGGATGCTCGCAAACATGCAGCCACAAGGAGACAGCGCGTCAACATCGGTAGCGGGTGACAGCTCTGCCTTATCAGAAGACCAAATGGCAGAATTAAACGCATTCTATGGATTAGACAAACCTGTACTTGAAGCTTACGTTGACTGGCTAAGTAAACTTGTTGTTCTAGATTTTGGAGAATCAACTCGTTACTACGAACCTGTCACTGACATGATCGCTGAGAGATTACCAGTTTCTCTGTTTTACGGCGGTATGACTTTCTTCATTAGTTATTTCATATCCATCCCATTGGGTTATTACAAAGCCCTCAAGCACGGCAGTGTGTTTGATTCATCTTCTTCGATTCTTATTTTTCTAGGGTATGCATTACCAGGATACGTCGTGGGCGTACTGCTTATTACGTGGTTTAGCTATAACTTAGAGTGGTTCCCTATGGGAGGCTTTGTAGGGGATGATTTTGACGATTATGAAACGGTCTACGAACGCGTCAAAGACATTATGTGGCATGCAATTTTACCTCTAATTTGTTATCTAATTGGTGACTTCGCAACCCTCACTATGACCATGAAAAATAACCTCATGGAAAACCTTTCCTCAGACTACATTCGTACAGCTATAGCCAAAGGCTTACCGTTTAAAAAAGCAGTAAGAAAGCACGCGTTACGCAATAGTTTGATTCCAATTGCTAGTCACTTTGGTAACTCCTTATTGTTCTTTATGTCTGGGTCTTTCTTAATAGAAGTAATTTTCAATATTGACGGCATTGGTTTACTTGGATATGAATCCATCATGGAGCGAGATTACCCAGTTGTTATGGGGATAGTCGCCATTAATGCCTTAATGCTTTTGGTCGGCAATATTGTGTCTGATATTTGTGTTGCGTTGGTCGATCCACGTGTGAAGTTTGGAGCGTGATGATGTTGAATTTAACGCCTTTAACAAGAAAGAAAATCAAGCGTTTTAAAGAGATTAAACGTGGCTACTGGTCTTTCCTAATCTTATCTGTACTGCTTGTTGCGTCTCTATTTGCAGAAGTTTTTGTAAACAGCAAAGCACTGGTTGTTAAGTATCAGGGCCAATGGTTTTTCCCAGTAGTGAGTGATGTTCACCTTGCAGAAACCTTTGGGCAGACACATTCAGGTGAAGCCAATTACCGTGAGTTAGCTAAGTCTTTTGCAACGTCCGATACTGATGATTTTATTTTAATGCCAATTGTTCCTTGGAACCCGTATGAACAAGACTTTAGTGGCGATTTTCCTCCAACGTCTCCTAACGCAGAAACTCAGCACTACTTGGGAACAGATGTTATTGGACGCGATATTCTAGCTCGACTTGTTTATGGCTTTAGAATTGCGATGGGTTTTGCATTACTCACCATGGCCATCTCGTACGCGATTGGTACCGCTGTTGGCTGTGCGATGGGCTTCTTTGGCGGAAAGTTTGACCTTTTTGTTCAGCGTCTTATCGAAGTTTGGTCAATGGTTCCATTCCTTTATGTCATTATGATTTTGGTCTCGATCACTCAGCCCACTTTCACGCTGTTTGTCGCCATAAATGTTCTCTTTAGTTGGATGGGTTTGACTTGGTATATGCGAACCATGACATACAAAGAGTCGGCACGCGAATACGTAATGGCTGCAAGAGCTTTAGGTGCCAGTACTTCAAGAATTCTGTTCAAGCACATATTGCCCAATACAATGGTTATGATCGTGACACTTGCTCCGTTTACCATTGCAGCCAACATTACCGCTCTTACTGCATTGGATTATTTAGGATTGGGTCTACGTCCACCAACGCCAAGCTGGGGCGAGTTGTTACAACAAGGCAAATCTAATTTGGACTCACCATGGATTGTGTCTTCGGTAGTTGCCGCAATCGTATTTGTACTTATTATGGTTACGTTCATTGGCGAAGCGATTCGTGCAGCCTTTGATCCAAAGAAATTTACTCGTTACGTATAACTAGAATAATTAAATAGGGAATGTTTATGAAAAAGATAGTCATAGCTGCGTTGCTTTCTGCAACAGGATTTGCAGCTCAAGCAGCTTCGTTACCGGAAGGGTTGAACTGGGAAACAAATTGGGATGAACCTTTGATTGGTTCAGAAGAAGCCAAGCGCGGTGGAACGTATCGCACTTTTATTAATAGTTTTCCGCAAACCTTAAGGGTAGTAGGACCTGATTCAAATTCAGGCTTAAGAGCATTTTTTGTTGATGATGTCCCAGCTTTGGTTGGCAAGCACCCAGATACTCTGGCCTATATTCCTGAACTTGCCAATGAGTGGGCCTTTGCGGGTGACGATAAGACAATCTACTTTAAATTAAATCCAAAAGCTGAGTGGTCTGACGGTGAAAAAGTAACGGCAGACGATTTTTTATTCTCGCTTAAGTTCTATCGCTCAAAGGACATCGTTGCTCCTTGGTATAATACATATTACACAGAGCAAATTTCCGAAATCATTAAGATTGATGAACAAACTCTCGCTATCGTTTCAGGTGTAAAGAAAAACAAAGAAGATCTTCTTTATGCTTTAGGTGGTTTTGCACCACGCCCCGAACATTTCTATAAGCCATCAAAAGACGAAAATGGTGATGGGGTAGATGACAACTTTGTACGTAAATATAACTTTAAACCTGAACCAACTACGAATGCATACTACTTGGATAAAGTAAAAAAGGGTAAGAGCGTCACTTTCAAGCATGTCGGAGATGATTGGTGGGGCTATAGTAATCGTTACTACCAAAATCGATTTAATGTCGACAAAATACGCATGAAAGTCATCAGAGATAATGATATCGCTCGCAAGCATTTCGAAAAAGGTTCACTGGATGCCTTCTTTACGGTTCTTCCTGAAGTCTGGCATGAAAAGACTGACACTGAACCATACCAGAAAGGATATATTCATCGATTTTGGGGGTTCAATGAAGTTCCCCAAGGAATGTCGGGCTTATGGCTAAATACATCCAAGCCGAACCTTTCAGATCAGAATATTCGTAAAGGTATAATGCATGCCTCTGATTACGATGGGATGATCAAAAAACTTATTCGCGGGGACTATTCTAGAATGCCTACCGCGGCGGGCTTTGGTCATGGTAAATACAGTCTTCCAAATCCAGTACCGCCAAAATTTGATCCTGTGTTAGCCGGTGAGTATTTTGCAAAAGCCGGATATGATCGCTTTGGTCCTGATGGTATTAGGATTAATGAAAAAGGTGAGCGATTAAGTTTTGCCATTACTTATGGCTGGAACACTCACACTCCCCGTATTGCTTATCTTAAAGAGCAAGCCAAGAAAGCTGGAATTGACTTCTCACTCAATCTTGTAGATGGTTCTTCCGCATTTAAATATATTCGTGAGAAGAAGCATCAAATCGCTTGGTTGACTATGGGAACCAATGATGTACCTCAATATTGGGGCTACTTTCATTCCGCCAACGCAAACAAAGCTCAAACGAATAACCATACGAACTACAGTACGCCAGAGCTAGACTCACTGATTGAGCAATATAGAAATGAATTTGATGTTGTTGCTAAGCAAGATCTTTCCCAAAATATTCAACAGGCTATTGCTGATGCCGATGTTGTGGTCCCAGGTTATATGGTCCCTTACACACGTGAAGCGTATTGGCGTTACATGAAATACCCTGAGCAACCTATGACCAAACGTACTGAAAGTTTGTTTACCATATCTAGTAGAATTGGTCTTCACACGTTCTGGATCGATGAAGAAGAAAAGAAAGCAACGAAGAAAGCGGTAAAAAGCGGAAAAACATTCGAACCAGTAACGGTTATGGATACGCGTTACAAGCTTTAGTCAGTCAGGAGTAGTGGTATGTCTGCGGAAACAATATTAAGTGTCAGAGACCTAGAAACAGAATTTACAACCGACGATGGCGTTGTGAAAATTCTTCATGGGGTCAACTTTGATGTAAAAGCTGGTAGAACCTTAGGTATCGTTGGCGAATCAGGGTGTGGAAAGAGCGTCACGTCCATGTCCATCATGGGGCTTCTTCCAAAGCCTTATGGTCGGGTTACTAAAGGTGAGATATTGTACCGCGGAACCGATCTTGTCACTCTTCCACCTGAAGAAATGTACAAAATGCGCGGTGATAATATTTCGATCATTTTTCAAGATCCAATGACCGCGCTAAACCCTGTACATACGATAGGTAGGCAGTTGAATGAAGTTCTGGAGTTGCATCGTCCAGAACTCTCTAGAACGGAAAGGAATGCTTACTCGCTTGAAATGCTTGAAAAAGTACGTATTCCAATGCCTGAAAAAAGGTTAAACGAATACCCGCATAATCTATCTGGTGGAATGAGGCAACGTGTCATGATTGCAATGGCATTGGCGTGTAAGCCTGATATTTTGATCTGCGATGAGCCAACAACTGCACTTGATGTGACGGTTCAAGCTTCAATTCTCGAGCTCATGCGTGAGCTTCAAGAAGAGACGGGAATGGCGATGATATTCATTACTCATGATCTTGGTGTCGTTGCGGAAATATGCGATGACGTAGCAGTAATGTATGGCGGTAAAGTTGTCGAATATGCTGATGTATTCGATTTATTCGACAACCCTCAACATCCTTACACAGAAAGGTTGATGGGTCTTATGCCAAGCTTAGATGATGAGCCAAAGCAACCCATTGAAATTAAACCAATAGATGTTAACGCATTTCCCGAGTTTAGAGGCTAATGGCTGTTATGGATGAAGTACTAAGAATTGTTGACCTTAAACAGCATTTTGTGTCTGGTAAAGGAATTTTAAAGAAGGGCTACACCGTAAAAGCAGTAGACGGTGTTTCGTTTTCTGTTGCTCGTGGTGAAACACTGGGGTTGGTTGGCGAATCGGGATGTGGGAAAAGCACGCTTGGGCGCACAATATTAAAGCTATTTGAACCAACAGAAGGCAGAATATTTTTCGAAGGCGAAGATATAACCAAACTAAGCCCAAGACAAATGCGCCCCCTACGTAAAGACATGCAGATCGTCTTCCAAGACCCAATGGAATCTCTTAACCAGCGCCATACGATCGGAATGATTTTAGAAGAGCCCTACGTAATTCATGGTGTGGGAACCAATGAGGAACGTAAGAAATGGGTATTGGAATTACTAGAAAAAGTAGGATTGCCTGCTAACTCAGTTGAACGTTATCCGCATGAATTCTCAGGTGGGCAACGTCAACGTATAGGCATCGCCAGAGCGATAGCGCTAAAGCCTAAGCTTCTTATATGTGATGAATCTGTATCTGCATTAGATGTTTCAGTACAAGCACAGATTCTCAACTTATTACTTCGATTACAAAAAGAGATGAATCTTGCGATGATTTTTATCTCACACGATTTGTCCGTCGTTCGCCATGTATCGGATAGAGTTGCGGTAATGTACTTTGGTAAGATTGTTGAGCTAGGGAATGTAAAAGAGATATATGACCATCCCCAAGCGGATTACACCAAAACGCTTTTATCAGCGATACCGATTACGCACCCTAAATACCGGGAGCATAAAAATACAAAACCACCTTCGAAAGATGAAAATGAAAGATTATTAATAGATGGTTAGAAATATTTACATTTAAAAGATGAAGTAAGTCGAATATTAATAATTAGATACACTCTATAAGATGAACTTTATATAAAATTAAGAGATAGTTAATACTAGGTTATCGCCTATCAATTTAAATATAGTTTGCTCATACGGATAATAAACAAACTATATATCATATCAAAAATAACAAAGTCTTGGCTGGGCTTGATTGAGTATTTAATACTCACTTTATATCGTAAAAGGAATTACAGGAAAGACAGCATATGAATAAGCATCAAATCTAATTATAGAATTATTTAGTTATATTTAATGAATAATAGCTATGGAAAATCTCATAGTTATTATGACTATTTATTTTATATATCTGAATAAAACCTCAGTAATTAATATTGTTATATTATAACACGTTCTGATTTAGTGAGCGCAATATTTTTATGTCTTTTAATTACTGTTGATATTTTGAAGAGTAGCGACTGAATTAATTTCAGTAAACCTTTTATCCCTTTCATTTTTTAGGGAAGGTCGCGTGCACTTCAAATTTAGGAAAACTAAACAGGAAAAACGGAAACGTTTATGCAGCACACAAATAAATTTGCGTTGCCAAAGCTTGTTTTAATGACTGGTGTTTTAGCCTCGTGTAATGCGTTGGCAGATGAGCAAAAGGAAGTTAAACAAGAAGAAGTAGCGAACAGTGCCGTTCAGGAAGAAGTAGTTGAAACCAAATACGGCGGTAGCTTATCGCTCGGTTATCAAACCAATATTTATCATCCAGATGATTATCGTTCTTCACGAGCTTTGAACTGGAGCGCTAGTTTTCGAGCAACAAGAGAAAAGTATACCGCTTACTTATCTACAGGTGCGTATCGCAACTTAGAAGATAAGACTGGCGATTTCTTTACAGACTCCGTAGTAGGTCTTTCTCACTCTAGTTTGGCTAAATTTGGCGAAACAGGGAATCTCTCCATCAGTGGGCAGTTAACTATCCCGACTTCAGAGCATTCCAGAAAGCAAGAGTTAAACACAGCTCTTCGAATAGCCGTACCGGTTAGTTTTAAAGTTGCTGATATTGGTATCTCAGTATCTCCAAGAGTGAGAAAAAATTTCCATCAGTATAAGACGATTGCTAGTCAGTCATTGAGCGAGTGGATTTACTCCGTTTCGACTTCAGCAAATATCTCTAGTGGTGATTTTTCTTTTGGGCTCTCCATCTTAGGTGGCAACTCAATCAGCTATCAGGGTACCCGTCGAAATAGTTTTACGTACGGAGGAAGTGCTTACGGTAGCTATAAGGTAGCGGATTACCTTTCCCTTTCGTTAAGTGCATCTTCAAGCGGTGTTTATGCCGATGCAGAGCGAGGCACTTTAGGCAATATCGACTTATTTGACAGCGATAAAGCCACTTATGTTGCGACAGCAACATTCTCTTTCTAAGGACAACCTTTTAACAAAGTTAATCTAACTCGTTGAAAGAAATGTAATAAGTACAAATGGAGTTACCATGTATTTTAGAAAATTAGCAATAGTTGCCGCTATAGGCCTAGCAATTACCGGTTGTGGTGCAGATGATCAAGCGTATGAATACAAGTTTAAGGATCCAAGCTTAGTATCTGTTACTTCAATAACAAATTTGCAACCAGTCCTCTCAAATAAAAATGATAGTGGTGAAAGTGCTATCCGAGAAATTCCTATTCCTGGTATTTGGTTATATCGCCCTTCTACATCTTCCGCCCCTAGAGATTCAGGAATGTATGCTTTTTATTCAGGGTCTGGTGAAGGATACCCTGTTCGATTGAAGTTGGTCGAAAGTGGATTAGTCGCGGTAAAAATTGATCCGGATAAAGTCCGATATGATTCAAGTAACCCTGGTCAACTTGAAGATAGCCGTTGGCCAAACGAAAAAGAAGAGACACGTGTCTTTTTAATTCCTGGTGAATATGAGTCATATCGCTGCAAAGAAGATAGCTATGGTGACTGTACCAACAAAGAAGAAAAAGTTCCGGATTTAGAGTTAAAGTGGTACGAGAGAAGTCATTTCTTGCCTGAATATGAATCGTTTTCGGCTTATGTTGATGATGTAAATGATTACTACGGTGAAGGTAGTAAAGAAACATCCGTAGCTAAACACGAGTTTAACCCTTCTAACGGTGTTATCAATATCGAACTAGAGAAGCACTTTAAAGAAGGAATAGGAAAAGGACGTTTCTTCTACTCTTTGGTTAGACTAGATACCGTTTCAGATAAGAGTTATACACCAATCTATCAAGCACCAGCAGATCAGCAAAAATTTGGCTTTTTCACGCGCGACTTTAAGAAGCCCGACTCTAATGGTTCTACCTCTGGTGAATTTTCTCAGGGAGAATATCTAAAACGCTTTTCTCCTAATTTGAAAACCATAGATTTCTATTTGAATGATGAGTTCTTTGAGCCTGGTAACGAAATTTGGCGCCAAGCTACAATAGAAACCGTAAGCATTATGGCTCGTCAAATGCAAGAGATAGGGGTTCCACCCGTTCGCATAATCAATCCAAATAATGCGGCAGGTAAAGTGTCTGGTGATTTGAGACATAATGCTATCAACATGTTTGCCGAACCAGGTACAAGTTTATTAGGATACGGACCTTCAACATCAAACCCATTTACGGGGGAGATCATCAGTGCCTATACCAACATGTACCCTGGTACTATCTTACGTGGTGTTCCTAGACAGTGGGACCAGTTCGCAACCATATACAACAATGGACGATTGGCTGACCAAGCAAATGTCGAAAAGCAAGTAACAGACTCAATTGCTTCTGCTCAACAAGGCGCTGTGGCAACAGTATCTGAAGAAGTTCAGTCTGAAAGTACCAGCAGTGGTTACTCTTACGAGGTAAGTGCCGAGGAAGTTAACGAATACTTTGAGCAGAAACAAATTTTATCGCTGACTGAACAAATTCAAAGTCATGAGGCATATTCTCAGTTAAGTGGTGAAGCATTTGATGTGGTATCAGAGACGTTAGACAAAGAAAAAGTCGAGGAGTTTTGGTCAAGAAACACCATGTTCTCTGCTGACAACGTCTGGGTATCAGCGACAGGTAAGAATAGCCTACCTGGCTTCGAATTTGTTGCGGAAGGTTATATTGATACAAACACACAAAAGATGAAAGACTGGTCAGAACTGAATTCTGTTCAACGTGACAAGGTCAACCGAATCTTTGGTGTACACAACTACAAAACAACGTTAGTTCACGAAATTGGTCATAATCTAGGTCTTCGCCATAACTTTGAAGGCTCTACAGACAGTGCAAATTTCCACACTGATCAAATGGTCACAGACTATAACCTGCGTGGAAAACCTGCGATGTCCTCTATAATGGACTATGCCCCATCTGAGCTAGATATTGAGCCAGTCTTAGGTCCATATGATTTGGCAGCACTCAGAATTGGTTATAAACGTGAGGTGGAAGTCAGTGACGGGAAGTTTAAAAGCCTAAGCGATTATGACAGAAAGTACGCTAATCAATATGTTCAAGCCGATACACCTGAAAATACTGAACGCTCAGAATATTCACCGCTAATCCAGCTTGAGTTAGATCTAAAAGAGCAAGCTGCGGAGTCAGGTACAGTAGCGTTAGATATTAAAGAATTTGCATTTTGTACGGATGGTAATGTAGGACGTAACTGGGCATGTGATAGGCATGATGAAGGTACAAACGCAGAAGAAAGTACTCGTTATCATTATCAATACACGCAAAATTTACATCAGCTATTTAACTTCCGAGAAGATGCTTATTCGTTTACTGAAGCCAACACAATTGGTCGCTACTTCTTCTTTAGAAATCGTTTAATGGATGTTGCTAGTCAGGGTATGTTGTCATGGGGGCTACTTGAAACTTATTCTGAGCGTTGGGGCTATGACACACCTGATGCACTTGGTAAAAGAGCTTGTGAAATCAGCGCAAATGACTTTTTCTGTCACGCTTATAATGCTGCGCAAACGTCAGCAGAATATATGGTGTCGATATTAGCAACTCCAGAGAAAACGTGTCAGGTCAAAGCAACTAAATCCGGTAATCGTATTAGTTATGAAAATATTCCTTTGCATGAGATGTATTCTAAAGTGCGTTGGAAAGTGGATGCTACTCATGAATATCCAATGAATTGTTTTGATGAGAATCTGACAGATGGATTAGCTATTTACAACCGAGAAAACAGATCTACTGACGCGGATTACGAAGTTCTGGCAGAGCTAAAAGGTGGTGAGTTTATGAACCACCAGACAGCAAGCAGTACCGTTAATCATGAGATCAGTGATTGGAGAAATCTGGATGAAATTGACGCATTTGGTGTTTGGTTCTTCCGTCCAATAGCCGCTGAACTTATTGCTAGCAGAGATATGGTTCGTGGTGGCAACACTGCTATGATCGATATTCCTTATGTTAGAGAGAAAGTTGATGAGTTAGTGAAACACTGGACTTCTGGAACGGCTTATTCTGGATACCAGTTTGTTAATGCTGCAGGTGCCCCTGTAGTTTCACTGGCAGAGTACAAACCTGATTATAGCGAGCAGAAGGTGAGTCGTATGCCTTACCCTGTAAACGTAGTTATGTCTTGGTTTGCTAATACAAACATTAACTCAGATACCAATTTGGTTTCTGCGACTTTGAAAACTCTAGCGAGTGAAGCCAGCTCTGAAGATCCAGAGAAGCGATTTGCTGCACGTAGCTTCATTGATTCAATTTCAGTTCATGACACAACTGGACAAGCCGACAGATTGAACCACGTTCAACTTGAGTTAGATGGTGTACGTTACTCTGCTGGGATTCCAAATACGATTGCCCGCAGTATGATCCAAAACGCGCAACAGTCTAATGTATTTAAGGTTGAACAAGTTCTCTTGTCCTACGTGCTTTCGAATAGGCTGGATGAAGCAAGAACATATAAGACTAACTTTGACACAGCTTTTGCTAACGCATTAGAGCAAGGTGCACCTCAGTTTGGTCAGTTTATGTCCTCCGCTCCGCATTCTACGATTATTCAGCAGATTGGAGCATATGAAGTTATGACTAGAGCAGAGAATATACGTAAAGGTTTAGACGATGGCTCTATTACAGACTTTGCTGCTGCTCTTTGGACAATGACTCAGCAATTAGTGACTGATGGTATTCTGATATCATCAACTAAAGAAAACTGTATGTATGAATTTGCAAATGGTGTTTGTGCTGTTATTGGAGAACGCCGATACACGAAAGAGTATGTAGACATTGTCAACTATCAAAATGGCTGGATCTCAGACTTTTTTGCTGAAGTTAAGGAAAGTGCTAGATTGTTTGAAGCAAACTTCTTGCAAGCCAATAAGGCTCATGAACTGTTCGTATTTGAACCAACAATTATTGGACGATTCTTGGGTAACGACTTTGAATCATTGAAACACGATCAAGTGAAGATGATCAGTAAGTTACCTGTTGTAGAATAACAAAAATAGCAACTTTGAAGCTCAAAGCCCCAACTAAAGGTTGGGGCTTTTTATGCATCTAGGTGAACTAGTAATCATTAAAAAAAGGGTATAAAAAAGCCAGAGACTAAAATCTCTGGCTTTTTAAATTTAACTAGGAAATAAGATTAAAACTTAAATCTTGCTGTCATCATAAATTGGTCGCCGTAGAAGTCATTTAGTAAGCCTTCTAGACCAATTGAGAACAATTCGGTTGAATGGAAGCGACCGTATACAGAGCCTGTCCACTCATCTTTTTGCTTAATGGATACGTAACCCACTTTACCGCCCACCTCAAATTGTGGACCAAGCCACTGGCGTACACCAAGGTTGATTTGCATCCCGGTATCGATATCTTGGCTATCGTTGTCAACCGCGCGGAATAGCATTTCACCTGTAAGGTCAGCCCAATTATTTACTGGAGCATGAAATCCAAAACCTGCAGCCAGGTTGAAGTCACCTTTAAATCTAGAATCAATGGTGGCAACCATATGTGCATTTGGGTGAACTGATTTGCTAAAACCACCACCAAACGTCATTGGGCTTGCACCAATTCGAGCTTCAGCATAGTCGTAGTTAAAGTTGCTCATAGACGTAACTTCGTCCTTGTCGGCAGCAAATGAAGAAGCCGATACTGCCATCAAACCAATGGCTAACAGTGTCTTACGCATAATTTAGACAAACCTTATGTAGTTGGTACAGGCAGTGCATGATAGAGCAAAGCCTTTAAGTTCTTTGAATTACTAGGGAATATGATAATGCATCCAATCTAGGATTCATCAAAAATTTAAAAGAATTTCCATTTTTGTGGAGGTTTTCTAACCATATTGACGGAAATTCCCTCTTCGTCACGCAATTCAATGTGTTTGGTTACGTCTTGCTCGCGAATTTTTGCAGTTAAAATGGAAGTGTTTCTAGATATATACTCAAACCA
Organism: Vibrio penaeicida; assembly: GCF_019977755.1. Taxonomy (NCBI): domain Bacteria; kingdom Pseudomonadati; phylum Pseudomonadota; class Gammaproteobacteria; order Vibrionales; family Vibrionaceae; genus Vibrio; species Vibrio penaeicida. The sequence continues at coordinate 2,449,534 of NZ_AP025144.1, read as the reverse complement.
CCTCAAGGTGCAGGATTCAGAGCTCTATCTTCTGTGTCAGTTCAAGGAAAAGAACGAAGTGGAATGACGAGTCCTTTCCAAGTTCTTTGACGATGAAATGGGACAGAAGATGAGATCCCAAGGGCGAGTTTGCTTGGTTTTCATGCTGCGTAACCAATTCTTGATTTAGAGCCACTAGATCTGCAAATTGGTACCTTGCCTGAAAACCAAGCAATTCTCGCTGAACCTAGTATCTTGAGGTGGTTTGAGTATACATACGCTTTCCACTTCTTGCGTAAATTGATGTAGACTGCGTTTTTTAACTTCATATTAAAGACAGCATGCATTCTCTTAAAAAAATGGGCGCTATTGGCGGTGCTATTCTTCTGGTGGCATGTTGGCCACTTGCAGTCGGTCAGATAGCGCAAAAAGTTATCGAAGATGGTGTACAAAATTTAAATAGCAGTTCTGTTAAGGCAGAGATAGCCGAATACGACAGAGGTTACTTTTCTGCGACTGCAATCACTCGCTACACAATCACCGACCCGCAGTTAGTCAAAAGCCTAGAGGCCGACGGTTTGCCTGCTTCAATCGAAGTTGTACATGACATTAGCCATGGCTTGGTTGGGATCGATGCGCATTCTTATGTGAAAGACTCACTGCTCATTCAATTCGAGCTGGCGACCCAAACTAAATTGAACGGAGACACTAACTTTGAGTTGGTGGGACGAAAATTCAATTTTACTGATGCTAAAGGTGCCGAACTCATTGTTGGTCAGTATTCAGCACAAGGTGTAGCCTCTGTTGCCGGTGCGCTAGAAGCGACAGTTACCGTGCCAAAAGCGTCGGTTAACTTTTCTAACGGCGACAATTTGGTTTTGAACAGCTTTATTGGTGAAGGAGCAGGGCAACGTGAAGGGGGCTTGTGGGTTGGTCAGCAAAACATCAGCGTCAAAGGTTTTCAGCTTTCATCAGCTTCTGGGGAAAACGATTTTCAACTTGAAGATCTGCAATATGTGCTGAAAACCAATAAAAACGAATCAGGTGAAAAATTTGACAGCGTGCAAACACTCTCCATTAAAAGTGCATCAACAGGTGAGAATCACGCCAAAGATTTAGAGCTAGATTTTGCTTTTAACGGTATTAACAGCCAAGCACTAGAGCAACTTATTTCGATTTATGGGACTGGCGAGAATCTGACAGAAGAGCGAATGAACGAAAGTATGCCATTGCTGGATCAATTGGTCGAAACCGGCTTTGGCGTTCAGCTTAACAAGTTTGCGCTCAATTTAGATGGAGGGGACTTCCAATCAGCATGGCAGTTAACCGTTCCCTCTGGGCAAAAAAATGTTTCTCAAAATGCATCTGTATTATTGAATGTCGTTGAGGGAAATCTGGACGCTTTCATTTCTAATGAGCTACTTCAATCTTATCCATTTGTGCGAGAAAACATAGATGAGCTTTTGATTATGGAGTTTGCTAGCGAAGACGCCAAAGGCGTTGGTTTGAATGCGAAGCTGATTAACGGTCAGGTAACCTTCTCTAGTGGGAAGCAAATACCACTTCTTGCACTATTCATGCCTTTGATGGCTGGTGGTAAGTAGAGTTCTTTACCGAAAATAGCGAATTGAATATAAAAAGAAGTCATAAGACTTCTTTTTTTGTGTTTTCTCCGTTTTTTTCTTTTTCCCGATCTCAAAAAGTGGTATTACTGATGTAAATCTCGATTTGTATTTTAACGCAGGAGCATTCTTCATCATGGAACCGATTTATAATTTCAGTGCAGGCCCAGCAGGTTTACCTAAAGCGGTAATGGAAAAAGCGCAAGCTGAATTCATCAACTGGAATGGTATTGGCACGTCGGTAATGGAAATCAGCCATCGCAGTAAAGAATTCATTGCTGTTGCTGAAAAAGCAGAACAAGATCTAAGGGATCTTCTGTCCATCCCTAACAACTATAAAGTGTTGTTTTGCCATGGTGGTGCTCGCGCTCAGTTCGCGGCAGTACCAATGAATCTGCTCGGCGATAAAACAACAGCAGACTATGTTGATGCAGGTTACTGGGCGCAAAGTGCAGTAACGGAAGCAAAGAAATATTGTCAACCTCGTGTTATCGACGCGAAAACGGAAGTTGATGGCAAAGTTGCGGTTATTCCACCTTCCGAATGGGAAATTGATGAAAACGCTGCTTATGTACACTTTTGCCCGAATGAAACTATTGATGGCGTAGAGATTACAGAACTGCCTATTACAGATAAACCCATTGTTGCGGATCTTTCATCCACTATCCTATCTCGTAAAATCGATGTCTCTCAATATGGTGTCATTTACGCAGGTGCTCAGAAAAATATCGGTCCAGCGGGTATTTGTATCGTAATCGTTCGTGAAGATTTACTTGAATTGGCATCAGACGCACTTCCAAGTGTTCTTAATTACAAGGTACTGGCTGAAAAAGATTCCATGTTCAACACTCCACCTACCTATGCATGGTATTTGTCTGGGCTAGTGTTTGCATGGTTGAAAGAGCAAGGTGGTGTAGAAGCAATCGAGCAGGTAAACAAAGAGAAGGCAGATCTACTGTACAATTACATTGATGCTTCTGATTTTTATCGTAATCAGGTTCACCCAAACAACCGCTCGCGCATGAACGTACCTTTCCAGTTAGCGAAACCTGAATTAGACGGTAAGTTTTTGGAGTTAGCTCAAGAAGCTGGTTTACAGGCGTTAAAAGGTCATCGAGCAGTGGGCGGTATGCGTGCTTCTATTTACAACGCAATGCCACTTGAAGGTGTGCAAGCTTTAGTTGAATTTATGAAGCAGTTCGAGATCGAATATGCCTAACAGCTAGCAAAGTTTAATTTTAAGAACCCAGCCATGTGCTGGGTTTTTTTGTCTCCGTTTTTCGTGCGCTACTTGATTGTCTTATGTGCTCAAAGCAAAGGGTGCTTATAAGGTATAGACTTTACACAAGTCACAATTTTTGAGCATTTGTTCGCCAAACTGACTAAATGAGTGTTATCACAATAAAATTTCTCGCAATTTGGAGCTGAAGTTTGCAACTCAAGGAAAAGAGTATTCGCACAGTTGTTGTCGTGGATGACGACCAAGACATTCGAGATGTACTTGGAGATGCCTTATCTCAGCAAGGACATAATGTCATATTGGCTGAGAATGGCGATCAGCTTATGTCTGCGTTCAAACAAGACAATCCTGATGTCATATTGTTGGATTTGCGGTTGAAACAAGAGGATGGTTTGCAGCTAGCAAAGGCAATTCGGGAACAAAGCACAGTCCCAATCATGATGCTTACCGGCAAAGGCGATGAAACCGACCGTATCATCGGCTTAGAAATCGCTGCTGATGATTATATGATGAAGCCGTTTAACCTTCGGGAACTGATTGCTCGTGTCAATGCATTGCTTCGACGGTCAGACTTAACGCAAACGAAGGCAATTCAAGTAGAGCACGAACAATATCGCTTCGGACCTTGGAGCCTAAATATGTCGACCAGACAGCTTCTTCACGAATCGGGTAAGGAAGTCAGTTTAACGTACGGAGAATTTGCACTGCTTCAAGCGTTAATCACCTCACCAAATTGTGTATTGTCACGGGATCAACTGATGGACAAAACCCATGGTCTAGCCTCGGATTCGAGTGACAGAACGGTTGATGTCCTCATTCTCCGATTACGAAGGAAAATTGAAAACAACCCACGGTTGCCCGAGTTCATTCAAACGGAACGAGGTGTAGGTTATGTGTTTAGCAGCAACGTAACTCGGGTAGGTTAACCTATGATTCGGTTGCAAAGTATCCGCACTAAGCTCCTATTTTCGGTTGTTGGTACGTTGCTGCTTACCCTTTCTCTTGCCAGTGTTTTTGTCTATACCACTCAGCAGAACCAAGCTCTTATTGACGATATTGCCTCAGAAACCCTTGAAGATATCAATACCGCGCTCAGCCTTTCAGAAAGCGTTGCTCAAGTCGCGGCAATGGCACCTTATGCCGCGGATTTTGCACGACCATTTCATGTTCAAAATGAAAGCCAAAGGCTGCAAGAAAAAATTAAAGATCTTAAGTCCGTTGCGGATCACCTAAACAATCCAGAAGCCAAAGATACCTTGTTGAAAAAAGTAGAAACGCTGGATACATCCATTCAAGCCTTGCTAGCTAACGTAACGAAAGAACTCTTCACTCGTGAAGACCTTCTTTCACTTCAATTCGACTTGCATCCTCTAATGGCTCACAGCCAAGGAGAGGTTTTCATTAACGCCTTTACTGGAAATCCAATGGCTGTGCCCCATGTTCTCATTGAACAAATGGAAACGTATGCGAACCAACAGGCGCTTTCTGGAATCTCAAATATTTTATCGGAGCTCAAAGCCCAGCAGAAAAATGTGTCTGAAGTTCGCCGTAATAATGCGTATGTTCTTTCTTCTATTCGGGCGCAATCGGATCAAATGACCGCATCGGTACATGAGTTTGTGATTGCTTTGCAGCAACATTTGAGGTTTCAGCAAAAGCAATCCGAACGGGCAATAGATCGGGCAACTGTGTTTATATCTATCATCATATTACTGTTGCTGCTGAGCGGTATTTATCTCCACCGTTTCAACTCCGTGTTGACGAGTGACCTCAAAACAGTGACCGAAGAAATGTCGAGCTTGGCGCAAGGTAAGACCAATATCGCCGTGGCGAATATTCAGCGTAATGACGAAATAGGGGAGCTTGCTAGAACCTTCGAAGCATTCCAAACAGAAGCCATAGAAAAAGTCCGAGTAACAGAAGATTTGCGAGTTCAAAAGAATTTGCTCGAAGCCATCTTCAACAATATCCAAGATGGGCTCAGTGTGTTTGACGATCAAGATAACTTGGTTGCGTGGAATAGACGTTACCTCACGTTATTTAAGCTCAGACCTAATGAAGTGACGGTTGGCATGCCTTTAAATGACTTACAAACACTCATGGCAAGAACACCTTTTCGCACGCGCAACTTAATGCAAGAAACGCTAGAGCTACAAGAGTTAAATGAAGAAAGGAAAGACCGTTCAGCAGTATTTGAGCGCTATTTCGATGATGGCAGAATTATTGAATTTCGGAGCCAGCCTATGCCTGAGGGTGGTTTTGTAACACTTTACAGTGATCTCTCAGAAAGAAAGGCGATAGAGCAACAACTACAACAAGCCCAAAAAATGGAAATGCTGGGGCAGCTTACAGGTGGAGTCGCGCACGACTTTAATAACTTACTGGCCTCACTCATGGGGAATTTACAACTGCTTGAAATGTTGCCAAACCTCAGTGAAAGCCAAGAAAAATATCTTTCCAGAGCGCTCTTAGTGACAGAAAAAGGCAGCCAGTTGGTGGAGCGGCTATTGGCATTTAGCCGCAAGCAGCAACTGTATCCGGAGTGGGTGCCCGTAGATGACCTGATTGCGAGTGTTCTTGACATCTCTGCCTACTGTGTGACGCCGAATATCACTGTTAATACCGATTTGGCACTGGGGGAGCAGTGCATCTATGTTGACCCTTCTCAATTGGAGAATGCACTCTTAAACTTAATTTTGAATAGTTCTTCGGCTATGCCCAATGGTGGAGAACTCACGCTGTCGACATATAAATCGTCCCAAAGTGAACACATTATTCTTGAAGTTATTGATACCGGTGATGGGATGAGTAAAGAAACTATGCAGCGCGCGTTAGAGCCATTTTTTACGACTAAGCAAACTGGTGAAGGGAGCGGTTTGGGGCTCAGTATGGTTTATGGGTTTGTTACACAAAGTGGAGGGGAGATCGACATTCAATCGTCTCTTTCACAAGGCACAAGCGTTAAGCTCATTCTTCCAATTGGTCAGCAGCCTAAACTAGAGAATGGACAACAAAAAATCAATGACCCCGCTATTACTGTTAAGCGCAATGCATCGGTTCTATTAGTCGAAGATGACATCGAAGTTTCCGGTGTTATTCGAGAGCAGCTTGCACTAATGGAGTTTGAAGTGAGTGTGGTTCATTCAGTGCAGCATGCGCTGGAACATTTGGCGGTAAATACATGCGACTTGGTTATCTCCGATGTGAATTTGGGCTCAACTGAAGACGGTGTGCAGCTACGTCAGATTCTTGCTTCTGATAGTCCTAGTTTGCCCGTTATACTCACTTCAGGGCTACCGATTGAATCTCTAATCGAACACCATCATTTCAATCCTGAATGGCGCTTTATCGCCAAACCTTTTCAGTACGAACAATTAAAAGCGATGATCAACATATCGTAAGTGTGTATATAAATAATGCCATTAAATCAAAAAGCTAGATGTATTATTTCAATTGTTAACGAGTTTTCTTCGCTTTGAAATCATTCATTAGTTTTTCCCTGTCACTTTTGTAAAACCAAGGAAGGAACTGACCTTGGATTTATAATTTGTAAGGGAGTAAACCATGAAAAAGCTAGTCACTATCGCCGCATTAACGGCAGCCATGTTCAGCGCACCTCATGCATTTTCTGCAGACAAAACCATTGTGGGTTTAATCACCAAAACCAACACCAATCCTTTTTTCGTCAAGATGAAAGAGGGAGCGGAAGCCAAAGCGAATGAATTGGGAATGGAATTACGTTCTTTCGCTGGGCGATACGATGGAGATAACGATTCACAAATTCAAGCGGTAGAAAATCTTATTTCATCGGGCGCGAAGGGCATTTTAATTGTCGCAAGTGACCCTGTCGCATTAACACCTTCTATCGAGAGGGCTCGTAAAGCCGGCATAGTTGTGATTGCACTGGATACGCCATTTTCTCCAGCCAATGTCGCCGATGCAACGTTTGCTACCGACAACTTCCTTGCAGGTGAACTGATTGGTAAATGGGCAAAAGCCAAACTGGGTGCAAAAGCGAAAGACGCCAAAATTGCGTTATTAGATTTAAGCACTGCTGGTATTACTGTCGATGTCGCTCGTAACCAAGGATTTTTGAAAGGTTTTGGTGTTGACGTCAAAGACGCAAACAAAATGCGTGATGAAGATGACTCTCGTATTGTCGGCAATGACGTGACCCAAGGTTCTGAAGAGGGCGGTCGTCGCGCAATGGAAAATCTTCTACAAAAAGATCCGAGCATTAACGTGGTGTACACCATAAACGAGCCAGCAGCAGCGGGCGCATATGAGGCACTAAAAGCGGTTGGAAAAGAGAAAGACGTGCTCCTAGTATCGGTTGATGGTGGTTGTCCGGGCGTAGAAAACATTAAAGACAAAGTGATCGGTGCAACGTCGATGCAGTTCCCATTGAAAATGGCCTCTCTGGGCGTAGAGGCTATTGCGGAATACGCGAAGTCGGGTGTTAAACCCGGAGCGACCCCTGGTAAGGGCTTCTTTGATACCGGTGTGGAGCTGATTACAGATGAACCCGTTGATGGCGTTGCATCTTCAACATCAGCACAAGGGTTAGGCAAGTGTTGGGGGTAGTGTTCAGAGTTCACTAATGAAAGCGTAATCCTCGTTCACCTGAATTCTTTTGAGGTGAATGAGGAACAAACCTGAGCGCCGCGTCGAGTGCGATCAGGTCAGATGTACAAAGTTAAGGAAAACGCTATGACACACCCTTCGTCATCAGAGCCCAATTTTGAAAAAACAGCGGAGCAAAACACGGACAAAAGCTTTGCTGAATTTAAAGAGCCAACATCGATTGGCTTAAACGTGCAGCGGTTTTTACATAATCAGCCGACCGCAGCCCCATTTTTAGTCCTTATTTTAGCGGTTGCCATTTTTAGTTTTCTGATTGGTGACCGATTTTTACACCCGTTCAACATGTCACTGATCCTACAGCAAGTTACGATTATCGGTGTACTTGGTATTGCCCAAACGCTCATCATTTTAACCGCCGGGATCGATTTGTCGGTGGGCGCGATTATGGTCTTGTGTTCCGTCGTAATGGGGCGCATGGTAATGGATTTTGGTTTACCCCCTGTTTTGGCGTTTGGTATAGGCATGCTGGTGGGTACATTGGCGGGTATGATTAATGGTTTATTGGTCTCGCGCTTTAAGCTTCCCCCATTCATTGCAACACTTGGTACGTGGAACATCTTTTTCGCACTGAATCTTTGGTATTCCAACAGCCAAACTATTCGTTCTCAAGCTATTGCCAAGAATGCGCCATTGCTGCAATGGATGGGCGAAACCGTCGAATTGTTTGGTGCGCGGATAACCTATGGGTCCATGCTTATGATCGTGCTCTTTGCCGTGATTTGGTATGCGTTGAATTGGACGGCGTGGGGGCGACATGTCTACGCCACGGGCGATGATCCAGATGCTGCGAGGCTAGCCGGTATTCGTACTCAGAAGATATTGATGTCGGTTTATGTGGTTGCTGGGTTCGTTTGTGCCATTGGTGCGTGGGTATTAATTGGTCGCATTGGGTCGATAAGCCCTCAAGCGGGTTACACCGCCAACCTCGATTCCATTACCGCGGTGGTGATTGGTGGGACCAGCTTGTTTGGTGGGCGAGGTTCTATATTCGGTACTCTGATTGGTGCACTCATTGTAGGTGTGTTTCGAAACGGTTTAGCTCTGCTTGGTGTAGATGTGCTTTGGCAAGAGTTTACCGTTGGGGCGTTGATTATTGTCGCGGTTGGTGTGGACCATTGGATCAGAAAGGTATCAGTATGAGTGATGTCGTATTGCAAGCAAGAGGGTTAGTGAAGCGTTACGGTCGAGTCACGGCCTTAGATGGAGCGGATTTTGATCTCTATAAGGGCGAAATTCTGGCAGTGATTGGTGATAACGGTGCGGGGAAATCCAGCTTGATTAAAGCGTTATCGGGAGCGCTCGTTCCTGATGCAGGTGAAGTGAAGTTAGATGGGCAGGCGGTTTCATTTAAAAGTCCGATGAACGCAAGAGAAATGGGCATAGAAACAGTGTACCAAAACTTGGCGGTCGCACCCGCTCTGAATATTTCCGATAACCTATTTTTAGGGCGAGAAATTCGCCGCCCCGGAATACTGGGTTCAGTTTTTCGTATGCTGGATAAGAAAACCATGAATGAAAGGGCAAAACAGCAGTTAGCGGATCTTGGTTTGATGACCATTCAGAATATAACCCAAACGGTAGAAACGCTGTCTGGTGGTCAGCGACAAGGCGTCGCGGTAGCAAGGTCAGCTTTGTTTGGTAGTAAAGTAGTCATCATGGATGAGCCTACAGCCGCTTTGGGTGTGAAAGAATCCAGAAAAGTACTCAACTTGATTCGTCATGTAAGGGACAGAGGGCTTCCAGTGGTGTTGATCAGCCACAATATGCCCCACGTTTTTGAAGTCGCGGATCGCATTCATGTTCACAGACTGGGTAAACGTGCAGATATAATTACACCGAAAACACACTCTATGTCGGACGCGGTTGCTATTATGACAGGAGCGGTAGAACCGGGCACAGCTGCCTGAATAATACACAACAATTTCCCCCTTTGATGGCATTATTTGAACGTCTGTCGCAAAGGTTCCTTACCCAAAGGGGGGAGTTGGAAAATAAAGGTGTCATGTATGCGTGAATTTTTGCTTTTATTGATGGTGAGTGTTGCTTTGGCTCCCAGAGCTTACGCAAGTTCTGACTATTCTATTGGTGTGTCAGTTGCTGATCTTACCAACCCTTATTTTGTCAAAATGATCAAAAGCATTAAGTCGGAAGTGGCGGAATTACCGAACAAAAGTATCGATGTTATCGTTCGTTCTAGCGCTTACGATTTAGATCGGCAAATCCAACAGATTGAGTCTTTTATTGATAAAAAAGTGGACTTAATCATGCTTGTCGCTTCCGATGAATTGGCGATTGCACCAGCGGTGATCCGCGCACAACGTGCCGGAATTCGTGTAATAGCAGTGGATGTAAGGGCGTCTGGTGCGGATGTCACTATTACAACGGATAATATTCAAGCAGGCGAAATATCGTGTTTGAACCTAGTGAATAAACTCAATGAAAAAGGCAAAGTTCTTATCATCAATGGTCCTCCTGTTTCTGCCAGTTTAGATCGTGTGGCGGGTTGTAAATCCGTTCTTAATGACTACCCCGACATTGAGTTACTGGATGCAAACCTCAACGGAACGGGCAGCTATGATGGTGGCTTAGAAGCCATGGCCTATGCACTTCATGCTTATGAAAAGATAGATGGAGTGTTTGCGATTAACGATCCAACGGCTTTAGGTGCAGAGCAAGCATTACTTCAATCTGGCGCCCATGTTTGGATTACTTCCGTTGATGGCGCGCCTTTAGTCATTGAGGCATTAAAGGAGAATCGCCAAAACTGGCTGGGGACGGCAGCGCAGTTCCCTGCGCAAATGAGCAGCAAAGCTGTGCAAATAGGACTGGAACTGATTGGCGGTGGAAAGGTAGAGAAAGAGCTAGTCTTGATTCAGCCTGAATTTATTAATGCATCAAATTACAGGGCGTTTTCCGGTTGGTAAGTGACGTCTTCAAACTTCGTTAAAGTGCCTATCCTCAAGTGCTCTGAAACGCCTTAAGCAAAAGCCAGAGTCTTGGACTCTGGCTTCAATTTATCTCACATTTTTACATGCACCAATTAAGGTATGGTGCGGAGGCGAGTTATAGCGTTTGGCAAAGCTGATAATAACGCTCTTTCTTCTCTATAAGTTCTGCGTGGCTGCCTGTTTCAATAAACTCCCCTTGCTCCATGAGACAAATTTTATCCATCGTGTCCAAACCGACTAAGCGGTGGGTAATGAATATCATGGTCTTGTCGCTAAAGTGTTTCTCAAATAAGGCAACCATTTGCTGTTCAGTTTGCTTATCTAGACCTTCGGTTGGTTCATCCATTAGGACAATAGGGGAACGGCGTAAAATGGCACGAGCGATGCCGATTCGTCTTTTTTCGCCGCCAGAAAGCTGCCTACCGCCTTCGCCAAGCCAAGTATCCAACCCTTTGTCTTCATTCAGTTTAGACAACCCAACTTGTACTAGCGCATCAATAAGCTGCTTATCTTCAGCATCCGGTAGGGCGATAGTAAGGTTATCTCGTAAAGTACCATTTAAGATATCGACACGTTGGCTAATCACCGAAGTGGATTGCCTTAGGGCACTTTCATTCCATTGAGTAAGATCTTTCCCACCAATGGATACAGAACCAAGTTGTGGATCCCAAATTCGCGTTGCCAATTGCAGCAAGGTCGATTTCCCCGAGCCTGTTTGACCCACAATCGCTATTTTTTGCCCTTGCTCAACCGACAAATTAATGTTCTTAACAACGGGAACGGAAGGGTCATAGCCAAAAGTAACGTCAGACAATTCCATCGAGAAATGAGCTGGAAGAGCGTTACTTTGCTCCACAAATGTGACTTCTGGATCGGCATGGATAATTTCGTTAAGGCGTCTAGCCGATGTCACGGTTTGCCCTAAATATTGGAACGCGCCAGCGATGGGCATCAGCACTTCGAAGCTCGCCATTGTCGCGAATGCAATCATTGCAATATAAGGATCAGGTGCTCGTCCTCCGACGCCATCTGCCGCTAGCCAGATCATGAGCACTAATGTCAAACCACTGGCAAGCATAAGAAGGCTACTAGCAAGCCCTGTAATTCGCGCATGTTTTGCTTGGTTTACCATTAAATCGGATTGCTTATCCGCAATGTTACGGCGGTAGCGTTCTTCAACCCCAAACAGCACCAGTTCGGCATGACCCTGAATCCAATCGAGCGTTGCAACCCGAAGGTCCGACTTATTGAGCGTCAGTTGCTGACCGTTGAGCTTACCTAACTTATAAAAAATGATGGGCCAGATAAAGACGAGAGAGAGTAAAATGCCACCCAAGGTTAACCCTAATACAGGATCAAACCAGCAAAGAAAAACCGTCAGTGAAATAATACCAAGCGTGCTGACTACTAGTGGGCTAATAAGCCTCAGGTACACGTGGTCCATTGCATCAATGTCTGCAACCAATCTGTTGAGTAGATCAGCATCGCGAATGTTGGCAACTTTACCTGGGATCAGCGGAGTTAATTTTTCGAAAAAGAAAATACGTAAATCGGTAAGAAGCTTGAATGTCGCATTGTGGCTCACAACGCGTTCACCCCAGCGACCAGCCGTTCGGCTCATTGCGAAACCACGAACAAACGCTCCGGGCAGCATGTAATTGAAGGTTTCACGAGCAATAGACAAACCAACCACAGCAGAAGCTGCGATAAACCAGCCAGACAACGTTAGCAACCCAATAGAAGCGAATAACGTTGCGAACGCGAGTAGCATCCCTAGCGATAAACCAAACCAATGCTTCTTGTAGAGTTTCAGATAGGGCAATAAATCACGCATCTAGATTCCCCTTATCGTTGTGTGAATCCATACTCGACTTCAGCATGTCTGCAAACAAGCCATTTTGTTGATTGAGAGAGTCAAAATGCCCCTGTTCCACGATTTGTCCATCTGCCATAACCAAAATATTGTCGACGTCTTTCAATGGTGAGAGTTGGTGGGTAATCATCAGCGTCGTTTTGGATTTAATCTGGCTCGCTAAGCCTTCCAGTACCAATTTTTCACTTCTTGCATCCAGACTGGCAGTGGGTTCATCAAGAATCCAAAATTCGCCATTTTGTAGCATTGCTCTTGCGAGTGCGAGTCGTTGTGCCTGACCGACAGAAAGACCACCCGAGCGATCACTGACCATGTAATCTAAACCATGTTGAGATACAAATTCATTGGCATAGCTGTCTTTCAAAACTTGACTTAGAGTTTCTTTAGACGTTTCACGACCAAACGTAACATTTTCTAAAATAGAACCATTCAGGAGTAGGGGGTTTTGACCCACCCAGCTTATGTTTTTACGCCAACTGATCAAATCGACCTCTTTCAAATCAATGCCGTTGATTTCTATGCGTCCTTCATACGGCAAGAAGCCAAGTATGGCGTTAATAAGGCTGGTTTTCCCTGCACCACTTGGGCCAACAATTGCAGTCGTTTGGCTGGTATCTAAGTCAAACGAGACAGGACCAAGTAATTGACTGCCTTCTGGGCTGAATACTTTTAAATCTTTCACTTTTAAAGATATCGGTGCGGATTTGGCTATTTCCGATGTACCTGAGGTAACGCTGTCGACATCTGTTTCGAGAAACTCGACTAAGCTTTCCGCTGCACCGATGGCCTGGGCTTTGGCGTGATAGAAGGTACCGAGGTCACGTAAAGGTTGATAAAACTCAGGAGCCAGAATCAAGATAAACAAACCTGAAAACAGCGTGATGGCAGCGCCATAGTAGCCAAAGTTCAATTCACCGATAAAGGCAAAGCCGAAGTAAACCGCGGTAATGGCGATAGAGATAGACGTGAAGAATTCTAGAACGGCTGAAGAAAGAAACGCGACGCGTAAGACATCCATAGTGCGTGAGCGCAAGACTTCAGAAGCGCCTCGCATCACCTCGGTTTCCGATTGCGCTCGGTCAAACAAACGAATTGTGGTCATTGCTTGCAATCGGTCGTAGAAGTGCCCTGATAGGCGTTGCAGTGCTTTAAAGTTTTTACGGTTAGCATCGGCGGCTTTCATGCCGACCAACGCCATAAATAAGGGGACTAATGGAGCCGTCACTAAGAAGATAAGCCCCGCGGCCCAGTTTGTTGGAAAAACCACCACTAAAATAACAAACGGAACCAGTACAGACAGTGATACCTGAGGTAAATAACGCGCAAAAAAGTCTTGGAGATTTTCTACCTGTTCAAGCAGCAAGGTTGCCCAGCTACCGGCAGGTTTGCCTTTTATGTAGGCAGGACCGAGCTCGCGAAGCCGATCGAGGATAAGTTGTCTTACGTATGTACGGATCTGTTCTCCACAACGATACCCAGCTAATTCTCGACCCCAACTGCAAATGGCTCTTCCGATAACGGCACCAATCAAACCTGCAAAATGAGGAAGCAAGTCGTATTTGTCAGTATTTTCAATAATGAGCTGATGAAGAATGGTGGCCAGCAGGGCTGCTTGGGCAAGAAGGAAGAGGCTAGATACGACGCCCAGACCGACGGTAATCATTAACCAGCGTTTGGCGAGTTTGCTTTGTTGCTTGAGCCATTTATTTAAGGCGCGCTGCTTATGTTTGTCCATGTAAGAGACTTTAAATTCAGAATTTATTTTTGAAAGGGGGATTATATACCTAAGTGTGCCAAAGATGCAGCGGTAAGCTTCGTAAGAGTCGAAAATAAAAACGAAAAATCCGGCAATGAAGCCGGATTTTTAATCAATCTAAGTGGTTCGCAGCTCGGTTAGATAACGAGTCACTCAGAGAATCGGTCGATTGTAGAATTAGTCAGTTAGACCGTCTAAGAATTTTTCGGCATCTAACGCAGCCATACAACCTGTTCCAGCTGAAGTGATTGCCTGGCGATAGTTGTGATCCATAACATCACCCGCAGCAAAAATACCTGGAATGCTGGTTTGCGTTGCGTTTCCTTCAAGACCAGATTTAACCACAATGTAGCCGTCTTTCATGTCTAGTTGGCCTTCAAACATCGCCGTATTTGGTTGGTGACCAATCGCGACGAAAACGCCCATTACATCTAAATCTTCAGTCGCGTCTGACTGCGTATCTTTGATACGGACACCTGTTACACCCATATCGTCACCAAGCACTTCGTCTAGTGTGCGATCGGTGTGAAGAACGATGTTTCCGCTTTCTACTTTTTCCATCAGGCGCTTAACGAGAATTTTCTCTGCACGGAACGTGTCACGGCGGTGAACAAGGTGAACTTCAGAAGCAATGTTCGATAGGTAAAGTGCTTCCTCTACAGCAGTGTTACCACCACCAATAACCGCAACTTTTTGATTACGATAGAAGAAACCATCACAAGTTGCACAAGCTGATACACCACGTCCTTTGAAAGCTTCTTCTGAGTCTAAGCCCAAGTATTTTGCAGAAGCGCCAGTAGAAATAATAAGTGAATCACACGTGTACTCAGCCGAATCACCTTTCAAGCGGAAAGGGCGCTCGCTGAAATCAACTTCATTGACATGGTCGAACAAAATTTCAGTTTCAAAACGTTCAGCATGCTCTTTCATTCGTTCCATCAAATCTGGACCAGTAAGACCTTCTGCATCGCCAGGCCAATTTTCTACTTCTGTAGTGGTGGTTAACTGTCCGCCTTGTTGCATGCCAGTGACAAGAACTGGATTAAGATTTGCTCGCGCGGCATATACGGCAGCGGTATAACCCGCAGGACCAGAACCAAGAATTAAAAGACTACAGTGCTTTACGTCGCTCATTAGGACTCCGAAATTTGAATAATTATTTTGGGTAGATTGTAAAAAATAGTGGGGACGAAAGAAAGCAATTGCAACGCAGTTAAAGCAATTAAATGGTTATAGTTTAGAACGTATACCCAAGTGACCTCAAGATGCTGGATTCAGAGCCTCATATTCTGTTTCAATTCAAGCCTTTCTACTTCAAAATCAGGAACGCAGTGGAATGACGAGTCCTTTCCAAGTTCTTTGACGAGGAAGTGAGGCAGAATATGGGCTCCCACGGGCGAGTTTAACTGGCTTTCATACAGCGTTACCGATTCTTGATTTAGAATGGCTAG
Organism: Vibrio penaeicida; assembly: GCF_019977755.1. NCBI lineage: Bacteria > Pseudomonadati > Pseudomonadota > Gammaproteobacteria > Vibrionales > Vibrionaceae > Vibrio > Vibrio penaeicida. Next base: position 2,434,021 of record NZ_AP025144.1, on the reverse strand, counting down.
ATCTTCATATCGGTGCCTTGCCTGAAAGCCAGTTAACTCTCGCTGAACTATGCATTTTGAGGTTACTTGGGTATATCTCTTATTTTTGACTGGTCGGGTATGTTGTTTTTATCGAGCTAAAAAAAACCACCAAAACTTGGTGGTTTCTTGTTCAATTAACGAAGCTTCTAAGACATAAAAGCGTCATTTTCTTTATAGCGAGTTGCTCTATATCGAATTGCTCTACAGCGAACTGCTTTTCAGAAAATGGCTTAGTAGCGAATGTTACTCATTTCAAAAGCTAAGCCTTTGTCTGTTACATCAAACGTCATGTTCGCTTCGATATCATCTTGAATGAACGGCTCTAGTTCCGCAGGAACTGGTTCACCACTGCGCTTCATCATCTCAACAAACGGACCAAATAGTTTGCTGTAGCTGATGTAAGTGTTGTACAAGCCATTGGATTCTAGAGCTTGACCGAACAGGTTCGTCGCTGCTTTCGTTGCCGATTCGCCAGTATAGAACGACAGATGGTTGCCTTTCGACGCGACATAGACTGTACCAATCTCTGCAAATTGCTCAGCCAGTTGTGGTGGAACTTCAACCGGTGTTCCATCTGCTGGAATCTGGATTTGAGATAGCGAAGGTTCCATCATTTGAGCCGCTTGGAACAGTGCAACTGGGTTATCTGCTGAAATCGAAACAGACGCATCCAGCATGTTCAGCTCTTCACCGTATTCGCTTTCACCAAAGCCGTAATCAAACAGGTTGAAGCTTACACCTTTTAGGCCATTGACAAAGCCTGTTGCCATACCAACCATCGCAGGGTTTGCCTGACGAAGACCAGCTTGCATTTCGGCTAGAGGAGCACAGCTGTATTGAGTCGCTAGGCCGTCTTGCCATATCGCATTCAGAGCCGGTGCCAATTTGTTTACATCAATACCCAACCCAAATGATAGCGCACTGTTTTGAGTGTCATTCAATGCTGGTATAAAGCCACGGATAGACTTAAGTGCATCTAGGATCACTGAGTTTTTGCTCTCAACTAAGATATCCATGTCCATCGTCATATTTTCATTGACGGTTGCACCGAATACCGTTCTTGGCCAGTTTGCAGCAATACCAGCGATTTCTGTCTTACATTGCTCCGTTTGAACAGCGGTCAATGGGTTCTCCGAAGACGGATTCTCTGCTTTTATTAGCTCACTAATTTTAGCGATGTGCTTAGCAAGCAAATTGCCATCAGTTGTGGTGAAGCCAGTTGCGAACTGTTGATGATCTAGGTAACCAACAGAGTCTTTACCAAGCTCAGGATGCGCTGCTAGCATCTTGTTTATGGTGTCTGCTTGCGCCACTGACTGTACTGGTGCTTCAACACCCAAAGCAACCTTGAGAGGGCTTGTTGCCCCAAAGTCTGCAGAGTCTAGGGTAATGGTTGCAATGCCTTGATGAACAGCGACAACAAACTCAAGTTTTGTTTCATTGTTTTCTTCAGCCAAGCTGTACGAGCGATAAGCCACATCGCCGACTTTTTTAGCAACATGCTTGAAATTACTGTCTGTTTCTACTTTATCGAATGTTGCCCAAAAGGCTTGTTCGTCAGCAACATCAAATTTAAACACAGGCGCTAAACCAACAAGGTATACGTAGCTTGTTAGCGTGTCAGGTGCACCAAAAGCTGCTTTGTATGCTTCGCCACTTTGGATAGCTTTAAAGTAAGTATCGCCAAGCGTGATAAAGAAAGTCTCACGATTCGTCATCTGCTGTGGATCAGTTTCTGTGAGTTCCAGAATGTCATCCATTGAAGGGACACTGCCCATAGAACCTAAAAATTTGTCCAGTTCCAGTGGTGTCAATTGTGCTGAAACAAATGCAGAATCTGACGGGATTTGATCTAAGACAGATACGGACTGAGATGCCTGCTGCTGGGTGTAAAGATATCCACCAGCTCCCACTGCAGCAATACCTGCAGCGATGACTAACTTATTCACTAGCCTACTCCTTTTATAAATATAGCGTCCGAGAATAGAACTTATTGATCTAAATAACAATCTGTTGTGCGAATAAAGTAGAGAGAAGTCAAATAGATAAGAACTGAATCTCAGCGATGACTTAATATCTATTTAAATCATAGTGTTACAATTATGCCTAGTGGAGAGTTTTGTTATTGATAAACTACCTAGTGAATTGCTGGTTCATCTATCTTGAAATGGCAGTATACGCAGTTCTATATTCTTTATTTAAATACAAATCGATATATGTGATGTGAAAAATTTGATCTGGCAGAATAAGTGGTCGATTCTTGATGTAAATAGTTTGTGAATGATGTGTAGCTAAAAAGCTTCTAGGAGCGTCACTATGTTTTCGCATGAAAGTACATTGCAAATCACTCAACTTAGCCATAATGCTATCGCTCAGTTATCTCCTTCATTTGATTCCTTACCTCATACAAAACACGCTGATGGAAAATATCGGCTGCGACGGTACTCTGTTGTTGAATTTCAGCCAAATAGCTTAAGAGAAGTCAATCGACATAACTTTGTGCAGTCAGAAAATATCAACCACTTTCAGGGAGATGTGATTCGTCAGTTTGAAGGCATTGAGACTGATATCTTAAGTGGGGATGCCATGCACGAAATGTGTCAGTTGTTTGTTGAAGCCAATGCCTTGCCTGTTGGGCAAGAAATCGAAATTCACCAAATACGCATCGCGACGGTCTTTGACGAAACGCCAGTCGCCCCAGAAGGCGTTCATCAAGACGGGTTTGATCATATTGCGATTGTCGGTATAGACAGGCACAACATAGTCGGTGGTGAGATCATGCTTTATCAAGATAACCATGAAGCCCCATTTTTTAGAAAAGTTCTAGAGAATGGAGAAATTGCGATTCTTGATGATCACAAGTTGTGGCATAACGCTCAGCCAATCCGGTCAATTATTCGTGATAACGAAGGTCATATGGACGTCTTTGTTCTAACGGCGACGGATGGCAAGTTGGCTATGTAATCGAGAAAGCTGGAGTGCGCAACACTCCAGCTTTCTTGTTCAACTAGGCTTCAAACGTTACTTCGTATGATGTGAATTTACGAACGTTTATCACGCCCGTATCCATAATAAGGTATTGACCTTTAATGCCTCTGAGAACCCCCGTCACTTCTGGATTCTTGTCGAAATTATGAGATACGATCTTGGTTGGGTGCTCAAGTACTGGGTAAGTAATCTCGGTGGGTGCATCAACAAGAGGTATTACGGAGTCTTCACCATATTTCTCTTTAACTTGCTTGATGACTTCATTCGCATGAGGCATCAGTTCTTTGGCAAGTTCTTCTAATGGCAGTGGTTCAGCATCGCCTTTCAGAAGCGTCCGCCAGTTCGTTTTGTCAGCGACGTGTTTGGCGAGTTCCACTTCGATTAAACCTGATATATGACGGTTCTTTACTTTGTAGATAGGCAGCCCTTGCGTGGCACCTTGATCAATCCATCGAGTCGGAATTTGCGTATGACGCGTAATTCCCACCTTCAAACTTGAGGTGTTTGATAGATAGACGTAATGGTCAATCATGCAATTCTCTTCGCCCCACTGAGGTTCTCGGCAAGTTCCTTCCTCGTAATGGCAAGTCTCAGGTTTCATGATGCACATATCGCAGCTTGCAAGCTTTCGCATGCAAACAAAACAGTGGCCTTGAGAGTAGCTTTTTTTGGTTTTCTTACCGCAAGAACTACAAAAAATGTTTCCAGTGTGAGTGAGTTTAATGGGTTTTCCAATAAACGCATTTAGCCCAACCCTATCGTCGCCGACAGGTAGGGAATATTCGACACCGTCTGCAAGCTGAGAACTCAGCTTTTTCAGAGTGCCTTTTGTATTGATTGACATGACATTACTCTTATTTGTTCACACCGTTACTAGGTCTCTGACCCTAGGTGTGTTTGTTTTGTTTCTAGATTTTAGCAAAGTTATCAATTATCCCCGAATGGGATTTACACGTATTAAAGACGTCAAGTGATTTGAGCTAAATATAGAATGGTAATCTTTGTCATTGATTTTTATTGATGTACATCTTTATTTACTAAATTATGACTTCATTTTTGTCATAAATTTCGTGCTTATAAGCACAATTATGGTATCTTGCACATATACATTATTGTGTGACTCCAGTTCCAATTTGTATGGGGTATTACACATTTAAATGAGGTGTAGCATGAATGGAAAACATCATTTGAGCTTTATACATAAGGTTTTTCTGGTGTTGTTGTTTGGTACATTGTCGGTAATAACACTTTATTACCAATTTGGAGATACGCAGCGACTAGTAATTTCGCCAGAACATTTTACCTTTTTGTCTACCGATGACAGGCAAGTGGGTGGTTCGACGGAATCTAGGTTACAGATGGAAGGGCATCAAGCGCGTCTTCAATGTCAGTTAAAACGGAGTGAATATGCATGGCCATATTGCTCGGTTTCTATACAGCTTTCTAATGATATAACGAAGGGAATCGATTTATCTAACTATCATACAGTTAGGCTGAATATCGACTACCATACTAACGACCCAGAAGCCCGATTAAGAGTGTATTTACGGAACTATAACTCTGCCTATTCAACGGCAGATAACGAGTATTCCGTTAAATATAATGGTTTAGAGTTCGCACCAGGCATCGATCGAGGTGCACTTGTTATTCCGATGGAAAACTTCCAAGTAATGACTTGGTGGTTAGCGGATTTTGATACTGATATCGAGCACGCAGCTCCAGAATTCAGCAACGTGGTTTTATTTGAGATAGCGACAGGTTCACACACAGAGCTTGGCGAGCATGACATCAAAATAAATAGCATAGAATTCGAAGGGCATTTTGTTGATGGAGAAAAGCTGATGCTTACCTTGGTACTGATATGGACGGTACTTGGTGTGGCACTCTTTTGGTTCGATCACAGTAGAAACTTAACAGCCATCAGCCAAGCGAATGCGCGACATCTTCATCTGAAGATGGTTAATGACCGGTTACGTCAACAAAATACGCGCTTTGCAGAAATGGCTCAGGTTGATGCGCTTACCGGGGCAAGGAATCGCCATTCAGTCCGAAATTGGTTGGATAACGCTGCCAAGCAGACGGAAGCTGGCTTAGACAAATTATCGATGATTTACTTGGATATAGACCATTTTAAGAGAATCAACGATACCTTTGGTCATCAGATTGGAGACGACATATTGAAGGAGTTCGTTCTTGTGGTCAGTGCTGTTATCCGACCTAGTGATCACTTAGTGAGATGGGGAGGAGAGGAATTCATTGTATTCTGTCGAGATAGCGGATTGGAACAGGCTCAAGAAATTTCTGAGCGCATCCTAAGTAATGTTAGAGAGCATGTTTGGCTTCACGGCGAACCGTTAACGTGCAGTGCGGGTGTGGCAGAGATGGAAAATGAAAGAATGACCGAAACCATGGCCAGAGCCGATGAAGCGCTATACCAAGCCAAACACCTAGGACGTGATCGAGTTGAAGTTCACTTTCGACGCTGTGAGATAGCGTCAGAGCAGGTCGGTTAGTGCAAACCCAATGATCTCAGACTCATATTGGTAAATATTGTACCTTAGAATGTAGAGGGCTCAGGCGAGCCCTCTTTTTCTAGATTCTCTTCTGGTGTTTGTGCGTTGCCTACTTGCTCCGAAGAGTCATTATTGAGAACTGAGATAGGTAAATGCGGACCTTCGATACTTTCTATTGGAACTTTAGGTCCCATGAATTTAGGTTGTTTATCAATTATATAGAGATCGATTAGCGCGTTTGCTCTCGCAAGCACTTCTCTTACACGAACAAACCAGCCACCCGATCCAGTGGGGCCCGGTACGGCCAAACAAACCGCTTTTATTCCATGATAATTGGCAATATACAAAGCTCGCTCGCAATGGAATGCTTGCGTCACAATTATAAAATCATCAGCATCAAAAATGGCTTTTGCTCTTACTACTGAGTCTAGAGTTCTAAAACCAGCGTAGTCGAGGTAGATGGCATCTTCAGGAATACCCGCTTTTAAAAGATCCCGCTTCATGGTCCATGGCTCATTGTAAGAGCGGTGAGCGTTGTCGCCACTCAACAAATAAGACGACACCTTTTTGTCCAAAAATAATTGAATAGCTGTGTTGATGCGGTGGGTGTAAAAGTCGTTGAGAGTCCTACCGATATATTTGCTAGTGCCTAACACCAGTGCTACATCGTGATCTGGTAGCGTTTCAGGTTCAAAATACACTTGCGATTCGGTTTGCCAACTTATCCAGCGATCAATAAAAATGAGCGTGCCGAGTAAGGTAATTCCAGATAGAAGTATTACCAACGCTGCTCTGCGAAGCCATAAGATAAGTGAAGATGGTAGAGAGAGTTTCAGCATGCTAGTTCCAATATCAAACCTGCCGATTTCGCTGTGCCCAGATACCCACAAGAGTAAACCATAATAGTAAGGCTATCACTAGCCAATCACGATCAAGCTTCGTTAGCCATTGTGAAAGAAGAGGAGACATTTTCACAATGAAAAAACCAAACCCAAATGCATTGATAGTAATGAAAGCAAAAGTTCGTACGATAAAGTGATGACCAGAAAGTACGCGGCGCATAACTCGGTTAATATCCGAGCCAAACACCACCAATCCGCAGGCGATAACGGCTGTGGAAATTTCAGATAGGTAGGGAACCAGTTTCGTTCCTAGAGTGGTAAGTATCTCTAACATAACCACTAATCTTACGGTTTCATGCTAAAAAGAAAAGCCCATAAAGGGCTTTTCTGAATGAAACGTGCATTTGTGCCGACAATTTGTGTAAATTGACTAGAAGCTCATCAGCTTATGTTAGAACGCTGTGCGTTTGTACTTACGGTACACCGGTTGCCAGAAATGTTGATTAATGGCTTTCTCTAAGGCTTCGTCAGTAATTTCCAGTGCAACACCTTGCTCAATGGCTTTTTTCCCAACGGCGAACGCAATTTTTTTGGAAACCATATGGATTTCTTCCAGTGGAGGAAGCAACGCACCTGTTCCTTGTTGGGCTAGAGGTGAACATTCTGCTAGCGCTCGGCTTGACTCCATAAGCATTTCATCGGTCACGCGTGACGCAGAAACCGCAAGAACGCCTAAGCCAATGCCAGGGAAAATGTAGCTGTTGTTGCACTGAGCAATTTCAAACGTTTTGCCATCATGAATTACAGGATCAAACGGGCTTCCGGTTGCAACGAGTGCTGCGCCGCCTGTCCAGCGAATAATATCGTTTGGTGTCGCTTCAACGCGGCTCGTTGGGTTCGAAAGTGGGAACACAATTGGGCGTTCACAACCTGAATGCATGGCTTGAATAACTTCTTTGCTGAACAAGCCCGGCGCACCAGAAACACCAATTAATACGGTTGGCTTGGCATTTTTAACCACTTCCAATAGAGAGAACCCAGCGTCATCAGACTCCCAATCTTTAGTATTGGCATCTTTCTGAACCAAACGCTTTTGGAAGTCGAGCAAGTTTTGCATGCCTTCTTGGAGTAAGCCCCAACGATCGACCATGTAAACTTGTGATCTCGCTTGCTCATCGGACAGCCCTTCAGAGACCATTTGAGCAATGATGGCTTCAGCAATCCCGCAGCCAGCGGAGCCTGCGCCTAAGAACGTAATGCGTTGCTCAGAAAGTTTGCTTCCAGCCGCATGGCAAGCCGCAATCAAAGAACCTACTGTAACGGCAGCCGTGCCTTGAATATCGTCGTTAAAGCAGCAAACACGATCTTTATAGCGCTCTAGAAGAGGCATCGCATTCTTTTGTGCAAAATCTTCAAATTGAATCAATGCATCTGGCCAGCGGCGCTGGACGGCTTGCATAAATTCTTCAACAAATGCGTTGTATTCAGCACCAGTGATACGAGGATGACGCCAGCCCATGTACATTGGATCGGCAAGGCGTTGAGGGTTGTTAGTACCAACATCCAATACGATTGGTAACGTATAGGCTGGGCTGATACCGCCACATGCCGTATAAAGCGCTAGCTTACCGATAGGGATACCCATGCCACCGATCCCCTGATCACCCAGACCAAGGATTCGCTCGCCATCTGTTACAACAATCACTTTTACATTGTGGTTAGTGGCATTGTTAATCAAATCATCAATTCGATCACGGTTCGGGTAGGAGATAAAAATACCTCGACCGCGGCGGTAAATGTTCGAAAAGTTCTCACAAGCCGCACCAACTGTCGGCGTATAAATGATTGGCATCATCTCGCTGATGTGATTTTGAACTAAGCGATAGAAAAGGGTTTCATTCGTGTCTTGGATATTGCGCAGATAGATGTGCTTATCCATATCACTTTCAAAGTTTTTATACTGTTGATATGCGCGATCAACTTGTTCTTGTATTGTTTCGGTCGATTCCGGCAGCAAACCTTCAAGGTTAAAAGAAATGCGTTCTTCTGCGGAAAAAGCACTGCCTTTGTTTAAAAGAGGCGTACTCAGAAGAGCTGGACCCGCGTATTGGATATATAAAGGGCGTTTATCGTTATTCATTAGTGACTCGGTAAGAGATGTATCGGGCGTAGATTGAAATGATAGCGGTTTGGTTACATTCTTGTAAACCGAACTTCTCTAATTCGCTAATTAATTAGCAATAGTTTGAAGTTTATGTTCCACAAACTACTATTTAGAGCTCACAAAAGCGCAACGTGCTTTCTCGATGCATATCGCTTAGGTTTGGGTATATACTCTGCGCCACATTTTCAAATTTCTCTAGATGACCTTTTCTCATGCTTCCAATCGACGCGATAAAATCTGAATTTGATTCTTTGATAGATCAGCACCATTTAGTTGTTGAGGCTGAAACCGGATCAGGTAAATCGACTCGCTTGCCGTTATGGGCTGCAAAATTTGGTCGAGTATTGGTTGTTGAACCAAGGCGAATAGCGTGTACCTCACTGGCTGAATATTTGGCGAAGGAAGACGGAACAAAGCTTGGCGACAAGATCGGCTATGCGATCAAACTGCAAAGCTTCTATTCCGAAAACACTCAAGTCGTGTTTGTCACACCTGGTGTGGCGCTGCGCTGGTACTCTGAAAAAAAACTGAGTGATTTTGATACGGTGATGGTGGATGAATTTCACGAAAGGCGTTGGGATACGGATCTTCTTGTTTCTATATTATGCCGTGAAGAGCAGCACCGCCTGATTGTTACCTCCGCAACACTAGAGTCCCAAAGGTTGGTTGATTACATTGGCGGAAAACGAATATACGCTGAGGGGCGGGTGTATTCTGTGAGTGTCGGTTATCGCGCAAAGGATACAAGGCACTTACCCGATATCAGGGGGCTGGAGCAAAAAGTACGAACCGAGGTCGAGCATTGTTTACAGGAAACCAAAGGTGACATTCTTGTTTTTCTGCCGGGTAGAAAAGAAATCACACAATGCCAACAAGCCCTGTCTAGCATAGATGGCGTGCTTGTTACCCCTCTTCATGCTTCTGTATCGGATACTCAACGCGAACTGGCTTTGAAGCAACAGGATCAGCAGAAAGTAGTACTGGCAACCAACGTAGCGGAAACCTCACTGACCATTCCCAATATTTCGGTGGTGATAGATAGCGGGTTGGAAAGACGTACTTTGCAAAGAAATGGTCGAACGGTTCTGAGCTTAAAGCACATTTCAAAGGCAAGTGCGAAGCAGCGAGCGGGGCGGGCGGGGCGCGTTCAAGATGGTATTTGCGTCCGGTTGTTCGGGGAGCACGCGCCACTGGATGCCGTAACACCACCAGAATTGCACCGCGAAGAGCTCACCGAGGCGATGTTAGCCAGTGCCAGTTGTGGGTATCCTTTAGACACATTAACCTTTCTTGATCCGCTACCTGAAAAATCGGTAGCACAAGCCATTGAGCGACTCACGCAAATGGGCGCTATTGATGATCAAGGTGTAATTACCACTCATGGCGAAATTCTCTATCCACTTCCTATTGATGCATTGTACGCAGACTTACTGACTCGTTTACCCACCAAACCATTGCGCGAAGCGATGGTGGATCTAAGTGCTGTCTTATGTACACCAGCGCGCCTCTTCAAGCTGCCAGAAAGTGAAGACAAGTTAGAAAAACTCAACCAATGGGAACCCAAAGGTTGCGATGCACTCACCCTGATCAAACTTGTTCGCGGAGAGTCATGTGATGCCATTTTTGTTGATGCGCAAGTACTGAGCGAAGCACAAGCACTAGCGAGACAAATGCGGGATGCGCTATCACTACCCGATTTAGAGGTTGCGTCTCGGTTCGATTCAAACCTATTTGTAAATGAAATCGCGCGGCTTCATCCCGAGCTTGTTTTTGTTCGCAGAGAGAAACGTAGGCAAGCTATGGGCAATGGGTACAGTGAGTTGACGGCCGGAAGGGATTCGCGATTTCCCGATACAGCAGAAGCGGCAGTCGTACTGGATCAACACAGCTTACCGGGAAGAGGGGTCAAACAAACGCTAAACCTCGCGACCATAATGTTGCCCATAGCGATGAAGCAAATAGAAGCGCTGGATATCGGAGAGTGGGCAAATGGCGACATGATAAAAATTGAAGAAGAGTGGGTTACACGCTCTCAATATCTCTACGCAGGTCGGGTGATTACCGAACGTTTGAGTGAACCACAAGGCGTGGAATCGGTTGCCAACGCCCTTATTCAAGGCAAAGCGTGGAAAGGGTTTGCAGAAAAACTCAAAGCGGATATCGCGGCTTGGAACTTGTACAAAGCCTTGGAAAAAAACAATTCCGAAGAGAGAGTTGAAAGTGCCGCGTGCTGGCTAGAGCAACAGTTGCGAGACCTCGGCGTTGAAACACTCGCGGATCTTGAATTACTTGATCCGGAAGATATTCAATTTGAAGGCATTCCATATTGGGAAAGAGAGGATTTTGATGAAAAATTTCCAACTCTGCTCAATATCGGTGATTTGCAACTGACTGTAGAGTATTTCCCAAGTAAAAAGCTCGTCCATGTTTTATATCTTCGCGGTTTAAGAAAAGGTGACCCGAAACGCTGGGAGCTGCCGCGTTGGAGCGGATGGCGTGTGCAATATCGTAAAGCCAGCCGAATAGTTGATATTAAAAACTAAGAGCTAATTGATCCAGGGTCTTGGCGTAATCTTTGCTTGTCTATTTGAAAATACTAATAAAAAGACAAAGGTTGCCGCCTGTGCAAAAACCATTATTCGCCATTGTTGGAATTTTAATATCAATCGCTTTTTCTTGTCCGTTGATGGCTAAAAGCCTAAGTAGCATTTCTTCCTATGAGGATACGTATGTTATTGGAAGTTATACCAATGACATTAATAAAGCAGACTACATAGCGGGTGGGTTTGAAGGTGCCGGAGAGCTACAATCACTTGAGGCGAAGTTTAAGTTTTCCTTTTCATTTCCTTTGCTGCAATTTACATCAAATTCATCCTTGGCAGCCGCTTATTCTCAAACGTCATTATGGCAAGTAGCAAACAATAAAATCTCCTCTCCTTTTCGTGAAACAAACTACAAGCCGCAAATTTTTGTGATGTATCGTCCTGATCTATTCATCATCAACAATATTGAGCTGGGTTATAAACACCAATCTAATGGGCAAACCGCGTCACTATCTCGCAGTTGGGATAGAGCTTACCTCGCTCTTGAACTGCTTGATGGACCCTTTGAATACGGCATTCATGCTTGGTCTGTGTTCGGGCGGACTGGAGAAAATCCAGATATCGCAGAGTACTACGCGCCATGGAATGCGTGGATGAAGATTCACTCGACCTTTGGTGTCTTCGATTTAAGCGGATTTTATAACTTTGATACAGATCGAAGTGGTGTTGAAGCTGGGTATACGTTCTATATGAATGACTTTGTCGGCTTATATACCCAGGTTTACCATGGCTACGGAGAAACGTTGATTGAATACAACCACAGCCACACTCGAGTTGGGATTGGTCTTAAACTGGTCAATTGGCAATAAGTTTTCTTCATTTGGTTGGCTAAGTTGATTAACCAGCCAAGTAACTGACAGGATTCCAAATCTTTTTCTTTGATTCATTTCAACTATGTTCATATTGTGTAAATAACCCTACTTTTTTATAGCCTTTTCTTGTGAAATAAGGTCATAACAGACGATTGTTTTATATCATATTGCTATATAGCAAATTGTGGTTAATAGTGAGTTTATATGCAATTCCGTAACGGTTTAGGTGGTATTGCTAATATGGCGTTAGGGTTCGCTTGACCCAGCCAAAACCTTTTTGTAATACATACCAAAAGGTGACAAACAACGATGCAAAGGCGTTGTGTTTTAAGAAATAGTCTTCGGATATTTCGCTATTCTCAATGTCGGGGGGCATTATGGATAAAACGAAAACGGCGGACATTGTTTTTGATTACACCACTTTTTTAGGTGTAGTTTGCCGCAGGAAATGGACATTTTTGGAGGCGATTCAGTCTTTCGCACCGATCTTTGGCGTGGTTTGGAAAGACAGCTTGAATCAGATGCAAACTCCGCAAGATAGAATCTGGGATCAGGCTTTATCAGCTTTGTCTGCTCAAAATAGTGATGAAACAAACCTTGTTAGGCTAGTGAAGCTGGCAAGAGCTGAAGGGGTCGAGAAAATTACTCTCATTATGCCTTATGAACTAGAACAAGATCAGAAAGCCAATATAGGTAAGAAGAGTCACTCGGTGATCACGGATCTGAATGAAGATGAGTTTCTAATCGTATTGGAGCAAGAGTAAATTTCAGGCACCTGAGTGTTTATTTGAGCGCATTAGAAAGAGAAAACCCCTGAATCGATTTCAGGGGTTTTTATTTGGCTAAACAGACTCTAGAGTGTGTTGGACCAGCACATTACAAAATGCCTTGGTCTTTTGCCATCTTATGAGCGATTTTAGGCGCTTGCCACAAACAAGGCACTAAGATGAATGATGCCGGAACCGCAGTGATCACGATGAAAGACTGCAATGCAGATATTCCCCCTTGACCAAGAGATATCAAGACAATTGCCATTGAACCCATTACTACGCCCCAAAATGCACGCATCATTGCATTTGGTTCTGTGTCGCCCGTAATAACAACGCTGATTGTGTAAGTCATTGAATCACCCGTTGTGATAATGAACGTTGTTGTTAAAACTAAGAACAAAATAGCGATCAATGTTGAGTAAGGTAACTGCTCAGTGATGGCAAGTAATGCGCCCGGTAAGTTGAATCCTTCAAAGCCAGCTTTAATCACACCAGGGTTAGCTAACTCAAACGCCAATCCGCTGCCACCAACAATGCTGAACCAGAAACAAGTGATTAGGGGGGCAGCGACACTTACCGCAAGGATCAGCTGTCGAATGGTACGACCTCTGGAAATACGAGCAATAAAGATCGCCATCATTGGTCCATAACCAATAAACCATCCCCAGAAGAAAACGGTCCACCAACTCAACCAGCCAGTGTCGCCTCGGAATAAAGCCATAGGCACAAAATTATCGATCATGGTTGCCATACCTTGCATGTACCCATCGATGATAAAGCTTGTTGGACCCGCAATAAGAATAAAGAAGACTAACGCAACGGAAAGAATAATGTTGTAACGGCTAACTAATTGAATACCTCGGCTGAGCCCACTCAATGCTGAAAGGGTATACATAGCCATGGCAAATAGAATAACCATAGTTTGCGTAGCAAAGCTGTCTGGAATGCCAAACAACGCGTTCAGCGCGTAGCTTACTTGTAAGCCAAGGAACCCAATTGGCCCAATTGTACCAGCGGCTACTGCGATAATACATACCGCATCAATAGCGTTGCCTAGCTTACCGTGAATCGCTTTGTTGCCAAAAATAGGGTAGAGCAGCGTACGTGGTTTAAGTGGCAATCCTTTCTCGTAGTGAAGGTACATCAACACAACTGACGATAAGCAGCCCAATATTGCCCAAGCAAGAAATCCCCAATGCATGAAAGACTGGGAAAGGGCGTTTATCGCCATATCTCTTGCCGAAGATTCATCAAAAATAGGTGGCGAAGAAACGAAGTGTGCGATGGGTTCAGCAGCAGCCCAGAATACTCCACCGCCAGCCAGTAGCGTACAAAGTACAATAGAAAGCCACTTGAATGTGTCGATTTCAGGCAGAGCGAGACCACCTAAGCGCACATAACCCGTTTGACCGAGCGCCAGCACTATTCCAATTACAAAATTTACCAGCAATAAGATTTGCCAGAATGCGCCAAACCACTGGGTGGCATAGGTGAATCCAGAGTTGATTATAGATGACAGTAGTGAAGTGTTAACGAGAGCAAGCAATACAAACATTAAAAGGAAACTTCCGCTCAGCCAAAATACAGGGTTGTTGAATCCAAGTTTTTGGAGGGTTGTACTGGCATGTTGAGCAGATTGAATCGCTGAGCTGTCAGCCTCTACAATACTGGGCTGTTCAGGACTCAGGATAGTTTTAGACATATAATTTTCGCTTTTGAAACCGATAAACCAAGCATTTTTACCGCTAGGAAGACAGGTTCCATCGCCAGTAAATGCTCTAGATCTTCGCACATATGTTATGCGGCGAGTCCAGATAAGTGGTTGATATCAGATTGTGAGTTTCCCTCACAGCGAAAAATAACTGTGAGGTTGATCATAAAAGCGTGCAATCCTATCACGTTAAGATTACAAAATGCAGCAGAAATCTTACTCATTTTATTTACAGAATGGATGATTCATTTAGGGGCTTTTGTGATTAAACCTAAACGGATGAGCGTACTGCTGCGTGTTAAGTCATCGCCCACCAGCAATTTCTGTAAATGAGCCAGTAACATAAGAAGCCTCATCAGACAGTAACCATGCAATTGCATTGGCCACTTCTTCTGGCGTACCACCTCTTTGTAAAGGCAAAGAAGAAGCGAGACGATCAACGCGACCGGGTTCACCACCATCGGCATGAATCTCTGTGTGAATGAGCCCAGGACGAACGGCGTTAACGCGGATATTCTGAGCCGCAACCTCTAAAGAAAGCCCTTTGGTTAACGAATCGACCGCGCCCTTAGAGGCGGCATAATCCACATACTCAAACGGGGCTCCCAGCCTTGATGCCGCGGAAGAGACATTAACAATAGCACCACCTCCAATCATGCGTTTCACCGCTTCTCTACAACATAAGAAGCAGCTGGTGGCGTTGGCTGCCATTACTTTGTTAAAGCGTTCAAGATCCATATCCACTAGGCGGGACTGGGTGAATAGGATTCCGGCGTTGTTGACTAAGTGAGTGAGCGTTCCGAACTCTTTTTCTGCAGTATCAAACAAGCGAATAACGTCGGCTTCAACGGAGACATCAGCAGCAACAGCAATCGCCTTGCCTCCCTCCTTTTCAATCAGCTTAACTGTTTCGATAGCTTCATCTTGGCGCGTTCGATAATTAACACATACCCGATAGCCTTTTGAAGCCAATAGGAGAGAGGTAGCTCTTCCGATACCACGGCTTCCACCTGTAACGATCACAACCTTGTTCATAAGTATTCCTTAGGGGGTAAGCTATCAAGAGGGTTTTTGCAGCAAATCTTTCGTCATGAATTCGCTGTTTGGATCTGGCTGGTAATCAGCAAAAGGTGCGCAGTAGACAAATCCATTCTTCTCATACAGGGTTCGGGCGGGTTTAAAAAAATCCATAGAGCCTGTTTCCAAACTGATCTTTTCGTATTTTCGGTCTTCTGCCACAGAAAGCAAATGTTGTAATAAGTTTGAAGCTACACCTTGATTTCGAGCTGTTTTAGCGGTACGCATAGACTTCAATTCCGCATGGGATGAATCAAGTTGTTTTAAGGCTGCACAGCCAAGAAGTTCGCCGTTGTCCCATGCCGACCAAAACGTAATCTCGGGTTTTTTTAATGCGACTAGATCTAAGGCGTGGACACTTTCTGGAGGAGACGTTGCGTACATATCATCTAAGTGCTCATTGAGAAGAGCGACGATTTCCTTGCCGTCTAATTTATCGATTTTGATTTCCATATCTTCTTGTTTCTTCTTTCTAAATGATAATGAACACTATCAAATATGCCTTTAGATGAGCAAGAAAAATGAGCCCACCAAAGGGAATGGAGAGCTCATTAGGAATGAGACGACTTGCTGCTGTGATTATTCGATATCACGATTGAGGAATGAAGCTCATGATTCTGACATCGTTTAACTGAGTGTTGCTCGATACTGCTAAACTCGCATGGCGAATAGGCGACCGGATCAAATAACTCCACCATTGCTGAGTCTGCTTGGTATAGGTAATGAGTGAGTCGTTGTTGATACTATCTGTATTTAAACCGTCTGTACTTAAACCATCTGTACCTATTAAGCCATCTGTATTTAGGTCGTCAGAGTTAAGGCACAAGTGACGACAGCCATGAATTAGCCCTTCGCCAGTTGCTTTTAACAGTGACTCTTTTAGTGCCCACAAATGGTAAAACTGCGTGGCATTCTCAACAACTTCGTTTTCGTGTAAAACACTCCTAGCTCTTCGTTTCCATTTAGATGCATGGTTGTGAACAGCAATATCGAGACCTATTTCAGTTTTAGACGTAACGGCAACCACTATTACACCTTGGCTGTGCGACGTATTAAATTGTAGAGATTCCTTATCCAAGTAAGGCTTTCCGAATGTTTTCTTCAAGACAACATGTTGGCTCGGCTCTCTATTGATATACATGCTTAGTACATGGCGCTGAAATAACTTACTGGCAGCGAATTGCCACCGGGCTATTTCTGGCTTCAATTGAAATTGCGTGCGCTCAGACTTTGACAGGTCATTAAGTTTTGATAGTGTCCAATTTTTGCAAGGAATCCACAACCAAACGTCGACAGAGTTTGGCTGTGGCGTTGCCATATGGTGAGTGTTTGACCCCATGGCTATGCAGTTTTGGTCGTTTGAGTAAATCCACCATCTAAGACGATATTCTGACCGTTACTCAGTCGCTGATATCTTGCAAGGCTAACGGCCAATTCAGCGACTTCATTGGGTTGAGCAAACCGCTTTAGTGGAATGCGATCAAATGCGCCTGGTTGTTTATACCAAGGTGCCTTTTTTATCATCTCTGTGGCGACCGGCCCTGGGGAAATCGCATAAGTTGTTAAGGATTGGAGATCGGTGGGTGGAGTACTGGCAAGTTGCTTTGTCCATTCAATCAACATTGCCTTAGCAACGGCGTAAGCACCTTGACCCGCTCTTGGTCGTACACCGGAGATGCTAGCCATATTGATAACGCAAGGCGCATCCGATTTTTTAAGTAATGGGATGCATCGCGTAAACATGTCTTGAGCAGAATAGAAATTGGTTTGAAGTACCGATTGCCAGTCTTCCATTGATGTTTGGGGGATGAGGTTATCTCGAAGTATTCCAGCGTTATTCACCAGAACATCGAGTTTATCTATTGATCCAAGAGCCTTCAGTGTTTGCACTTCGTTATTGATATCAAAAATAATGGGAAGAACAACAGCGCCATCGGCTTGCAGTGAAGCAATTCGCGATTCTATTTCTGGTGTCAGCGTTCTGACATTTAGGTATACCGCGTAATCACATTGAGAAAACTGCTGCGCGATGGCCATTCCGATCCCTTGCCCTGCGCCTGTAATTAATACCGTTTTCATTTTATGTCCTTAATCCTACAATAATTGATCGTTTTCAACATTCCATTGCACAGACTGCGCGGTTAGGTATTCGCAGCCTTTAAGTTCAAGTAATTGAAAATAGGTGTTTGTGTCCATTGCCTTGTCGCTACTGATGAAGTTGATTCGAACTTTCTTTCCTGTAAGCTCCATCGCTGCAATTTGGCAGAGCGTTTGAGCACCTTTTTGAATGATGGTGTTTTCGCTCTGTTCCCAATGAACCCATACTTGGCAACCGCGTTTTCGCATTAAAGGGCGATAGAGCTTGTGGAAAATTTGGAACAACTCATTCAACGCATATGCGTCGCTTTTTCCTTGGTGGCTCAATACTATCGGCTGTTTTGTTTCGGTTAGCGTTTTACCTATTTCATCGGGTAGATCTTGTTCGGCTGAGATAGGAAACCTTTGTAATTGCTGCTCAGCATTAGTGACGTACAAACAAAATGGATTAATCATATTGGGACTCCAGAAACGCGCGAATGGTTTGGTTTACGATCGAGTGCGCCTCGATATTCGCGGCATGTGTGTCTAGCGGTAGGCAAGCCCACTCGAACGTAGAATTCGAATCGATGAGCGCTTTTTGTAGCTTGGGTGGGCAAATAAAATCGCCCTCAGTTCCTACCAATAATGCGGGTATTGTTAGTGGCAGTGGCTCGACATTCGAGCGATCACCGATCGCGTTTAAAAAAGCAATGACCGAGTGCCTGTTGTGGTTGTATTCGACATATCGCTGGACAACTAGCGTTTGAAAGTCCTCTAATTGTTCCAAGTAATCGTCGCTAAAAAACCAAGAGTATGTCCCTTGGAATATGGTGGCGAGCGGCACATCGGTTTCCAGCATGTGCTTAACGCTTGCCATCATTTTTTTACCTTTCATCGATATGTCGATTGCCGAGTTCACCATGACCAATTGGCTAATAAGGTGTGGATTTCGTTTCGCCAATTCCAGTGACAATATTCCGCCAAATGAATATCCGACTAACGTGATGTTCGGCAGTTGTAACTCTTTAAGTAACCCTGCGATTGCATCGCACAATTGATCGTATGAGAATTCTGCAAATACGCGCGACTCACCGCATCCCGGGTAATCTATAAACACTTGCTTGTGCTCTTTCTTAAAAAAAGGAAAACGACTCTGTTTGATCCAAGATGGTTCCCCGTGAAAAATACCATTTAGGAAAACCAGCGTACTTTGTGCATTCTGGTTACCTTTGACTGCATAGCTAAGCTCAAATTCGGGGGTGGTGTACTTCACAAGATTACCTCTTCATGTCGATATTGCTTGAAATCTTCTAGGAGGTTACGAGCTTCAAAATGTTTATGAGGAGCGCGGCGCAGTGTCACACTTGAGAGCCAAGCAACGTGCTCGCCATTCTCTTTTGTTACGCAAAATCGCGATTGCTGGTCTTTGTCATCGATGTGATTAATAAAGCCACGCATCGTGTAGTCTGTGTCGGCAGAGAAAGGCGCTGGGAAATACGCATCTTCCATTCGCACTGGGAGTTTGGCGTGGAATTGAGGTTTGGTTGTGCTTTCAATTTGGATGCAATTAAGAACGGAGAGCTGTAAAACAGAATCGAAAGCTAAAGGCGACAGCCAGAATCGCAGACCGGGCTGGATGGATTGCCAGTTTTCCAACTGCGCCAAATTGAACTTTCCTGCAATACCTTCCAGCTTATCGTCTAGATAGATATCCCCCGTTATCGTTTGAAACAATGGTCCATGAGTTGGGTGGAATGTTTGGTAGTAAAGCGATTGAGGCAATTTCAGTGGATTTAGAGCTTTTGGTTTATCGCTTTGATGGCCGATCACATGCTGGCTTCGAACGTCAATGGTAGCCGTTGCGACGACACAATCTTTACGAATTACTTTCCCGTTTTTGTTGGTTAAGTCCATCGTTAAACTGAGTTCGAATTTTCCTACGCTGTTCCTGAAGCAATCCACGGTAAGTGATTGAGTCTTTCCGAAAGGAATCGCAATACCGCGAAGTTGTTCCACCTTTTCGATATGCAGCGGAAAAGGGTTGTCAACTTCGGCGCAGTGCGCAGCTGTTTGTACAAGCAGCTCTGTTGTATACGCGAATGGAAATAGGCATAGGTGATTAAACACATGGTGTTTTAAAGCCACCATTTTATTGGGGTCGATGGTGACGTTGAGTTGTACTCCATCTTCCGTTTTTTGGATGGAATCTGCCCAATGAATGAAAAAAGGCGTTGAAGTCGTCATTAGTTGCGTTTCTCCTGCAATTGGTAGTTCTTGAATTCCACAATCAGGCTCATGTCTGAGCTATTCCACACCGTAACGTTAACGTGACCGTCATCCTTTCCTCGGGAGACTTGTGTAATGAGGAGTGATTCTTTTACAGGACCATAAAATCTCATCGATTCAATATCGGCTGGCCAGGCAGGTCGATTGGTCAGGTAAGAATAAAAGACGAGGTACTGCACGCCGGAAATGGCACCATGAGCAGGCGTTGCAAAGGTGATATCGGCACTGCTGCCAAGGTAGTAATGCAGGCTGTCTTTAAGGTCGGAGTAACCGTCTAAGCAATATCCAGATGGGGACCATTCGTAGCAAAAATTCGTTGTGGCAAACAGCGAACCCATAATGGCGGCGGACTTCTTACGGAAGTTATGTAATACCGATATCTCGATGGGCTCTACATCAGTCGGTTTATTGTGAGTAGGAACGTTATCTCGCGTGAATTCTAGTGTCGCAGTGAGGGCGAGTACGTCTGCTCGAATAACACTTCCGCCTTTAGAGAGTTTGTCGCACCCAATCGATAAATTGTAAACGTCTTCTTGCTTGCTCCATTCGATGTACAGTTTGTTATCGATGTTCTCTTGAACTTGGATAAAGCGCCTAGATTTGATGTTACACAGTGAGAAGCTTTGAATGTCGAGTTTCCCGTTTTCAAATTCTTCAATAAACGGGCTTTGTTGTAACAGCGCAACCGCGTATTCCAGCAAGAAAACCGTTGGGATAACTACCTCTCCGTTGATTTTGTGTGAATACAAATAGCGATGTTCGGTCAAACTGATGTTCAGAATGCTGCGCAGTGTTTGATTCTCAAAATCTTGAGATTCAAGGTTATTTTGTATCAGGCTAGAGGTCATTGTGATTCTCCAAATTTAGAAAATATGACCGTGGCATTTTGGCCACCAAAGCCGAAGTTATTCGACATCGCGTGGCGAACTTCCAGCTCTCTTTTACCTTCCGCGACATAATCCAGATCAAGTTCTGGGTCGGGCGTTTGGTAGTTACGAGTGCCATGTATCACGCCATCGCGCATGGCGTTTATACACGCGATGGCCTCTAATGCGCCAGCTGCCATTATTCCGTGTCCAATCATGGATTTAGTTGAAGAGACAGGAACATTATAAGCATGCTCACCAAACACCTTTTTAATCGCATTGGTTTCTGTTTTGTCGTTCATTTTGGTAGAAGTGCCGTGAGCGTTGATATAGTCAATTTGCTCAGGTTTTAGCCCAGCAGTATCCAATGCGCCTGCTAGAGTCCAGCACGCCGCCCTTCCTTCCGGGTCTGGGTCTGTAGCACGATACCCATCAGTGTAAGAACCGTAGCCAGTCACTTCCGCTAAAATGTTCGCGCCTCGTTTTTGTGCTGACTCTAGCTCTTCTAGGATGAGCACCCCACAACCACCCCCCATAACAAAACCGCTTCGTTCGGCGTCGAAAGGCCGGCAAGCGGTATCTGTGTCTGGATTGGTCGTGAGCGCGCCAATACGAGTGAAGCCGATCATGGCATTTAGGTCGAAATCGTACGCTCCGCCAACAATGGCAGATGTCATTCGACCACGACGAATTTTCTCAAAGGCTTCGCCAATGGCATTGTTACCGGAAGCGCAGGCGGTCCCGACGCTCAAGCTTGGACCTGTAAGGTCGTAATAGCGTGAGGTAAAATGATTAATGCTGTCGGTATCATCGACTTGCGTTCGAGCCGTAAGAGCAGGGCATTGTCTGAGCTCTCTTAGCCAGGCTTCAAGATCGACCTCACCGTTGCTGGTGGCTTTTGCAAAAGTGGGTAAATAAATATCGACATCCATTGTCGCGCTATAGGGGCGGTCAGCGATCATACAAGCGGTGTCTTGATAGTTCGGGTCTGAGAAATCAATACCCGATTGAATGACGGCTTCTTCAATAGCAAGGAAGAATTTTTTAATGGATGGATCCGCCGTGGAGATGGATGCTAATTTCTTGTTCGCAGCAATGTGCTTTTCCATTGAAGGCATCGTGGCTGCAATAGAGACGATATCACCGCTAACTGGCAGGTGGTTAATAGATCTGACGCCATTCTTACCAGCTAATAATGATTGCCATAATTTTTCCGACCCTGCGCCAAATGCGCTGACGGCTCCCATGCCGGTTACGACCACGCGTTTCATGATTCTGACTCCTTGTTTATCAATAAGCTGACTTCATTGCCGAGATAGTCAATGTGATGGCAAATGATCTGTTTGAGCGATGTATCTTTGCGTAAATGAGAAACGTAATTTAGACGATTATTCAACGGCTTACGTTCGGTGTTCAAAACAGGAGCAAGGTATTGGTGTTTTAACTGCAAACAGGCATAAAGTAACGAGCAACCTCCGGCAGCACCGTAGGCAAATCCGGTGTAGTCGTTCGAGCAAACAATCGGGACTTCACCACCAAATACATTAAATGCGGCTTGAGCTTCACATTCGTCTAGCTCTGGAATGCCAGAGAGAGTCAGTTGGATGGCATCGATGTTTGATGAATGGGTATTGGCTTTGTGTAACAGCTTTCTGAAGTTCGCTTCAATGGCAGCAATGGTGCTTTGTTTTGGTTGCTTAAAAAGCTTGGGTAAATAATTATTTTGATAAGCGGTGACTTCGCCATAATGTTCGAGACCACGCTGACTCGCAATGTCACCGTTTTCAATGACAAAACTTACCCCAGCTTCCGCAGATATAATGCCTTCATCGTTCAACGTTTTAGCGACAGGGTGTTTTTGTTCAAGCCTAAAAGTATGGTCGAGCGAGGCTTCTGATTCTGAAGCGCCAGCAAGGATACGGCTAGCACGTTCATCTTGAATGGCTTCCATCGCTTCACCTACCGCCATGACGGCTCCAGCCGGACCATTCACAATGCTGTAACTCATTCCACGTAGCCCATATTGAATAGACACTTGCCCGCCAGTCGTATTAGGTAGGCGAGGTAAAATCCATAGGGGAGGGAATTGTCGATAATGCTCCAAACCTAACGATTCATAGTTGATGGAAAGATCATCGTTCAAGCTCGCAAGATAAGGCGGTGTGCTGTTTTGAAATCCTTGGCAGAAAAAAGAGCCGTAGATGACACCACTGGTTTCTTCAAATTGCGCAAGTTGGTTGGCATCCAGCTGTGCATCGCTAAAAGCTAATGCCGCACTTGATATACCAAGCTTAACTTGCGGAGTCATCATGCGAATGGACTTTTTATCTTTGATGAAATCGCGTGGATTGAAATTGGGCACAGCACCAAGCGGATAGGGATAAGTGTCATCATATCGAATCCCAGTTTCGGCTTGCTGATGGCCTGCTAAATGTTCTTCTAGGGTTATTCCGAGCGAAGTAAACCCGCCCAGTCCGGTAATAACCGCAACAGGTGTTGGCATGAGTATTCCTTATTTTACGAGACTAACTAGCTCTGAGACGGAACAGAATCCTAGGCTAAATTTGAAAGGGATTAGCGTGTTCTGTGTCTGTCTCAGGTATCGAATTGCGTTCAAATATTAAAGTGGTGTTGGATCCTCCTATCCCACTTGAATTGTTCATGCAGTAACGAATAGGTTGGGAAATCGGGGACTTCCCAACCAAATTGATATCACATGAGGGATCGAGGTGATCGAGATTTGGATTAGCGTGCAATGTCTGGGAGATAAGGCTTTGGACACACATGATGGATTCAATTGCGCCGCTCGCTGCTAATGTATGCCCCAACATTGCTTTACTGCTGTTGACTAATGGACAGCGATTTTGAAAAACATCGTTAATCGCTTTCGATTCTTCTTTGTCGTTGGATAGCGTTGAAGTGCCGTGTGCGTTGATGTAGTCGATTTGATGTGGCTGTAGGTTCGCATCAGCAAGTGCACCACGCATCGCTTTCGCTTTTCCTTTCGGGCAGGGATCAGTCATCCTGAAAGCGTCCATTGACGAGGAGAAACCGACGACGCTAGCCAGTATTTTTGCACCCCTTTGAATCGCGTGTTCTCGCTTCTCAAGCACCAATGCCCCTGCGCCTTCTCCAAGCACAAAACCACCTCTTAGTTTGTCGAACGGCCGCATGGCGCGAATCGCATCGTCGCTTTTAGAGTGCATGTTGAGTTGACTAAACCCAGAAAGAAACGAGGGAGAAAGCCGGCTATCAGCACCGCCTGCAACCATAACCGTTGCCTCGCCAGAGCGAATCATATTGTAAGCTTGCCCAATAGCAAGGCTGGCGCTAGTGCATGCATTGACGATGGTGTTTCCATAGCCAGTGATCCCAGTCGCAACCGAAGATTGAGCAAGTACAATGTTTGGGTAGGTATCGAGAAACCACTTTGGATTTCGTGAAGCGGGAGGAGTGGGCTGATGCTCATCGCACAGCGAGACACCTGTTCCCACGATTATTCCTGAAGAGTGCCTCGGTAGTGACTGATGAGAATCGAACCCCGCACCTTCAAGTGCGCTAAGTACAGAATGACAGAACATTGAACTTATTCTGCCCATGTTTCTCAAGTTTTTTTTATTGATATTCCAACTTCCATAGAAGTTGGAAAAATCAAACGAGTCTTTGCAAGAAGCCAGCAGATGAACACCATGACCAGACAGCCAGTCTTGATGGCTGATTAGTTTAATTCCGGATTGGTTATCTAAAACTCGATTCCATACGCCCGGAACTGTGTTTCCTAATGATGTATATAAACCCATTCCAGTAATGACGACATCTGAAGGTTTCATATTATGCTGCCTGTTTTTGAGAAACGAAGTTTACTAAACTATCGACTTTGAAAAATACATCCGCCGACTGGCTATTTATAAACTCATTTATAACCGCATCGGAATAATGAGGGTAGTCACTTCTTAGCCGAGAAATTACCTCTTCGGAAACCTTTCCCTCTGAGTTTAAAAAACTCTCTTCTTGTAAAAATGCTGGGAATATATCTCCAGCCGATATTTTAAGTTGGTATTTTTGTTCGATTGAATAAATGATATCGACAAAATCTATTGACTCTGCAGCTAGGTCATCAACAAGGTTTGCCTGTTCCGTTACTTCTTCAGGTTCAACACCTAATACTTCTACTAGAATTTCACTTACTTCATTAAATAACATTGTATTTCCTTTTTACTATGTGTCTGGACATCTTTTAAAACTCTAACACGATTAAAAAACTCTTGTAAAACAATTATTTAGGTGTATAAATTTAAGTCGAGACTAGCCCTTCCTTTTACTAATGATAAAAAGAATTAGCACTGCGTCGCATTTTTATAAAAAATTTAAATAATTTTTATATCATTAAGGTTATTTCCTTTTGATCTTTCATTATTGATTTTTTTGTTATTTTTAAATATTAAAATTGATTAAATAGTTAATTAAAAATAGCGATTAATTTTTAATATAAGACAAGTTATGAAAAAATAGATTTAGACCAAAATAAGAAAAAAATAATTCACTTATTAATTTATAAATTGCAGGCAAGCGGTTGATAGTGAAATGTAATAAATTATATTGATACTGATTACTAATCCATTTTTGGCATCAATATGGGGCACTTAAATTTTCTATTCGCCTAGTTACAGATATACAGGCTTTATCTATTCTGAAGTACAATAAATACGTACTTCAAAAATAAATTGAATCATGAAGCTCGAGTATTGCTCAGATATACTGCGTTAGTAATCTAGATTTCAAGGCTGAAAATATACTTAAAATCGTATAATGATATGAACTCAATATGTTTCCCATGCATAAAGGACGAGAGTGTCTAGGCTCTGTTGACCCTACAGCCAATGTTTTCCTTGGCTTCGATGTGTAATTAGGCATAGTGCGTTATTACGGTCTAGAAGCCCATTCTTGCTACAACTACATCATTTACAAAGCAATCCTATGTGGTAACGACCAAGTATCCCCGATTAGACAGAAAAGTTCTGCATAGAGCGGTGCCAGCTGAAGGTCATGAATTTAGCTGCAAATATGCAATAAGTCGATACAGTAAAGAGAGGTTAGTTCCGTTTACAGTGCATTTGGGTTCAAATGAAGGATCATTATCACACTTTATAAGACTGTATGAAGAGCAAGAAAGGCAAATCAAAAAAGCCAGTTCAATGATGAACTGGCTCTAAATAAATGAACGGGTGGGTTCTGTCGTATTAATCGACGATAAGGTTGTACTGGCTACGAAGAACGTTAATGATTTCTTGCTTAGGATTGTCGCTCAGGACGATTTCTTTACCAGTGATTTTTTCAGCGATGCCGATGTAAGTTTTGGAGATATCCATAAGAGCAGACTCTGGTAGGTCGTTGTTCTCAGCAAGAGCAAAACGCTCATCCATACGTTCTTTGTTCAGTAGGATGTCGGGTTCGGGGAAATAGTTTAGTAAGAACTGTCGGAAGCCTTCTTTTGAATTTTCGACAATCCGACCTTTACTGTATTCCGCTTCATCCCAAATGCGTGACGAATCAGGTGTTCCCACTTCGTCCATGTAAATCAGTTTCTCTGTACCAGATGCATCGGTGACGTAACCAAACTCAAATTTGGTATCAACAAAAATTTGATCAACACCCGCTAGTGCTTTGCTGATTACTTCAAATCCCTCTTTCAGGAGGTTCTCGTAATGGGGAATGTCTTCTGCTTTTGTAAAATTGAAGGCTTCGTAGTTATCTTCGATGTTCTTTCGAGTGATATTGACATCGTCGGCTTCAGGGACACCTGGGATACCCTTCAAGATTCCTTTTGTAGATGGTGTCATGAGCAGTTCTGGAAGGGCTTTGTCTTTTTCTAGGTTCTCAGGTAGCTCTATGCCACAGAATTCGCGTTCACCATTTGCATAGGCGCGCCACATTGAGCCAGTAATGTACTTACGACAAATGGCCTCAATCATAACGGGTTTTGCTTTTTGTACGATCCAAACAAATGGGTGAGGAATATCGAGAATATGACTGTCGGCCAAGCCGTTATCTTTGAATAACTTGAACCAATGATTGGAGATGGCGTTTAATGCGGCACCTTTTCCAGGTACGCCTTTTAATCCGCCTTCACCGTGCCAAATGCAGTCAAAAGCTGAAATTCTGTCGCTAATAACCATAATTGCCAAAGGTGCGTCTGGTGAAACGTCATACCCTTTTTCTTTGATCAGTCTTTGGCTGTCTTCTTCTGTTAGCCAGTAAACCGAACGAACTTTACCGCTATGAACGGGTTTGTTAGTACGAATTGGGAGATCATCATTAACGGCAAGTACTTGATCAGCTAAGCTCATTGCGACATTCCTATCTAATTTCAAACGTCAAAGAGGGCACAAAGAGTCAGTTTGGTTTGCTCTAAAAGATTTTGAAAGCCCGAATAAATGACAGCCGCTACTGTGCCGTCGTTGCTATACGAGAAGAGCCCAAACTAACCTCAGAGTGGTAATGCCAACTCCGAAAAGTGCAGATGTTGCGCATGATACCAGAACTTTTTTACTGTTCCAGACAAAAAGCAAACGTTTGCTAGTGAAAAGACCTGTATGCCTATTTTGGCAGCGCAGAATCGTTCTGCTGGGCTTCGGAGCAGATTTGTTCCACCTGTTTTAAAAAGAAGAAAAGCCCCAGAATGGGGCTAGCAGTGGAATATGAACAGTATGGATAGTTTCACTAGAAGTGGGAATGAAGGATAGATAGACCCACCTCCTGTTAGATAGTTAGTGTACTAATGAACCTTCTACAGGAAAAAGCTCCGACGCATCGTGCGTGAAAAGTAAGGTGCAATTTAATTGAGCTGCTCGTTGTAGCAAGTGTTTCTGATCGATGGCAGAGATACTCTTGCTCGCAATCACAGCACTGGCATTACCTGATTGAAGTGCCTTTAATACCACTTCCTTCTCGGTCATCTTTCTTGATGGCATCATTTGAAGCAAATGTTTAGCGTTAATCTGATAGCGCTTTAATGTCGATGCTCGTGGTTTTGGGCATTCGTTCGTTAACAGTACCCACTTTGAACCTTGCGAGAGCTTTGCAAGTTCAGCACATCGATCAACGTTAGATCCGGATTCGGTAGAACTTTTGTCAAAAGTCGACGCATTAAAACGGTTATTTGAAGTGTGTTGATTTCGTTTGGCACGCTGTAAGTCATACATGGTTACTGTTTCCTTATACATACTGTATGGATAAACAGTAATGTTGTTTTGGTTATTTAGCAAGCATGTTTTAATTTTTTTTTGATTTTATTTTTCGAAATAAATTTAACTGGTTGATATTTAAACAATATTTAGAAAGAACTGATACTGTTTAAATAAACAGATTAGGGGGTGGTTGTGATGGTGTCTCTGTACTCTATACAGTGTTGTACAGTAGTGACGATTTTTTGATTTGAAGCATTGGCAAGCAAAAATGAAAAAAGCGCCATATAAAGGTAACACCGATCAGTTAAGCATTTGATCGGTTGAACGATCCTACAGATGGTTAACAATACCCTCAGAACTTTACGAACTGAGGGTATTTTTATGTTGGCGCACTGGCTCATTGATGTTGATGATTATGCCGCTCCAGAATCTCTAGCTTTGTTTCAAAAAGAGCTGCCTCTTGAATGGATAGAGCAGGCGCTCGACGTGACCAATAAAGCCAGTTTGAGGCGAAGAAAGCTGCCTGCTGAGCTCGTTGTTTGGTTACTTGTCGGTATCGGTTTATATAGAGACAGACCGATTACGGATGTCCTAGACAAATTAGACCTGAAGCTTTCTAACTCTTTGGGAGAGTCCATTGCTCCTAGTGCGATCCCTCAAGCTAGAAAACGCTTAACCGCCAAACCATTGGAAGCTTTGTTTTCGTTGACTGCTCAGCATTGGACAAAATCGGAAGATAGTGAGGATAAGTGGTTTGGCTTGAGGCTATTTTCGGTTGATGGTACCCAATTTAGAACTCATGGTACCCATGCGCTTGCTAAGCATTATCAGTATGTGAAGCACAGTAAAACTCAACATACGGAATATCCCGTAGTTCGACTATGCGCGTTTTGCTCCCTTCGCAGTCGCTTACTCCATGATGTTGCTTTTGGTTCAAGTTCAATGGGTGAAGTGAGTTACGCCAAGAAGCTCATTTCTTCAACGAAACCAAACTCTCTCACAATTTTTGACCGATGTTATTTAAGTGCCGAGTTGATGCTCAATTGGCAACGCCAACACGGTTCCAGTCACTGGATGACCCCAATAAAATCAAATACGCAATATAAAATCATGGAACAGTTAGATGATGAAGGGCGTGATCTGATTGTCGAGATGGATGTGTCAGCGCATGCACGAAAGCAAGATCCGAGTCTCCCCGAGAAGTGGTATGCGAGGCTGGCTTTGTACCCGGAATCAGAGCAACCTAACCATATTAAAGGTGTACTGACCTCTCTTACCGATAGGCAATATGACTTTCAGTCCTTACTGGATGTCTATTTTGAACGGTGGGAAGTAGAGAACAGTTATGGGGAAATAAAACATGACATGTTGGAAGATGAATTACTTCTTCGAAGTCAATCGGTAGAAGGTATAGAGCAAGAAGTTTGGGGGATATTGATTGCTTATAACTTGGTTCGCTTAGAGATAAGCCGTATCGCGAAAGAAGCAAAGGTGTCACCTTTACGGATAAGTTTTATGATGGCACTTCGAGATATCCAAGATGAACTCATGTGGTGCGCGATAGCTTCACCAGGTTCGGTTCCCAAAAAGCTGAGAGCGATGAGGGAGCGGGTAAAACGTTACATATTACCTAAACGAAAAAAACGGTCCAAACCAAGAACCGTTCGTATTAGTAAAACTCGTTACCCAGTACGCTCAAAACACCTTAAGTGATAGGTGTTACCATATAAAGGCGCTTTCTATACTGGTGTGTTAATGGAATTACTCTTCGCGTTGGTCTCTCAATTGTTGTTCAGCCAAATTAAACTGACGAACATCAAGCTTTGCCAAATCGTTGCATTTTTCGCAAGAATGATGATATTTACCATCGACATAATTATGGCGAGTTAGATAGCTTGGTCTTTTACACCAATCGCAAATTCCTTCAATTTCGAACACATTTCCCCCTATTCAAAACATCTCGGTCTTTACTCTCTAAGTGTGTTGACTCCGCCGCAAGGTACTCATTCACTCTATGGCATTTCAAAAGAGCTCATCAGAATTCCAAAAGAAATTCCTAAGGCGACATTACAAGAAGGAGCTCAATCTTGGTCAAACACATTCATTAATGGAGCTGTGTGTTCAGTGAGTAAAGACTCTGGGTACATATAAGCAGAAAATTATGACATATCGACAATTGAAATGTTAAGCAAAAGTTACATTTAATTAACATTTTGTTGCAAAATGAGCTTTAGCGCTGTGTTCAACCGTCGCATCTCTTCATCACTGCCATTCGCGTCGGGATGATATACGCGGCAGAGCTTTTTGTAACGGTTCTTGATCACATCTTTTTTAGGCAAACGTTTGGGGTTAAATCCGAACACCGCACATGCGATATGAAACTTCTGATCTTTGGTGGCAGACTTGAGTTCTTCCAGCATTCCGTTTTGTTTTAGAATTTGTTTATGTGCTTTCTCTAGCTCTCTTCTGAGTTTCTTGGATTGCTGTGATTGGTCCGAAACCTTGCTTTCTAATGCCGCATTTTTGTTATTTCTTCGGCTCTTGCCGACAAGTATCATAGCAACGAGCGTTAGCACGAACAGAGCGAAGCCTGCTGAGCCGTATATGATCTCTTTTTCGTATTTGGTTAGATACCAATCCAAGTCTTTTTTAATGGGGGTCGGTGGTGCGTTTTGTGCTTTCTGTGATTCGGAGGAGACTCGCTCTTCGTGCGTCTTGTCTAATTGATCAAATTGACCAAGTTGCGCTGCTTTTCTGTGATTGAATTGATTTTCCAGAACGCGGTTGTACGCGTTCTCCGCTTGATGGCTGTTGTTTTCTAGCGCCACTCGGTACCACACTTCTGCGGTCTCTAAATCACCAATGTTCTTTGAATCACGATATAAGCGCTCATAAATGGCACCCAGCTTTAACTGAGCTCGCGCAAGCCCTTGAACGGCAGATTTGGTGTACCAATAGACTGCTTTATCTCGGTTTTCTTCAATAGCGAGCCCTGAGTCATACGCATTAGCGAGTTTGAGTTGAGCCAAAGGGTATCCGTTTTCGGCTGAATTCCTAAGCCATACAATGGCAGATTGAGGATCTTTGGGAACCCCATTGCCTTGAAAGAACGCTTGAGCCAAAGAGTACTGAGCAACCGGGTCTTGTTTGTTTGCTTTTGATTCCAATTCCTCAATAGAGGCAGCATTAGCTTTCGATAGCACAATGGAAAAGAAGACAGCGGTAATAAATAAAAAAGGTTTCATATAGCCAATTCGATAGAGATAAAAACAGCCCCAGAGGGGCTGATTTTATACCCAAGTCACCTCAAGATGCTAGGACATAACAATAAACGTAATACACCATTAAGTTTAGTTGAGCTTCTATCAATATGCTGGATTACATGGGCAGTATTTGAATCTCGACACGTCTATTGCAAGCGCGTCCTTGAATAGTCGCATTGTCGCAAATAGGATGACGCTCGCCATATCCTTTTGCGTCGATTCTTCCAGATTTGATTGATTGCCCAATAAGATAGGATTCGACTTGCATGGCACGCTGTTCGGATAATACTTGATTAGTCGTATCATTACCGGAGCTATCAGTATGGCCATTAACGACAAGTTTAGTTTCAGGGTAGCGTGCGATAACAGCGGCAACCCCGTTTAATGTTTGGTGAATTGAACTGTCTAGTGCAAAAGATCCAGATTGGAAACCGATCCCGTTTTTCATGATAAGTAATAGTTGGTTTTCGTCGAGTCGTTGGACTTGTACGCCTGAATTGACCAATGTGTTGTGGAGCTCAGCTTCTTGCTTATCGAAATAATAGCCGACCCCACCGCCAACAGCAGCACCGCCCAGCGCCCCATATAACGCTCGCCTTTGTCTGTCTTTACTGTCGTCACCCGTGATGGCACCAGCAGCAGCGCCAGCCAATGCACCGAGGATGACACCTTTCGTTGCGGAATTAGTTTCAGGTTGACCTGTTGTCGCATTGTGACGCTGTGTTGCTTGGCAACCAGTTAAAGCGAAAGTGCCGAGCAGAAGATAGGATAGAAATTTCATAGATGCCTCACTTATGTATATCGTGCATCATACGTTATATTTCCAGTAATACAATATGATGTTCTGTTTGTGTTTATATACAAAAAACGCCCGACAGGGCGTTTATGGAATTCTGTGTGTTGAATTGGATATTTGTCGAATAAGTTACTTGAGGAGTTTGGGCGCCTGTCCACCTTCGACGGGGCGGTTAACGGATACGCGGCGACCTTTTTTCAAACCAACTTCGTAATCCGCAGTAATGTTCTTCATCGCTTCTTTTAATTGTTGTTTGAAGGTTTCACGATCAATGTTTTGGAATTCTTTGTCGATGTAATTATTGATTTTGTTGTTAGAGTCATCATCTGGCGCAATTTCGGGCAGCTTCTCTAAAGCACCTTCGATCCAACCAGAAAGAAAAGAAGAAACACGTCGCTGAACTTCTGCGCTGCTTGTACCAGAGCCAGCAAAGCCATTTCTAAATTGACCGGTTTGCTCATTCATTTCACGATAAATGATATCGAAGGCGAACGCAGCAAAAATAGCTCTGTCGGCTTCACCTATAAACTCTAACTTCTTGAGACCTTTGTGGTTAAGCAAAACAGCTTCAACACCAAACTTAGTGTTAATCCCCCTAATAATCCTAAGCAGAGTAGAAGAAACACTAGCGGGTAGCAGGTGGCTAGACTGTGTTTTTCCCATCTTGATAAATTCGATATCGTCTTTATCAAGCCCGTATTTGAGCATTAAGCTATGCGCCATTTTAATAGCGTTAGCAGCTTCGTTTACGTTAGCAGAGTTACCTAGCTCCAAACATTTGGCAATTTTCTTTAGGGCTTTTTTTTTGTCCATGTCCACAGCAAGTCAATTTGAAAAGTCGACCATTTTACCGTGTTAGAAAGGAGAGGGGAAGAGGTATGCACCATAGATGATGAAAACGCCACAGTAGGTTTACCGTGGCGTTTGAAAGTTTAAATGCTCAAGCAACTTAACGCATTGAAATTAGCCTGTTGTACTAACTTGAGTACGTGTGCTGTTTAGATGCCCAGCTCATCAAGCAAATCGCTCGCAATATCGTCTGAAGGTGGAATGTCTTCCACTTTTGTCGTTGACTTTGCTTGCTCTTGCTCGAGAATATCATCAACGCTAGCTTCATCTTCTGCTTCAAACTCTTCAAGCTGGATAAATTCCGTCTTGTCCATTGCGAGTTCTAAATAGAAGATGTTGTTTTTCTCTGTAGAGAAAGACACACGTCGCGCTTGCGGTCTATCTAAGTTCGTATCAACCGAAAGCATAACCTGCTTGTTAATGGCCAGCATTTTAGGTTGGTTCTGCGTAATGTTGGTTTGCAGTTCTTTACGGATTTTATTCGTAAAGTCACCAACAAGTTGGTTCATCAGTTCACCTAGAACGTCACCGACTTCATCAGAAGTGTGCAAGATGGCGAGCTCTTCTTCTGGCATACCCATGTTACGCATGTAGTTTTGATAGAGCTCTAGCGCAGACTGAGCCGTAAAGTTGATGACTACCAACCCCGAAAACCCACCATCAAACAGTACAAAACATCCAAAATCAGGTTTTAAACTTGTTTTATTGATCTTTTGTACCATAGCTGAGTATGAGATTTTAGAATTCGTAGCAGATTGAAGCACACCAGAAACCGATTGACACAGCTTTAAAAGGATATCTTCTGTTGTAACTATTTTATTTTTTTTCATATGGAATTCGCTTAACAACGATAGGAGAAAATGTTTGCTTGTATTGAAGTGTGGACGAAAAATTCAAAAAAGTAAGCAAACGTTTTAATTTCATGCGTACTTTCTGTTTTTATCAAGCTCTGAAATGTTGTAAAGTGACGAAAATCAAAAAATAAATCGCAATGTCTAAACCACTTTTATCCCGGCTGAACGGATCAGCCACGAGGGAGCAGGAAGCATAATGTTACCAAGACTACAACACCAATCGGATGTTGATCCTTTAGTTAAACAATACCTCGAAGAACTTCAAAGTGCTGGTTTTACAGGCGATATTGAGTCTATGTACTCTAGTCGTTTGGCTGTTGCTACCGATAACAGCGTATACCAGCAGTTGCCTCAAGCCGTTGTTCACCCCAAAACGACAGAAGATGTACAGCTGATTGGACGAATCGGACATCAGCCGGAATATCAAAAAGTGACGTTTTCACCGAGAGGTGCCGGAACAGGGACAAATGGGCAATCTTTAACAAAAGGTATTGTTGTCGACCTTTCTCGTCATATGAACAAAGTGTTGGAAATTAACGAGAAAGAGGGTTGGGTTCGAGTACAAACTGGGATCGTAAAAGATAAGCTGAACGATGTCGTTCGTCCGTACGGCTTTTTCTTTTCCCCTGAACTTTCTACCAGTAACCGTGCGACGCTAGGCGGTATGATCAACACCGATGCCTCTGGGCAAGGTTCGCTCGTGTACGGCAAAACCTCGGATCACGTATTGTCACTTCAGGCTGTTTTTACTGATGGCTCACTCATTGAAAGTGATCTCAGTGATGTAGAACCTGAAGAAGGGACTTTTGCTCATCAAGCGTTATCCGTTACTGAGCAAGTCTGCCGCCAAAAACGTGCAGAAATTGTAGACAAGTTCCCTCCACTCAACCGCTTCTTAACGGGTTATGACTTAAAAAACGCGTTAAATGAGGAAGATGATTCATTTGATTTCACTCGCGTATTGTGTGGAGCGGAAGGGTCTCTTGCCTTTATTACTGAAGCCAAACTTAATCTCACTTTGATTCCGAAAGCCAGAACGCTTGTAAACGTGAAATACAACACGTTTGATTCTGCGCTTAGAAACGCCCCTTTTATGGTTGAAGCAAACGCTCTGTCTGTTGAAACCATCGATTCTCGTGTATTGAATTTAGCGAAGCAGGATATTGTTTGGCATACCGTGAGCGAGTTGCTTACGGACGTTCCTGGCAAAGAAATGCTAGGTATCAACATCGTTGAATTTGCTGGTCAAGATGGTGAGCTGGTCGAGTATCAAGTCTCAAGCCTGACGAGCAAGCTTGACCAAATGTTGGAGCGTGAAGAAGGCGGTATTATTGGGTATCAGGTATGTAACGATCTCGCGAGCATTGGTCGTATTTATGGCATGCGTAAAAAAGCGGTTGGTTTACTCGGTGCGGCAAAAGGGAAAGCAAAACCCGTCGCATTTGCAGAAGATACCTGTGTGCCACCCGAAAACTTAGCGGACTTCATTCAGGAGTTTCGTGAGTTGTTAGACGCTAAAAATTTAAACTACGGAATGTTTGGTCATGTTGATGCTGGCGTACTCCACGTTCGCCCTGCCTTAGATTTATGCGACCCAGAACAAGAAGCGTTGATGCATCAGATTTCTGATGACGTGGTTAAGCTCGTCGCCAAATATGGCGGATTGATGTGGGGTGAGCATGGTAAAGGGTATCGCTCTGAGTACGGTCCTGAGTTTTTTGGAGAGTCACTATTTTTAGAACTTCGCCGAGTAAAAGCCGCGTTTGATCCACTCAATAAAATGAACCCGGGCAAGATATGTACTCCGCTAGGCAGTGACGCCGAATTGGTTCGAGTGACCGACGCCAAACGTGGAATGTATGACAGGCAAATCCCCGTAGAAGTGCGCGATAGCTTTAAGCAGGCAATGGAGTGTAATGGTAACGGATTGTGCTTCAATTACGATACTAGCTCCCCAATGTGCCCATCGATGAAGGTAACAGCGGACCGTCGCCATTCACCTAAAGGTCGGGCAGGAATGGTACGCGAATGGCTTAGGCAGCTGACTGAGCACGGGATTGATATTCTGGATTTAGAACAGCAAACTTTGAAAGGCAGTGCCACGATTAAGACGCTTCTGAACCGAGTAAGAAATACGATTAACAAACGTCATGAGTATGACTTTTCTCATGAAGTATACGAAGCGATGAATGGGTGTTTAGCCTGTAAGGCTTGTGCAAGTCAATGTCCGATAAAAGTGGATGTACCGAGCTTTCGCTCTCGCTTTCTCAATATCTACTACTCTCGATACCAGCGTCCAGCTAAAGATTACTTGGTCGCCAACATTGAAACCATGTTGCCACTGATGGCAAAAATCCCCAAAACCGTGAATTTAGCGTTGAATCAAAAGTGGGTTCAGTCCTTAACGGTGAAAACCGTAGGGTACGTTGATGCTCCATTAATGAGTGTGCCAACGCTCGTTCAGCGCTTAAAGCCTTACGACAGCACGAAGTTTGATTTGAAGTTGCTGAATGGGTTATCAGAGAGTGAGAAGAAAGACTACGTACTCATTGTACAGGACCCTTTCACCAGCTTTTATGATGCTGAAGTGGTTGAAGACTTTGTTCTACTGGTTAGAAAGCTAGGGAAAAAACCTGTGTTATTGCCATTCAAACCCAACGGCAAGGCCCAGCATATAAAAGGTTTTCTTTCTCAGTTTGCCTCGTCGGCTAAGAACACGGCAGATTTTCTTTCACTTGTCGCAGATACGGGCATTCCAATGGTGGGTGTAGATCCTGCGTTAGTGCTTTGTTACCGCGATGAGTACCAAGAAGTATTGGGTGCAAAGAGAGGGGACTTTGATGTACTTACCGTTCACGAATGGCTATTGCCTCGACTGAACGAGCTGAATCTCTCTAAAGGCAATGAAGATAAGCCTTGGTATTTGTTTGCGCACTGCACAGAGAAAACAAAAATGCCGAACGCAGAAAAAGAGTGGGGTGCCATCTTCTCCCATTTTGGCGCTCGATTAAATACGGTTCCTGTTGGGTGTTGTGGTATGGCCGGTACTTTTGGGCACGAAGTCGATAAACTTACTATGTCTAAAGATATCTATGGTCTGAGCTGGGAACCTAAGTTGGATTCTCTTGATAAGAGCCGCTGCCTTGTAACGGGCTACTCTTGTCGAAGCCAAGTGAAGCGATTTGCCAACGAGAAATTGCAACACCCGCTACAGGCTCTACTTACCTTGGTCTAAAGCCCAAACTTATCCGTTCAATAATAGAAAAAGCGAAGCTCAGGCTTCGCTTTTTCATTTTTTCTGGCTTTACTTGTGGTGAGTGAGTCGTCTTTAGGCAGCTTCCGCTTTTGCACGCTCAAACCAAGCTACAACCTGCTGCTTATACTGCTCTCCATAAAGCCTTACAAATTGCCTTGTGTGCTCGTCTTTCTCGGATTGCAAAGCTTGAATTCGCTTTTCAATATAGCTCGGTGTTAGTGAAATGCCGCATTCTACGGTAATACAATGACGCCATTCGGCAAAGTTGCTTGGTATAACAGACGTAGTCATAAATTTAGTCTCAATTGTGTTTTGTTATAACATATCATTTTTGATAAGGTAATGAACATCACTCCTTGTCACTTTGCTAAGAAAGTGTGCAAAACGATGCATTGCCGTTTTGCTATCAATCTCAACAATCTAAAAAATTTATCACTTCAATATTTGTGGTTTTACTGCATAGAGTTCACTATTTGTTTTCATTTGACTCATCCGAATAAAGGTCGTTGCGGTGCAAGATAATCTGTTCACGTTTCCGGTACTCAGCTATTTAGATTGCGAAGATTTGCTGCGTTTTGAACGTGCTAATCGGCAATGGTTTGAAACGTTTATCGATGAAAGACCGGAAGGCTTTTATTGCATGAAAGGCGTAAACCTACACATTCGAGAATGCTTGAAGGATTATCAAAGCATGACGATGCTGCCGACTTTGATAAAGAATGGTCGGGGTGAGATCCTCGGACGTGCAAATCTGCATGGTATTGATTTGAAGAAAGGTGAAGCGTGGGTGGGGTATCGAATTGCTGAACGCTCAAGTGGGCAAGGTCTAGCGACACTGGTGACTCAGCAATTGATTCATTATGCAAAAACCTACCGAGGTTTGAAAACGCTTAGGGCGTACGCCGCAACACAAAATGTCGCTTCCCAAAGAGTGCTTCTTAATAATCAGTTCCAACATACAGGCACAGTTAACGATTTCACCTGCATCAACGGATGTATGATCGACTGCTATGAATACCGACTAAACCTCAACGTACTGTAGTTTGTCTTATCCGGCACATTTTTCTTTGTGGTGCACTATTCTGTTTCGACCGTTGTGTTTCGCGCTGTACAGTGAGAGATCCGCGTTTTTCATCCATTGGCTGATGTTGATGTCTGCATTAGAAGAAGTTATCCCCGCACTGATCGATGCAGACAGATTATTGTGTACACGTAACTCGGACACTTTTTGCCTCAACTTTTCCAATCGAATATAACTGTCTTTCAAGCCTGACTTTCTATACAAAATCAAAAACTCATCGCCCCCTAAGCGAAAAATGAAATCATTGGGGCGTGCCGATTCTTTGAAAACTCTTACCACCGACTGAATCATCTGGTCGCCAACATCATGACCAAACCTATCATTCACTTGTTTGAAGTTGTCGATATCGATAAGCGCAATCGTGGAAGAAAGCCCCGTCTTCTGATGAAGCTCAAGTGCCGTTCCTAAAAACGCATCAAGTTGAGCGCGATTGTATGCTCCCGTCATTGAGTCAGTAATCGAAAGCTCTTTGAATCTGTCTTGCAGATTAAGAAACGAAGTGGTGACAAAAAGAGAAGAGAAAGCAGTGATGGAGAGTGCCCCAACAAGGCGAAGTAGGGCGTAGTGGTCAATGTAGTAATAGCCTGTAATTGCGACACCGATGATCATAATAATATTAAAGATCAGCGATATTCTGGTGGGCATAACAAAGACAACGCATATAGCAATAGGAAACGCCCAATAGGACCCATTGATACCTAGTATTGGGATGGCAAAAATCCCACATGCAACTAATAAGGTTACAGGAAGTAGATAACTGATCATGGGACGCTGCCTGGTGTAAAACCAATACACTTCAAGTAACAGTGAAAGCTCAAAGGTGATCAGTAGTGCAGCATAGACATACTCCCCCAGAACAACATTCTTTATTGAAAATGGCAGAAAGGTGAGCAATGAAACAATGGTAATAAAACGAAGCACCTTGTGATGCTCGTTTAGCTCCAGTAGCCCGTAATTTGACGCCATCCATTCTGGCGTTCTTTTTCTCAGCATACGTAAACCTCATGTCGAGGCAGCACTTCTAACATTGAATCTGTATGTTTGAAGTACCGGAAAGCAATATTATTTTACAAAAGTATAACAAACTCTATCGTAAATGGAGTCAAAGGATTGCACAGAAACTGAGTGGATTGTGAATTAAGGCGACAAACTTGTAATCGAAGGCAAAAATAAGAATCCCGAGCAAAAAACTCGGGATTAAAGATATGGAGCGGGAAATAGAGCTTAAGCGGCTTCGACTTGAGCGGCAATAAAGGCGTCTTTGCGTGCATTAAAACGTTCGACTAAATCATCGACGGCTTCTTTCTCGTAAGGTTTAAGACCAGACGCAACCATGCGTTTCACGCCTTTTCCTACTACTTCACCATTTTCTGTAAAGCGGAAGTTAAGTGTTACCTGTCCGCGCTTGCCTTCAATATCAAACGTTGCACCTGTAAACTCGACGGAAGGTTCAGACAAATCGATACGATTGAACTCGACTTCCATGCTTTCATACATGACGAGTGGACGTTTGCAATTAATCATCATTTGTTTGTCCTCCATGAGAGGCACCATGATGTGAGGAAAGTTCATGCCAGAAAACTGCACGTAAGATTTCGTCAGGCATTCAATGAACTTAGCGTCTGTCGATACATCACCTTCGTGGTGCATGTGCAAATATTCTTTGCCATTTGCATCGACGAGCGCGCTTTCTGTTTCTCCTTTTTCTTCAACAGACAACGCAATGCCTTCCGAAACCATTCCCGAAAAATCGAATCGCATTTTCTGGCTTACGCCTTCCTGGTTCAGCAGAACGGCAAACAACAAATCGCCAGGAACACAGAAGCGCTTGTTATCTTCGTCATGGATTGGGTTGTAGTCGCCCGCCACTTTCTTAGCAAAATGACTTGCTTGCTGGCGAGTGAACTGAAATTGGTTGTCTTGGATTGAGAAGTAAGGTGTTAGAAACATAATTCACGGTTAATTACAAAAACTGGGGCGATTATATCCGACATTTATTGATAAATGGTCTATCCAGTGAAAATTAACCTCCCCGAAGGGAGGTAATCTTATGGTTATGTGCGCAAAAAGACAGTTTGTTCAAAAACCGTTCAAACAGTTTGCTATACCGACGCTAACGTCTTTTCTGGCATCAGGTGGTTGTGAACAGCCAGTTTTAACAATGCGTTGGCTTGTTCAATATCTGGAGCAAAATAACGG
The DNA here is from genome assembly GCF_019977755.1 of Vibrio penaeicida. Lineage (NCBI taxonomy): Bacteria > Pseudomonadati > Pseudomonadota > Gammaproteobacteria > Vibrionales > Vibrionaceae > Vibrio > Vibrio penaeicida. The sequence continues at coordinate 2,393,804 of NZ_AP025144.1, read as the reverse complement.
TCCTTATCGTAGAAAGACACCTTCTCTCTCAGAATATTCTTTGCCTCTTCTACACGTGGAGAAGACTTCAATGGTGCACGGAAGTCCAAACCTTGCGCTGCCGATAGGTATTCAACAGCGAGGATCCCACGAGTATTTTCTGCCATATCACGTAATCTTCTGCCTGCAAACGTCGCCATAGATACGTGATCTTCTTGGTTAGCTGATGTTGGAAGGCTATCAATTGAAGCTGGGTGGGCTAGGGTTTTGTTTTCACTCGCCAATGCAGCCGACGTTACCTGAGCAATCATAAAGCCAGAGTTTACACCGCCATTATCGACAAGGAAGGGCGGTAGCTTGCTTAGTGCACTGTCGATCAACAACGCCATTCGACGCTCAGATAGGCTGCCTATTTCTGCAATCGCCAGTGCGAGATTATCGGCTGCCATCGCCACAGGTTCTGCGTGGAAGTTGCCTCCCGAAATGATGTCGCCGTCATCTGCAAAGACTAATGGGTTATCAGAAACCGCGTTAGCTTCAACTTGCAGTGTTTCGGCGGAATTGCGAATTTGCTGCATGCATGCTCCCATAACTTGCGGCTGACAGCGCAGCGAATATGGGTCTTGAACTTTTTCACAGTCGGTATGGGATTCGCCGATCTCACTGCTGTTATCCAGTAGATATCGGTACGCTGCCGCGGCATCCATTTGGCTGCGGTGGCCACGAACTCGATGAACACGAGGGTCGAATGGGCGTCGGCTACCTAACGCAGCTTCTACCGACATCGCACCACACACGGTTGCTGAGGCAAATAAATCTTCAGCAGCAAACAGGCCTTCCAACGCAAAAGCGGTTGAAGCTTGTGTACCGTTCAGTAGCGCTAACCCTTCTTTTGGTGCAAGGGTGATAGGTTCTAAACCTGCAATCTTCAGTGCTTCGATACCGGAGATGATCTTGCCATTGTGGCGCGCTTCACCTTCACCGAGCAATACGGTGCTCATGTGCGCCAGTGGTGCCAAGTCGCCAGACGCACCAACCGACCCTTTTTGAGGGACGCACGGGTAAACTTGCGAATTAACAAGCGTGATCAGCGCATTAATGACTTGCAGTCGGATGCCAGAATAGCCACGAGCCAAACTGTTGATTTTCAAAACCATCATTAGGCGAACGGTTTCATCGTGCATCAGTGTGCCGATACCCGCAGCATGAGAAAGTACAATACTCTTTTGCAGCACTTCGAGATCTTCTGGGGCAATACGCGTATTCGCTAAAAGACCAAAACCTGTGTTAATGCCATAAACGACTCGGTTTTCCGCGATCACTTCATTGACCACTTGAGTGCTTGCTTCGATACCCGGAATAGCCGATGGGTCGAGCGATAAGTTGACTGGCGCGCGGCTTACTTGGCGTAGCTGGCTTAAGCTGATGTTTCCTGGGTTTAGTTCTAAATTGATCATTGGTTTCTCACTCATTTCAGGCGGCTTAGTTCTTCGTTTAGCATTGGCAGATCTAATTTCTGCTCTTTCGCACAGTTTTTCGCGATGTCGTACCCTGCATCAGCATGGCGCATTACCCCTGTTGCTGGATCGTTATGTAATACGCGGGCGATACGCTCAGACGCATCATCCGAGCCGTCACAACAGATCACCATACCGGAGTGCTGAGAGAAACCCATTCCCACGCCACCACCGTGGTGAAGCGATACCCAAGTTGCACCACCTGCCGTGTTCAACAAAGCGTTAAGTAGCGGCCAATCCGACACAGCGTCAGAGCCGTCCATCATACCTTCCGTTTCACGGTTAGGGCTGGCAACGGAGCCTGAATCTAAGTGGTCACGCCCGATGACAACAGGCGCTTTTAGCTCACCGTTTTTCACCATTTCATTGAATGCTTGACCAAGACGTTCACGATCTTTCAGACCAACCCAACAGATACGCGCAGGCAAACCTTGAAATTGGATACGTTCACGAGCCATGTCGAGCCAGTTGTGCAAATGTGGGTCATCTGGGATCAGTTCTTTGACTTTTTGATCGGTTTTGTAGATGTCTTCTGGGTCACCAGAAAGGGCTGCCCAACGGAACGGTCCAATACCTTCGCAGAACAAAGGTCGAATGTAAGCAGGAACGAATCCTGGGAAATCAAAGGCATTGTTCACGCCTTCTTCCAGTGCCATTTGACGAATGTTGTTGCCGTAGTCGAGTGTCGCCGCACCTTGGCTTTGCAAATCCAACATCGCTTGAACTTGAATAGCCATAGATTGTTTAGCCGCTTTCACTACACCAGCTTCATCTTCAAGGCGACGCGCTTTGGCTTCTTCCATTGTCCAACCTTGAGGAAGGTAGCCATTGAGCGGGTCGTGTGCCGATGTTTGGTCGGTGACGACATCTGGCGTAATACCTCGCTTAACCAATTCTGGGAAAACATCTGCCGCGTTACCCAATAAACCAACAGAGATAGGCGTGTCTGAGTCTTGAATCATTTGAAGTGCTTCATCAATACTTGTGGCTTTTTTATCAACGTAGCCAGTACGTAGTCGGTAATCGATGCGTGTTTCATCGCATTCTACGGCAAGCATTGAAAAACCGGCCATTGTTGCGGCTAGAGGTTGCGCGCCACCCATACCGCCTAATCCACCAGTGAGTACCCAGCGTCCTTTTGCTTGTCCATCAAAGTGTTTTTTAGCGACCGCAACAAACGTTTCGTAGGTGCCTTGAACAATGCCTTGAGAGCCAATGTAAATCCACGAACCCGCCGTCATTTGCCCGTACATCATCAACCCCTCTTTATCGAGTTCGTTGAAATGTTCCCAGTTTGCCCAATGAGGAACGAGGTTGGAGTTGGCGATTAAAACGCGTGGTGCATTTTTGTGAGTCGGGAATACCCCAACAGGCTTACCGGATTGAACCAGCAACGTTTGATCGTCTTCAAGCCTTTCCAGAACCTCGACAATTTTGTCGTAGCATTCCCAGTTACGAGCCGCACGACCAATGCCACCGTATACAACCAGCGCATGAGGATGCTCAGCAACATCAGGGTCAAGATTGTTCATTAACATACGAAGCGGCGCTTCTGTTAGCCACGATTTCGCACGAAGTTTCGTTCCATGAGGGGCACGAATGGTTCTTGTTGTATCGAGTCTTGGATCCGTCATCGGATACTCCTTTATGAATTCAGGTTATTGGGCAGACTGCCGTGAGCCATAGCTATTTGATGAAAAAAGCTATTTATGGGGCGTTAGCTAAGTTGCTAAGGCTGGTTACGCGACATCGATATCGCAATATCCCAACACAGCCGAGCGGCAAGCCTTGCGGTTTGACCGTCGATATCAAATCTCGGGTTGTATTCCGCAATGTCTGCAATTTTTAGTTTTTTATAGTTATTCAAAATTAATGAAAAATAGGGCGAGATGGTGTCCATACTCACCCCTTTAGCTGCTGGTGCACTGACTCCTGGAGCCGTGGCAGCAGGGAAAACATCCAAATCGATGGTCAGATAAATTACATCGTTTTGGTCGATAAATCGTTGTAACTGAGTCAACTGCTTGGCTAGCGTACCCGCATGCATTTGCGTGTCTTCGACATACCAAACCCCCAAATCGTCCGCGCGCTTAAACAGGGCTTTAGTGTTACTTGCTGCACTCACTCCTAGGCAGGCATAGTTAAATGCCCAGCCTTGTTTTTGGCAGTATTGGTGGATTTGATTAAATGGCGTTCCTGAGCTGGGTTGAATGCTTTCTTTCGCGGTCGTTAATTCAGAGCCGCTAAGTTCAGAGCTATTGAAATCCAAACCGTTAGAATTGAATACTCTCAGGTCAAAGTGAGCATCGAAATTGATTATGCCGACTCGAGGAGGGGAGACGTCTCCGTTGGGATCAGATTGTTCTTTTTGCTTCTGTTCTTTGACTAGAAACTTAGCCAATCCTAAGAAGGAAGCCCAAGCTATTTCATGCCCACCACCCAAGGTAACTGCTGGGGTGTGCTTAAGCGTAGAGGAAAGTACATCTGCCAATGCATGTTGGCTCTGTTCTAGTTGATCGCCTTCGCAAACAACCGTTCCACCATCAAATAACTGGGTGGTTTCGTGCCAAGCCATATTGGCCAGCGCTTCCCGAATTTTGTTTGGTGCCGCTTGTGCTCCGGTTCGACCTTTATTTCTTGCTACACCAGCGTCACACGCGAAGCCTATGATGGTGACGTCGCCTAAGTTTGCATTATTTGGTGTGCCATGACGGATGACATGATGAACCCGATGACCGAGCTCGCCGTCTTCTATGTCGTTTCGACCTTGCCAATCAAACCTTTGTTTAGACATGAATCCATTCTCCGTTGACGATACGAGCATGTAAGTGCTGAATACCAACTTGATAACTCAGGTCGGCTGGGTGTTCGATGTTCCATACAGCGAAATCTGCATCATAACCGACTTGTATTTTGCCTTTTCGATCTTGTAAACCTAACGCTTGAGCAGCGTTAACAGTGACTCCTCTTAACGTTTCCTCCGGCGTTAAATTGAATAAGGTACAGGCCATATTCATCATGAGTGTCAAGCTGGCAAATGGGGAGGTGCCGGGGTTTATATCGGTTGAAACTGCCATAGGAACGTGGTGTTGTCGCAGTAAATCAATAGGTGGTTTCTGAGTTTCACGCAGGAAATAAAACGCGCCGGGCAGCAAAGTAGCGATACATCCGGCGTTTGCTACCGCTTTTACTCCGGCTTCATCTAGATACTCTATGTGGTCTACCGAAAGTGCGCCATGCTGCGCCGCCAACGCGCTGCCACCTAAGTTACATAGCTGCTCGGTGTGCCCTTTGACTTTAAGCCCGTGCTTTTTGGCACTTTTAAAAACGCGCTCAGTTTGCGCTAGGCTAAAACCAATGGATTCACAAAAAACATCCACCGCTGATACCAACCCTTCAGTTGCCGCTGCCGGAATAATCTGGTTACAAACCAAGTCGATGTACGCATCGGGATTGTCACGGTATTCAGGAGGGACAGCATGGGCGGCGAGTAATGTTGTCTCTACATGCACGTCGTACTGTTCACCCAGTAACTTAGCGGCACGCAGCATTTTAAGTTCGTCGTCCAGTGTCAGACCATAGCCAGACTTAATTTCGATCGCGGTAACACCAGAATTCAATAATGCTTCCATTCTTGGGCGAGAAAGCTCAACTAACTCTTCAATACTTGCTGCTCGGGTGGCTTTCACAGTCGAAAGAATGCCTCCCCCTTGTTTGGCGATTTCTTCGTAAGGCACACCCGTTAAACGCATTTCGAATTCGTTAGCTCGATTGCCGGCATATACCAAGTGGGTATGGCAGTCGATAAGGCCAGGTGTCACTAATTTATTTTGACAATCGATCGTGTCGGATTCGGGCACCTGCGCTGAGATTGAATCGCCAATAGCGTCGATTTTTCCATCTCTGATCAGTACTGACGTTGAGGGTGAAACGGTGTAACCCTGTGTGCCAGCCACCATAGTGACCAATCTCGCGTTAATGAGTTTCCGAAGCATGATTTCATCTTTTGAATTTAAATGTATATACAAATAAATAGATGAATTAAGAAAACGGAGCAAGAGAGATGTTAGAAAAGTGTGATCATGGGAGTGAATTTGATGTGCTCAAACCGAAATATCTGAGCACATTAAGGAGGTTGTTTGGGGGCGGATTATAGTGCCGCTAAATATCGATTTTAGAGCTTAGTTTATAGCGGGTTCCCGGATGATAAAGCTGGGCAGAGCTGACTAGCTTATCACCGCTCCACGTTCTTCTATTCAGCAATAAACATGGCTCGTAGTTTTTCAGTTCTAGCGCGTCCCTTATGGTTACTTCGGGGTTAATCGCTTCTACCGTGTGTTCAATTGCACTCAGTGGGCAGTTATCGGATAGATATTGGTTTGGCGTGATGGTTGAAAAATCCTGCTTGAGGTAGTTAGGGGCATAAGCGGCGTTTACCCAACGCACTTCAAGCTGAATGGGTGTTTTGTCTTCAAAGTGAATAATTTCACTGTAAAAAACGTCGCTACCTAACATAACGCCTAGCTTTATGGCTGTTGTGTCGTCTGCTTTAAGGGCTTTCTGAGTTAGTACTTGGCTGTGATATTGCTTCCCACGAGAAGACACTTCTTCGGCAATATTGCGAATATCGAGCAGGGGGGATTCGGCTTTCTCTTCTAGAGCACATACAAACGTACCTAAGCGAGGTGTGCGTTTCAGCTTACCTTCAGACACCAAATCTCGAATGGCTTTGTTTACTGTCATTCGGCTCACTTCAAATTGCTCTGTGAGTTCGAGTTCAGTCGCGATTCTGTGACCTACAGGCCAATCACCTGAATCAATTTTTTCCTGAATGTATCGTTTGATTTGTATATATAGCGGAGCGCCTGTCATGACTACTTTTGTCCTTTTTTGGCTATACAAATGATGCGCAATTTCCATTCAGATAGCAAGTCAGCAACCTCACACTTTTTAACTATAGCGAGTCTACCGTACGCCAAATGTATCGAAATTGAGACTCAAATAAGTGTTCAAAATTCGATCGAAATCACGCTTTAAATCAACTTAAACGTTTAAGGTTAATTAAATGTTAAGAAAAAAGCTTCTGACCTCGCCTTCTAATTTTTCCCTTTTAGGTAATGAGCTGGCTTTCTAGACATCAACTACGCTGAAAACACGTTAAGAGGGAACTTTAAATGAAACGCTACCAAGTCCAGTTACTCGCTACCGCAGTCGCGGCATCATTGTCTACAAGTGTATGGTCGCAAGATCTACTTTTTCCAGAAGGAGAAGGGTATTTCTCTTGGGATAACCTCAAAGCTTTTGAAGGGCTTAATCTAAAAGGGAAAACGGTAACGATGGCGGGACCTTTTTTGGCTCCGGAAGACACCAAAATACGTAATGTACTCGCCTATTTTGAAAAAGCGACGGGCGTGGAAGTCCAATATTCAGGCTCGGATGGCTTTGAACAACAAATCGTGATTGATACTCAAGCAGGTAGCCCGCCGAATATTGCCGCGTTCCCTCAACCGGGGTTGGCAGCGGATTTGGCGTCTAAAAACTTGTTGGTGCCATTAGGCGATAAGTATTCAGACTATGTTAAAGAAAATTACGCAGCAGGTAATTCCTGGGTTGATCTGGGGACTTATAAAAATAAGGAAGGAAAAGAAGAGTTTTATGGGATCTTCTATAAAACCGACATCAAGTCGTTGGTTTGGTACTCCCCAGATAACTTTGAAGATGCAGGATATGAAACACCCAATTCAATGGAAGAGTTGTTAGCGTTAACGGAACAAATGGCAAAAGACGGCAATACTCCTTGGTGTATTGGGCTTGGATCTGGTGGAGCGACAGGCTGGCCGGCGACCGATTGGGTGGAAGATCTACTGTTAAGAACCCAAAAACCTGAAGTGTACGACGGCTGGGTAAACAACAGCATTAAATTTAGCGACCCACGCATTATTGACGCCATCGAGAAGTTTGGAACATTTGCACTGAACGACAAATACGTGGCTGGTGGAAGCGCTTCCGTCGGTACAACGGATTTCCGCGACAGCCCTAAAGGCTTGTTCACCGTGCCAGCTAAATGTTTCATGCATCACCAAGCAAGCTTCATCCCAGCGTTTTTCCCTAAAGGAACAGTTGTAGGGGAAGATGCCGATTTCTTTTATTTCCCTTCTTATGAATCCAAAGACTTGGGTAACCCTGTTTTAGGTGCCGGTGTGGCTTACGCGGTCACAAAAGATTCTGCAGCGACTCGCGCTGTGATGGATTACTTGCTGACTCCATTGGCGAATGAACTTTGGATGGCACAGGGTGGGTTCCTGTCGGCACACAAAGGCGTCAATGTCGCGACGTATGAAAACGACGCACAGAGAAAACAAGGTGAAATCCTTCTTAATGCGACCACTTTCCGATTCGATGGTTCTGACTTAATGCCGGGTGCTGTAGGTGCAGGTTCCTTCTGGACGGGCATGGTGGACTACGTAGGTGGAGAGTCCGCTGAGAAAGTCACTAAGTCTATTCAGAAAAGCTGGGACGACATTAAGTAAAGCGACTATTCCAATAAAGTCAGTAGGTCAACAGACCTAGGTTAGCGACAAAGTGTCGCTAACTGTCAATAAGGGCGTGGTAATGAGCTTCGCCCTAACCATTCAATTTCTATGTTATGGAGAACGATTTTGATCGATCAACTCCTAGATTCTCTGTTTGCCATGCTTGTTGCAGTAATAGCATCGATTGCTTTTTACTACACCGCGTATTTTGGCTTAGAGAAAGCTTTATCCAGTAAGCACTTACAAGGCGAGGCAAAGAGAAAAAAGGATCAGCTTAGGCTTAAGCTGCAACCCTTTATTTTTGTTGGTCCTGCTTTGCTATTGTTGCTTATATTTCTTGTTTATCCCGTTGTGGAAACCTTGCGTTTATCTATGTATGACCGCACGGCCACGGACTTTGTCGGGTTGAGTAATTACAGCTGGGCATTCGGGGATGAAGAATTCTCTCAAGCCATTCTAAACAACCTACTTTGGTTGATATTAGTGCCTACGCTAAGCACGTTTTTTGGCTTGGTGATTGCCTACCTTTCCGACCGAATCTGGTGGGGGCAGGTAGCCAAGACATTAATTTTCTTACCTATGGCTATTTCATTTGTTGGTGCCAGCGTCATTTGGCGATTTGTATACGACTACCGAGGCGCCGACAGCGACCAAATTGGGCTATTGAATGCCATCGTGGTGGCGTTAGGGGGAGAACCTCAAGCGTGGATCGCCTTACCATTTTGGAACAACATTTTGCTCATGGTCATTCTTATCTGGATTCAAACCGGATTCGCCATGGTGCTGTTAGGTGCGGCAATGAGAGGCGTGTCTGAGGAAGTACTCGAAGCAGCAAAACTGGATGGTGCGAACGATTTTCAAATTTTTGTCAAAATTCTGGTGCCTCAAATTATACCGACCATCTTAGTCGTGTGGACCACCATTACCATTCTTGTTCTCAAGGTCTTCGACATCGTTCTTACCATGACCAACGGTCAGTGGGATACCGAAGTGATGGCCAACCTCATGTTCGATTGGATGTTCAGAGGTGGAGGGGATTTCGGCAAAGGAAGTGCGATAGCCGTTGTTCTTATGGTAGCGGTCATTCCCGTTATGTTGTGGAACATTAAGAAGGCAAGGGAAGAGTGATGGAAAGAAACAAAAAAAAGCTGTCTGCAGGTACGCTTTTTAAACATGGCCTGATCTTGTTCTTCGTGCTGGCGTGGACTTTACCAACGTTGGGATTGTTGGTGAGCTCAGTGCGCGACAAAGACCAGCTTGCGATCAGCGGTTGGTGGACAGCCATGGTCACCACAGAACGAAATGAAGTGGTTAGAACCGGGAAGAAAGGCAGTGCCATCCGAGACGGTGACCAATATGTCATTGCAGGTAATTTGTTTGAAGAAAATTCAGGAAGAACCGTAGACAGCTGGGGTGAACGGGTGAAAGAAATCGACAAACATCAACCCGGTGAGGCTGTTGAGTTGAAAAACGGCAGCGTATTAACCGTAATGGAAAATGGTGAATATCGCTGGGAATCCGATGCGCCATTTACACATAAAAGAGGCAAACGGATTTTCCATGTGGCAAACATTCCACCTCGATTTACCTTTGAAAACTACATAGAGGTACTGGCTTCGGAAGGGGTAGGACAAGCTTTTGTTAACTCACTGACGGTGACCATACCGGCTACGTTTATTCCCATTATGATCGCGGCATTTGCTGCCTACGGATTAGCGTGGATGGATTTTAGAGGCAAAAGCATCATGTTAGCCATCATTGTTGGCTTATTGGTTGTGCCATTACAAATGTCGTTGATTCCGGTGCTTAGGTTGTACAACGAAGTCGGGAGCTTTTTCGACGTGGCGACCAAATCGTATCCCGGTGTTTGGCTTGCCCATACAGGGTTTGGGCTACCGCTGGCGATTTATCTGTTGCGGAATTATATGGCGGGTTTGCCAAAAGAAATCATGGAATCGTCGCGCATGGACGGAGCCAATCACTTTCAAACCTTTATCAAAGTGGTACTGCCGCTTTCATTACCCGCACTGGCATCGTTCGCTATTTTCCAATTCTTATGGGTATGGAATGACTTGCTAGTGGCCATGGTGTACCTCGGAAATAGTGGTGACAAGATTGTGCTCACGGCGCAACTTCGTGAACTGCTGGGATCACGTGGGGATAACTGGGAAATTTTAACGAGTGGTGCGTTCATAACGATCATCGTACCGCTTGTCGTATTTTTATCGTTACAACGATATTTTGTTCGCGGATTGCTGTCCGGTTCGGTTAAGGGAGGATAATCATGGAAAATTCAAACATAGAATGGTGGCGCGGAGGGGTGATCTATCAGATCTATCCACGCAGTTACATGGACAGCAACGGTGATGGTATTGGCGACTTAAATGGGATAACCAGCAAGTTGCCCTACATTGCAAGCTTAGGGGTAGATGCGATTTGGCTATCGCCCATTTTTGCATCGCCCATGGATGATTTTGGTTATGACATTGCCAACTACGTCGAAATCGATCCGATGTTCGGCACGTTGGCCGATTTCAAAACATTGTTGGATGAAGCGCATAAGCTGGGGCTTAAGGTAATTGTGGATCAAGTGTATAGCCACAGCAGCGACCAGCATGCATGGTTTAAAGAAAGCCGACAAGACAATACCAATCCCAAAGCCGATTGGTATGTATGGGCTGACGCTAAAGAAGACGGCACACCACCGAACAACTGGCTCAGTATTTTTGGGGGTTCGGCATGGCAGTGGGATAGCCGTCGTCAGCAGTACTACCAGCACAACTTTTTAACCTCGCAACCTGATCTGAACTTCCATAACTCAGAGGTTCAGCAAGCCACCTTAGATACAGCGAAGTTCTGGATGGACTTGGGGGTGGACGGGTTCCGGTTAGATGTGGTGAATATGTTTTTCCACGACCAACAGCTCAGAGACAATCCACCCGTGAGAAAACCGGAACAGCAGTTTGTGGGGACAGATAAGAAAAACCCATTCAGTTATCAATATCACTGTCACCAACTGACACAGCCTGAAAATCTGGAATTTTTGAAGAAACTGCGAGCGGTTTTGGATGAGTACCCTGATCGCTTTACCGTCGGTGAAATTGGCGCACCTGAAGGGTTAAAAGTGATGGCGTCTTACACGTCTAATGGCGACAAATTGCACTCCGCTTACACGTTCGAGTTATTGGGTGAAGATCATACTTCGGCGTATATAAAAGATACGCTTGAACGCGTTGAAGAAAATTTAGGGTCGGGGTGGCCTTGCTTCGCATTGAGTAATCACGATGTCGTTCGCAGCGTTTCTCGTTGGGGCACGGATAAGCAAGGCAACGTGCTGGACCGAGAAGCGTTAGCCAAAGCCAGCTTAGTCTTTTTACTCAGCTTAAGAGGAAGCGCTTGCATCTATCAGGGTGAGGAGCTGGGTTTACCAGAAGCGACGGTAGGGTTTGATGATCTTCAAGACCCGTTTGGCATTGAATTTTGGCCTGATTTCAAGGGGCGAGATGGCTGCCGAACCCCGATGGTTTGGAATAGCGATGGCGGGTTTAGCCAAAATGCTGAAACGTGGCTGCCGATAGAAACAGCACATTTGGCATTAAATCCAGAACTGCAGCAACAGAAAGAAAATTCAGTACTGCGCTTCGTGCAACGTTTCATTGCGTGGCGAAAAACACAGCCAACACTAAAAACGGGTCAGTTTAAATGGCATCAACTGCACGCGGATCTAATGAGTTTTGAACGATTTGAAAATGACACCCGCTTATTCGTCGTTTTGAACCTGACTGGCAACGACGTTGTCATCGAAAGCTTAAGCGAAAAAGGGATTGATATCGCTTCTGTTGAAGACATCGGTTTACCGCATACGCTTTTGAATGATCAGTTAAGCGTGCCTTCGGCTGGTGGCTTAATTGCAAAGCTGGGTAAGTTAGCGGCTTCTGGGAATGAGGGAAAATAAATGGCATCGGTAACATTTAAAAATGTCAAAAAAGACTACAGCGGCACTCAGGTTGTTAAAGGATTTGACCTAGAGATCAGAGATGGTGAATTTGTTGTACTGCTTGGGTCTTCAGGTTGTGGTAAATCGACCACATTAAGAATGGTGGCAGGGCTAGAAGACATCAGCAGCGGAGAGATTTATCTTGATGATGTCTGCATTAACGATGTAGACCCGAAAGATCGCGATCTCGCTATGGTATTTCAAAGCTACGCCCTCTATCCCCATATGTCGGTGTACGACAATATCGCGTTTTCATTACAGCTGAAGAAAATGCCGAAAGACGCCATCGACAAACGTGTTGAATGGGCAGCGGATTTACTGGAGCTGACGCCATTACTCGAACGAAAACCCAAAGCGCTATCTGGTGGTCAACGCCAGCGTGTAGCGATGGGGAGAGCCATGGTTCGAACACCCAAGTTGTTTTTGTTTGATGAGCCATTGTCGAACTTAGACGCCAAGTTAAGGGGGCAAATGCGCGCAGAAATTAAAGGGTTGCACAGGGAACTTGAAACCACAACGATTTACGTTACCCACGATCAAGTAGAAGCAATGACGTTGGCAGATAGAATCGTCATCATGGAAAAAGGGATTATTGCTCAGATCGGCTCCCCCAAGGAAGTCTTTAATCGCCCCGTGAACAAGTTTGTCGCAGGCTTTATCGGGAACCCAAGTATGAACATGATCGATACCATTGTTCAGCAAGAAAACGAGACGGCAGTGTTTCCTTTGAACGGAGAAAAGGTTCCTGTTCCAGATGATTTTGAACGTCCTGCCAAAGGCAGTAAAGTGACCTTGGGGCTTCGTCCAACCGACATTCACTTGAAACCGGAGTTTGTAGGGCACACCAACTATGCCACAGTACAATGCAAGCTAGTGGATTACGAACTGTTGGGAGCGAGCATGTTGATCCGTGCTGAAATTGGCGACCAACCATTGTCTTTAGAAGTTCCTGCGGATGATGATTTTTCTTCAGAAAATAGCCATTTCACTGGGTATCTCGATCTGAACGCAATCCATTTGTTTGACTCAGAAAAAGGACAAACATTACGGAAGTAAACTGATAATCTATATGGTTCACATGCAAAAGTGACACTTAAAGGGGAAGCGACCCATTGGGTAACGGGACGCTTTCTGCTTTGGATCTTTCAAGTCAATATAAGGAAGTTAAAGGTTATTATGAACGCGAAAAAGCTGACATTAAAAGACGTATCACTCGCTCTTGGTGTATCGACCGCGACCATTTCTAATGCCTTTAACCGCCCCAACCAACTTTCAGAAAAGCTTCGGGTGCACATTTTATCTGAATGCGAAAAAATGGGATTTTATGGTCCCAATGCAGCGGCGCGTAGTTTAAAAATAGGGAAGTCCGGCATTATTGGTGTATCGCTCGCAGAGCGCCTTCAATACAACTTTAGCGATCCCATCGCAACGCAGTTCTTAACGGGCGTTTCCGAAGTGTTTGACGAAGAAAACATCAACATTCTCTTACTTCCTAGCCGAGTTGGGTTCGCTGAGAGTCGTTCTTTCGATGCGTATGCCGACGGCTTTATTGTCTATGGTCCACCAAAAGACGACGAAATGTTGGCAAGGCTGATTCGTCAGCACAAGCCTATGGTTTCAGTCGATGTGGATATTGATGGTGTTTGTCACATCAACACCGATGACGAGGGAGCGGCTTCTCTCATCTCGAATCACACGCTTGGGCAACCCTTTAAGCAAGTCTGCATTTTAGGGTTAAGGCTGACGGCTTCGCCTAAAGTTAAACCCATTCATACAGCAGATTTGCTGGACTTTAATATGTCGGTATCAAACCGACGCCTTCAAGGAATGCAGAATGTGATCAAAGCCAAGACAGGACATTTTCTGCAAGACAAACACATTTGGAACGTACCAGACAATGCCTTCGATGACGCTTATCAAGCCGCAAAGCAGGCGCTTAAAACAAGCAAGCCAGACGTTATTTTGTGCATGAGCGATGTGATTGCTTTAGGCACGATACAGGCGTGTCAGGATGCTGGGTTGTCAGTACCTAACGATGTGAGAGTGTCTGGGTTTGATGATATTCCGCAGGCTGAAACCGCGGGACTCACGACGATCCATCAGGCTCAAAGAGAGAAAGGACGGCTGGCAGCGTACATGATTTTAGGTAAGGAACCGTTAAAAAGCTGCGTAATAGACAGCGAGCTAAAAGTTCGAACCAGCGCTTGAATCAAATATCCCCGCACCGCTTATCGACGGATTGGGGATAAAAGAAGATTGAGTGTAAGAAAAACTACTCGCTCAGAATAAGCAGTTTCACACAAGAATTCTCTGAACTAAACCAAGGGAACTTTCCGGTAATGCAAAAGTTATGCATAAGGACATCTTCCGTGCTGGTGTATGTGTGAGTGGTCTGATCGCTTACCCATTCAATCTTATTAATAGAATTAGCGTTTTTAATGTGATGGAATTTAAGGAATGCGTCATTCTCATCGTATACCGAAGCACTGCCGTCAATAATCAGTTTTTCACTCTTGTTCAATCGTAATCTATGTACACCAGCATCGAAGACGTGGTCATTGACTTTAATTACAGCCTTCGGCGGTGTTGGCTCGTCTCCTCGTATCAGCGCGTACTGCTTATATTTTTTGTGCGACCCTTTCATTCCAACAATGACGAGTGAATCGCGACCGAAACTGGCGGATTGATTCTTCAAATAATGTCGGTTGTCGGTGACTAGCTCGACTTTCACGTTTTGGCTGTTTGAGAATGCACCTAAATTCAAATTGGGTGATTTGGTTGCAACTCGGATGGTTTGTTTTTCACCAAATGACACATCCGACACACGCCAATGGTAAATCCAATTTTGTGCTTCACCTTCTGTCTGAACGGATAATTGGTGACGTTCATTGATTGCGAGAGTTTGGTGCGTTTTCCAATCCTTTATTTCGGGCAGTGCAACGTTCTCGTTATCGATGATCTCAATGTTCCATTCTTTGTTACCATCGATATCACCACCATGCAGCTTCTTAGATAGGGTTATCTTCCCTGGAGATGTGGTTTTCATATGAAGAACGTTGTCTGTTGAATCCACACCCGCATAACGGAAGATACCGAGAAGGGTATCTCTGGTGTTGTTATGAATGGAGCCTTGCCAGTCAGAATTGGCTGAGAGAGAATTTGATCCAACGGTAAAACAATGACCTGCAGGGACTTTTGTGAATGTTTCACTGTCGCGGGCAGATTCTGGAATGGTGATCGTGCTGGTTTGCGCTGTGCATTCTGGTGTCGAGTTGGTGCCGTTAATAACTACATCAATAACACCGGACCAACGTTCGCTGTCGCTGCTAGCCTGTACATTCAAACGAACTTCTTCTCGTTCACTTGATGAAAGATACGCGTACTCATCCAATGTTTCGTAGGTTAACGTTGTGCGTTCAGTATTTACAGTGGCCAATCCACGATCAGAACTATTTAAAGTGACGACATCAAAAACGGCGTTCGTACCTGAAACCAAATCAGATGCACTCACATTCAATTGCGTGCCATTAGACATGAGTTTTGGATGAGATTTTGGTGTAGCGACGATCAAGTCAACATTGGCGCAAAAAGGATACGCTTTCACAATCGTGTTGGTTTCAGAAACGCACATTTCTATTTGATAAGTCCCTTCCTCTCTTAGCTGAAGTAATACCGTTCTTTTAGCGTCACTCGTGACTACTGAATTGTCTGGGTTGGTAATCGTCCACTGAGCGAACTGCGCTAAAGCCGTGGTTTGATTTGACAATTCGTAGCCATTAGGAGCGGGAATAAGAGGCAGCTCTTGGTGTATTTTCGTTGTTTGCTGATCCGAACGTGCTGAAACAAAATCGCCATTTGGCAGAGAGATGGTGGCAAACACTTTCCACTTGGCTGAGATACCCGACCCATTAGCAGGCTCTGTTGGTTGAGTGGGAGCGGGGGTTGGTGTCACTGGATTGGTGGTTGTTTCTGAATCCGATCCTCCGCCACAGGCAGTGAGACCTAATAAAACCGTAGTAACTAGCAACTTTTTCATTGTTCTTCCGAGTTAGGTTAACGGCTCAGCAATGACGTTTTTGGGGAAAGTTGAGCCTTATATGAAACTTGGAAGCAGCGTAATTTTGAGAATGTTAATTTCGCATTAAATTGGCATAAATAGTCACTAATGCAATCCTTTACACAGAATCAATATTTATAAAGTGTGAACTGTGTAAGAAAAGACCCTAAGCTTGTTGGTGATAATGTCATGCAGTATCGGATTAGTTTCGAGATCTGAAGATCAGGTTAAGTTAAGTGTCAGACAGTCATGGAGGAAAAGACAATGAAAACCTTTGAATCAACAGGGAGTTGTGTGTGTGGCGCGGTAAAATTTAGCGCTCGTACTATTAGCCCTAGCGTTGGTACTTGTCACTGCAGTATTTGTCGACGTTGGAGTGGCGGACCACTAATGTCGGTAGATTGCGGCTCAGATATTCACTTTACTGGTGAAGAGAATATTCAAGTATACGATTCCTCTGATTGGGCTGAGCGTGGATTTTGCAAGCAATGTGGCAGTCACTTGTTTTATCGTCTTAAACATAACCAACAACATATTGTTGGGGCAGGGCTAATCGACGATCAATCTCAGTTTGTATTTGACCATCAGGTGTTTACTGATGAAAAGCCACACTACTACCACTTTGGAAATAAAACCCACGATATGACAGGACCAGAGGTGTTTGCCAAGTATGGTGGTTAGCTTCACTCGAATTGCGTGAGCTTAGGATGATTTAGGACACGTTGAACCTTTTCAGCGTGTTCTTCGCACCATGTTGTACGATAGATTCATACGCATTCTTTATCCTTGCAACAGCGGTATCATTTTGGATTAATTGAGCGCCGAACACGTCCTCCACTTGAATAAATTGTTCGACCAGATTGTTAGGTTGGGTGCTTTTGTAAATAGTATCGAACTGTGCTGATTTTGGATCCTTAACTTCAAATCTTTCTCCATTGTCGTCGACTCCACCTACGTATCGTATCCAAGCTGCGATCGCCAAATAGTAATCGTCACAGTCTTGATCCGCTTGAAGGCGAAGCTCCATAGGTCTAAGGATTCTTTGCGGCAATTTCTGGCTGCCATCCATCGCGATTTGCCAGGTTTTATGTTTCAGTTGAGTATTGCGAAAACGCTCGATAAGCGACTCTTTATACACGTCCAATTCATGTTGGGGCATTTGCAACGTTTGCGCTTGCGATGTCATGAGCCGTCGAACCGCTATCTCGAAGTCTTTGTCTTGAATCGTCTCCGCTACCGTTTTGTAACCTGCTAAGTAACCCAAATAGGCAATGAAAGAATGCGCCCCATTGAGCATTCTCAATTTCATGTCTTCGTAGGGCGTGACATCCTCAACAAATTGAGCCCCCGCTATTTCCCAGGTTGGTCTGCCATAACGGAAGTTATCTTCAATTACCCATTGGCTAAAAGGTTCGGTGATGATGCCGCAAGAGTCGTGTTCTCCCACGATACGATCGATTTCTTGTTGGGTTTCGTTGGTGACGGCTGGCGTAATTCGATCAACCATCGAGGATGGAAAAGTGACTTCTCGGTCTATCCAAAGTGCGAACTCAGGGGAAATCAACTCAGCAAATTGCGTCACCGCGTTTTGAACGGCTTCTCCATTATTTGGGATATTGTCGCAAGAAAGCACCGTTACCCCTCCTAAATTTCGTTCAAATCGCCTTGTCAAAGATTCCACAATGTAACCAATTGCTGAACGTGGCGCGCTGGGTTTGGCTAAGTCATGCAGAATGAGAGGGTCGCTTGTGTCTAATTGCCTAGAATGAGGTTCTATGCAATACCCTTTTTCGGTGATGGTGAGTGAGATGATGTGGGTATCGATTGATGCCATCGTATCCAAGATCACGTCTTTGCCGTGAATCATAGGATGCAGAGCGTTACTAATGGATTGAATTTTGGTGATATTCGCACCGCCGTCCCCCTTAGCAATGACAGAGTATTGATAATTTTGCTCCGTTAAAGCCGATATCATTGGCTGTCCGCTAAATAGGCTCACCACACACGTCCCCCAGGGATCTTTAGCATCCATTGCCTCGTGAGAATAAACCGCTTGGTGTGCACGATAGAACGCCCCAAACCCTAAATGGACAATCTTTGTCGGTATGCTTTTGACGATTTCAGAGCTCATATTTTCACCAGTGGTATTTACAAAATAATTAATAACAGGTTATGTTATTAATTATTTTCAATCAAGCGATCATTCAAATGGAGTGAGTTATGGAACAGACTTGGCGCTGGTACGGACCGGAAGATCCCGTGTCCTTGCAAGACATTAGGCAAGCAGGTGCGACAGGGATCGTCACTGCATTGCACCATATCCCTAATGGAGAGGTATGGAGTGTTGAAGAGATCAAGATAAGAAAAAACCAAATAGAAAGCGCAGGGCTAACGTGGTCGGTTGTAGAAAGTGTGCCCGTGCATGAAGACATAAAACTCCGAACAGGTGAATGGAAAACATGGGTTGAGAATTATAAGAAAACCTTAGAAAACCTTGCGATATGTGGCGTTGATACCGTGTGCTACAACTTTATGCCAGTTCTGGATTGGACACGGACAGACTTGGAATATGAGTTGCCTGATGGCTCAAAGGCGTTGCGGTTTGACCACACACTGTTTTCTGTATTTGAGCTGCACATTCTGAAACGAGAAGGAGCGGAGCAGCAGTACAGTGAAGCTGAACAAGCAGCTGCTCGTGACGTATTTTCTCAAATGCACCAAGACGATATTGATAAGCTAACGGCAAACATTATAGCTGGGCTTCCGGGGGCTGAAGAAGGGTACAGCTTGGATGAATTTCGCGCTCATCTTACTCGTTACGATTTAGTTGATAAGGAAAGACTTCGTTCTAATCTAAGACTGTTTTTAAACGACTTAATGCCAATTTGTGAACGGCAAAATATTAAAATGGCGATTCACCCTGACGATCCACCCAGACCCATTTTGGGGCTCCCTAGAATTGTTTCAACCATTGAAGATATGGCGTGGTTGGTGGAATCGGTTCCTAGTGAAAACAATGGTTTTACGTTCTGTACTGGTTCCTACGGGGTTCGAGAAGACAATGACTTGGTGAGTATGATTAACGCTTTTCACAACCGAATATTTTTCACTCACTTACGTTCGACTCAAAGAGAAGAAAACCCGCATAGCTTTCACGAAGCAGCGCATTTAGAGGGGGACGTGGATATGTATTCGGTAGTATTGGCACTTTTGAAAGAAGAGTCGAGAAGGCAAGATAGTGGCGATAACCGCTCCATTCCGATGCGCCCAGATCACGGGCACCAGATGATAGACGATTTGAACAAATCGACTAACCCTGGCTACTCGTGCATTGGTCGCTTAAAAGGGCTCGCTGAATTCCGTGGGCTAGAGCTCGGCATCAAGCGGATGTTAGAGACAAGCAACGTCTAACGACTTTTTAATCGCGTGAGTATTTCAGTTTGAAATAGCGGCGAAAGCGCGCCAAATAGTTCATCTGCTTTGGCGCGCTGACCGACATGCAGCGAAACTTCCCTTGATACAAATTTGGGTAGCTTTTCGGCAAAACGTTGCTCTAAACGTTTGAATATTTCTGGGCTTTGCGCAAAAGGACCAGTAATCACGATCTGTTGAGGAAACAGAACCAAAAACGCATTCATTAGTGTGGCGCTCATGAGCTCTATTGCTTGGTTTATCACGGGTAAATCAGTGATCTCTTTATCATTGAACATCTCCTCGAACCCTGCTTCGTTGGCTGGAACATTTTGAACGTGTGCTTTCAGCTCCCCTTCAATTGCGCGAAGAGACGCAACCGATTCCACCGTGACCAGTTTTTCCCCCATGAAAATGGACGTTTGCCCCAGTTCGCCAAAACCACCTATGGGGGTATGAAGTACTTGTCCACGCAACGCATAAGATGTTCCGATCCCGTAACCCCAGTGAATATTCAGCACCGAATCTTTCTTGTTTTCTGGGTGGCGAAGTAAACGAGCGCGTAATTCGTTGTTGAGGTTTTTGGCTATTTTAACGGGCAGCTTAGTGTTGTTGGAAAGAGGCTCGAACGAAAGGTTGGTTACTTCAGGCCAACGATTGGCGTAGACCCAACTCACTTTATCTTCATCCACTAAGCCGGGTAACGAGCAGGTGATGCCTACGATATTGGACTCTGGAGACGACTGAATTAAAGTATTTGCCAGTGTTTCAAACTGATTCAGTATTTGTTGGTTTGAAAGCTCGTGGTCGTTGAGCGTTTTTGAAGACGAGCTAACGACTTCGCCCTTCAAGTTAATGAGATGTGCATAAATGGTCAAAGAATCGATGGTGATAACAATACCCGACAACGCGTTGGGCTGAACGCGCAAGAACACTTCAGGTCGTCCTGGCTTGGATGGATTAATGGTTCGATCTTCGATAACCAAGCCAAGCTCAATGAGTTCTCCAACCAGTTCAGTCACCGTCGCGGGGCGCAATTTGTATTCTTGGCTTAAGCTTTTTCTAGTGGATGCTGGCTGGCTAAAAATGGCACGTAATAGCTGGTTTTTCCGTTTGTCAGAAAGTTGGCTCAATTGTGAATCGAGCTGTTCCAATGATGTCGCGAGACGTTCACCAAAAGAGAGGTTAGTCGACGTTTTTGAGGTTGATGCAGACGGCATAAATGGTGATTTCCTTCAAATTTTTGCCATTCAATTAAGAGGTTGGCAACGACGCTAATCTGGCTAGGAGCATGTCTTTTATTCAATAAAAAACAAATAGTTGAAAGTAACGTCTATCCGCTTTGTCTAAAAGCTCAATTATATAATTACACATTGTGTAAAAAATAGTTATTTACAGCAAGTGTAATTAATGACAGATTTGTGTTTAAGAATGAACATGTGGTTCGCACATAACCAGATTTGTGGAGTAAGAAACAATGGAAATATCTAGATGGTTAGACGAAGCATCTATGGGGGCAGCCGCTGCCCAACACGGAGCGCAGCTCGTTCAACAAGCTATTGAAAAGAAAGGGCATGCTAACGTGATTTTGGCTACGGGCACCAGCCAGTTTTCAATGCTTTCTAATTTGATCGTTGACGCAGGAATTGATTGGTCAAAGGTATCCATTTTCCATCTCGACGAATATGTGGGCTTGAGTGATGAACACCCGGCTAGCTTTAGGCGTTATCTGAGAGAGCGAGTTGCCGACAATCTGCTAGGCCTTCATTCCATCACCTATGTCAATGGAGACGCGTCTCCCCTTCATGAAGAATTGACAAAGCTCAACGAAAAAATGGCTGCAGTAAGTATTGACGTTGCGTTTGTTGGGATTGGTGAAAACGGTCATTTAGCGTTTAATGATCCACCCGCTGACTTTGAGGTGACCACGCCGTACATCCAAGTTGAATTAGATGAAGCATGTCGAGAACAGCAGTTAGGCGAAGGATGGTTTGCTTCATTAGAAGAAGTTCCTACCTACGCGATATCTATGTCTATTCAGCAGATTCTAAAAAGTGAACACATTGTTTGTACCGTGCCATCGAAGAGGAAAGCGCAAGCTGTTCGAAACTGCTTAGAAGGTGAACTATCCGTTCTTCATCCGGCGTCTGCGTTGCAAAAGCACTCGTCGACATCCGTATTTTTGGACAATGATGCGGCAAGCTTACTGAACCTAAGAGGTCGAGATGAGTAGCGCTAGTTTGAAAAGCCTGCTGGTGTATTCAGGTGATGATCGGCCTTTGATGCGATACGACATCAATGAATTAGGCATCATCTCTCGGATCACAAACGAAGTGCCGGCATTTTGTCTTGATGTGAATAATCAGGATTCCGTTGTTACTCCGGGGCTGGTGGATATTCAAATCAACGGGTTCAATGGGCTTGATTTTAATTCTTATGGTGTAACAGCCGAGAAGTTGGATAGCGCTTTGTCGGCAATGCTGAAATGTGGTGTGACCCGCTGCTTACCAACATTAATTTCGGCCGAAGAAAACAAACTCTATCGCCTTCTTCAGGAGTTAGACGACGCCGTAAAGCAAAGTACTTTGGGCAAAGAAATGGTCATGGGCTATCACATTGAAGGGCCATTTTTGTCTCCAAAAGAGGGTTTTGTTGGAGCCCATCCGAAAAAAGCGATGATTCCGGGGTCTGTTGCCATTGTTAAAAAAATGCAGTCGTTGTCTTCGAAGCCAATCAAGCTCATGACGGTTGCGCCTGAAATTGACGGCGTGATTGATTTGATTTCATTTCTCAAATCGGAAGGGATTACCGTAGCGTTAGGGCATACCAATGCAAGCTCAGAAAAAATAAGTGAAGCAGTAAACGCAGGCGCGATTCTTTCAACGCATTTAGGAAACGGTTTGGCGCATCAACTGCATAAGGTGGATAACCCACTGATGGCGCAATTGGCTCACGATGGTCTCTATGCCAGTTTCATTGCCGATGGGCTTCATGTGAAACCCGAAATGCTTAAGACGTGGTTACGCGCAAAAACGTTACCACGTGCTGTTTTAACAACGGATGCGACAGCAGCAGGGGGATTATCGCAGCATCCGGGGCGTTACTGGTTGGGAGAAGCTGAGATTGAGCTTTGTTCCGATGGAGTGGTTCGCATTCCTGGTTCACCTTACTTTGCGGGTTCATCAGCACGAATGGACAAAATGCTACGTGACACAATGAAGTGGTGTGGTCTTACGATGTCTGAACTGCTCCAAATCACACGGCACAACCCGCTCCAATTGCTATCACATCCAAACACATTGCCTAGAGTAGGGGATAGAGCAGAGTTTCTTGAATGGTCTTTAACCCCTGATGGTCCATTTTTAATGGCTGCGTATTTAGGTAAACACTCGATCAGTCACACGATAAAAGAGAGCCACAAGTAGGCAATCAAGCAACACCGTGAAATGAATAAAGGAACAGGCGGCATGGCGAAAGCGTATCCGCTAAATAACCCAATATTTGGCTTAGGAATAGCCGAGTAAACAAGGAGTATAGGACATGAAATGGACACTAACGAAAGGTTTAATTAGTTGCTCAATTGCAGCAATACTGGTGCCGAGTTTATCGATGGCAACAACGTTACGCTTGGCAGAAAACCAGCCAGAATCCAACCCCGTTACCGTGGCGATGCATAAATTTGCCGAGCTTGCATCGACATACTCGAATGGTGAAATAAAAGTAAAAGTGTTCTCGGGTGCTCAGTTAGGGCAAGAGGCGGAAACCATTGAGCAAACTCAAGCTGGGATTATCGACTTAACTCGCGTGAACAGCGTTACTCTGGCGAATGTGTCGCCAAGTATCGGCGTGTTTACGCTTCCTTATATCTTTAAAAATGTGAAACACAAATACCGTGTTTTAGATAGCGAAGTAGGAGATGAAGTTCGTGCCGATATGGCGAAATACGGCTTAATCGGTTTCGAATACATGGAAGCGGGAACCCGCAGCTTTTATACCACGAAAGACAACCCTGTAAACTCTATCGAAGACATGAAAGGGTTAAAGATCCGAGTTCAGAAATCACCTATTTCAATCAGCATGGTCAATTTAGTTGGAGGTGTTGCGACCCCTATGAACTACGGTGAAGTGTTTTCTAGCTTACAAACAGGTGTGATCGATGGTGCTGAGAACGACTACGTTAGTTATCTCACGTCTGGTCACTACGAAGTTGCGCCAAACTACGTAGAAGATGGTCACTTGAGCCCACCCGCTATACTGATCATGAACAAAGCGAAATATGACTCACTTCCTCAAAATCAGCGTGAAGCTATCTCTAGAGCAGCGAAAGAAGCGGCGATTTTTGAGCGAGACCTAATGATTCGCGCCAATATTGATGCAAAAAAGAAAGTGGTTGCAGCGGGTGTGAAAGTCACGGTTATCGACAATACACCTTTCCAAGAAGCGGTTCAGCCAGTGTATGAAGAATTTCCGAAACTGTTACCTCTTGTTAGCAAAATTAAGGCAGTGAATTAGTGCGGAGTGCTTGCCTTAAACCGTAGGGTTACGTTGAAACATAGAGGTGTGATTGAACGTAGGGATAGGGCAAGCACAAAGCTCACGGAGCCAAAATGATGAGTCTGCTAATAACGAAACTGAATCAAATTGTTGCATGGGTAGCTAACCGACTGCTTGAATTGATTGTCGTGATAACTGTCATGCAGGTAGTTTTACGATATGTGTTTAATAAACCAACCAGTTGGTCTGAAGAAGTCGCTATGTTGTTTTTGGTGTGGTACGGAATGTTGTCTATTGCTGTGGGGGTGAAAACACATTCTCATGTTGCCATCACTTATTTGCGAGACAAAGCGCCAATGCCAATTGGTAAGTCACTCGATTACTTTGCCTATCTCTGTATTGCTGGCTTTTCTTTCATTCTACTTATGAACGCTCAAACGCTGGTTAACATTGCCGGAGCACAGATACTTCCTGCTTCTGGTTTGCCAAAGCAGCTACTTTATTATTCAGCCGTTGTCGGGGCTATTCTGACTCTTATTAATGCGATCACCAACATTGTGACGGGAGACGTAAGGGAAAAAGAAGAGGGATCTTTATGAGTGCGGATCAAGTAGGGATTGCAGTACTACTAGGTAGTTTCTTAACCTTGATGTTACTAAGAGTGCCTATTGCTTTTGCGCTAGGTATATCTTCAGTACTCACTGCTTGGCAGTTAGACCTTCCACTGTTGCTTGTGGCGCAGCGAATGGTCAATGGCATGTTCAGCTTTACGTTTCTTGCCGTACCGTTTTTTATTCTTGTCGGCAGCATAATGACGGAAGGTGGGATTTCTGACCGATTGGTGCGTTTTTCAGAAGTGCTAGTAGGTCGATTTAGAGGCGGGATGGCGCAGGGTAATGTGGTCGCCAGTACCTTCTTTGGCGGTATTTCGGGTTCTTCAGTGGCAGACGTGGCGTCGATTGGATCGTTTTTGATTCCAGCCATGAAGCGCAGTGGCTACCCAGCGGAATACTCGGTCGCGGTTACGGTTACATCTTCTGTACAGGGGGTATTGATTCCTCCAAGCCAGAATATGATTTACTACGCGTTGGCAGCTGGCGGGCTGCCGATTAGCCAGTTGTTTGTCGCGGGCTATGTGCCAGGCATATTGCTGAGTGTTTCTTTGATGATTCTGTGCGGATTTTTGGCGATTCGACATGGTCATCCGCAAGGAAAAAAGTATTCGCTTAAAGAAGGGTTGGCGATTACAAGTGAAGCTTCAATTGGGTTGTTTACCATCGTTATTATTATCGGTGGGATTGTGTTAGGCATCTTTACGGCGACAGAGTCTGCGGCGGTTGCGGTGGCGTATGCGTTGTTAGTCACAATATTGATTTACAAAAGCGTCAATCGTACCCAAATGAAGAAAATCATGAGCGACACCATGAAAACGCTGTCAATGGTGATCGCAATTATCATGACCTCTTCTGCATTTGGTTATTTATTGTCGTTCCTCAGCGTACCAAGTTTGTTGGCTGATTTCATTTTGGGATTGTCAGACAACCCTTATGTGGTGCTGTTAGCCATTAACATATTGCTACTGGTTTTGGGGATGCTGATGGATATGGGGGTTTTGATTCTTATCCTGACGCCAATTCTTTTACCCATAGCCAAAACCATAGGTGTCGACCCGATTCATTTTGGCATCATCATGCTGCTCAATTTAGGTATTGGCGTGTGTACTCCACCGGTTGGCACTTCGCTGATGGTCGGGTGTGGAATAGGTAAGGTTAAAATAGAAACTACGGCTCGGCATATGCTGCCTTTCTATTTGGCAATGGTTGTCGTGCTTATGCTGGTGACTTATATGCCTGCGATTACTTTGTGGTTGCCTTCTTTGCTCTAACTCAACAGACCATAACTAAACAGACAATAGCCCAACAGACCGAAGCTATACCTTACTAACGCATACGAAATTAAAATAGCGTCTCTTTTGCCCCTTTCTTTGGATCGACAAAGTGAGGGGTTTTTTCGTGTCACTTCTTTTTTACCCATTTAATTAGCCTCATTCGTTGATTCAATTACCCCATCAGTTCTTTAAGTCATTTCAATAATCCACTGTTGCAAAGAAGATCTTGAACAAGCGCTTCGTGATCAACTTCACGCTAGCTGCTAAATTGATCAAATAATAGCCATAAATCGATTTACATATCGTATTTAAAATGTAATTTTATATTTAAAATATCGAACAGGAAAAGGAGATCAGAAATGATCATAGACAGTCACTTGCATCTATGGGATTTGGATGAGTTCGATTTGCCATGGGTCACAGGATTTGAAGCGCTCAATAAAACGTTCAGTTTGGACATGTACCAATCTGATTTTAAATCCGTCGATCGCGCTATCTACGTGGAAGTGGATGTCGTTGAGAGTCAAAAAGGTAAGGAAATTGACGCTATAGGGCTGCTGTGTCGAAACCCTCAATTTCCGCTTGTCGCTATGGTTGCATCTCTTGATGTCACACGAAGCGACGTTGTTCCTTATCTACAACGCATCCACAGCGATGCAAAACATGTCGTTGGATTCAGACAAGTGCTTCACACAGAGGAGCGACCAAAAGGATACTGCTTGCAATCGCCTTTTATTCATGGTGTTCAAGCGATAGGTAATGCAGGGTTTTCTTTCGATATTTGTATTCGCCCTCAAGAGCTAGAGGATGCCGCAGCACTCATCAAGCATTGCCCAGATACGCATTTCGTTATCGACCATGGCGGTATTCCTGCCATTGCCTCCTATTTGGAAGATGAAAAAGCCTATGGGAAATGGAAACGAGATATTGCCTCAATAGCGGCGATGCCAAATTCCGTTTGTAAGGTATCTGGTCTTGTTACCCAAGCTGGGGATCTTTCAAAAACAGACGGCTTGCTAAGCGATGTGCTTGCTTACCTAAAAAAGGCATTTGGTGCAGAAAGGCTGTTGTTTGGCTCAGACTGGCCGGTGGTGGCTTTAGTGGAGTCAGCGCAGGATTGGCATCAACGCTTAAACGCAATGGTTTCAAATTGGACAGAAGAAGAGCGCCAGTACCTTTTCCATAAGACGGCGCAACGTTCTTATTTGTCGCGGCTACGTTAGGAGAATGTTCATGCAGAAGTTTGGTCAAGTTATCCGATTAAAGCCCGAACATTACGACGAATACGTTAAAGCACACGCTGAAGTTTGGCCGGAAGTACTGGCTCAAATCAAAGCATCACACATCCAAAATTACTCCATTTTTCATCACGACGGTTTGCTGTTTGCCTACTTTGAATACGTTGGCCATGACTTCGAAGGAGATATGGCTGCGATGGCCGCAGATCCCATTACTCAAAAATGGTGGGCGTGGATGAAACCCATGCAGCAGCCATTACCTGAAGCAGGTGAAGCGTGGTGGCAAAACATGGAACAAGTCTTTGAACTCAATTAAGGAGATACCCATGCTACAGGGAAAAGTAGCCCTTATTACCGGATCAGCGTCTGGGATTGGGTTAGCGATTGCCAAAGGTTTTCATCAGGCGGGCGCACATATCGTTTTAGTAGATATTAATCCAGAGCACCTTGAGAGTGCAGCGGAAGGTTTTGGTTCTGATCGGATCACGGCGTTAACGTGTGACGTGTCTTCGGAGCCCGACGTGAAGCGCCTAGTGGCAGAATTAGAACAGCAAATTGGTCGATTGGATATTCTTGTTAACAATGCTGGCATTGCGCACATTGGTAACGTTGAAAATACCGAACTGGATGAGCTTCAACGCGTATTTTCAGTGAATGTGAACGGCTTATTTTTATTCACCAAGTACTTGATGCCAATGCTTCAATCGGCAAAAGGATCCATTCTCAATCTTTCTTCTATCGCTGCGAAATTAGGGATAGCTGATCGGTTTGCGTACTCCGCCTCTAAAGGTGCGGTATCCGCCATGACGCTCAGTATTGCAAGAGATTACGTTGATAAAGGGGTGCGTTGTAATTGCATTTGCCCGGCTCGAGTTCATACGCCATTCGTCGATGGGTATTTAGATAAACACTACCCCGACAATAAAAACGAAATGTTCAAAGTACTCAGCGAATATCAACCCATTGGACGAATGGGGACACCAGAAGAAATTGCTGATATTGCGGTATTTCTTTGCAGCGATAAAGCCAAATTTATTACAGGCGTAAGCTACGACATAGACGGTGGTGTGGTTCAACTCCGCTAAACATTTTTTAAGGACAATAAAATGAAACTGATTCGAGTGGGCGAACTGGGGCAAGAGAAACCCGGCGTCGAACTAACCAATGGAAAACGCATCAATGTCAGCGCTTTTGGTGAAGATTATACGGAAGATTTTTTTGAAAATGATGGTGTAGAACGGTTAGCGAAATGGCTAGACGAGCACCAAGGAAATTGCCCAGAGTTTGATGAAAAAGAACGTTACGGTGCCCCGATTTGCCGCCCATCCAAAATTATATGCGTTGGTTTGAATTACAAGAAACACGCCGAGGAATCGGGCATGCCACTTCCGAGCCAACCCGTGTTGTTTATGAAAGCGACGAGCTCACTGTGTGGGCCAAACGATCCTGTCATTATTCCAAAAAACAGCGTGAAAACTGACTGGGAAGTGGAACTCGCTATTGTTATTGGCAAACGCGCCAGTTACGTCTCGGAAGACGAGGCATTGGATTATGTAGCTGGGTATGCGCTACACAACGATTACTCGGAACGTGAATTCCAGCTTGAACAAGAAGGGCAATGGGTAAAAGGCAAAAGCTGCGACACCTTTGCGCCGCTTGGGCCTTATTTGGTTACCACTGACGAGTGCACGGATCCGCAAAGCCTCCGGTTATGGTTATCTTTGAACGGTGAAATGCTGCAAGACAGCAACACCAGTGACATGGTGTTTTCAATCGCTAACCAGGTCAGTTACATCAGCCAATACATGACTTTATTGCCAGGTGATGTCATATCGACAGGTACGCCATTTGGTGTTGGGCTAGGGTTCAACCCACCTAGATATTTGAAAGAGAACGATGTCGTAGAACTTGGTATCGATGGGCTGGGTGTTTCTAGTCAAGTCGCCGTCGCGTACGAAAATGCCTGAATGGAATCAGGGTTAAGGAATCAAAGCCATGACACGGATAGTGAAAGCAGAGCTTTTTTGGGTCGATCTGACTCCAGAAGTAAAACGAACTGACGCCATTCAGGCGTTTGTTTGTCAAGAAACACCCATTGTTAAAATTACTGATAGTGACGGTGTAACGGGTGTGGGGTACACCTACACCATTGGTACAGGAGGTTCTTCTGTCGTCGCGCTTCTAAACGATCACCTCTTGCCTCAGCTAATTGGGAAAGATCCTGACTGTATTGAAGAGATTTGGCGCTCTTTGTATTTTCATTCACACGCCACATCGGTAGGTGCAATTACGTCACTAGCACTTGCGGCGATTGATACTGCGTTGTGGGACAGAAAATCGATCAAAGCCCAGCTTCCATTGTGGAAAATGGCGGGAGGAGCGAAAAATGAAATTCCGCTTTATACCACCGAAGGCGGTTGGTTACACCTTACGGCAGAACAACTAGCGGAAGATGCGATTGCGGTTAAACAGCAAGGGTTCGGTGGCTCCAAAGTAAAAGTCGGTTCACCGAGTTTAGCGGAAGATATTCGCAGGTTGGAATACGTAAGAGAGCAGGTGGGCGACGACTATCACATCATGGTTGATGCCAACCAAAGCTTCAGCCGTGATGAAGCAATAAAGCGAGGCAGAGCATTCGCAGAGCTTGGAATCAGTTGGCTAGAAGAGCCGATGCCAGCGGAAGACATCTCGGGTCATCAGCAATTGTGTGCGACTGCAGGGTTGCCTATTGCGGTCGGTGAGTCCATGTACGGCACGCGCGGATTTCGAGAATATTTAGAGCGGGGCGCTTGTCATATTGTTCAAGTCGATGTGGCAAGAATAGGGGGGATTACCCCTTGGCTAAAAGTCGCGCATTTGGCTGAAACGTATAATGTATCCGTTTGCCCACATTTCTTGATGGAGTTGCATGTATCGTTATGTTGTGCAGTGCCTAATAGCCGCTGGTTAGAATATATCCCACAGTTAGGTTCTGTTACATCGAACACACTTTCAATAAATAATGGCAAAGCTATTGCTCCTTCGGAGTCTGGCTTAGGTATAAACTGGGATTGGGACAAAATACGGCAAACAACCAAAGTGGAAAATGCGATCACATAGTATGAATGATGTGATGTCTCGCAGATGAAACTTGGTAAAGTATTCAGTAGTATTGGTTCCAATAAGCGACAGTCTTATACCCAAGCATCCTAAGGTTACTTGGGTATAGCGCCACAAAGGCAGCTTGGAAGCAAGTTATTCACCAGTAAGGAAAACCATTGGATACGAAAGAAGAAAAAAAGTATCAAGCGCCAGCTCTGGAAAAGGGCTTAGACATCATAGAAGTACTTTCAAGCCATGCTTCTGGGCTTTCTCAGGTTGAAATAGCCAGAGAATTAGGCAGAAGTGTCGGAGAGATTTTTAGAATGCTGGTGGTGCTGTGCGATAGAGGTTATCTGTCGCTAGATCCTCACACCGACAGGTATGCGCTTACCACGAAGTTGTTCGAAGTCTCGCATCGTTATCCAAAGATAAAACGCCTCACATCCCTTGCGGTTCCGGTTATGAATACATTGGCTGAAAAGCTTCAGCAATCGGTTCATTTGGCCATCGTTTCTGAAGGGAAATTGTTGGTTATTGGGCAAGTTGACTCTCCGGGATACCACTTGATGAGTGTCCGGTTAGGTGCCAAATTGGATGTGTGGAAAGCGTCTTCTGGTCGCGTTATTTTAGCGCACTCGCCAGACAGTGAATTAGAGCAGTTTATCCTTGCCCACCCTCCCGGTAGTGAAGAAGACATTAGCGAAATAAAAGCGGAGCTAGCGAAAGTTCGTAAAAAAGGATACGAAGAGCGCAAAAGCTATGTCATTAAAGGTGTCGTCAACATTTCAGTACCTTTAACGGATTATTCTGGGCAGGCAATCGCCTGTTTGACCATTCCTTTAATAGAAAGCGTGGAAGGCGATAACCGTGCCATCAGGAAAGAATGCCGCGAAGCCATGCTGGAAGCCGCTGAATATTTAAATGAACAGATGGGCGGTAATCTGCATCAGTAGCCAATCAACGTCATCAAGCTTCGGTTCCCATAGGTTTGGGTTCTGAAGCAAACTAAAAGTTTTTTTGTATGCATTTGTTTATTTCATCGACACTAAGTGATGAAACTACAATTTTACCGAACGAGTGTTCTCACCAATAACTTCTCACATTGATATCAACCATCGACTGTTCTAGCTTGTTCACATAATTTTATATTAATGTGAGGAGTTGGAGATGGGAAAACCTGCTGCCACCGTTACATCAATGCATGTCTGCCCTAAGGTTACAGCCAAAGTCCCTCACGTCGGTGGTCCAGTGGTTAGTGGCTCAGGCAATGTATTTATTGGGGGCTTACCTGCTGGTAGAAAAGGAGATAAGTTGGTCTGCATAGGTCCACCAGACACTATCAACGAAGGTTCTGGCTCTGTCTCCATTAATGGTAAACCTGCCGCAAGAATGGGTGATGGTACCGCTCACGGTGGTAAAATCGTTGCCGGAAATCCGACAGTATTGATTGGTTGACGTCGTCAATGGGTAAAATAACATCGAGCGTAACTTAGAGTCATGCTCATCAAATGTGAAAGAGAGGTGACCGACCTCTCTTTTTTTATGCGTAAAGTTTCTCAAGGCTATCTTTTTTTAAGGTGATAAATCTATTATCGCGCTACCCATTTACAGCGGCGTAACCATCGCCCCAAAGAAAAAGGAGGAATTAATTATGTTTGTGTGTCGCCCATTTAGCGCACGTCACTTTGCTATAGTGAACCACTCAAGACATTGCGATATCGTGCTGCGATAATCCAGGCTTGAGCGAATACAAAACCATTCTATTCAGAGTGCTCTTCTCTTGAGCTCTTGGATTGTTGTCAGCGTAGTTTGACAAGGGCATCGTGCCCGCAATTCTTGAGAAACTTATGAGTACTTTATTATCAGCACAAACTCTTACTATTGAACAACCTTCAAGCACTTTGTTTGAAGCGATTTCTTTCACCCTGCAAAAAGGCAACAAAATTGGCTTAATTGGTCACAACGGTTGTGGAAAAAGCTCGCTACTTGCCGTGTTGAGTGGCAAATCAGATTCTCACACTGGAAGTGTTACCAAAGCACACCGCTGCGTGGTTGCCAGCGTAGAGCAGTACCTTCCTGCCGCAGTTGAGCACGCCAGTTTGATTGAAGCATTGGCAGAGCAATTACCAGAGCTCGATGAACGATGGCGCGTTGAAGCGTTATTGGCGGAATTTGGTTTTAGCGAAAGCCAATGGCAACAGCTTGCTTCCTCCCTCAGTGGCGGGCAGCACATGAAACTCTTGCTGGCAAGAGCGCTTATTACCCAGCCCGATCTATTGCTTTTAGATGAACCCAGCAACCACCTAGATTTACCCACCTTGCTATGGTTAGAGCGTTTTCTTAACACATGGCGTGGCAGCTTTGTTTTGGTGTCTCACGATCAGACTCTTTTAGACAGCGTAACCAATACAACTTGGATTATGAGAGACAAAGGGCTCTATAGTTTTGATTTACCTTGTAGCGAAGCGAGGCAAGCGCTCTCAGAGAAAGACATGGCTGACGAAGCGCGCCATAAGTCGGAGCAAAAGGAGATTGACCGGATCGAAAAAAGCGCCAAACGTTTAGCCGTTTGGGGCAAAGTTTACGACAACGAAGACTTAGCTCGTAAAGCCAAACACATGGAAAAGCGCAAAGATCGATTGGTCGAGCAGCAAACCGAACTTACGCAAGGTTCACCGTGGACGTTAACCTTGTCGGGTGAACGTATGCAAGCGAATCGCCTGTTAGAACTCGAAAACACCCAAGTGAAAGCACAACCTCATCTTCCTTTGCTATTTGAGGCTATTCACCAGCAAATCAAAAGTGGTGACAAAGTCGCGATTTTGGGGCGAAATGGCAGTGGTAAATCTTCTCTTATGCGCATGCTTTGGGCTGCGTACTCCGATGGTTACAGTGTTGGAGGAATAGTACTTCATCCAAAAGCAAACATCGGGTACTACGATCAGAGCTTAGAGCAGCTAAACGGAGAGGAAAGCCTACTCGACGCGCTGTATTCCTACGGGAATTTAACGGAAGAAGTACGAAAGCGTTCATTAAACAGTGCCGGCTTTCCATTTAACCGCCATGAACAGAAGGTAAAGGAACTCAGTGGTGGTGAGCGTTCCCGATTATTATTTATTGGGCTAACGCTCGCAAACTATCATTTGCTCATGCTGGACGAGCCAACCAACCACTTGGATTTAGAAGGGAAAGAAGAGCTTTTCGAAACCTTAAGAAACTTCCAAGGTGGCGCGTTGGTGGTCAGCCACGATCGTCGACTTATCGAATCCAGTTGCAACCGATTCTGGCTAGTGTCCGACGGCAAACTGGAAGAGTACCTCGACGTTGATGAAGCGTACCAGCGTTTGGCTTTTGAAAGTGACGATCTCCAAATGGGCAGTTCTTCTGAGCTCAATAAGGAAAGCAACACTAAGGACGTAAGCAATTCTGTCGATTCGGAAAGTGATGAAGAGATCATGCTCGAAAGGTTATTGGAGCTAGAAGTCTGGCTTGAAGACGATCTGGCTCGAAAGCCCAAGCATCAAAAACCAAAGCTTCAGTCACAATGGCGAGAAGAAATTGCGTTAATTAATAGTAAGTTAAACCTATAAAAAAGAAGCTCCCCAAATGGGGAGCTTCTTTTGATCCTGAGTTCTGTTTTTAGGTAATTTCTATGACTGTCATTATCAGAAAGGCGTTCGAAGATGAATGCCAGGCTTTACATAATTTGGTCACCAAAGACGAGGAATGGACGAAATACAACGGTCCTTACTTTGGCTACACCCGTCCAACGAAAGACGTGTTTCGAACAACTACATTCCAGCGGCTTCTCAAAGGGGAGGACATTCAGGTAATTGAATGGAATGGCAAACCAGTGGGTACAGTTAGCTGCTATTGGGAAGACGAAAACACCCGTTGGTTAGAATCTGGTGTGGTGATCTATGACTCCAAAGTATGGGGGCAGGGCATAGCACATCAGGCGCTGAGTCAGTGGGTTTCACACATATTTGCCACACGAGAACTAGAAAGAGTGGGGCTTACAACTTGGTCAGGTAACCCTGCAATGATGAAGTGCGCCGAAAAACTGGGCTTCAAACTTGAAGGCAGGCTGCGAAAAGTGCGTTTCTATAAGGGTACATACTATGACTCCGTAAGATACGGAATACTAAAGGAAGAATGGATGCAATTGGGGAGTGTGAATGAGATATCTAGCCGTCGTACTGATTAGGTTTTATCAGCGCTTTATCTCTCCATATAAAGGATTTCGATGCGCACACGCCTGCTTACACCAAGGGGATTCCTGTTCTGAAGCCGTTAAAAAGATCATTCAGGAACACGGTGTGTTTTCATCAAGGACAAGAATTTCACAGCGTTTTTCAGCATGCAGAGTCGCAAACGATACTTTGAAGCGAGATAGGAAAAAGAAAAAAGACAAAAAAGAAGGTGATCAATTTTGTGACAATGCAAGTTGCTGTGTAGACATATTGTCATTGAAAAAAGACTGTTCTGACTGTTCTTGCGATTGTTGGTAAATGCATTTAGGAGAATGCTGCTATGAGCGAGCAGCAAGCTTCCTACAAATGTCATGTTCATGCATTTTTGAACGCCGAGTACATAGAACAGCGAGTTCTTATTCGAAGAATTGATTTTCTTCTAAATACTCGTGTGCGCCAATGGCTCTGAGTACCAAATCACTGAATATATTTCCTATCTCTTCGTCTGATTGACGTCCCCCAGGTTTAAGCCACAAGAAACTATAGAAAAACATACCGAGCAGACCTTTAACAGCAGTCTTATCGATCTTTCTGAATTGCCCTTGAGCCGTTCCCGCTGCGAAAGCATCTTCCCAAATTTGCTGGTATTCGGCATGTAAGTTAGCGACCGATTGATAGCGTTCACCGGTTAAAGAATGAATTTCTCTGAAGCAAACCGTCATCTCAGCCAAATGCATGCTGATTACGTGCATTAAGTGACGGCTTAGGCTTTTAACGCGCTCTGCTGGATCAATCTGGTTTGCAGTGATTTCTCTTCCCGCTTCGACCAGTTCAACAATATAGCGCGACGAAATGTCATACAGCAGGTTTTCCTTGGTATCAATATGGTGATAGAGCGCACCACGTCCAAGTCCAGTGGCCTCTCCAAGTTCAGCCACTCCTACACCATTAAACCCTTTCTCTGCAAAAAGTGTTGCAGCAATTTGCCGAATTTTTGCTGACTGTTTTGTATCTTTCAGAATCTTACTCCTCGCCCAAAAAAAGTGGACTGTTCAGTACGGTTTTGTATGTGACGGGATGAGTATTCCCAATTTTACTTTTGATGCCATATGTTTGGAAAGTTAAATAATATCTGTTAGGAAAGCAAGCAAAAAATAATCAAATGAAAAATAAATGTTGACTTTTTGTTAAATTGGATCTTTAAATGTGTACAGACCGAACGGTACAGAAATATGAAATTACGCACCATCACAAGGACTGTGGTAAGTGCAGTAGGCATTGACAGGGAAGCATATGAATAGTCGATTGCAGAACAAAGTAACCAACGTTTCTAAACAAGTTTCCATTGATGCGAATGGTTTGAATAATATCGCGATCAAAGCGAATCAATCTCCGGATCAATTCGTATTCGTGCACAAATCGCAAGGAGAGTGGCTAGGATTTAATTGGTCTTGGCTACATACAACACTCGAAAGCACAGCGTCATGTTTGATCCAAAAGGGTCTGTCGTCGGATGCAGTATTGTTGATTAGCGGTAACTATGAGCCAAAACTCCTAGTGTTAGGCTTGGCGGTTTGCTCGATGGGAGGACGAGTCATCCCCATTCCGTCGGCAGCCAGTGAAAAAGAACTGTCGGAACTGATTGAAGCCCATTCCCCGACACATTGCTACATTGAAAAAAGACAAACGTTAAATCGGTGTTTGTCTCTTCCAATATCAAAACCTATAACTTGTTTTTCAACTGGTAGCGAGCCTCGCATTGTGGGTCTGTGGAACACAATTCCCATTGACGAAGTCGTGGTTTGCCAACAGCAACCGCCGACAACCGAATACCTAGACACAGTGTTCATGGGAGAGGGAAAGGTTGGCTGGTGTGATGAATCTACCGATTGGGAATCGGGCATTCAGGTTCTTTTCGATACCACCACAAAAGATCACCTCGCTATCGCATTTCCTGAGTCGTCAGAGTCTTCTGCTCGAGATCGGGTTGAGATTCAACCTACTCATCTAATTTGCTCAAAAGATCGCTTTGGTCGTTACATGAAAGACTTTCAAAGCCGGCTTCCAACAAAAGAGGGTTTGGCGCTTTCACTATCAACAAAAGCGCTCAAGGGATACAAAAGCTGGTGGTCACAACTCCTGTTGAAGCGCCTGAAACGAGTTAACGGCTTCAGTCGGTTGAATAGTACTGATTTGTCTGCGGTAAATCCCCTTAATGCCCGTCTTTCTTCTGTTCAGTTAGAAGGAGAAAACGCACATGGATAGTATCTTAGATGTACGTGATATCTCGTTGTCCTTCAAAGGGGTGAAAGCGATATCCGATTTTTCCTTCTCTGTTACTCGTGGCGAGATCTGTTCATTGATCGGTCCTAACGGCGCGGGAAAAAGCTCAATGCTAAATATTCTGAATGGCGTCTATCGACCCGATTCAGGGGAAATTGTTTTTAACCAAGAACATTTTAAAAAGATACAACCCCTAGAAGCAGCAAAAAGGGGTATCGGAAGAATGTTTCAGAACAATGCATTGTTTAAGAAAATGAGTGTATTAGATAACGTTCTCACTGGGTTATCAAGACACTCAACAGTTGGCATTTTATCTCATGCGTTGAACCTACCTTCTGCCAAACGGGAAGAGGCGTTATTCCGAGAGCGAGCTGAGCAAGTATTGAAGTTTCTGGATCTTCAAGCGCACAGAGATACCGTGGTTGAAAACCTCGCATACGGTGTCCAGAAACGCGTTGGGTTAGGCAGAGCACTCGCCTCCTCCCCAGACATGTTACTGCTGGATGAGCCAATGGCAGGGATGAATAAAGATGAAAAGCTGGAAATGGCAGAGTTCATCTTATCAATCAACCAAGAGTTGAACGTGACGGTTGTTCTGATTGAGCACGACATCAACATGGTGATGAACTTGTCTGATCATGTTGTTGTGCTTGATTACGGGCGTAAGGTTGGGGATGGCACCCCAGACGATGTTCAAAATAACCCCGAAGTTATCGCTGCCTACCTTGGAGAAGATAATGATTAACTTCAATTCATCTCTCAGTTCGCTTTTCTTTGCGCGCTTCTCATGGAGTTGTTGGCTATGAATATCTTTATCGAAACACTGATAGGCGGTTTATTAGCAGGAACCATGTACACCTTAGTGGCGATAGGGTTTGTTCTGATTTTCAAAGCCAGCGGTGTGTTCAACTACGCCCAAGGCTCGATTCTACTGTTTGCTGCGTTAACGTTAGTCACCCTGATTGACTCCGGTTTTCCATTTTTTATCGCGATCATTCTTACTCTGGTTGTTCTTGGCATAGGTGCCGTTGTGATTGAAAGAACGGTGCTGAGACCTTTGGCAAATCGAAGCCCTATGACCCTCTTTATGGCAACACTGGGTTTGTCTTATGTTGTGGAAGGGCTGGCACAAGGGCTTATGGGAGCTGAGGTTCGAGCTCTAGATATCGGTATAGAAGATCTTCCGATTTTTATTGGAGACATACTGATTAGTGAATTCGATCTTTATGCTGCCCTCATTGCCGTTACTTTAGTTGCGGTACTGGCCAGCCTGTTCAACAAAACAAGATTGGGCATTTCTCTTCGGGCAGTTGCCGACGACATCAGAGCCGCGCAAACCATCGGTATTAACTTGAACCGAATCTGGCAAATTGTTTGGTTTGTTTCTGGCGTAGTGGCATTGGTAGCGGGAATGGTTTGGGGCGCGCGACAGGGCGTCGCATTCTCCTTGTCTTTGGTTGTACTTAAAGCACTCCCTGTGCTGATCATCGGCGGGTTTACCTCCATAGGTGGAGCTATTGTAGGCGGCTTAATTGTAGGTGCCGGTGAAGCATTGGCCGAAACCTATCTAGGGCCACTCATTGGTGGCGGCATTTCCTCTTGGTTTGCGTTCTTGCTTGCACTGCTGTTTTTGTATGTTCGTCCTGCCGGGCTATTCGGTGAAATTCAGGTTGAGAGGGTGTGAAAATGTTGAGCATGGATACGCACGCACAAGTTGCCAGTAAATTTTTGCCTTCGAGTACGTTCAAAAGACCTCAAAATAGGCTGTCACTTGTCCTATTCATGGGGCTTGCCATTCTGTTTCCAATGGTGATGTCGGAATATTGGGTCTCCGCAGTATTACTGCCAGTATTGATTCTGGCTCTGGCTGGAATAGGGCTGAACTTACTAACAGGTTACACGGGGCAAGTATCGCTAGGTGCAGGTGGCTTCATGGCCGTCGGTGCTTACGCGACCTATGCCTTTGCGGTACACGGGAATATTCAGTTTTTGCCTTTGACCATTTTACTGGGTGGGGTGGTTGCTGCGATCGTCGGTTTTTTGTTTGGTTTACCGAGTTCAAGGTTGAAAGGCTTCTACGTGATGGTTACAAGCCTCACGCTTCAGTTTTTTATAGAGTGGCTATTTACTCAGGTTGCGTGGTTCTACAACTTTGGTGCTGTCCCGACCATCTCTTTACCACCAATGGAATTGTTTGGACTTGATATTAACGACTCTTCAACGGTTCGCTATTACTTCTCCATTCTCGTTATCTTCGGTCTCACTTGGGTGGCGTGCAACTTGGTAAAAAGCCCCGTTGGAAGAAATTGGATGTCGATACGGGATATGGACACCGCCGCCGGAGTGATTGGCATCAACGCCAGAAAATACAAAACGTTAGCGTTTGCAGTTAGTGGTTTTTATCTTGGTATCGCTGGCGCTTTGTGGGCATTTGTTTTTCTTGGAACGGCCAGTACGTTGAGTTTCCAGATTGAGCGATCATTCCAGATTTTGTTCATCATCATTATCGGTGGTATGGGCTCAATTCGAGGTTGCTACATTGGCGCTGCATTTATCTTCTTAATGCCTATCTCCATTGATTATTTCGTGAAAACCTTTCTTGGCGGCAGTATCGACCCAGGCATTTTGTCCAACCTCAACAAAGTTATATTTGGTGTACTCATCATCTGGTTTTTGATTAAGGAGCCAGAAGGAATTACTCGAATGGTCAGTAACTTGGCAGCACGCATAAGGAACTGGCCACTCCGAATCTAAGCAGAACGGAAAGATTAAGTATTTCTTTTCATAAAGACTGAGTAGCCGCGGATTCGGCTACCATCAACAAGGAAGCACATGATGAAAAACTACATTTCACGGAGTCTTTGCGTCACCGTTATTGCGTTGTCTTCGTTGCTTGCACCCGTTGTGTCTTCGGTTGCGAATGCAGCAGACCAATTTATACCACTCCCGACTTATCGAGTCGGTCCCTATGCCTCAAGTGGCGCCCCTTGGTTTGCAGGGGAGATCGACTACTTCACATACATCAATGAAGTGGAAGGTGGCATAAATGGAGTGAAGCTGAACGTCGAAGAGTTTGAGACAGAATACAGCCCCGATCGCGCAGTTGAAGTATACGAGCGGATAAAAGATGGCAAGGGCGGGTCGCCAACACCGTTCTTTATGACCCATTCTACGCCTGCGACCTATGCACTTGGTGAGCGCGCCAGAAAAGACAAAATCCCATTGATTGACCCTGCAGGTGGGCGACCAGAATCGTTGAACGGCTTAGTTTTCCCGTACGAGTTTCCGTTGCTGTTTACCTACTACTCACAAGGTTATGTGGCGATGTCGTACATTGCTCAGCAAGAGGGTGGGTTTGAGGCTCTAAAAGGCAAAAAGATCGTTACCGTTTATCACGACTCAGGGTACGGACGTTCGTCTCAACCCATCATGGTGAAACTGGCTGAAAAATACGGGTTTGAAAACATTCAGATCCCAGTCGCACACCCCGGCAGTGAACAGTCTGCAATATGGCGTCAGGTTCGCGGTATTCGCCCGGACTGGGTAGTACTTCGAACTTGGGGTGTAATGACGCCAGTCGGTATTAAAACGGCTAAGCGATTCGGTATTGATATCAATAAGATGATTGGTGACGTTTGGGCTGGCTCTGAAACCGACATGATTCCGGCCGGCGCTGCCGCGATTGGCTACAAAGCTCTGGCACCTTATCCGGGCGGTACGGATTTTGACATCCATAAGCGTCTTCGTAAAGAAATCATCAACACTGGTAAAACGGATCTCAAAGACCTCCGCGGGTTCGGCACCGTGTATTACAACATCGGTATGGTGAATGCAGCGCTGGCAGTAGAAGGGATGCGAACCGCTATGACCAAATTCGGAAATCGCCCAATCAATGGTGAGGAGATGCGCTGGGGGCTCGAAAATATGGAAATAGACAACCAGCGTCTTAAAGAGCTTGGCATGGTTGGTCTGCTTCAAGAGTTGAAAGTTACGCCTAGTGATCACGAAGGTGGTGGCGCCGCGCGTATTCAGGAATGGGATGGCACGAGCTTTAAGCTTATCACCGACTGGATTAAGGGAGACCAATCTCTTATTGCTCCTCTTATTGCAGAGAAATCTGCAGCGTTTGCGAAGGAGCAAGGAATCACACCTAGGGACCCAAACAACCCATGAGGTTTAGGAGTGTGGGTGAGCCATTTGGCTTGCCCAAAGCTCCGATGGGCTAGGTTGAACCTGTTAGACAAGCTGAACCGAGGATTTAGGGAGGATGCATGAATCGTCAACAGAATGGAAATGAAGCGAGCAAAGAGCTGCTTGTGGTAGACCAGATTGAAGTCATTTATGACGAATCTGTACTCGCTGTTTCGGATGTCTCCCTTACCGTGAATCGCGGCGAAATTGTGACTGTTTTAGGTGTAAACGGAGCAGGGAAAAGCACGACATTAAAAGCGATATCTGGGTTAGTACACGCAGACCGAGCAAAAGTCAGCAAAGGACGTATCCATTTTAAAGGTGAAAGCAATATCGGTGTTGCTGCTCATCGGTTGGCGCATCGCAATATTGTTCACGTACTTGAAGGAAGACATGTCTTCTCGCGTCTAACGGTCGAAGAAAACCTGAAAAGCGGCACCTTTCTACACAAGCTATCGAACCAGCAAGTGAAAACGGATCTGGAGCGTGTGTATCGCTGGTTTCCAAGGCTCAAAGAGAAACGTGCTACTCAGGCCGGTATGTGTTCTGGAGGCGAACAGCAAATGTTAGCCATAGGCAGAGCACTGCTTACTCGCCCAGATTTGGTGCTGCTTGATGAGCCCTCTATGGGGTTAGCACCGATTTTGGTTCAGGAAATCTTCTCGATCATTGCCTCACTCAATAAGGAGGAGGGAATGTCTTTTCTTGTAGCGGAACAGAATATACGCCAGTCCCTTAAATACGCGAACCGCGCCTACGTGATAGACAGCGGAAAAGTAGTGCTTTCAGGAAGCGCTCAGGATCTCGCGCAAAGGGACGATCTACATCAAATCTATTTAGGACAACAGAGCGAAGGTAGTGCACCTGAAGAAGCACATTAAGAAAAGAAAAATACAAATAAAAATAACAAGTTAGAAATATACGCAATGGATTAAAGATAACACATCAATAACGCATAGAACGGCACAGCGCGGTTCCGAAATACTGCCTCTGCTGAACACTGTAAGGATGGTAAGACATGAGCAAACGAGTCAAAGAATCTGAAATCGCTGATGTAGTCATTATCGGCTCCGGACCGTCTGGTTCTGTGGCAGCAAGATACCTAGTCAAAGCAGGGATGTCTGTTGTTACTTTGGAACAGGGAGACTGGGTTGACCCTGGTGACTACCCTGGCGATAAACCGGAATTTGAGCTGGCGGGTGGTAAGCAGTGGCATCCCGCTCCCAATGTTCGTGATCGCGAACGCGATTACCCAATCAATACAACAGAAAGTGATATCGAACCTTTGATGGCATCGGCAGTGGGCGGAAGCGGAACCATTTGGGCCGGACACTGGGTGCCTTTTCTTCCATCTGATTTCAAAGTACGAACATTAGATGGTGTTGCTGATGATTGGCCATTCAGCTACGAAGACTTGCTGCCGCACTTGCTTGCTGTTGAACATGATGTTGGCTTGTCTGGAACAGGAGGCAACCCTGCGTATCCTCCTCAGTCTGGCTATCCGACACCCAACATACCTATTGGCAAAGTCGGAAATCGATTAGCGCAAGGCTTGGACAAGCTTGGCTGGCATTGGTGGCCGGGTTCCAATGCGATTCCGTCGGTGCCTTACAATGGGCTTAATCCTTGTGCAAGACGCGGGACCTGCATGTTCGGCTGTAACGAAAAAGCGAAATGGTCGCCGGATCTTGCACTTTTCCCAGAAGCGATAAGAGGTGGGCTGAAACTCATCTCTGGCGCACGTGTGCGTGAAATCGAGTACGACGATTACAAACAGCGCGTCACTGGTGCCATTTACATCGACAAGAATGGCCGTGAGCGTCGTCAGCGAGGAAAAGTCGTGATCCTATGCGCCAACACCATTGGTACGCCGCGCATTCTGCTCAATTCAAAATCCAAAACATTCCCTAACGGTTTAGCCAACAATTCAGGTCTGGTGGGCAAACGCCTAATGATGCACCCATTCGGACTGGTCATGGGGCATTTCCCTGATGACTTGCAAAGCTGGCAAGGACCATCCGGTATGTTGATCGATTCGTTCGAATTCTATGAAACCGATGAGAGCCGCGGCTTTGTCCGTGGTGCTAAATGGGGTGGCATGTCCGGTGGCGGTCCATTGAGTGCTAAAGGCTTTGTTGGATCTGAAGTCTTTAAAGATGGCGGAAAAGTGGAAGACGCTTGGGGTAACAATTGGCACGACATGATCGAACGTCGATTTGGACGAACAGGATTGTACGCCATTATCGGTGAAGATCTCCCAGAAGAGTCCAATCAGGTCACCCTTGATAGTGATTTGACAGACTCCGACGGTATTCCAGCGCCAAAACTTGTGTACAAAACATCGGATAACTCAAGGAAACTGCTGGATTTTCACAACGCACGAGCCGAAGAGGCTCTTGTGGCGGCAGGCGCCATTGAAACGCAGGTGTGTCCGCAAATGCGCGAATCTGGCTGGCATCTATTGGGTACCGCAAAAATGGGGAACGAGCGAGAAAATGCCGTCGTGAATCAGTGGGGGCAGGCTCATGATGTGCCAAACCTATTCATCTTTGATGGCAGTACTTTCCCAACATCTGGGGGAGTTAACCCAACAGCAACCATTATGGCGGTAGCCCACCGTCAGACCATGCATATTATCCGTGAAGCAAGAAATGTGGAGGTTTCATAATGTCTGGAGCAAATCAACTGACTGAAGAAATCCGGCAGACCATCGCCAAAAT
Organism: Vibrio penaeicida; assembly: GCF_019977755.1. Lineage (NCBI taxonomy): Bacteria > Pseudomonadati > Pseudomonadota > Gammaproteobacteria > Vibrionales > Vibrionaceae > Vibrio > Vibrio penaeicida. The sequence continues at coordinate 2,350,222 of NZ_AP025144.1, read as the reverse complement.
CGCAGATTTTCTGATCCCTGAATACGGTGAAAAACCTGCGGCGTCCGATGTAGGCGTTCACAAGGAGATACTCGATAAGGTGTTCTCTGTTCGACCCGACCTCGTTCCGGATTTTATGCGTGGCGTTCATTTTGTGGATGGAAAAGACATTTCTGAAGCGATGAATGCGCTGTGCGTTGAAGACCGACGCGCCTTTGATGCCATAACCAATGTCGTTTCTGGTGGTTATCTGTTATCGGAGCAAGTCAGAGAAGTCATCGGCTATCCCGGACAGGAGCCAGCACCTTATGACCCCTATGAAACGCCAGAGTACATGACCAACGGCATGCTGGCCCGAGTGGCAAGACGCGGTTCCATTTATCGACCAACACCTTCAGTCGAGACTCAGAAGGAGGAATGATGAAAATTGCAGTCATTTTAAGGCTCAACCCAGTCCTTTCGGAAGAAATCGAACTGACTGAGGATGAGCGTGACATTGATAGAGAGTGGATCGGATTGGATTTAAACCCATTCGATGATCAGGCACTTGAACAGGCTGTCCTGCTCAAGGAGTCCTATGGCGCTCATGTAACCGCCATTGCACTGGAAGATGAAGGCAGTAACCGAATGCTCAAAACAGCATTGGCAAGAGATGCAGATGCCGTCTACCACATTCCCGTGGATATTGAAGAAGAAGAGAGTCGTTCATCACAGCGAGTGGCTTCTGCCTACGCGGAAGCCATTCAGGAAATAAAGCCAGATGTTGTCATGGTAGGGGTGCTTTCCACGGACGATGTGTACGGCGAACTCGCTCCACATTTGGCGGCGCACTTGGGGTGGTCTCAGGTCAGTGCGGTTTCTGATGTTCGTATCGACGAAAACAACGTCATTGTCCGACAGGAATATTCAGGTGGTCGTGCGGCACTTCTTAGCCTGACTACCCCTGCGGTTATTGGGGTTCAGGCAGCTACTCAACCTCCGAGGTTTGTTTCAGGAAGCCGCCTGAGAGAATTACTCAAAGTCGAAGTACCTGATTTGGATCTGGATTTGTATCTTCCTGATGATGTCTCTGAAGATGCACAGCTCGCACTGCCAGATCTAGAAGATGGCGCAGAGATGCTGGAAGGAGAGCCTGATGAGATCTCAGATCAGCTCTATCAACTGTTGAAGGAAAAAGGATTTGTCTGATGCAGAGTTTAATTCTAATCGAACATGATTCGGGGAAGGTTTCGGACTCCTCATTGGAGCTGATTCAAATGGCGTCCAATCTAAACCTTGAAGTCACTGCGTTGGTGTGCGTGCAGGATAGGGAAGCCGCCAGTCGCATTGCATCACAGCTTCCTGCTGTATCGCAGCTGTTGGCTGTAGAGCATGAACTGTTTGGCAACTATTTGTCCGGTGAGGTGATGGTGTGCCTGAATCAGGCAGTAGAGCATGTTCAACCTGACCTCGTCCTCTTGAGTTACAGCACCGCTGGTGTTGATTTGGCAGGTGGCGTTGCGCATGCGCAGTCCATTCCTTTGGTCGCTTACGCCCTTGAAATGGCGATTGATGGCGACGCGCTGTCGGTAACTTCTCAGGTTTATGGCGGCAAAGTGCTTGCTCGAAACCATGTCTCGCTGCCTGCTGTTGTGACCGTTATGCCCGGAGCGGTTAAATATGAGATGGAAGCAGGTCCAACACCAGAAATTGTCTCTTTCGATGTTGCCGGATTAGGAAACTCAGGTATTGAGTTTGTAGGAATGCTTGAACCGGACAGTGATGGCGTTGATCTGACGAAAGCGGATCGAATTGTCTGTGTAGGTCGCGCTTTGGGTGGAAAGGAAAAACTCCCCGTTGTGGAAGCGCTGGCGGAAGCTTTGGAAGCCGAGGTCGGTGGATCGCGCCCCGTTATCGATGCGGGCTGGCTGCCCAAAGCGCATCAGGTTGGGAAATCGGGAACAAAAGTAAAACCGAAACTTTACTTGATGGCCGGTGTGTCTGGTGCTCCGGAGCATCTTGAAGGTATGCAGGAATCGGACTTGATCATCGCATTAAATTCGGATGAACAAGCGCCCATTTTTAATAAAGCCCATTATGGAGCGGTGTGCGACATGTTTAATGTTCTGCCAGCGCTAACCGAGCGAATCAAAGCTGGGGAGTAATGGTCATGTCATCAATGCAATCACTTCTCCTTTGGGTTATCACGCTTCTGGCGTTTGCCATTACGTTTTGGCGTTTTTGGCAAAGACTCAAACCGCTAAAAAAGGCCAGATCGATAGAACGATTTGACCACATGAGTGAGCGGTTGAAAGGCGTGTTTGGGGACGTAGGAATGCACAAACGCCTTCTAAAAATCCGCTATTCAGGCGTGTTGCATTTGATGATATTCAGCAGCTTTATCGTACTTTTTACCGCGATAGTTCAGGCGTTTGGCTCGGGATTGTTTCCTGGTTTCAGCCTGGTTGCTTATGGTGGCGAGACGTGGATTGCTCTGCTTCAGGAATTGTTTACTGTCATCATAGTCATCGGTGTCGGTCTGGCAGCATGGCAGCGATTGATTCTAAAACCCGCGCGGTTTGAAGGTTCAAACCAAAAAGATGCGGTGATCATTTACTGTCTGGTGCTCGGGATTGTATTCACCATGATTCTGGAGTTTTCTGCTTCCATTGTGGCTTCACAACTCCCCAGTCACGACTTTCGACCCATATCAAGCATGCTGGCTAACGGTATGCGGACACTGGGAATGACGCCTGAAGCAGGCAACGTCGCCACTGGGATTTTCTATTGGCTACATATTCTGGTGATCTTGGGCTTTCTGATTTACATACCCGGTTCAAAGCATCGCCACATGTTTACCGCAGGGCCCAACATTTTCTTCCGACCCCTTGAACCCAAAGGGCAACTGCGTTCACCGGATTCCAGCCAAGACGCGGCAAGTGGTGTGTCGGTCGTTGAGACGTTTGATGATTTTTCATGGAAAGATTTGCTCGATACTTTGTCGTGTACCGAGTGTGGTCGGTGTCAGGCGGTATGTCCCGCCCATGCGGCGGGTTCTTCATTAAGCCCCAAAACGCTGATTATGGATCTACGCGAAGGGATGCTTAAAGCTAACTCCCAACCAGAAGCGAATGTACCAATTGTTGGCGGAGTTATTGCGACAGAAACCCTGTGGTCTTGCACCACATGTCGGGCGTGCATGCAGGCGTGCCCAGTAAGAATTGAACATGTGCCGAAAATCGTGTCGTTGCGTCGCACCATGGTAGAAGCCGGGGACGTAGAGCCCATGCTGCAAACGTCTCTCACCAGTTTTCAATCTCACGGGAATTCGTTTGGAAAGCCAGCGAAGCAGCGAGCCCGCTGGACTAAGGGGTTGAAGCCGAAACTCAAGGACGCCCGTAAGGAACCTGTCGACATTCTCTGGTTTGTTGGCGACTTTGCCAGCTTCGATGCAAGAGCACAGAAATTGTCTTTACTGGTTGCACAGCTGCTGCAACAGGCGGGTGTTGATGTCGGCATTCTGTACGACGGAGAACGAAACAGCGGAAACGACGTTCGACGAGCAGGCGACGAAGGCTTATTTGAATTGTTGGCACAGCACAACATCGCCCAATTAGAAGCGTGCGAGTTCAATCGAATTATGACAACCGACCCACACAGCCTGAATGCATTAAAGTCGGAGTATCCTGCTTTGGGCGCGAATTACGATGTGCTCCATTATTCCGAGCTGTTGCTGGAGCTGATTCAGCAAGGGAAATTGACCGTCGATAAAAGTGCCTCACATCAGGTGACATATCACGACCCTTGTTATCTCGGTCGGTATAACGATGGGTTTGATGTACCGAGAACATTGATTCAGGCACTGGGGCATGAACTCCACGAAATGCCGAGAAATCGAGAAAACAGCTTTTGCTGCGGTGCCGGCGGTGGGCGAATTTTTATGGACGATACCCATTTCAAAGAGCGACCCAGTGAAAATCGAATTCGCGAAGCCCTGTCCCTTGGGAAGGTGAACAGGTTTGTGGTGTCCTGCCCGAAAGACGTGGTGATGTACAGCGCAGCGGTTCAGGCATTGGGTGTGGAAGAGCAAATCGTTGTTCAGGATTTGGCAGAGCTGGTATGGGATGCCGTGGGAATGGATAAGACTCGGAAAAACTAAGGAAAGCTAGGGACAGTTAATGATGAACAATGAAATACTTTGGAAACCATCTGCAGAACGAATTCGTCAGTCGAGGCTGAGTCAGTTTGCAAAGGACGTTGGCTTCGACCCGAATGATTACGATACGCTGCACCGCTGGTCGGTGAGCGACCTCGGTGGCTTTTGGTCGTCGGTTTGGGATTTCTGTGATGTTGTAGGCGATAAAGGAGAAACCTTCTATGTCCCCAGCCCCACAGCAAGAATGACGGGGGCTCGCTTCTTTCCAGATGCTCAGCTGAGCTTGGCGGAGAACATGCTTAAAGGACCTGACGACGAAGTGGTGGTGTTTACCGCTAATGAATTTGGTCAGCAGGCGCAGTTTACGCGTAAAGATCTCAGGATGAGAGTAGCGAAAGTCGCCGATGGTTTGCGTCAGTCTGGAGTTCAGCAGGGCGATAGGGTGGCAGGGGTTCAACCAAATAACGTCGATGCCTTGGTTGCTTTATTGAGCTCTGTGAGCATAGGAGCAGTATGGACTTCCTGTTCGCCAGATTTTGGTCAGTCTGCAATTATTGACCGAATTGGTCAGGTAGAACCCAAAGTATTATTCGTAGAACCGCGTTATCAGTATGGCGGCAAATCATTTGATATTTCTGAGCGCATTAATCAGGTCGTAGACGGCATTCCGAGCATTCAAACCATTGTGCAAAGTGGTGAAGGTGAATTAGTCAGTGATCGTGCTATTCGCCAAGGCGATTATGGTAGCCAAGAGCCGTTGGCGTATACCCGTACTCCTTTTGACCACCCCATCTATGTGCTCTATACCTCTGGAACAACTGGTGCACCCAAAGCCATTGTTCATCGGGTAGGTGGGGTATTGCTACAGCATTTGAAAGAGCATGTTTTGCATGGCGATGTTCAACGCAATGATCGGGTGATGTGGTACAGCAACACCGCCTGGATGATGTATCACTGGAACCTATCGGCGCTTGCTGCCGGAGCCGCTATTGTTCTGTATGACGGTGCACCCATTTTGAAAACTCCAGACGGTTTGGATTCCACACCACTCTGGAATTTAGCCTCTGATCTTGGTTTGACACACTTAGGCGTTAGCCCTAAGTATCTCGCGACTTTAGCGGCAGAAGCGTTTCTTCCAAATCAACACTACGCACTTTCAAGCCTGAAATCTCTTATGGTTTGCGGTGCGCCGACACTGCCGCACCAGTTCGACTGGGTGTATCAAGCCATAAAAGAAGACATGATGTTTGCCTCCATTTCTGGTGGAACGGAGATATTAGGTTGCTTCTTAATTGGGTCACCGGTTCATCCCGTTTACCGCGGGCAACTCATGGTCAAAGCACTGGGGCATTCCATAGCGGTTTTAGATGATCGGGATATTCCGGTTATTGGAGAGCGTGGCGAATTGGTCTGCACCGAACCTTTTCCCTCGATGCCGCTTACGTTTTGGGGAGAGGATGGTGATAAGCGATACCACGATACGTACTTTGGCGATCGAAACGAGGTGTGGACTCACGGTGATGTGGTTGAATTCACCTATTCGGGTGGCGGATACGTCCATGGTCGGTCAGACAACACACTCAAACCCGGTGGCGTCCGAATTGGCATTTCTGAAATTTACGCTGTCTGCGAACAATATAAAGAAGTGGACGATTACCTTGCATTCGGTCATCAACATGATGGTGACGAAGACGTCGTACTCTGCTTAAAGCCAGCGCCCGGGGAAGACGTATCAAAAATGCTGGTGGCTGAAATTCGCAATCAGATCAGACAGAGTGCTTCTCCACGACATGTGCCCGCCAGAGTGCACATCGTTTCTGATGTTCCTTATACCGTGAATGGAAAACGTGTAGAAGGCGCAGCAAGAACGGTCGTGGCGGGTGGCGTGGTTAAAAATATCGGGTCGATAGCCAATCAGGCATGCCTTGAAGAGTACAAACAACTGACTCGGGAGAATGCCTGGTGAATAACGCAATTGGGATAACAGGCGTTGCTTCTCTGAAACCTCAGCGGCAAACCGAGGGTGTCACAACGCTGGAAATGTTGATGCGGGTTTCAAGTTATGCCGCAAAAGACGCAGGCTTGTCTCCTTCTGATATCGATGGGTTACTGGTTTGCCCGCAAGTGGGTGAAACCCCCCAGCATGTGCCAGCGACTATTGCAGAGTACATGGGGCTTCAACCGACGATGGCGAACGTTGTCGATCTTGGTGGTGCATCCGGAGCGGGAATGATTTGGCGTGCTGTGGCTGCGATTCAAACTGGAATGTGCGAAACCGTATTGTGTGTGATTGGTAATCATCGCAATCCAGAACCCAGCCGTTCACCCAACCGGAACCCGATTCGGGAATTTGATGTGCCTTTCGGTGCTTCCGGTGCCAATATCTCATACGCGCTGCTTATGCAGGCACACATGCACAAACATGGGTGCCGTGCTAAAGACTACGCTCAAATAGCAGCAGGCTCGCGGCAAAACGCACAACTTAATCCCAATGCCATTTTTCACGGAAAGCCGGCAAGTGTTGATGATGTACTGGCGTCGCCAATTATCGCGTCACCTCTCCACTTATTTGAAATAGTGATGCCCGTGGCAGGGGCTGAGGCGGTTATTGTGACTTCCAGCCGTCATTTTAAAAAGGCGAATCATTCTCCGGTTTATCTTCTGGGAGCGGGGGAAAAAGTCACCCATCGCGCTGTCAGTCAGGCACCAAATCTCACGTCAGGTCCTCTTAAACCCGCCATTCAACGTGCATTAAAACAGTCGGGATTGTCCGTTAAAAATATCGATTTTCTCTCGCTTTATGACTGTTACACCATCATGGTCGCCACAACCATAGAGGACGCAGGATTATGCGCACCCGGCGAGTTTGGGCAGTGGTTGTCGAATAACGGCGGAATGGGTGTTGAAGCCAAACAGCCGATTAACACACACGGTGGTCAGTTGGGTTACGGGCAGCCGGATCTGGCTGGTGGCATGACGCATGTGGTGGAAGCGGTTCACCAAATTCGGGGGACGGCAGAGGTGCGCCAAATGCCGTCTTGTCGTACTGCTTTGGTAACAGGAAATGGCGCCACCATGAGCGAGGCCGTGGCTTTGGTTTTAGGAGCGGAGCAATGAATAGGGATCATTTAAAGCATTTGCAAACTTTAGAACGCTTGAAAATGTTAGAGCACTTGCAAGTTCCGGGGCCAACGATAACCGCGCTGACACAACCTTTCTGGCGGGCTGTATCTGAATACGAACTGGAAATACAGCAGTGCCAATCCTGTCATAAGCACATTTTTTATCCGCGTTCGCAATGCCCGTTCTGCTGGGGAGAAGACTTGCAGTGGCAGAGGGTGACAGGAGGCGGAACATTAAAAAGTTACTCTCAGGTAAACAAACCGGGGCATCCCGGATGGATAGACATAACACCCTACTATGTTGGTTTGATTGAACTGGACGAAGGACCAACTTTGTTAAGTCATCTATTTCGGACAAAAAAGGACATGCAAATCGGAGACAGATTCAAGTTTGCACCTACAAACTTGGGGGGTCGGATTTTGCCCTGCTTCGAGCAGGTTAACTAACAAAGGAAACGAGTTATGAGTACGAATGAAGATGGTTGGAAAGGGGTTGTGAAAGGCAAACCGGAAGTGGGGCAAACAGCTTCGAGAAAGCGAACGACTAAACTTGAAGATATTGATGCATTCACTGAAATGACAGGGGACAGAAACCCAGTCCACTTTGATGAAGAACTTGCCAAAAAAACGCCTTTCGGAAAATTGATCGTGCAGGGGGGGGTAACAACAGGCATGTTAAATGCCGCTGTTGCGCAGGATTTGCCCGGTCCGGGAACCGTATTTTTGCATACGGACCTTAAATTTCTGAAAGCGGTTGGCGTGAACGAAACAATAACTGCGACTGTAGTGGTTGAGTCTGTGAGAGACGACAAACCCATTTGCCAACTGAAAGCTACCATTTCGGACAGTGAAGGGGATGTGTGTGTCGAGGGCAGTGCAACCACGTTTACGGTGGCGCTAGAAGGATTGTAAATGAGCGTGATCCCCGAACATTGGAAAGCATTGAGTTTAGCGGCGGCAGCCGTGATTTTGTCGTTAACCACGTGGTTTTCGGCAACTGCCATTCTCCCAGAGCTGATTGTTGTATTTGAACTCACCACAGGGCAATCATCCTGGTTAACCAATGCTGTCCAGGTCGGGTTTGTCGCCGGCGCTCTGACATCGAGCCTGATGTCCATTTCGGATGTTTTGAAACTGACCAGGTTGATGGCAGCCGCGAGCTTGGTCGCCGCGTTATCCAACGCACTGCTTTTAACCGAACCAACGGGTGGTCTCGCCATGTTGCTTCGTTTTATCACGGGTGTGTCTCTTGCTTTCATCTACCCGCCTGCGATGAAGTTTATTGCTACGTGGTTTGTTAAAGGGCGTGGATTGGCAATGGGCGCAATGGTGGGGGCATTAACTTTAGGGTCCGCTCTGCCATTTTTGTTTCGAGGAGACACCGCCAATATCGACTGGCGGCTGGTGATCATCGGCAGCTCGGTGTGCAGCTTTATTGCAGCCATCATTTTCGGATTTTTGCTCAGTGAAGGACCTCACTCTTTTGCTAAGACAAAGTTTAACCCGAGGCAACTTGGTCAGGTTGTTAAGAATCGGCCTGTCATGCTTGCCAACTTTGGTTATTTCGGGCACATGTGGGAACTCTACGCTATGTGGGGCTGGCTTCTGGCTTACATCACTGCGGCGCAATCGAATGGTTTAGAAGTGAGCAATGCTGCATTTCTGACTTTTTCTGTGGTGGCACTGGGCGCTCCGGGGTGTGTTTTCTGTGGTTGGCTTGCCGACAAAATCGGTCGTTGTTACGCCACGTCGATAATGATGATTTGCTCTGGGAGCGCAGCACTTTTAGTGGGGTTTTATTTCGATGGTCCTGTTTGGGTATTTACCCTTGTTGCCATGGTCTGGGGCTTCACGGTTGTGGCCGACAGTGCTCAGTTTTCAGCAGCGGTAACGGAGCTGTCTGATTCGTCGCTGGTGGGGTCATCGCTGGCTTTGCAAATGGGCATTGGTTTTGCGATTACGATTTTTGCTATCTGGATAACGCCGCAAGTTGCACAGTGGCTAGGCAGTTGGCAGTGGACATTTCTAATCTTAGTACCCGGTCCCTTTGTGGGAACGTGGGCAATGTTGAAATTACGTCAGCATCCGGATTCAGTCAGGCTGGCCGCTGGTAAAGGATAATTGGGGTTCACAAGCCCTTTAAGGAAGGAATCATGATGGAAAATATAGGAAAATTTTATATCAATGGTCAGTGGGTCACACCCGATTCCAGCGACACTCATACGCTGATTAATCCGGCGACGGAAGCCGTAACCAGTCAGATCCCTATGGCCAATGAAACGGACGTTAACCGAGCCGTAGCGGCTGCAAAAGCAGCGTTTGATGACTTTTCAATGACCTCCAAAGAAGAGCGTTTAGCGTTGCTGAAGCGTTTATTGTCTCTTTATAACGACGCATACGAAGAAATAGCGCATTTAATGGTGCTCGAAATGGGCACCACCAAAGCGTTTTCAGAAGCGGCCCAGGCGTGGGTAGGCACAGCGCATCTGGAAGCCACTATCGCAGCATTAGAGAAAGAATCCTTCGAGGAAGTTCGTGGAAACACATTAATTTCAAAAGAACCTATTGGTGTATGCGTTCTGATCACGCCTTGGAACTGGCCAATGAATCAACTGGTCGTGAAAGCCGCCCCAGCTCTGGCTGCTGGGTGCACCATGGTGGCGAAGCCGTCTGAGTTTTCTCCGTTATCCTCCATCAAATTTGCCGAGCTGGTTCATCAGGCGGGATACCCCGCAGGTGTGTACAACCATATTACCGGCGCTGGTGACAGTGCTGGCGGAGCTCTGTCTCGTCATCCTGATGTCGACATGGTTTCGGTCACGGGTTCAACCCGAGCAGGGATTGCGGTAGCAAAATCCGCCGCCTCAACTGTCAAAAGGGTAGCGCAGGAGTTAGGCGGGAAATCAGCCAACTTGATCATGCGAGATGCAGATTTGGAAAAGGCAGTGAAAGATGGGGTAACGGCTTGTTATGTCAATTGCGGTCAGGCTTGTCGCTCACCAGCAAGAATGCTGATTCCGGAAGAAAAAATGGAAGACGCTAAACGCTTCGCCAAAGAAGCTGCCGATGCTCACAGCGTGGGCGACCCGATGGGTGATGTTACGCTTGGTCCGGTCGTTAATAAGATCCAGTTCGAGCGAATTCAATCCTTAATCAAAGCTGGCATCGAAGAAGGAGCCACCTTAGTGACTGGTGGCTTAGGTCGGCCAGATGGCCTTTCAAAAGGCTACTTCGTTAAACCTACCGTATTCGCCGATGTTGATAATTCGATGACCATTGCTCAGGAAGAGATTTTTGGACCCGTCATTGCGTTGATTGGTTATAAAACAGAAAGCGAAGCCATTGAGATTGCTAACGACACCGTTTACGGTCTTTCTGCATACATACAGTGCTTAGATATGGAAAAAGCCAGACAGATTGCCCGAAAACTCAGAGTCGGATCCATTTGGATTAATGGTGCAGACTGGGATGCGAATGCGCCGTTTGGCGGCTACAAGCAATCCGGAAATGGTCGCGAGCACGGAGAGTGGGGGCTGGAGGACTATCTTGAAGTCAAATCGACGGCGGGTTACGTCTAAGGTCTGATTATGAAGGACAACGACATATACATTGCCGCAGCAAAGCGATCACCCATTGGAAAGTTAAATGGCGCGTTCGCAAGCTTATCCGCAGCGGAAATTGGTTCGCAGGTCATAAAAGGAATGCTGGCAGAGCATGACTTTGACCACAATTTGATCGATGAAGTCATTATTGGGCAGGTTCTGACAGGAGGCGCGGGTCAGAACCCCGCTCGGCAGTCGGCGGTTTGGGCGGGTTTGCCAAGCCGTATCCCCGCGATGACGGTTAACATGGTTTGTGGTGCAGGGCAGAAGTCGATTCATCTGGCGGCGCAGGCTATCAAAGCGGGAGACGCGGATCTGGTGCTTGCAGGTGGGCAAGATTCTATGACACAAGCCCCGCACGTGTTGCATGCCCGCGCACCCAAAAAGCTAGGCGATCAAGTAATGAAAGACAGCATGATCACAGATGGGCTTTGGGATAAGTTCTACAACATACACATGGGGGAAACAGTCGAACCCATTGCCAGTCGTTATGACATATCCAGAGAAATGCAGGATGAGTTTGCTCTGAACTCGCAACTAAAAACCAAAAGAGCGATGGAATCTTGCCTTTTTGAACAAGAGATTGTTTCCATTAAGGTGAAGACAAACAAAAGTGACGCCATTGTTTCCCATGATGAACAGCCACGCCCTCAGTCATCCCTCAAGAAGTTGTCAGAAATGCCCCCTGCATTTGTCGGACAAGGAACTATTACCGCTGGAAATGCTTCAGGTATCAACGATGGCGCAGCTTCCGTTTTAGTCGGGCGAGGAAGTGCATTGGCATCCGCTGGTCTCAAACCTATGGTTCGAATCGTCTCTTACGCATCCGCGGCATTGGATCCGATAGATATGGGGTTAGGTCCAGTACTGGCATCAAAACATGCGCTATCAAAGGCAGGGTGGACCGTAGACCAGTTAGATGTGGTTGAACTGAATGAAGCCTTTGCTGCTCAATCCATTGCGGTAATGCGAGATTTGTCTCTGAATCCAGAAAAAGTGAACCCCAATGGAGGTGCCATTGCGCTTGGTCACCCCTTAGCAGCATCGGGCTGTAGAATTGTTGTGTCTCTGATTCATCAAATGATAAGAGCAAACGCAAAACGAGGCTTGGCGTCCATGTGCATTGGCGGCGGACAAGGCGTAGCGATTTGTCTTGAGTTAGCAGATTAATAGATTCCAATGAAATTAGCTGGTTGCGTGATAACTTGTAAAAGCATGTTCTGTGGCCTGCGACTTCCCACTATTGCACTTCATCCATTTATAGCTAGGGCAGCAAGGGAGCTTATGCTACACTCGCCGCCCTTTCCTGTTTCAATGAGATGATCACCATGAGCCTAAAGCAAGAACTTCAAAAGCTTCACAATCGTTTAGATAACTGTCAGCGTAAACTAGACGCAGCGAAAGGGCGTGGCGATCAGGAAATGATTTCAAAGTTCGTTGATGAAATAGAAAAAATGAACAAGAAAGCAAACTCAATGAAGCACAAGCAACAGTACGACATGAACAAAGAGCGTAAAAGCTTGCTTGATATGCCATTCTCACGTGAAATCACTAAAGCTGAACAAGCGGATATGGGCAAACTGAAGAAATCAGTAAAAGGCTTGGTTGTTGTGCACCCGACAACAAAACTGGGTAAAGAACTTCAGTTGAAAGTAATGACAGGTTACGCCCCGAAAAAGTTCTAATTTTTTCAGCCCAAATCTAAAAAGGTGGGTGTTCAGAATGCCCTGAACACCCACTCTAATTTTGCTAAATCATTAGCATCTGTCCTTTCCAAATCGAAAATGTCATGCATAGGCATTTTGCAGCGATTATTATCAAACAAATGATGCTTTACGCTTTGTTTTGATAAAAGTATCCATTACTTAATTATTATAGTGTTAATGTCTTCACCATCGCCCCAACGGCTGCACGTATTGAGGCCTTCAATTTTCACGGTTGCACCAGCCAACTTGGCTGCCAATAATTGACTAAATTGCGACTTTCCAGCGGCTGAGTTTTCATCTCTAATTAGCCAGTAACCTCTTGTTGCGCAGCTCGGAGAGCCCGTTTTGGCTGTACCGCCGCTCAATGTTACAAGATGCAAATTATCGGATGCTCTTGCATAAAGCGACTCTACTTTTCCTGTTTGGTATCCAGCTTGAACACCAAAAGTCGCCATACAAAATACTGGGATCATCTTGACTAAAAATTTCATGTTTTCTCCATAGCAAACTAACGCCCAATAAAGTAGCCAAGAGCGGAGAACTACCGCTACTGCATACTACTTTAAATGTGAACTAAATTTATGGGGTATTATACAATGCTACCAAGCTCATATTTGTGGGCTATTTGACCAGTGCGAGCCACTTCACTTTCAATGATTAGGTTACCTATTTTCCTCTAGTTTTCTGATATTTAAAACATTAAGTATAGGGCTATACATTAAAAGCCATGCTTGTTATTTCGACAATTTGTGAGGGCTAGACACCAGCTTGAATAAACACAGCATAATACAGAGGAAGTGATACTACGTGAGCTATGACCGTCCCAATGATAAGTACTTTCTTGCTTGCTACATTCGCTACATGCCGCATTTTTGGTGAGTAAAAAAGGCTGATAATACAGTACGTAGTATAGATAATTAGCCAAGCGATCCAAAACTCATGAACAAAGAAAAACTGTTGGTTGATTTGACCATATACTGCAATGAGTCCAATAGAGAAAAATAAACTACCTGAAAACTCTTCAATTTTTACCTTTAAAGCGCTCGTTTCTTTACCAGTCCAATAGTGATATATCTTTAAAGGAATGATCCCTAATAAATAAATGACATAGATCGAAAAAGCTATTCCCCAAAACATCGGATCCCTCGTTTCATTTTAACGTCCATTTTTCAACACGGACTTGGGCTTTCAAAAAAGGGGGCGAGTATACAGAGTAAATCGGATTGCATATCTTAGATTCCTTATCTGTGCGAGTCATATCATCTTTAGTTAAAAATTGTTCAGCATGATTTGAAAGGTATTCTTAATACGGATTTGTGTGCCTCGCTATTTAGAACTATCAAAACATCCAATCAAGAAAATTTAACGCCTCATTAATGGGCTAGGAATTGCTGGTTGAGGCAAATATTAGGTTAAATGCATTTCACCATAAGTAAGCAAGGGGTTCCTTTTCCCCAAAAATCCACAAGTTCTTCAAGTGGGTAAAAGCCCATACCTATATAGAAATGTCTCGTTTTGTCGTAGTTATTGTCGCAAGCAGACGTTCCTAACGTTTTAACTTGGAGAAGCTTAATCGCTCTCGCTTTTAGATCCGATTCTACAGCCGCTAGTAATCTTCGCCCTATACCTTGGCGATGGTTTGCCTTATCTACGGCTAGTATATGTAATTCTGCGGAGTAGTCATTGTGGTAATCGACGGAAAAGAACCCAACCAACTTATCTTTCTGCCATGCGGTATAGGTACCCAATGTTTCAATCGTACCCACGTATTCTCGTAGCGCTTCTTCACGTCCAAACCACTCTGGTACAGTGCGAAGCACTACCTCACATTGTCTTCCTAACCCTTTTTCAGGACCTTTTATTTCTATGTGATTCAATTTGGTTCCTTGAGATAGTTCGTTGCATATCGGGCATCGTATTTCTCACCAGACCAAAATTCGGTTTTAATCTGTTGCAATGTTTTCCCTCTATAATAAAGAACAAGCGCTAACGCCAAACCAAATGGCGTGTAGCGCATCGTGTTATCTACCTGTATCCGTCTAACCGCTACTGAATTGAACCAATGTATACGGGAGCTGGTGTATTACCATAGGTTGGAAGCGTTGCGCATGTGCCTTGTCCGCCATAATAAAATATCGCTTTCTTGGCGTTATTTTGGATATTTTGCAGCATGCCAACCCACAATGAACAGGTGACAGTATCTATGCCTTTCCATGTGCCTTTTGTATTGCATATATAGGTATAGTCATTTCTGCCAGAATGCAGAATATTTACACTTCCATTCCCGTATACGAGTACTCGATTAACGGTCACCTCACAATTGAAAGCGGCAAATGCATTTGTAGAAACCACCAAAGATAACAATAAGAGTAGCTTTTTCATTTTTTCTCCAATATTTATTATGAATAACAGAGTCTTAAAGACCAAAATTGACTCTGTAAAATCGAGGCGATTATACATTGCAACGTAATTCATATTTCTTGGAGATGTATTTTGTGTGAGTTATCTCTCCTTCATCAAAAAAAGGCTGCCAATGTCATGTTACTTGGCAGCCTTTTTTAATGAGTGGTGGGTTAATTAAGTTAGTATTGGATATCCGTCCCTTTTGCTTTGTTGCTTTCAAAGCAGGCTTCAACAACCGCCATGGTTTGGAAAGCGTCTGCAACAGCAGTGTGTAGGGTGTCATCTTCACCGGATGCGAAGCGTTGAATGTTGCTCATGGTGCCGATAAACGCTTCTGGGAACCACCCGCCTTCAAGTGGGACGGACTGCCATTCTTTACCCCGCTCACAAAATAGAAACTCATCAGGCTCGCCGTTGGGGTAATCCAGCAGGACGCCCATTTTTATCATCACGCAGCCTTCGGTGCCTTCAAAGCGGAAACTGGCGTCTTGCGCTTTACGACCGTAATCGTGATTGTGATTGATTGACATTAGGCAGCGCAGAGGATATTCGTAATCCAATATTGCGCTGGTGCGAGTTTGTTTGAAGTCTTGCGAGCGAGGATCCGCCATGCTCCGGCAATAGACGGATTTTGGGTTGCCCGCGATAGAGCGAATGAGATCGATGTAATGTATTGAATGAACCAGTAATTCGATTCGCTCCATTTTGAGTAGAAACGGAAACATTTCCCACGGAGTATGAATGTTTAAGTGGACTTCAATATCCGTTAGCTCACCCAGCTTACCGCTTTGAACGACGTCTCTTAGTGCCAGCATCATGGCAGAAAATCGAAGCTGAAAGTTCACGGCTGCGATGAGGTTTTTGCGCTCACAAATGTCACGGATTACTTTTGCTTGCTCAAGATCCAATCCTAGAGGCTTTTGAATCAAAACGGGTACGCCATCGGGGAGCATTTCGAGCACCTGTGGGGCTGCAATAGGGGGAAGAGGGAGGTCGTAAACCACATTGGTAAACTGGGTGGCATCTTCTAAGCTTTTATATACAGTCTCGATTCCCCAATCGCTGGCGACTTTTTCCGCTCTAGAAGTATCAATATCAAAGATCCCCTGAACATGAAAACCGGCTTTTTTGTAGGCGGGTAAATGTGCATCATGAACTATTCCGCCAGCTCCAATGATTACGATTGGTTTGGGGTTATTGGGTTTTGGCCAAGTTTGCTGCAATTCCATTGTCATCGTTCACTCCTTGAATTCTAATTTGGCGTAGTGTTGTGCTTTGATACTACTACGCCAGTTATGCGATAAAGATAGTCGTGTAAAAGGGCTTTTAGCTTATTTTTTCTTCTCTACAAGCAAAATATGCTCGCAATACAGCACGGTTTTCCGGTCTTGATTCAACACCTCTACAGTTTCGGTGACTTGTCCAAAACCCTCACGTTTAGGGTCATCTACCTTTTTGCTTATGGTTATTCGGCTTTTGATGGTATCCCCAATATAGACCGGATTAGGGAAGCGCAGCCTTTCATATCCATACGTGAAGGCTAAAGGGTTAATCTCTGTGGCGGTTAAACCGATGCCAATCGCAAATGTCATCGTGCCGTGGGCAATTCTTTTTCCCCAAGGCTGCTGTTTGCAAAACTCTTCATCCATATGGTGTGGGAAAAAATCCCCAGTGTGACCTGCATGTACCACAAAATCCGTTTCTGTAATGGTACGTCCCACAGTAAGGCGCATTTCATCCATTTCGTAGTCTTCAAAATATCGTGCTCGTTCCATGATCATTACCTACGTTTATCTTTTGTTAAATTTCATATTCACAATCTAGATTTATATTTGAAATTTATTGTTGATCATTTTTTAGTCAAGTGCTAGTGTTGATTTTGAAATTAGATTTCGAATATGAAATTAAAGTTGAGGTTATCATGGAAAGAAAACCGACAGTGGGCGTTTCATCACGTCCGGTAAAAGGCATGCCCACTGACCACGCTGATATTCCGGTTTGGAATGCAGAAGATTGGTATTACGAGGATTTCGAAGTCGGTCATACCATTCGATCGTTAAGGCGCACCATTTCTGAAGGTGAAGCCATGCTATTTAATAGTCTGGTGATGGATCTGCACCCCTATGTAGCCGATGACACCTTTGCTAAAGAAGAAGGACATTTTGGAAAGCGGTTGGTGGCAGGTGCTCAGGTTTTCTCGTACGGGTTAGGGTTGGTTGCGACTAATTGCCTCAACTCTTTTTCTTACGGCTACGACAAGCTTCGTTTCATCAAACCTACCTTTATTGGCGACACCATATACACCGTACGAAAAAACCTATCGAAAGAACCCAAGTACGACGAGATGGGGTTAGTCCGCGTGAGCTACAGCGTTTATAAGGGCGAAGGCGAGCTTGTGCTTTATTGCGAGCACTTATTGACAGTTCTCTACAAAGATAATGATGGCAAGAAGGAGTCTGCGGGTGAGTAAGGTAACACTACATGGTATGACTTGGGATCACTGCCGCGGGTATGATCCAATGGTCGCGACAGCAAATAAGTTTGCAGAGCTTAACCCAGACGTAGAGATCATTTGGCATAAACGATCTTTGCAGGCGTTTGCCGATCGTCCTCTTGAAGAAATGACCACTGAGTTCGACTTAATGGTGATCGATCACCCTCACGCTGGCGCGGCGTCCGAAACTGGTTTGCTGCTTCCTCTGGATGGAAATGGTTATGACGATCAACTGGAAACACTCGCCGAGCAATCGGTCGGGCAATCGCATCCATCGTATTTTCATGGGCACCAATGGGCGCTAGCGATTGACGCGGCTACCCCTGTGGCGGCATACCGCCCCGATAAATTAGACAGTGTTCCACGTGAATGGGATGAAGTGGTTGCACTAGCGGAAGCCGGCAAGGTTGTGTGGCCATTAAAGCCTATCGACGCACTCATGTCTTTTTACAATGTGCTCGCCAACCAAGGAACCCCATTTGGTATCGATGTAAACGGTGTCGCTACTGAGCAGGGCATCGCGGCATTGAACCAGCTCTTGCGTGTAAGCCAGCATCTGGATGAGTGTTGCTTTTCTATGAACCCCATTGGTGCTTATGAATGGCTCGCCAGCCGAGATGATGCCGCGTACGTCCCTTATTTGTATGGCTACAGCAACTACGGGCGAGAAGGGTTTCGCCAGCATGTCGTCCGTTCTTGCGACGCGCCAGTATTTGGTGACAACGCAGTCGGTGGCACAACATTGGGGGGAACAGGTGTTGCTATCTCTGCGTCTACCCAACACAAAGACATTGCATTGAAATACGCCTTCTGGATTGCTTCCGCTGAAGTGCAAAAAGATCTCTTCTTTAACTCCGGTGGGCAGCCCGGGAATTTGGTTGCGTGGCAGGATGAACATTGCAACCAGCAATCCAATCACTTTTTTAAAGACACATTAACCACGCTAGAAAACGCCTATTTGCGCCCGAGACATAATGGGTACATGCAATTTCAGGATGTGGCAGGCGATTGGGTTAACGCTTGCCTACAAGGGCAGCTTTCACCGGAAAAAACGGTCGAGAACATTCAGCAAGAGTACGCAAGGAGCAAAAGATGACATTGCCACTAGAAGGGAAGTTGGTGGTCGATTTTAGCCAGTTCCTTGCAGGTCCCTTGGCTGGACTGAAGCTGGCTGACTTAGGGGCTCGTGTAATCAAAATAGAGCGCCCAGGCTCCGGAGATTTGTGCCGCCACTTATATCTAACCGACACCGATGTGGGTGGAGTGAATTCACTGTTTCAAGCCATTAACCGCAACAAAGAAAGCTTTTGCGCTGATTTAAAAAAGCCTGAAGACATTGCCGCTGTAAAGAATTTGTTAAAGAAAGCGGACATTGTTTTGCAGAATTTTCGACCGGGTGTGATCGAAAGATTGGGACTGGATTATGAAACAATTCGTCAATTTAATCCTACAGTTATATATGGGTCCGTTTCTGGTTATGGCACGACGGGACCGTGGGTGAATCGCCCCGGGCAGGATCTGTTAGCGCAGTCTTTATCTGGTTTGACATGGCTAAGTGGAAACAGCGATATGCCACCGACGCCAATGGGGTTAGCCGTCGCGGATATGTTGGCGGGGAATGCATTGGTTCAAGGTGTGTTGGCAGCGTTGGTAAAAAGCCAGTCCACAGGAAAAGGCGGCAAAGTAGAAACCAGCTTAATGGAAGTGTTGATTGATTTTCAGTTTGAGGTGCTTACCACGTACTTGAATAGCGGTAAGAAAAAACAAGAACGTAGCCAAATGAACAATGCTCATGCGTATTTATCAGCACCTTATGGCATCTATAAAACCAAAGATAACTATATCGCGATCGCCATGGGGCCCGTTGACCAGCTTGGGAAATTAATGGGCGACGAAAACATCGCTCAATACACCGACAGCAAAATGTGGTTTAGCCATCGAGATGAAATTAAAGAGCAAATACAAACCAAGTTGTTGGAAGAAAAGACCGAACACTGGATGTCGATATTCTCGCAACACGATGTATGGGCATCGGAAGTGTTGAACTGGGATGATTTGATTGAAACGGAAGCATTTCAGCACCTCGATATGCTTCAAAAACTCGAACACCAAGATGTAGAAGAATTACTGACAACTCGTCTACCCATAAGGTTTGACGGGAAAGTTTTGAACAGCAAGGTAGCTGCACCAACACTAGGTCAGCATACCGGATCGATCACCAAGGAGTTTTTACTTAAGTGACCCACGTAAGTTTAATCTTTACGACTAATCTTTAGCCGGCTCTCAATACAGGGAGGACGGCGTCATGGAGGACATGATGAAGCGTTTATTAGGATCGAACACACTGACGAAGGCCATTGGATTGGCTTGTTTAACTGCCTCTGTTTCTGTTGCAAATGCCGCAGACGACAAGGTACTGCGCGTTAAGCTCATAGGCGGTGCGCAGTATGAACCTCTCTACACTTTGATTCCAAAGTGGGAAAAGAAAACGGGCATGAAAGTCGAAGTGCTTTCACGCAAAAACCATTTTGAGTTAGATCGCGAAATCAAACAAGATATCGCCGCCAACAACATCAATTATTGTGTGGCATCTAACCATACCAGTTTCGCCCCTCAGTATGGCTCTATCTATACGGATCTCAGTAAGCTGATCAGCAAGAGTGTACTCGATGAGTTTGTTGCACTGACGCTTGAGCACGGAACCATTGATGGGCGCTTGGTGCAGTTGCCAAGGCACAGTGATATTTCAAACCTTTACTACAAAAAATCTTTGTTTGAAGACGAAGACAACAAGTCTAAGTTTAAAGCCAAATATGGTTATGACTTAACGCCACCTGAAACGTGGAGCCAAGTGAAAGATCAGGCGATTTTCTTCGCGGATCCACCGAACTTCTACGGCACCCAGTATGTCGGTAAAGACGAAGCAATCACAGGTCGTTTCTACGAGATGCTGGTGGCAGAAGGTGGCGCGTTATTTGATAAAGATTGGAACCCAACCTTTAACTCCGAAGCAGGTCAGCGAGCGCTGCAATGGTTTGTGGATTTGTATGAAGCCAAAGCGGTTCCAGCAGGGGTGCCAAACTACTTGTGGGATGATACTGGGCTTGGATTTGCTTCAGGCACCGTTGCATTAGATTTGGATTGGGCTGGTTGGGCTGCGTTTTTCAATGACCCGAAAAACTCCAAAGTGGCAGGCGACATTGGGCTAGTCAAAGCGCCTAAAGGTTCTGGTGGTAAACGCACGGGTTGGTCGGGGTCTCACACTTTTTCTATTACAGAAGCGTGTGAAAACAAACAAGCAGCGGCATCGTTCATTACGTTCTTAACGAGCTACGAAGGTCAGATTCTCGAAGCCCGTCGAGGCTTGCTACCTACTCGTGAACGAGTATGGCAAGACATCATTGAAGCGAATCGTGCCATGAACAATGACTTTATGGTTCAGGTATTCAAAACCTACCAACAGTCCATGGCTGAAGATGCGTTTACGCCACCGCTGATCCCAGAATGGATCGAAGTCTCTAACCAAATTTGGCCTCAACTTCAGGCTGCCGTCGTTGGTGATAAAACCGTGAAGGAAGCATTGGATGATGCTGCCGAAGGCGCTCGCGAAGTGATGGAAGACGCAGGCTATTTATAAGGCTGTAGGGATATAAGCATATAAGGGTGGGGGAACCCACCCAGCTTGAATAGGGTCAGCAGACCCTAATCTCAACTAATACAAGGATAGGTATGTTTCGAGCAATTCGGCGTTTTGTACACCGAGAAGAGTCGGTTCCCTATATGCTGCTATTACCAGCAATAGTCACCATACTCGTTGTGGTCCTGTTACCACTGATATTCTCTCTGTACACAAGTTTTACGCCATACAAAATCACTCGTCCTGAAACACTTTGGAAGTTTATCGGGCTGAGAAATTACAGCCGAATATTTTCCGACGCAGATTTCTGGTGGGTATTCGCAAGAACGGTGTTTTTCTTAACCATCGTTTTGAATGTGGAGCTGGTGCTTGGGTTAGTTATTGCCCTGTTGGTGAATCAAATCACGAAAGGAAAGCGTTTGTTGCGCACTGTCATGATGTTCCCGATGATGTTTTCTCCAATATTGGTCGGCTTCCAGTTCAAATTTGTTTTTAACGACAACATAGGCATTTTAAACAACTTACTTCAAACACTAGGGTGGACAGATCAAGCGATTCCGTGGCTGGTGGATGGCACCTTGGCCATGATGTCCATCATGATTGCTGAAATCTGGATGAGTACCAGTGTCTTTGCCATCTTATTACTGGCAGGGCTATATGCGATGCCACAAGACCCAATTGAAGCCGCGAAAGTGGATGGATGTTCACCCATTCAGGTGTTTAGACACATTACTTTACCGTTTTTAATGCCCTTTATTTTTATTGCGATGACGATTCGCTCACTGGATGTGGCGCGAGCGTTCGATATTGTCGACGTGATGACAGGAGGCGGTCCCGCAGGGCGAACCGAGCTATTGTGGACGTTGATTGCGCGAGTCGGTTACGACAACGCCAAAATGGGGCAAGCCAATGCTATGGCGTATGTATCGATTCTGCTTTCTATCGCTTTTACCTTCTATTTCTTTCGTAAATTAATGGCGGCTCGTCGCTTCATGGGAGGTGCACAATGATCTTGGCATCAACACGTGTCACGCTTCAGAAACTGGCGGTTCGAGTTGGGGTATTCATACTGATTTCCTTGATGTGTATCCCTGGTGTCTGGGTGATGTTTTCGGCTTTTCGACCGAATGGAGAGATCTTAGCCAAGCCTCCGGTTTGGATTCCGCAAGAATTCGGGCTATCCAACTTCATGTCGATACTTGGCGCTGGGGTAGACCAAATCGCGATTCCGGTTGGCAGTTATTTTATGAACTCGCTGATTATCGCAGTAACCAGCACGGTTATAGCCATTTTGATTGGTATTGCTGGTGGGTACGCTTTTGCTCGGTATCGTTTTAAAGGGAAAGACGCTCTGTTTTTGGGCTTAATGCTCTCGCGAACCATCCCTGGTATCGCCCTAAGCCTACCAGTGTTCATTCTGTGGAGTAAGCTCGGCTGGATAGACACACAATTTGGGGTGATTTTGGTGTATGTCGCATTGAATGTGCCTTTCACGATCTGGCTGATTGATGGATTTTTCAGGCAGATACCTAAGGACTTATCCGAAGCCGCGCAAGTCGATGGTTGTACACGTTGGCAAGCGTTTTGGAAAATTGAATTTCCTTTAGCAAAATCGGGTTTGGCATCGGCGGGTATTTTCGCCTTCCTTACCTCTTGGAACGAATATGCGTTGGCGAGTCAGCTTACCCGTTCCACAGACAGTAAGACGTTGCCCGTAGGGTTAATGGATTTTACCGCTCAATTTACGATTGACTGGGCAGGCATGTGTGCCATGGCGGTAATCATCATTATTCCGGCACTTATTCTTACGTTTTTAGTTCAAAAGCACCTGATTTCAGGGCTGACATTTGGTGGTGTAAAAGGATAAACATCTATGGCTGACGTAAAGCTGAACAAGGTAGTAAAAAGATACGGCAAAACTGAAGTAGTTCATGGTGTCGATTTGGATATCAAACACAATGAATTCGTGGTTTTGGTTGGTCCGTCTGGCTGCGGAAAGTCGACCACCCTAAGAATCATCGCAGGGTTAGAAGGCATCACCAGTGGCGAGGTAGTGATTGGCGATAGAGTGGTAAATGATTTGCCGCCCAGAGACAGAAACATCTCCATGGTGTTCCAGAGCTACGCACTATATCCACATATGACGGTGGAAGAGAACTTAGGTTTTGGATTGAAAATTTCCAATATAGAAGAATCTGAAATCGAAAAACGAGTACAAAACGCGGCCCAAATTCTAGGGCTAGACAGTTTGATGGATAGGATGCCTGCCGAGCTTTCTGGTGGGCAGCGTCAACGGGTAGCGATGGGGCGAGCCATTGTGCGCACTCCGGACGTATTTTTGTTCGACGAACCCCTGTCCAACCTAGATGCAAAGCTACGCGTGCAGATGCGTACCGAGATTAAAAAACTCCACCAAACGGTTAAAACGACGGTGGTGTACGTGACTCACGATCAGGTTGAAGCCATGACACTGGCCGACCGCGTGGTGGTGATGCGAGATGGCTACATAGAGCAGGTCGGCTCCCCCATGGAGATCTTCCATGCGCCAACGAACATGTTTGTGGCGTCTTTTATAGGAAGCCCCCCTATGAACATGATCGATGCTATTGCTTACGAGCAAAACGGGAAATGGATACTGCACTTGGAAGGCGCTCACGAAATAGAGTTACCGGAGCGCTTCCTAGGAAAAGTCCAGCACGAGCAAAAAATTGTGGTTGGTATCCGACCGGATGATCTCTACCCAGTAGGGCATGGTATGGAAAGCGGCGCACAAAGTACGCCATTTCATGAAAGCGTGATCATTTCTGAACCGCAAGGCACAGAGACTATTTTGTTCGTGCAAATAGGGCAGAAAGAAGTTCAATCGAAAATGTTAAGCCCGAGGGATGTGAGAAACGGAGAGCGTTTGGAATTTGCTATCGGGTTAGATCGAATTCACCTCTTTGACAAAGGAACCGAGCAGTCCCTTTTAGCTGAGAGCCCCCAGGGAGAGTAATCATGACAAGCCATACCAATGAACAAGATGAAATTACAGAGTTGCTCCAACACTGCTATACCGGCGTGGTTAATGATGTGATGCGAGGAGAGGGCATGACGAACTACGTTTTGCCTCGCGAATTGCGCCCTCTTATTACGGATCAAGTCTTAGCCGGACCCGTGTTCACCATTCTGGGTGAAGTTGATCAATCTATGGATGGTCATCAGAGTTTGCTGGAATGGACGGGGTTACTTTCCAAAGCAAAACCCGGGCATATTTGGGTGTGTCAGCCAAACGATAACAAAGTTGCCCACATGGGGGAGCTTTCGGCAGAAACACTGCAACATAAAGGTGTGCTTGGTTGCTTGGTGGATGGCGGGGCAAGAGATACTGGGTTTATTCGAAAAATTGGTTTCCAGTTGTGGCACCGATTCTATACACCGGAAGATGTTGTCGGGTACTGGAAACCTGTTGGGTTTGATGTGCCAATCCAAATCGGAGAGGTTTCGATATCTCCTGGCGACTACCTACTCGCTGACGACGATGGTGCCATTATCATTCCTAAATCCATTGCTAAATCAGTGGCCGAAGCCGCTTATGCATCCACTAAAGTTGAGAACAAAGTGCGCAGCGCAATTCTTGATGGAATGGATGCACAGGAAGCCTATTTGCAATACGGTAAATTCTAATGGCATCGGTGATTTTGCTTAAAGAGGACGACAATGTGTTAATTGCTTGTCGGGAGTTACGCCAGCAAGAAGTGGTAACGAGGGAAGGATCCGAGCTGGCTATTGAGGTTAAACAGCCGACGCCTGTAGGGTTTAAGGTTGCACGAATGGCACTCAAAAAAGGCACATTGATCATCAAGTACGGTGTGCCAATTGGGCGGTGTAGTGCCGATGTAGATGCGGGGGAGTTGATTCACACTCATAACCTTCATAGTCAATATATCCCATCGCATCAAAGAGGAGGGCATGTTCATGAGTGATGCCATATATAACCGTGAAGTCCATTTGCAAGGCTATTTAAGAAGTGATGGGCGAAAAGGGATTCGCAATCAAATAATGGTGGCGTATTTGGTGGAGTGTAGCCATTTTGTGGTGAGCAAAATTGTTCGCCACTTTGAAGGAATCGCGCCGGGTATCGTGCATGAAGTCGGCTTTCCGGGGTGTTACCCCAATTCTCATGCAGAGCGTGTATTGTCTGGGCTGGCAACTCATCCAAATGTTGGTGCGGTCTTATTTGTTTCTCTTGGGTGCGAAAGCATGAACCGAGAGAAGCTGGATAAACTGGTCAAAGCCAGTGGCAGACCCTCACGTACCATCAGCATTCAAGAAGTGGGTGGCACGCAAAACGCCATTGATTTAGGGATAGAGTGGGTCACGGGCGTGATGGACATATTGGCGTCTGAAACCAAAGTGGACATGGACATCAGCGAGCTTTCCGTTGCAACTATCTGTGGTGGCTCTGACGGCACGTCAGGGATAACAGCGAATCCGGCTGTAGGTCTAAGCTTCGACACGTTAGTGGATATGGGGGCAACCTGTATTTTTGAAGAAACAGGTGAACTGATAGGTTGTGAAACGCATATGAGTGAGCGTGGCTCGACTCCTGAGATTTCAAAAGCGCTGGTAGAGTCGGTCGATAAGGCGGCTCGCTATTACAGCACTCTTGGTTTTGCGAGCTTTGCGCCGGGCAATGCAGATGGCGGTCTATCCACTATTGAAGAAAAGTCTTTAGGGGCGTATTCCAAGAGTGGTACACGCCCGATTGAAGGCATAATCAAGCCCGCGGAATTACCTACTCAAAAAGGGCTTTGGTTGCTGGATGTTGTTCCCGATGGCGAAGTACGGTTCGGCTTTCCTAACATCGCTGATAATGCAGAAATCACAGAATTGATCGCCTGTGGGGCTCATATGGTGTTGTTTACGACTGGGCGAGGCTCAGTAGTGGGAAGCGCGATTTCTCCTGTCATTAAAATATGTGCAAACCCAGAAACATACAGCCGCATGTCCAATGATATGGATGTGAATGCCGGAAAAGTGCTGGAAGGTGTCGAGCTGGATTCTGTAGCCAATGAAATTACCGACCTCGTTGTTTCTGTTGCTCAAGGTCAGCAAACCAAGTCTGAGGCGTTGGGGCATGCTGAGTGCTTAATTACTTATAAATAGCGTTATTTCGGGATAACAGCCCCCTAACCTATCACGGTAACAATCATGATAATCAAACAGGTCGAAATACGCTGCTGTCAAACAGACACAGCTATGAACGCGCACGCGTTAAAAAAAGCGGGTAAATCAGAGGCGTTGAACTTTCTTGTGGTGACACTCACAACTGAATGTGGATTGAGTGCATCCATGTTTGGTTTTGCAGGAAAGTCAGCATTAGGGGCGGGTCATCTAGCAGCGTCTAGCATGCCAACACTTCTAATTGGCAAAAATGCACTCGACCGAGAAAAGCTATGGCAGGAATACCGGACACTTAATCGATGGTGGCATCATTTGCCTATGTACAGTTATGGTCCCTTTGATTGTTGTTTATGGCTATTAGGCGCTCAGCATGCAGGGCAGCCTTTATGGCGCTATATAGGAGGTTCAAGGCAGCGCGTACCTGTTTATACCTCATCGCTGGTGCTTCCAACATTGGAAGATTATAAGAAAGAAGCGCTAGCAGTAAAAAATGCTGGGTATCATGCATACAAAATTCACCCACCGGGTAATAACATGCGTGAAGATTTGGATATTCACCAAGCGGTTCGGGAAGCGGTTGGTGAAGATTTCACACTTATGTCCGATCCGGTTGCGTCATATTCACTTTTAGAGGCGGTGGAGTTTGCTAAAGGGTTGGAAGCGTTGAACTATGCGTGGTTGGAAGAGCCTTTGCCCGATGAGTCATTTACCGCACTTAAAAAGCTGAAGTCGAAGGTGTCTATTCCAATCGTGGGTGCAGAGGTGTTGCCGCATCATCCTTATTCCGTTGCGGAAGCACTGTCGGCTGGTGTTTATGATGCAGTTAGAGCAGATGTATCTTGGTCCGGCGGTATTACCGGAGTCCTTAAAACGGCAAACTTAGCGGAATCTTTCCATTTGAATTGCGAACTGCACACCACAATTTTCCATCCATTGGAGTTAGTGAATATGCATGTGGCGGCAGCAATCAGCAACACGACGTATGTTGAACTCTTGTATCCGACGGACACTTTTTCATTTGGTTTGAAACAGGCGCTACCTATAGAAAAGGGTTACGCCAACCTCCCAGAAACGGCAGGGTTGGGGGCGGAATTGGATTGGGATTTTATTGACAACGCGACCATTCAAATTTTATGACGCCCCTTTTTATTAGAGGCATCATAATGCAATAAATGCTTGGCATTATTGAGGGCTCTAGCTTTGTACCAAGGCGATTAATGATTCCATTGAACGTTTTAGATCGTCTAATGCTTCACCCGAAGGAACGGCTTTTTTCGTGCATTCATTTAATGCCACGACTTGATCCATAAACAACCCTGGTTGAGAGTATCTTTGGTTTAAAGCTTTCGTTAAGGAAGACTTAAACGCATCCACTTGTTTCTGCATTTCAGCGGCTTTTGCTTTGTCACCCCCATTAAACTCGATCAACCCAGGTGTGACAATGTCACTTTGAATGTAATCGTCGTATTTACCCAGCCCCAGTTTGGCAGTATCTACAAGATCGGATTTGTATTTTGCTGGTGGGTTGCTGAGCTTTTGTTCAATAAAATCAATGAGAGCTTGGCATTGCTGCATATCGTTAACACTAGGCTTAGCGGCAATCTGAAAAGATAGGGTACAAGCCAGCGTCACAAGTAGATATTTTAATTTCATTCTTCATTCCTTTAGCGTTGCTTCCTTTAGGTCAACTTAAATTAAGCTTATGCCAAGAACACAAATTGAACAGTATGAAAAATGAGTTAAATATCAAGTAAGTTGATCTACAATCCTTCCCACTCTTCCAAAGTGATACCAGAGAAAAATTCACCAGAGAGTATTTCGATCATTGTGAACTCTCCGGCGTAGTCATTTCGCGATGCTGTATCAATAAAGTAGCTGTTTGCAATGCGGACAACTTTGTCACTTCTTGTGTGCCCATGAATGGTGAAGTCTACATTCGTAACGGGATCCGATGGTTCACCTTTTATACGCGTTCTTCCCCAAATCCACCTAGGGTTTTCTAGCATATTGCCTTGCCAGTTCTGCATTTCTGTCCAATCGAGGCTGTGAGGTTGAGCGTGGCTTATGCCGACTTTTCTTCCATCGGGGAGGTCACAAGTGATGGCGCTGGGCATATCTTCGACAATTGCCTGTAAGCTTCTTAAGGTATCAACCGATTCTTCTAGTGCCCAATCACCGCCGTTTTTACACCAGAGCTCCAACAGCCTTCTCTGATCTTTATTCTTATTTTCTAACTCCCAAACCGACATCGCATTGGACATCATCAGTTCGTGGTTTCCAATAATAGAGAGGAACCAGTCGTTTTCTGAGTAAAAACGTAAAGTTTCAGCCGATTGTGGACCTCGATCAATCAGGTCGCCAACCGAGATAAGTAAATCGGTATCAGGATTAAAATCAATATCTTGTAATGTGTGTTTTAAATGCCCTAGTTTTCCGTGAATATCGCCAATGACGAATACACGATTGAAATTAGATACGTTTATATGTTGATGCCTGAATTCCATTTCTTTGAAACCACTTTATTCTTCGAAAACACTTATTTGTTAAAAACTTATTCGTTAAAACAACTAGAAACTGAGCCAGAACCGTCTTGTGAACGTTATACGAAAGTTTTCTAGTTGACTATATACCCAACTAGCTACGTTACAGAAGCACTATCTTGCAGACGGTGCGTTTATCCAGCCCCATTTCTTAGTATGAGATACATATATGGCTAATCGGTGCGTTTCTTCACAAATAGAAAATAGAACATCAGTGTTTTGATGGAAATTCGAATAAGAGAGACTACTATTCGAGCTCGATACGACAGGTCCAAAGAAGCCCCAACAGAATGACGAGATACGAGCAGTTAGCACAAGAGATAAAAACGCAGATAGAAAGTGGTGTTTGGCGAGCAGGAGACAAGTTGCCATCAGTACGGGCGACATGCAAAACATCTGGTTTTAGTATCTCTACTGTTATGCAATCGTATCAGCTGTTGGAAAGCCAAGGGTGGGTTACGGCTCGACCACAGTCTGGATATTATGTCTCATCAAGAAAAATCTCACTAAGCAAACCTGAACCCATTCTTCCTAGCACACGAGAATCTGTAAACCAATCAGACAACGTGAACATTAACGATTTATTGTTTGATGTTATTCAACAAACACGTGATAACGACATTGTTCCGTTAAGTAGTGCGTTTCCGGACCCAGAATTGTTTCCATTTCAAGTGCTCACGAGAAACCTAGCGAGCAGTGGGCGAAAGATGCTCCCTCAGTCTACAGTCACTAATTTACCACCAGGGAACGATGCACTGAGGCGCTGTATTGCGCAGCGATATAACCTTGAAGGCATTCATGTCGTACCGGACGATATTGTGGTGACATCCGGAGCGATGGAAGCGCTGAACTTAAGTTTACAAGTTCTGACGAAACCCGGAGATTTAGTTGCGGTTGAATCGCCTACTTTTTATGGCGCGCTGCAAGCTATTGAACGGCTACAATTGAAAGTTGTCGAGATCCCCAGTTGCCCGAAGTTTGGCATTAACTTGGAATTGTTTGAAGAAGCGCTGTCTACGTTACCAATCAAAGCCTGTTGGTTTATGACTTCTTTTCAGAATCCGATTGGACATTCGTTGCCTCCAGAGAAAAAGCGCCAGTTAATCGGTATGCTGGCGATGCATGATGTTCCTCTCATTGAAGACGATGTGTATTCCGAATTGTATTTTGATCAAACCAAACCTTTGCCTGCCAAACATTTTGATTCTGAACATCGAGTCCTGCATTGCGGCTCTTTTTCCAAATGTTTAGCGCCTGGCTATCGGGTTGGATGGGTAGCCAATCGTCAGTACGCAAAGGATCTGCAACGGGCGCAGTTGATGTCGACCCTTTCGGCTAGCATTCCTACTCAAATGGGTATTGCTGAGTATCTTCAATCGGGCGGGTATGACACGCATTTAAGAAAGCTAAGAAGAACCCTGCAACAACGACAAAACGCCTTTTTAAAAGGGTTGAAAGATTGGTTACCAAGTGAGATTAAAGTAACGGAACCCAAAGGAGGGTACTTCATATGGCTAGAATTGCCTGCAAGAGTAAAGGCGCAAGAAGTCTACTTAAAAGCACTTCAACAAAAAATTGGAATAGCTCCCGGAACCCTTTTTAGCTCTGACCAACACTTTTGTCATCATATTCGTTTGAACTGCTCTTTCGACTGGGACGAGACAACACGGGATGCAATAAAAACCCTCTCCTCGATCCTTTCAGATATGCTGCGTGAAAACAGATAAAGTCACTTTGAATTCAAGCGCAAAACAACCGAAATGGTTGCAATGAGTTCGATTGATTATGGAATCACTTTATCGTTTTAACAAATCCTTTTCATTTATAAACTTACATTCAACTCCGACCTATTTTCGCTTTGTTAATCTGAAATTGCTCGCTGATCACTTCGCGTAGATATTTACGCCAAAGCGAGCATGTTCAGGAAAATTAAACGGAGAGAAATAATGAATAAACTGGCTATTTGTTCTGTCGCACTGGCAGGATTATCGCAGGTTTTGGTGCCTAACCTTGCCAACGCGCATGGGTGGGTTGAGTTCCCGAGTGCGAGACAAAACACATGTTATTTAGATGGTGGTTTTTGGGTTGATGCGATTCCTAACCAAGCGTGTCAGGCGGCATTCGATGTTTCGGGTGCCTTTCCTTTCGTACAAAGAAACGAAATTGCTGCGAATGTTGCCAATTACGGAGACATGGCACATGTCAAAGCGGTAATCCAAGATGGTAGCTTATGTTCGGCAGGTGCAAACTCGAAAGCTGGCCTAGATGTGGCGTCACCGCATTGGCAAAAAACGTCTGTCCAACTTGACGCGAACAATGAGTTTGAACTGGTCTTTTATGCCGACACACCTCATGATCCATCGTATTGGCAGGTCTATCTATCCAACGCTTCATACACTGGGGATGCGCCGTTAACTTGGTCTGATCTTGATATGCTGGTCAGGAACGATAACGTTGTGCTCGGACCCGATAGAAGGTATCGACTCACAGTGAAAATTCCAGAAGGAAGAACTGGCGATGCCGTACTTTACACACGCTGGCAACGTAAAGACCCAGGCGGTGAGGGCTTTTACAACTGTAGTGATATCCGTTTGAATGGCGGTGGTACTAACCCAGATCCAGGCCCAGTTGATCCAACGCCTCCAACGAGAAACCTAACTGAGCTTGGCTATTTTGTAGCACCTGATTTTGGTCCTGTAGAAGTAGGGGATACCGCACGGTTCCGTACATTTAGTCCTACCGGTCAAGAGATTCACGATATTCAATTGCCCATCACAGCAAATAATCAATCGAACTGGGCTGGTTTGATTGCAGCTCAAATTAATGATCAAAACAAAGGGAAGTGGTTTATTGGTATCTGGCATTCCGAGATGAACCATTACATGTATGACAGTTCCAATGTTTTGGCGAACAAAGTTCATGCCCCTAATGCAGAGCCTTCTTATCAACTCTCACTCATTAAAGCGGTAGATCCAACGCCGCCAACTCCTCCAGCAAATGATGCGTGGGTCGCTACCAAAGCCTATGAAAAAGGCGCGGTTGTATCCCATGCTGGTCGTAGTTGGACTGCGCAATGGTGGACAAAAGGCGAAGAACCCGGCACCACAGGCAAATGGGGTGTTTGGCGTTAATTCAATAACAATGTTTCTGCAACGCCTCTTCGGAGGCGTTTTCTTTCTCAACTGTTCGGTTTCTTTTTGCAAGATCTGTTCTACCTAACATTGGTGTATCTATGGCATAAATCAGTAAGTCCAACCGAGGAGTCGAACCATGGAAAAACATTCTGCCTCACAAGAGGTTAAATTGATTATCGTTGCTATTGTATGTGCACTAATGCTTGTATTTGGTCATTTGATTTTAGCGAAAAGTTTCATGGGTTACGTTTGGGTTGAAGTGACGGCAGCGGCCATTCCCCTACTTATGGTGGTCATCTGTTACGTCGCGGTTCGAACGGCAAGCAAAGCAGAAGATTCGGTTGGCGAAAACTCCTGATCCATTACTTCCTTAGTCAGTCGCGGAAACTCTAGAACTGTAATTCAGTAGAGTTGCTCCAGCTGACGCCATACTATGTATTTTGCCCCTGTCTCGGGGCTTTTTTATTTTCCGATACGTCCATTCCACCAGTAAATACACAGGATCTTGTAACGAGAGGTTACAAGACGCTAAGATCTTGAGATTGCTAAGCGTTATCGCCGACAAATGTTTGAAAGATTGCCTTAAACACTATATTTTTAGGCTGCATTTATATAACAGGCTTTGGGCAAGGCTAACTTGCTAGGGAATACGATGGACATCTTTAAGATCATTCAAGAATCTTGGAATTACTACGCACGCCATATTCAAGGTGTTTTTTTGATCATGATACCTGTGATCGCGATTGTGGATTTGTTTTACGCTTTGAATCCTGTGGACTTTGAAGATATGTCCAACGCTCAGGGAATCATGATAAGTCTTATTCCTTTTGTACTCCTTCCCCTTTACCAAGCGGCTTTGGTTGTATTGTTCCAATCGCGTTATGACGGTGCCACGCTAACCACTTCTCAATGTTATAATTTTGGTAGCCAAGCTTTTGTTAGGCTTCTCGTTATGTATATTTTAATGGGCATAGCTATTTTGTTCGGCATGATGCTATTGATCATCCCCGGTATCTACTTAATTGGTCGATTCTGCTTGGCTGAGTTTTACTGTGTATTAGAGAAAAAAACGTATACCCAAGCATTATCATCAAGCTGGGCGGCGACGAAAGAGCATCAATGGCCAATTTTGGGCGGCTACTTATTGGTGGCGTTACTTCAGGCCATGCCAACTTATTTCATTTCAATTCTATTGAGCGTGTTAGAAATCGATAATATGGTTGTCGACTTCTTTGTAGGAGCAATAAGTTCTGTTCTCTTGGTTTTGATCACAGCCTACACATTCCGCGTGTACAGTTTTGTAAAAGATAACGAACCAAAGATTACGGAAACGGTCTAAAATCCCGGACTGGAACAGAATAGGGAACTCATAATGAAAACAGCGACAACTTCGCTCTTAACAACAATCTCGCTCTTTACTGCAGCATTTGTACTTGCTGGCTGTACTGGACCACAAGGTTACTACGGTACAAGATCTTCGCAGCAGAATCAGTGTCAGAGTATTGCAGATAAACTAGAGTACGAACGTTGTATGGATGATTCTCGAACGAGTTATGAGGAATACCAAGAAGGCCTTAATCAGTAATACTGGGTATTCTTTTAAAAACTGTTTCGTATTAAGCCATCGCCACCGCGATGGCTTTTTTGTGCGCTAATTTGGGGAAATTTTAGCGACTTTTCGCTTTGTTGTTTTTGATTCATCAACTTTACACGCGAATTAGAAGGTTTAACTGGTATTTTGAGGAAGCTTTAGTAAGGTAGAGCGACTCATTTTATATCAAGGAAGATTCATATGTCATTTATAGCTGAGTACCAATCCGTAGTGTTGGTTT
This sequence comes from Vibrio penaeicida, assembly GCF_019977755.1. Taxonomy (NCBI): domain Bacteria; kingdom Pseudomonadati; phylum Pseudomonadota; class Gammaproteobacteria; order Vibrionales; family Vibrionaceae; genus Vibrio; species Vibrio penaeicida. The sequence continues at coordinate 2,316,472 of NZ_AP025144.1, read as the reverse complement.
TCGGATTGACAGGCGCACTCATATTTCTACAACTCTTAGTCGCCGATATTATAGGTATCGTCAAAAAGCACAAACCCGGTCATGCCATTACATCAGACCACGATAACTTACTGTTTCGAGTCAATCGCGCATTTCTGAACTCAAACGAAAGCGTCGCCATCTTTATTCTTGTTACGATCTTTGCAGTTTTATCCTCAGCAACGCCGTATTGGGTAAACTTGTTCGCGTGGGTGTATTTTGCATCGCGAGTAGCGCATATGATTTGTTATTACATTAACTGGAAAGTTGCGCGGAGCGTTGTCTTTGCGGGAACCGCGGTGAGTTTAATAGCACTATTTGTGCTTGGTGTAATGGCGTACTAAGCCAGTATCAAGTCTGTAAACTCTCGCTGTTAACAGACCCTAGCTAAAGTAGTCTTGAATCGCGGTTACGATTCCCAATTCAGGGCTACTTAACACAGGAATGGAATAGGGTTTTGTTGAAAGCGCGCCAGCCATAGAAGCTTGCGCCAACACGATGGCGTCGAATTGGTCTTCTTTCGCTAATAGATCACGTGCAATAAGGGCGAAGTAGCCTTCGGAATCCCCCTTCATAAAACATTCCCACGCATTTGGAATCAGTTGATACTCTATATTCGGCATTGCTAGAGTGTTACAACAGGACTGATTCATTAACTCTTCAGTCGGTAATAATGTGCTTTCCAATGCTGCAAGAACAAGGACATTGTCGTATTTGATTGCAGCGTCTGCCATGGCTCGATCAATTCGAATGGCGTTTAAATCATGGAGGAGAGCGACCTTTTCAACGACCCCACCCAGTGTCGAGCACGTACAGATGGTCAGTTTAGATTGTGCGGCAAGTTTTCGAATTTCTTCTTCGGTTGATTTGGCTACATTAGCGTTCACACCGTTTACTGTTGCTTCTTTGAGAATATCCTCACGAACAGAATACGTTGTTTTTAAATTGGGAGCGTGCTTCCGGATTAACGTGTTAAAAGTGTCAATGTGGACAAGAGAGGTGTGTAAGAAAGCGATATCAATATTTTTCACATTCTAAATCCGTTATCTACGAGGTAACTAAGGCATTTCTTACCGTTTCAATGCCTGTAACGTGATTTATTCAAAATATCACAATTGTTATGCGAAATTGCACAAAACTCATTTTGTTACTGAGTAAAGTCTTTTCAACAATCATTGATTGCGGTAGGTTTGAGCTAATCCGAAAATAATATAAGGAAATCGATGCAGTCGCTAGAACTGAAGTTACCTCCTCCGATAGTCGCAGCCATTTGCGGATTGGGCATGTGGTTCTTGCCTACGTTTCCAATAAGTGACTCATTTGTTTTCATGTTCTTTGCATTACTGCTTGTACTTTCAGGTATAGCTATCGCCATACTAGGGCTGGTGTCTTTTCGAGTGGCTCGTACTACTTTCCATCCAACATTGACGGATAAAACAACGGCACTGGTGACTTCTGGTGTGTATAAATTTACGCGTAACCCAATGTATCTCGGTATGCTACTGGTGCTAACAGGCATTGGATTCTATTTAAATAATTGGCTGGCATTCTCATTTTGTATTGGGTTTGTAGGCTACATCACTCGTTTCCAAATTAAGCCTGAAGAAGCGTTCTTAGCAGAACTTTTCCCACAGGCATTCCCTGAATATCAAGCTAGGGTACGTCGTTGGATTTAATCTGATAGTTAAGTAAGAATGAAGAACACACTCTTTTTTATAGGAATATTTTGTTTTGTGGCACATGAAATTGACGCCATGGTGCATCACGCTTGGTTGGTTTTACCACTCACAGTGTGGATACCGGAGGAATATGCACAAACCTTGTTTGTTCTTGCTCATATCCCTCTCTTTCTCATTATGATGTTTATGTTGCCCACTTATTTTCTGAGTAAGATCGAAAAAGTACAAACTGCCATAGCAACATTCATCGTTATTCATGGCATATTGCACTCCGCTTTCATGACTCACGAACATTACGAATTTGATTCGTTTTTGTCTAATTTATGGATATTTGGTGGCACTATTTGCAGTGCTGCCTTTCTCATATTTCAGACAGGGCAAAAACAGGGAACCGTCGTACAAAAATAACAACCTGTTTGCCTGTGGGCGGTAGAGCATTCCCAATTAACGATGAAAGGAATACTACGTGAAAAAAACTTCATACCTCACACCCAAGCAAGTTGTCGCAAATTATTGGAACGCAATGGCAGGAAACGATTTCCATGCCGTCGCGCAGCAATGGCTAAGTGAAGACTTTGAATGTGCTTGGCCGCAATCTAACGAGCTGATTTCTGGACGTGAGAACTTTGCATCTATCAATTCTGAGTACCCATCTAATGGCAAATGGTCGTTTACCATTAACACCTTGATAGAAGATGGAACGCAAGTGGTGAGTGATGTGACAGTGACGGATGGAAAAGAAGTGGCAAAAGCGGTGACGTTCCACACCGTGTTCAACGGAAAAATCACCAAGCAAACAGAATATTGGCCCGATGATTACGACGCACCAGAATGGCGGAAGAATTGGGTGAAAAGCCTATAAATCACGGGCTAGATCTTTTTAAGCTTGATGGGCTGAAATAAACTTAGGTTTTCAGCGTTCTTTTATATCCAGTAGCAAAATATACCCAAGTGTCTAGGGTCTGTTGACCTTTCGAGATGATTTTTGCAGCAATTTGTGGGTGATTTATACAAGGCAACGCTCATTCGGTGTAGTCGCTCTACATCAATGAGCGATAACGCAGTAGAAATAAGCCACAAATGCTGCCCGAAGGGTTCGCTTCTATGCCTTTTACTCTTTGTTGCAAGGTATTTGCTTAGAATGACTAGGCTACACACCTTGCGCCGCGATTAAATGGCATAGAACTCGAACAAAATTTAACCACGAAAGGCCAGCAGACCCTAGAGATCACTTGGGTATAAAATCTTACAGCGTGAAATATTGATGCGCTGCTTGTATTGGTCCTATTCTGTTAGGGCAATGATAAGTAAGGCGGCTGGTGGGTTAAGTGAAGAAGAGAATGAAAATCTGGGGCAGTGTTTTCAGCATTGTGTTTGTCACTGCAGTTGTGTTTGCCCAGCTTCGTACAGCAGATGTACCTAATCCCATTCCAAATACATTAGGCGTGACTGAGCGTCTTAATGCCGACTCCAATGCTCAAATTTTGTTTATACACGGCTCCCCTGGCTCCAAAGAAGGGTATTTAGGGTATTTAGATCTCCCTGATTTGCAATCCATAGCCGATTTAGTGGCTATCGATAGGTTGGGTTTTGGCGCATCGAACCCTGAACCAGAAACTTCTATTCGACGTCAAGCCCAAGCCATTCTCCCTTACTTATCAAACGAGAAAGCGAATATACTCGTTGGTCATTCACTCGGTGGCCCGATTGCGTTGCAGCTGGCACTAATCGCACCAGAAAAAGTGCACGGGATGGTATTGGTCGCCCCTGCATTTGACCCAGAGTTAGAGCACCCAAAATGGTACAACTACATTGCAGATACCGTACTGGCGAAATGGTTGCTTCCTGATGAGTGGAACCAATCTAATATTGAAATGATGTCGTTGTCTGATGAACTAAAAAAACTTGCCAGCCAGAATTGGGAACCTCTCACAATGCCAATTCATATTGTGCACGGTAAAGAAGATGACATTGCCGACCCAGGTAACTCATCCTTTGCAATAAGTAAACTTCCGTCAAAAACGTCAAAACTCTTTTGGGCACAAAATGAAGGGCATTTTGTGCTTTGGCAAAATATCCCCCTTATCGCTAAACACTTACAAGCCATATTGAAAAAAGCAGAATAAAAAACGATAGAATAAAAGTATCCTAATTGTGACCCTAAAAAGGATGTGTCTGTACTTTTTTGTATCGCCTTTTTCTTCTAAGTTTTGTAAACAGATGCTTGATTTATTATCTGTTTGATTTAGTCTAACTAATTGAAAAATAAAGGCTGTCATGTGTTTGTCGCTAAGGTGTCGTTCAATGTCAGGTCTAAATTTGGGTAAAGTTAGTCACATCAACAAGGCGCTGCTATGAATTTGAAAGCTCTAAGAAATGATCGAGGGTGGTCGCAAGAACAACTGTCTCAAATGAGTGGGTTGAGTGTTAGAACCATCCAAAGAATAGAGCAGGGGAGCAAGCCCGGACTGGAATCCCTTAAGTCGTTAGCAGCGGTGTTTGAAGTAGACATTAAAACTTTACAGCAGGAGACACCCATGACAAACGTAGAAACAGTCACAAACGAAGGTATCAATACAGAAGAAGTACAAGTAACAAGAAAAGTGAAACGCTTGAAAAAGTTTTATTCCAGCTTGCTATCTTACGTTGTCACTGTTGGGTTTTTATTTATCGTAAACCTAGTGACAAGCCCCGAATACATGTGGGCCTGGTGGGTAGCGTTTGGTTGGGGAATCGGCATTGTATCGCAGGGAGTTCGTGCCTTTGAATTACTTAATTTTTTCGGTGATGACTGGGAAAAAAGAGAAATCGAAAAGCGAATGAAGAAGTAAACAATACGCGGACACAACAAAAATTAAGAAGAAGGAAGCCAATCGGCTTCCTTCTTGTTTCTTTTAATTAGCTATTACTAAAGTTCAAGTTTATTTAGGCGTCTTGCACTTTATGTTGAGCGTTAGTCTCGCCTTCGTCGATAAGCGAATCCACGATAACCGCACATGCAGCATCACCTGTAATGTTCAGAGCTGTACGAATCATGTCAAAGATACGGTCTAGGGCAAACAGCAGTGGTAAGCCTTCAATAGGGATACCGGCAGCCAATAGAACCGCAACAACAAGGAAAGACGGACCAGGTACGCCAGCTTGACCTACTGCACCCAACGTTGCCGTTACGATGATTGCAGCGTACGAAGCAAGACTTAGATCCACATTGAACAACTGTGCAAAGAAAATGGCCACAAGACCGTAGTATATGGCGTTACCGCTCATGTTGATGGTTGCACCTAGCGGTAAAGCGAATGAAGCCGTGGAGTTTCGCACCTTAAGCTCGTGCTCTACAGTATCTAGCGTTACCGGTAACGTAGCCATTGAAGAAGCTGTAGAAAGCGCGACGGCTTGAGGCTTCTTCATTGCAGAGATAAATTTCTTTGCCGAGGTTTTTGTAAAGATATGAACCAATGCTGGGTATACAACAAAACCAAAAATCAGAATGGCAGCAACGTATACAAAGAAGAGTTTAATCACAACAGTTAGAGCACTGAACCCGAAAGTACCTACTGCGTCTGCCATTAAGCCAAATACACCAATTGGTGCAATTTTCATAACGCAGTTGATCATCCATACCATGGCATCAACAATTGCATTTACGCCATTGATAAGTGGTGTGCGTTTTTCTTTCTCTAATTTTGAAACCGCGATCCCGAAGAAAAGGCAAAAGACCAATATTTGAAGAATATTCGCTTCATTCAAAGATTGGAAAACGTTGGTAGGGATCATGCCTATAATGGTCGCCCAGAAAGTAGGGAGCTCACCTTTAGAGGCGTACTGGTTTGAAAACATGCTTTCGACACCAGACACATCAATGCCGACGCCGGGTTGAAAAACGGAGCCCATTATCAATGCTAGTGCCACCGCCAGTGCTGAGGTAACGGCAAAAAAGCCCAGTGTGAATACACCCACTTTGCCTGCTGAATGGCTATCACCTAACCCAGCAGCACCCGAAATTAGCGCGACTGCAACCAATGGGATCACTAGCATTTTAATCAACGCAATAAAGATTGAGCCTAAAGGCGCAAACAATGACGCAGAGCTTCCCATATAGGCGCCAACAACGGTACCTAGAACCATAGCAATAACGACTTGAACGCCGATATTGCTTAATAAACCCTTATTTTTTAACACTTCCATAACCTCTGTGCTGTATATATTGCCAATGATGGATTTTGCATCTAACTTAACGATCAAAAATAGATGAAAATCTTGCTTGGCTTTTTACACTGAATTGGAAATGCGATCAATATAACCTAGGTGAATAAGTTAGAAAAAATAGGTGTTCTGTGAGTTTTTGAATAAACATGCAAAGCAATCGTTTGCTAAGAATATGTGAGAGGTTGTTTATTCGAGTTCGAGACAGGTAAACAAAAATGATTAAACGCTATGTAAAATAAACGCAACATTTAGCACAAATGTTGCGTTTTTGTTTCATGCATAGAGTGTTATAGCCAGTGTGATCCGAGCGGATTGGTTTGAGCTCGTTTGACTATTTTTGCGTTGCTGCTTTCATTGGCTCAACAAAGTTTGCAAGCGCAGCTAGCATGGCTGATTCGTCACTTACGTTTGTCTCTATGATTTTCACGACAGCAGAGCCCGAAATAGCCCCAGCCGCACCTGATTCCAACGCCTCTTTAACTTGCGCTGGCTCGGAAATACCAAAGCCTAGTAGTGCCGGTGGCGCATTAAATTGAGAAAGTTTGCTCAACATGTCGCCGACAGGCATATTCGCTTTTGTTTCTGCACCTGTTACGCCCGCACGCGAGAGCAAGTACGTGTAGCCACCACCCAATTCAGACACTTGCTGAAGTGTTTCATCTGATGCGGTTGGTGGTGCAATAAAGATAGGATGAATGCCATATTTGTGCGCCGCTTTTACAAACTCTTTGCTTTCATTTGTTGGTACGTCGGCGATCAGCACAGAGTCAATTCCAGCATCTGAGCAACGTTTGTAGAAACTTTCGATACCGTTGGCGTAAACCAAGTTGGCGTACATTAACAAACCAATTGGCAAGTCTGGGTACTGCTTGCGAATTGCCGTAATGCTTTCAAAACAAATATCGGGTGTGGTTCCGGAATCCAAAGCGCGGATATTCGCTCCTTGAATCGTTGGACCATCCGCCAGCGGATCGGAGAACGGGAAGCCCAATTCAAGGGCATCGGCACCTGCTTCGACCAGCGTTTCCATGATTTTCAGAGATTGCTTTGGGTTCGGATCGCCAACGGTGACAAAAGGAACAAATGCGCCTTGGTTTTTTTCAGCCAAGCGGGCGAACATAGCTTGATAACGATCCATTACAGCGCTCCTTTTTTCTCAAGAATATCGTGAACAGTGAAAATATCTTTATCACCACGACCGGATAAATTTACAATCAGAATTTGTTCTTTCTCTGGGTTGTCGTGTGCCATTTTCAGGGCATAAGCCAATGCATGAGAGGACTCCAAAGCAGGAATAATACCTTCGTTTCGCGCGAGAGTTTGGAAAGCTTCCAATGCTTCATCATCGCTTATCGCCACGTACTCCGCTCGACCTGTCGCGTTCAAATGCGCATGCTGAGGTCCAACTGAAGGGAAATCCAAACCTGCCGAGACAGAGTAAGACTCTTCCACTTGTCCGTGGCTGTCTTGCATTAACGGTGCTTTCATACCAAAGAAGATGCCCGTTTTACCGTGTTTGAGTGGCGCGCCATGTTGGTCAGTATCAATACCCAAACCAGCTGGCTCTACACCAATAAGTGCTACATCGGTTTCTTCAATGAAATCGGCAAACATACCAATGGCATTCGAACCACCGCCAACACACGCAATGACAGAGTCTGGCAGTCGACCTTCTCTAGCAAGGATCTGATTTTTGGTTTCTTCACCAATCATGCGTTGGAATTCACGAACAATGGTCGGGAATGGGTGAGGTCCCGCTGCTGTACCTAAAAGGTAATGCGCTGTCTCATAAGATGCAGACCAGTCACGCAGCGCTTCGTTACACGCATCTTTAAGCGTCGAGCTGCCTGAATGCACAGGAATTACTTCTGCACCCATTAGCTTCATACGGAATACGTTAGGGCTTTGACGCTCTACGTCTTTTGCACCCATGTACACGCGGCACTTCAAGCCGAGGAGTGCACAAGCCAATGCTGTAGCCACACCGTGCTGGCCTGCGCCCGTTTCTGCAATGATTTCGTTCTTACCCATGCGCTTGGCAAGTAATGCTTGACCGAGTACCTGGTTGGTTTTGTGCGCGCCGCCGTGAAGCAAATCTTCGCGCTTAAGGTACAGTTTTGTTTTTGTCCCTTTCGTTAAATTACGAGTCAGTGTTAGAGCGGTTGGGCGACCGGCGTACTCTTGCAGTAAGCCCATAAACTCGGCATGAAAATCGGGATCTTCTTGGGCATCAATAAACGCTTGTTCTAATTGCTCAAGCGCTGGCACCAAGATTTGTGGTACATACTGACCACCATATTCTCCAAAGTAGGCATCAAGTTTTGCCATGATAATTCCTTAACTTTAAACGAGCTTTTCGTTTGTGATCAGTAGTGTCTAATTTCTTTAAATGCGTCGGTTAGCTTGGTTTGATCTTTGTGACCCGGAGAACTTTCTACTCCAGAATTTAGATCCAAACCAAGGCAACCAAGATTCGCGGCGTCTCTTACGTTTTCTGGCGAGAGCCCACCAGCGAGCATGATGTTCTTTTCTTCACCAATGAGCGACCAATCAAATGTGACTCCTGTACCGCCGGACTGATTCCCAACTTTGGAATCTAATAGGTGTCGATTAATGTGTTGTTCTAAAAGCTGAGGCGCTTTATCGGTCACACCGTATGCCTTCCAGATTTGGCATTGTTCAGGAAGAGCTGTTTTCAATGTATCTACAAATGCTTGGTCTTCGTCGCCATGAAGCTGGACAGCCGCAAGCCCCAAATCATTAGCAATAGAAGCGACTTCTTGTACGGAATGATTTTGAAAAACGCCCACATATTGCAGCGGTGCGCCGCTCATGACTCGGCGAGCTTTGTCTGCATCGACGTATCGTTTCGATTTTTCAACAAAGATCAGACCGCCGTAAACCGCTCCAGATTGGTAAACCTTGGCAGCGTCATCCGCTTGAGTAAGCCCACAGACTTTGTTTTCACCCAGTAAAACTCGACGAACAGCAAGTTCAAGATTGTCTTCAGACATGAGTGAACTACCGATCAAGAAACCGTCAGCGTATTTTGCAAGATCGCGGACTTGTTGGTTGTTATAAATACCGGATTCAGAGATGACAATCGTCCCCTTTGGTAACTTAGGTGCCAGCTCTTTTGTTCGGTTCAAATCGATAGATAAATCCCGCAAGTTACGGTTGTTGATGCCGACCACTTTCGCATTTAGTGCAATGGCTCTTTCAAGTTCTTCGTCGTTGCTGACTTCAGTCAGAATACCGAGGTTCAAGCTGTCAGCGACTTCTGCAAGCGCTTTGTATTGGTCGTCGTCCAGCACAGAAAGCATCAGCAAAATGGCGTCTGCTTGGTAATGACGAGCAAGGTAGACTTGATAGGCGTCTATCATAAAGTCTTTACACAATACCGGCTGAGAAACTTGCTTTTTTACTTGAGGCAAGAAATCAAAGTTACCTTGAAAGTATTTTTCATCCGTTAAGACAGAGATTGCGCTGGCATGGTTGTTGTAAACCGAGGCAATGTAATCCAAATCGAAATCATCACGAATGAGCCCTTTGGAAGGGGACGCCTTTTTGCATTCTAAAATGAACGCGGACTTATCTTGAGATAGCGCATCGTAAAAGCTTCTGTCAGAAGGTACTAGTGCAGACTTAAATGTTTCTAGAGGCTGAGATTTCTTACGCTCGGCAACCCAAACGTGTTTGTCATCAACAATTTTTGCTAGCACTTGCGCCATATCTCGGTTGTGCTTAGTGATGTGTTCAGACATTGTGGTTAGCCTCTCTCTGCCAATTGTTTTACGAGTTCATACGCTTTGCCAGAATTCATCGCATCAATAGCTTTTTGCGTGTTAGCTTTTAGATCTTCATTCCCAAACAGTTTCAGTAGTAAAGAGACATTCACTGCAACCGCCGACAGTTGAGCTTCTGTGCCTTTACCCGTTAAAATATCGGTAATAATCGCTCGGTTTTCAGCGGGCTCTCCGCCTTTAATGGCTTCCAATGGATGTGTTGTATTAACACCGAAGTCAGCAGGGGACAGCGTATATTCTTCAATCTTACCGTCTTTGATTTCGGCAACTAATGTATCACCGTGGATCGCCACTTCATCTAAGCCACTACCATGGACGACAGCAGCACGCTTCATGCCCATTTGTAACATCGTTTCAGCGATAGGGCGAACCAGTGCGGCATCGTATACGCCCATTAACTCTATGTTTGGGCGAGCTGGGTTGATCAGAGGACCAAGAATATTGAAGATGGTGCGCGTTTTCATGGTTTGGCGAACAGGCATCGCGTGTCGCACACCACCGTGATATTGAGGCGCAAATAGGAACGCGACACCTAAATCATCCACCGCTTTACGCGTATCTTCAGCGCTCATAGCGAGATTGATACCGAAAGAGTCTAGCAAGTCAGACGAGCCCGATTTGCTGGAAACACCTCGGTTACCATGTTTTGCGACTTTTACACCGCACGCGGCAGCAACAAACGCCGCTGTTGTTGAGATGTTTATGGTGTTAGAGCCGTCACCGCCAGTGCCGACAATATCAGCGAAGTCATAATCTGGGCGTGGAAAAGGGTTGGCATTTTCCAGTAGTGCTGAAGCGGCTCCTGCGATTTCGTTAGGCGTTTCGCCTTTGATTTTCAAAGCCGTAAGGACAGCAGCCAATAGAATAGGGTCCATTTCGCCTTTGATGATCGCATCAAAAAGTTGCTGACTTTCATCCTTGGTCAGAGATTGCTGGTCGTAGAGCTTGTTTATAATGTGTTCCATAAATTCTTCCTTCATTTTGCCCTGACTTAGACGGCAAGGCTGAGTATCCGTAATTTGTTTTTATTCTTACTACGCCAGTGCCCAGTGAATGGTGTTTGCTAACAAGTTTGCGCCTTGCGTGGTCATAATCGATTCAGGGTGGAACTGAAAACCAATGACTTTATCTTCTTCATTTACCACGGACATGACAAGCCCGTCGACTTCCGCGGTGATTTCCAGTGATTCTGGTACCGATGTCGCGACTAAAGAGTGGTATCTCGCAATCGCAATAGGAGAGGGCAGCCCTTGGTAAGCTGCATGATTTCGATGTGCCATCATGGACACCTTTCCATGAACGATGTCACCCGCGCCAGCGACCGTACCGCCATATGCCTCAACGATGGCTTGATGACCAAGGCAAATACCTATCATTGGTACTTTACCTTTCAGGCGTTGGATTAATTCCGGCATGCATCCCGCTTCAGAAGGTGCGCCCGGCCCCGGTGATAACACAACAACTGGGTTTTCTAATTTGCTAATGGCTTCTTCAATGACAGCGGCGGCAATATGGTTGCGATAAATGGTGACGTGGTGACCAAGCGATCGAAATTGATCCACCAAGTTGTAAGTGAAGGAGTCAAAGTTGTCTACAAATACTAAGTTCGCCATCTTCTTTACTCCTTGTGCGCTGTTTGGATTGCTGAAATAACCGCTTGTGCTTTACCGCGAGTTTCATCGGCTTCTGCTTGAGGGTTAGAATCGTAAACCACACCTGCACCTGCTTGTACTTGTGCGATACCATCTTCGATGTAAGCGGAACGAATAACGATACAGGTATCTAAATCCCCTTCACCTGTCAGGTATCCAACAGCACCACCATAACTACCGCGGCGCGCTTTCTCGACATCCCGTATCAGCTGCATCGCACGGATTTTTGGTGCACCAGTTAACGTGCCCATGTTCATGCACGCTTGATAAGCATGCAGTGCGTCTAAATCTTCACGCAATTGACCTACAACGCGAGATACCAGATGCATTACGTGGCTATAACGGTCTACTTTCAGTAAATCGGCAACATGTCTGGTACCCGCTTCGGAGATACGAGCCACGTCATTACGCGCTAAATCAACCAGCATCATGTGCTCGGCGTTTTCTTTCATGTCTGCACGCAGTTCTAATTCAATTCGGCTATCTAGGTCGAAGTCGATGCCACCGTCTGCTCTTTTGCCACGAGGACGTGTTCCTGCAATAGGATAGATTTCCACTTGATTGGTGGTGGTTTCGTATTTCAAAGCGCTCTCAGGAGAGGCGCCAAATAGAGTGAAAAGCTCATCGTGCATGTAGAACATATATGGGCTTGGATTACTGCGCTTCAGTTCTTTGTATGCAGCCAATGGCGAAGGACAAGGGAGTGTAAAACGTCGTGAAGGAACGACTTGGAAGACGTCACCTTTTACCACGTATTCTTTTAAGTCCGTAACGGTTTGGCAGAATACCTCATCAGAGACGCTTGGAACAGCGTTTACGTCAGCCAGTTTTTGAGCGTCTTTTAGCGGTGCTGGCTCATGACTTTTTTCGGCTATATCTGCTAATCGAGCTTTTAATGTTTGTTCTGTCGAGCTATCACCATCAAATTGCGTAGCTTGAACTGTGCACTGTCTAGTTTGGTGATCCACTACCATAAGGGTTTCAGCTACATAAAATACGTAGTCAGGGCATGAGTTAGTGGCGTCTGCATGTCCAAGTGGTTCGAAGTTTGCCACGTGGTCATACGCAAACAATCCACCCATAAATATCGTGTGCTTATCTTTATTTTTAAGGTCGTAGCTGTGTTGCACAAGACGAAGCGCGTCAAAGCTTGAGGCTTCACGTAAGCGGCTGTCTTCATCTAAATTGGCATCAGGTTCTTCGAAATCTAAAATTAAGCTATCGTCGCTTAAGGCATTTTCAACATCATGATGTAAATTGGTCGAAAGGCGTTTAATCAGGTGACGACCATTTTCTGTTAGGGCTTCGTACACCACTTGGTGACCGCGACAGACAATTCGAACAGCGGCATCAACGAGCAACCAACTGCTTAGGTTTTCTTTGGAATCGATCTCAGCAGACTCAAGTAAGAGGCTGTTGGTTTTTTCTGAGCAAAGCACCTGAAAAAGGCGTGTAGGATCTTCGCTGTAAGGCACGGACATTGGGTGAAGTGTTACTTGTCCTTTCTCTTTTATCATTATGGCCTTATTCACAAGACCTCCTTTTGATTAAACACGTTTCTCAAAATACATACTCGCATATTCAACTCTTCGCCCCAATCTTGGAAAGCGTTGTTTTGCTGCATTATTGTTCGGTTGAATGTGAGTAAGTCGACAAAACGAAAAAGCCCGCTCAGTGAGCGGGCTATTTCTTCAAGATTCTATAAATCAGGTTAACGCAATAGCCCACGTAGGTTTTAACCACACACGCCACCACGAAGCAACAGCTACGTTTGCAACAGCCACTATGTTTGCTACAGCAACTAAGCTTGCTACAACATTGTCTGCTGTTACTTTGTCGTTATGTTGTGAGTTAAATTCCTGTAACATGAGCAACCTTAGTGCGTAACCTGAAACTGTGTACTAGTTAACTAGTGCAAGGAAAAAAAGTCAAGCATAAATATGAAAATAGATCTTCACAGCCACACCACCGCATCGGATGGTCGGCTGACACCATCACAATTAATAGATAGAGCCCTCGAATTTGGGTTGCATACCCTTGCGATTACCGATCACGATACGGTTGACGGCTTACCTATTGCGCATGAGTACATTCGAGAAAATAATCTACCACTCACGTTGATTGATGGGATTGAGATATCAACGGTTTGGCAAAACAAAGACATTCATATTGTTGGACTCGGTGTGGATACGGGTCATCCAGCACTCCAAACGTTGATCAAAGAACAAAAGCAAAGAAGGACTGAGCGCTCAGAGCTGATGGCACATAGGCTGGAAAAGGTCACACAAGAAGGCGTGCTAGCAGGGGTAAAAGCCATAGCCGGAGAAGCTTCGCTTACCCGAGCGCATTTTGCTAAATGGCTCGTGGATAATGGCTATGCGAAAACCATGCAGCAAGTATTTAAAAAATATCTTACACGGAACAATCCGGGCTATGTTCCACCTGTATGGTGTTCTATTCCTGAAGCTGTAGATGCAATTCATCAGGCTGGAGGGCAGGCCGTACTGGCACATCCGGGCCGATATCAGTTAACAGCGAAATGGATAAAGCGTCTTATTACTGCGTTTTGTGAAGCGGGTGGTGATGCTATGGAAGTGGCTCAACCACAACAAGCGCAACAAGAACGACGCACTCTTGCCGATTATGCTATACAATACAAACTATTAGCTTCCCAAGGTTCTGACTTCCATTATCCTTCACCGTGGATGGAGCTGGGAAGAAATCTATGGCTGCCCTCTGGCGTTGAGCCAGTATGGAAAGACTGGGGCCTCACCCCACACTCAAGAGACGAAGAGCTCGTAAGCGAGGAAGATCAATGAGCCAATTTTTTTACATTCATCCTGAAAACCCGCAAGCACGTTTAATTACCCAATCTGTTGCCATTATTCGCAACGGTGGTGTTGTTGTGTACCCAACTGATTCTGGCTATGCCCTTGGGTGCCAGCTTGAAAACAAACAAGCGCTAGATCGCATCTGTCGGATCCGAAAGCTGGACGATAAACATAACTTTACGTTGCTGTGCCGTGACCTGTCGGAGCTTTCGCTTTATGCCAGAGTTGACAATACAGCATTCCGGCTTTTGAAAAGTAATACTCCCGGACCGTTCACGTTTATCTTTAAAGGCACGAAAGAGGTGCCTCGCCGTTTGATGAATTCAAAGAAAAAAACCATCGGTATTCGTGTTCCAGACAATGTGATTGCGCTAGAGCTGTTAGAAGCGCTAGGTGAACCTTTGATGTCTACTACATTGATTTTACCAGGCAGTGACGTAGCGGAATCGGATCCTGAAGACATCCGCGATAAGCTAGAACATGCGGTTGATGTGATTCTAAATGGTGGCTATCTAGGCGAGCAACCAACGACGGTGGTTGACTTTAGCGAAGGCGACCCTGTTATTGCTCGTCTTGGTGCTGGTGATCCGGCGGCATTTGAGTAAGAAATCATACCGAAAGAGAAACAGCCCCTAGATTTTCATGGTGAAAGTCTGCGATAATACGCGCCCACCAAACTGGTGGCATCAAATTTTGCACTCGACGTCTGTGAAGGCGACACATAGGTAAATAAATGAGCGAAAAGTTACAGAAAATTTTAGCGCGTGCTGGTCACGGTTCACGCCGTGAGATTGAAGCGTTAATCAAAGCTGGGCGTGTTAGCGTGAACGGTATCGTTGCTAAGCTTGGCGAACGCTTGGAAGATGAGAATGCAGTTGTTCGTATTGACGGACATAACGTATCTGTAAAAGCATCGGAAGAAGTGGTTTGTCGTGTACTAGCCTACTACAAACCGGAAGGTGAGCTTTGTACTCGCCACGACCCTGAAGGTCGCCGTACGGTATTTGACCGTTTGCCTAAAATTCAAGGGGCTCGCTGGGTATCAGTTGGTCGTCTTGATGCGAATACCTCTGGCTTGTTGTTGTTTACCACAGATGGTGAGCTTGCAAATAGATTGATGCACCCATCTCGTCAGGTTGATCGTGAGTACCTTGTTCGTGTGTTCGGTGAAGTAACCGAAAAAATGATCCAGAACTTGGTTCGTGGCGTTAAGCTTGAAGATGGCATGGCTCGTTTTGAAGATGTTGTTTACGCTGGTGGTGAAGGTATGAACCATACTTTCTACGTCGTAATCAATGAAGGTCGTAACCGTGAAGTTCGCCGTTTGTGGGAATCTCAAGGCCCGACTGTAAGCCGACTTAAGCGTGTTCGTTATGGTGACATCTTCTTAGACAAGAAGTTGCCCCGTGGCGGTTGGATGGAGCTTGAACTAAAAGAAGTGAACTACTTGAGAGAGATGGTCGAGCTTCAACCAGAAAAGACTTCAATGATTGACCCACACAACTCATCTCGCAACCGTGATCGTTCACGTAGCCAGAAAATCCGACGCGCAGTTAAGCGTCACGAAGAGCGTGTGAGCAAGCCAGCAGGTAGAAGCAACCAGCGACGTAAGCCTGGAAAGCCAGCGAAACCAACCAAATCGACTCGTCGCCAAGGTTAACCCAAACCATACAGTTTTCTGTTCAGAGCCTCGCCAATGTGCGAGGCTTTTGTTTTTCTAGCCTTATGTAGAGGAGTAGGGGCATTGCGCCTAGAGTGATGTTCTTACCAGTATTCGTTCTCCAATCCACATCAGTAGCTTAGGTATGTACTCATCATGTGATTGTGCGTATCTGCTCTCGACATTATCATTAGTCAAACTGATATTTAAAAAATCGATGTTAGGGGAATGTTTAAAGAAACGAGACAAGAATTAGGGGGCGAACTTCAAGTTAAAGTAGTTCTCCATTATAAGGGGTGTCCTTCAATCTAATGTTATGTGATAACATATCGATTCATGCATTTCTGATAGGATTGAAAATAAAAATCACAGTCTTATTAATCTGGAACTACTAATTTATTAATTTCAATTGAATGAGATCACTATTCATTATTCAGTAATCTATTTTTGTTATATTTTTATTTAATAAAAGTGAATGAAAAATAAAGACCCAGTGTTAAGTTTTCTCCTTATTATATTTACAATTATCATTATAAAAATAGTACTTAGTTCAATGTTATGATTTTTATGGATTTTAATTTAAATCTTAATAGAGTTAACTATTTATGTTGAAAGGCTTTTAATCTAGAAAAACAACATGTAACAATCATTAGCTCTGTATATTTTATTTATAATTAACTTAATATGGCATTTTCATTATTTTTGCTTAGTTTATTTGAAGTGGACAGATTTGTAATTTTGTATTACTTAATAGAACCAGATTCTAAATTAATTATTAATATTTTTAACTTTTAGAATTTAGATATATAGGTTTAGAGATGATCTATAAAATTAACAATATGGAATTGTTTGCTATATATCGCCTTTTTTAATAAATGGAATTTTGACCAATTCAGTTGGCAAATATGTATTAAATAATCAGGAAAAAAAGGCTTGTAATGAGTTCACATGTATTACCAATAAAAAGTAAAGTAGCAGCGGGTGTTCTATGCTCACTGCTTGGGTTTTCTACTATCGCGCATGGCGCGCCTTCTTCTCACGGCGTTGATTTTGGGGTGGTTAATCAGGATAGATTGATCACAATGCTGAAAAAGACGGGCGTTATTTCAAAAGAAGCAAATGAAACTGAATCTGAAAGGGCACTTTATGCGTACCTTTCTTCAATTCATGTTCAAAAACCTGAAAAAGGGGAATTGGCCAGCTACGAGGAAAAAAGAAATAAGCGCCTATTGGAGCTAATGTCTTCTGATATTTCAGACAATATACCTGCAACCATTGCGAGATCGATACCAGAAAGTAATTGGGCTGGACCTATTACCCAAGACAAAGTTCTCGCTATTTTAATTGAGTTTCCTGACTATCCAGCCAATATGGTCACTCCAGACGAAACGTCGAATTATTATGACGATTACACGCCTTCACATTACCAAGACATGCTGTTTGGTCAAAGTGGTTACGTGGGAAGTAATGGCAAAAATCTCATTTCCATGGTGCAGTTTTATGAGCAGCAATCTGGTGGCTCATATACTCAAATTGGAGGGGTTGCTGGATGGTATAAAGCTCAGCATCCCGCTGCCTTTTATGGGGCACAAAAGGGGAGCACAAAAGATGTGAATGCCCGAGATTTGGTTAGGGAAGCATTAGTGGCTGCTGCCGCAGATCCAAGTGTAAACCTGAGTGATTATGATCTCGAAGACCGTTATGACCTAGATGGTGATGGTAATTACCGTGAACCCGATGGCTTGGTCGATCACATCATGATTTTCCATTCCGGTGTTGGGCAAGAAGCAGGGGGCGGTAATTTGGGCTCCGACGCGATTTGGTCGCATCGATGGAATTTGGGTAATGTCTTTGAACTTGAAGGCACATCATCGTCAGTCCCTAACTGGGGTGGTTTGATGGCTGCATACGATTACACCATTCAACCAATTGACGCTGCAGCGGGTGTTGCGGCGCACGAATATGGGCACGATCTCGGTCTTCCAGACGAATACGATACCGTTTATGGTCAGGATGAATGGGGAAGCACACCAGGAGAACCTGTTTCTTATTGGTCTATCATGTCTTCTGGTTCTTGGGCTGGGTTGATCCCGGGTACTGAGCCAACAGGCTTTAGCCCATGGGCGAGACAGTTCTTGCAAAACTCGTTGGGCGGAAATTGGCTACATGGTAAAACAGTCGAGTTTGACCAGCTAAATACTGCTCCTCAATCGATCACACTTGATCAGGCGAATTCGAAAGGTGTAAACCACGACTATTTGCGTATTAACCTCCCACCAAAAATCGTGAAGTTAATGGATGTTGTAGGGGCTCAATCGTTTTACTCTCAGCGAGGTGATAACTTAAACACCAACGTTCATTTTGATGTGGCTATTCCAAATGCAGCATCGGCAGCGCTGACGTTTAAGGTGAACTACGACATCGAAGACGAATACGATTTTGGTCGAGTTTTGGTTAATGGAACCCCTATTACAGGTAACATTACGACAACTTACGATCCGCACGAAATTGGTTATGGCATCGGTTTTACAGGTGTTTCAAATGGTTGGGTAGACGCGACGTTTGACCTAACTGCATACGCAGGTCAGACAGTAACCATTTCATTTAACTATCTAACGGATGGTGGATACGTGAAGAATGGGTACTGGTTTGATGAAGTTACCGTTAGCGCGGATTCTCAAACTTTGGCTTACTTCAATGCGGAGTCGAGTGCACCTGAGCTAACCCTTGATGGTATGGCGCTGAATAACGGCAACTTTGAGCACGAGCACTACTACCTTGCTGAGTGGCGTCAACATAAAGGTGTTGATAAAGGTCTTGCGCACATCAATCGCAACGACCACATCATGACGTTTGATGAGGGGCTGGTACTCTGGTATGTCGACACCTCTCACACAGATAATGGTGTCGCTTCTCACCCTGGTGAAGGTTGGTTAGGCGTAGTTGATGCGGATCGCAACCCACAGTTCTGGAGTGACGGTACGCCAGCGACTTCTCGTTACCAAGTACGTGATGCTGCGTTTAACACAAAAACGGGTAAGCAAATTCACCTAGTGGATAAGAAGGGGCTGACGTTAGATGACCCATATGTTGTCGCAAACCCAATGTTTGCAGACTGGGAGGATTACTCGAACCCAATTCGCCCAGCGACAGGTAGACTAACCCCACACTATGGAATTGTACTTCAGGTTGTGGATCAAGCCGAAGATGGCAGCACGGCAACGGTTAATCTAATGAAGCTTTGGTAACGGGGATGCTTTTCCTCACTCACTGAGTCACTTAGGATTTAGTAACCTAGTAACCTAGTAACCTAGTAGCAATTAAAAAGCCCACCGACATATGAAGTCTGTGGGCTTTTTTGTTAGAGCGTGTGCCAAAGGAACGATCAGTCTCTTTTCCAAAGTATATGGCAGAATTTGTTATCTGGGTCGCGGCTAACCAGTAGGCGAGCAAACACATCGTCGAGCTCGTCACTTTCTTCGTTGACCAAGCCAATTCTCACTTCAGCGTAAACTTCTTTATCTACGTCGAATCCAACATGACCAACCCAGTCGTCTCGTGTCTCGACTAGCTCTGCAGCGCCACGATCTTCAAATTGAGCCGTAAAAATGATGACATCGGCTGGTTCTAAATTGTCGGGTGCCATTTCGAGAAAGATATCGTATGCGGCATCGATGACATCATCAAAAGAAATTAAATCGGTCATGTGATTAAGCTCGGTTCATGTATTTGCGTTCGGTCGTATGCACTACGATGCGATCACCTGTGGAAATATATTCAGGGACTTGTACCGTCAAGCCTGTAGCAAATCGGGCTGGCTTGGTACGAGCAGACGCTGAAGCGCCTTTGATTGAAGGATCGGTTTCTTCAATCACCAGTTCAACGGTAGACGGGAGTTCCAGACCAACGGGCTGGTCATTAACAACCAGTACCTGTAAACCTTGAGTTTCTTCATTAATAAACAGCAGTTCTTCGGCAATGTCGTCTTGCTTGAAGTTAAACTGAGTGTAGTCTTCGTTGTCCATGAAGATGTACTCATCGCCGTCGATGTAAGAGAAGACAACATTGCGTTTTGCCATGTCGGTCGTATCGACAACATCGTCAGATTTAAAGCGCTCATCAACGCGCGAGCCATTTGATAAGTCAGTACAACGTAACTTATAGATTTTTGCGCCGCCACGTCCACCTGGTGTCGTAACTTCAATGTCTTTAATTAGCAATGTTTTACCATTTGAGATAATGGCAAACCCTTTTTTTAACTCGCTAGCCCTTGGCATATAAGATTCCTAAATATTTCTACAACCTGAAATTATACTCAAGTAACTTCAATATGCTAGGCTCAGCGTGCCAGTTTAAGAGGATGGGAGTATCCTCACGCGACCTTGAGCGTAAGTTGGCATTATTTCTATGAGTAGACTTGATCGAACGCGAATGCTGGGCGAATATGATTGAGTCTACAAACACCAGTCAAAAATGCGGAATACTCTTTTGAACACAACCACTTCACTGCCGGTTATCGACCCTAAACAGCCTTTCCAACCCGACTTTCAGTCGGTCATTAATGAAGTACTTGCTTTCCTTACCAGAGGGCTAACCTCTAACCTTCACAGTGTTTATATTTTTGGTAGTGTTGCTCGTAAGAGTGCAAAAATAGGTCATTCCAATCTCGATATTGTTATCGTGACCCAAAGGCCATTCTCCGATAAAGAACACACCATAGTAAAAACCATCAAATGGCGATTCTCTAAGCAATACAACCATTTGATTACCGGAATTCAATTCCAGTTTGGCATGATGCCAGAAATCCTGAGTTTAGATGGCATCTTTACATGGGGTTTTATGCTTAGACACTGTTGCGTATGCGTGCATGGCGAAGATCTTTCGCAAAGCTTTGGAGACTTCGAACCTAGTTGGGAGATTGCTAAGCATTGGAACATGGATGTAGGAGATTGGGTCACGCTTTACAGAGAAAAAATTGCAAAAGCGAATGCCGATATTGAAATGCGTTACCTCCAGAAAGTGATTGCGAAGAAGCTCCTGAGAGCCAGTTATTCGTTGATCATGTACAAAGATAAGCAGTGGATAGAGAACCCAGTAGAATGTGGGAAACAATTTTTGCGTTATTACCCAAAGAAAAAAGTTGAGATTCAACGCCTTGTTATTCTGCTGCAAGGTAAGCCAGTACCTAAACGCTCTATCATTGGGATACTCGATGGTTACGGAAAGTGGCTAGTGAAAGCGTACGAAAAAACCGAGTTTCGAATTGGGTAAAACCTAGGAATATGATCAGTAGAAAACGCCACAGGATGTGGCGTTTTTTGTATTCAAGGCCTGAAATCTTCCGTGGATAGCACGAAATCAGTGTGGTCTCACTTTCGGGAAGAGGTTCTTTGTAACCCTGTGCTAATGTTAGCTAGAGTGGTTTTGCCGAGGTTTGACATGCAGATTTGGAATCGAGCGGACAAACTAAAAATGCTGATATTTCGAGGGGATCAGGAGTCCTTCACTAAGCATTTATGGTCTTCGTTGCTTGCACTGCGTGAAGGAATGCTGTGGACGGTACCTTGCTTAATGTTGTCATCGATCGTCTTATTTATCGCCGCTATAGGTGATTTTTTCCACAGTGAAAGACCTGTCTGGGTTGAGCTCAGCTTTACTGTGTACTCAGAGCTTACCGCGATATTCCCAATTCTACTCACCGCGTCCATCTCTTCGATTCTTGCGATGCAATACCGCTTACCCAGACCACCCGTTGCCTTATTGTCCATCGCCTATTTGGTCGTTGTTCAAGAACTTATTCCCGACGAGCAAGTTATGGTTATGTACAGCGTTATTATGGCGATTGTGACACCACTGTATTTTGTTCCTATTTTGAGTTGGTCAGTAAAGCAAAAATGGAGCACATTAACCAGCTTGGATAGTGCTGGTCAGATAGTGAAAGAATCTCTAAACATGATATTGCCTGCTATTGTGGTTGGCGGCTGCACCATTCTTATCAATATGGCGTTTATTACGTCTCTATCCAACATTATATCAGTGGATATGAGGTTGTTGGATTATGCCAATGAACCTTACTCATTTGGGTTGGTTTTTAGCTTCTTAAATTCGGTATTTTGGTTTCTGGGTATTCACGGGTATTACGCATTGCTGCCGATGGTTGAATTGCTTATCGAGGCGGTCAATCTGAATCATTCCACTGTGATTTCTGGCGGCGAAGCCTTTTATCATATGAATTTATCGTTTATGGGAAGCTTTGTGTTCATTGGGGGGAGTGGGGCAACATTCTCGCTGATCCTTGCATTATTAATGGTCGCCAAACAACCGTCTTTCAAAGTGATTGCTTTGGCAAGCATACCTATTGCTGCTGTTAACGTGAATGAACTGTTGCTCTTTGGGTTACCTATTATTTTCAACCCCAGGTTAATCATCCCTTTTATTTTAGTTCCTATGATGAATGTCGCGGTGAGTCTGTTTGCAATTGAGAGTGGCTGGGTATCCTCCCCCAGTGTTTCTTTGCCTTTTCTTAGCCCCGTTTTTGTGAATGCATGGATTGCAACTCAGGGCGATATAGGTGCTGTCTTCTTACAAATTTTTAATATTTTTCTGGGCACTTTAATCTATTTGCCATTTGTTTTGGGGTTGGAGCGTTCGTATTCTCGACACTCTATCTTTTTCACCGCACTGGATACCAGCTATACGAGGCGGCAAGAAGAGGCATTTACATTGAACGATGATCCTATTTCCACCATGCAATCCCGAGTGAGAAATGAAGCGAATTTGGAAAGTCACCTCGAAATCATTAGTACCAAAGAGTTCTGCCTTGAATATCAGCCTCAAATCGATGCAAACAGCTTAGAGATTATAGGGTGTGAAGCGTTAGTTCGAGCGAAAGACAAAAGTGGTAACGTGGAATACCCGAATCGATTTATTCCATGGCTCGAGCAAGCAGGGATGATGAAAGAACTTGATCTTTGGGTCGTGAAAAACGTGGTGAATGATTTAGATCAGTGGTTACGAAAAGATGTGAGTGTTGAAGTGAGTATCAATATAACCCCTCAGTCACTCATGGATGAACAAACCTTACAAGAAATTGAGCGGCTCGTTACCCCATATGCTGGCAACATTCATATTGAGATTACCGAACAAAGCTTATTGTCTGATCAACGCAAAATAACAATGGCGATGAACCGGTTGCACCTAATGGGCGTTCAAATTTTCATTGACGATTTTGGTACTGGTTTTTCATCTTTAAGTTATCTCAATAAGTTTGAAATAGACGCCCTTAAAATAGATCGAAGTTTTGTTGATGCTCTGAACTCTGAAAAAGGGAAAAAAGTCTTTAATAGCCTGTTGGGGATCGCGTCGGAGTTGCAGCTAAATGTGGTGGTTGAAGGCGTCGAGAAAGACAGCCAACTTGAAGCGGTTCCTTTAAGGAATGGTATTTCAGTACAAGGTTGGTATTTCAGTAAATCGCTCTCTAGTAATGAATTTGTCCGTTACTACCAAGAGAGCAAAATGAAAATACGTGTTTAACGCCATTCGTTTACGCGCGCTACGCTATGTTGCCATCAGCCATCAGCCATCAGCCATCCCAACCTTGGCTACCGAAACTTAAGTTATTCGCAAGGGGGAGCGAGATGAATCATCGCCAGACCGCCTAACGATGTTTCGCGGTATTTTTTATTCATATCTTTACCGGTGCGATACATGGTATCGATCACTTTATCCAAAGATATCAAACAGTTGCTGGTCCGTTTTAACGCCATTCTAGACGCATTGATCGCTTTAACTGCACCCATAGCGTTTCTTTCAATACAGGGAACTTGAACGAGACCTCCAATTGGGTCGCAGGTCATTCCAAGGGAATGTTCCATTGCAATTTCTGCTGCAATGCAAATTTGTTCATTGCTGCCACCTCGTAAGGCTGTAAGCCCAGCAGCGGCCATCGAAGACGAGACACCTATCTCGCCTTGGCAGCCGACCTCAGCTCCAGAGATTGATGCGTTCATTTTGTAGAGCATGCCAATTGCACCAGAAACCGCTAAAAAGTCTCGGATCTGCTTATTGTCTAGTGGGCGCAAAAATTGGTGGTAATACATTAATACGGCCGGTATGACACCAGCTGCGCCGTTGGTAGGGGAAGTCACCACTTGTCCGCCAGCTGCGTTTTCTTCACTGACGGCGAAAGCGAATAGGTTTATCCAGTCCATGACTTCCATTGGGTCCGTTTCTATCGACGCATTGGCTTCCAGCTTTTTGAGCAACGCAGGGGCACGTCGGGTAACGTTAAGTCCGCCATCCAATATCCCCTCGGTTTCAAAGCCTTTATCCATGCACTGGCTCATTACTTCCCAGATTTGGTCAGCTTTATTTTCTAAATCGGCTTCGGAGCGATATGCCAGCTCATTTTTTTGTATCAGTCCACCAAGACTTAAGCCATTTTTCTCCGCTTGGGTTAATAACTCCTCAGCACTAGAAAAAGGGTAGGGTACGTCATGCTTTTCATCGTTGTTGGGGTTATTTAACTGCGCTTCTGTTGCAATGAATCCACCACCAATCGAGTAATACGTTTCTTTGGTACATTCGTTATTATCAATATCGTAGGCGGTAATGGACATGCCATTCTCATGGAGAGGTAAAGCGCTTTTATGAAACTGAAGGTCTTCATCTCGAATAAACTTGATGGAATGTTTCCCGCACAGTAAGAGCTTGTCTTTTTCCGAGCATTCGGCAAGTAGCTGGTTTGCGTCAGAAATATTGATGTTAGAAGGTTCATTCCCCATTAAACCTAACAATACCGCTCTGTCTGTGTGGTGCCCAATTCCCGTTAGGGAGAGCGAACCAAACAGGTCAACTTGTATTCGAGATATCTTGTGCAAAACTGGTATCAGCTTTTGACCAAATTGATAACCCGCAATCATAGGACCATTGGTATGTGAGCTCGATGGCCCTACGCCTACTTTGAATATATCGAATATAGAAAGCATACATTACTCACTGTAATTGTTATTAATGTGTTAAATGTAATTGTAATTTTGAGTTTGCGTATATTCAAAGTTAGAAGCAGAGCAATGGTTTAGATCGGGAGCTAGAGCCAAAAAATACCCAGTCATATTGACTGGGTATCATAATTAAGGCGTTTATGTACATACGCTAAATTTCAAGTTAACGCTAACTGACCAGTAGTGATGATATCGCTTTCAACATCACTTATTTCGTCTATGTAACTTTCTACAGCTTGTTCAACTAATTCAGTATCTTGAGTAAAGAACGCAAGATGGAATACGGCATCGCCTTCATTGACTAATGGCAATGTTTGTTGCCCGATAACAATGCCTTCTTTGGGGGCAATGATGCATGTTTCGGTATCACCAAGAGGTGAACTTATGTATGCCAATACCTGATTTTTCGCTACTTTTTCACCCAAAGTAACCACTGTGCGTAACATGCCATCACTATTGGCTCTGGTCCAGTTTGTCGATTTCGCTATCACAGGCTCTGGGTATTTCTTCCGACTTTCCCTTAACATGCCTGCTGCTTGCATAACTCGCTTTATACCAAGCAAACCAGCGCTGATTGATATAGGCTCAAACCGGAGCGCTTCACCAGCCTCGTAAGTTAATGTTGGAATACCAAGCCGTTCCGCTTCACTACGAAGCGAACCATCGCGTAATGCAGCGTCGACAACAACGGGTGTATTAAACGCTTTAGCAAGCCGTAGCGTTTCTTCATTGTCCAAGTTCGCTCTAATTTGAGGTAAATTGGTCCTGTGTATTGCACCCGTGTGAAGATCCAAAATGATATCGCAGCGAGTCGCCACCTTACTAAAGAACGAATGCGCCATTCGAGACGCGAGCGACCCTTTTTCTGAACCCGGAAAACAGCGATTCAAGTCGCGTCGGTCAGGCAAATAGCGTGACTTATGAATAAACCCGAATACGTTCACAATAGGCACTGCGATTACCGTGCCTTTGAGTTTAGCGGGATCTATCGTCTTCGATAGCTGGCGTACCATTTCAACACCATTGAGCTCATCACCATGGATCGCTGCATTCACCATCATAACGGGACCGGCGTATTTACCATTGATCACCTCAATTTGAATAGAAAGCGGTGAGTGGGTATACAGTTTCGCCGCCTCCAGTTCAAATGTGGATCGTTCACCCGGTTCCGTAATGTGATTGAGCAATTCAAAGCTCTGATTTCTTTTAGCCTTTGCCACGTGTCTTAGTTCCTTTAATTGCTGCATTTTTTTCAATGAAGTCAATAATCATTCCAGCCACGTCTTTGCCTGTTGCTTTTTCAATGCCTTCAAGACCAGGAGACGAGTTAACTTCCATTACTAAAGGACCACGCTCAGAGCGCAGCAAATCTACACCTGCAACATTTAAGCCCATCGCTTTAGCCGCTGCGACGGCTGTTTTACGTTCTTCAGGGGTGATCTTCACCAGCGATGCCGTTCCCCCACGATGTAAATTAGAGCGAAATTCACCTTCAGCGCCTTGACGTTTCATAGCCGCGATCACTTTGTCACCGATGACAAAGCAACGAATGTCTGCACCGCCAGCTTCTTTTACAAACTCTTGAACCATGATGTTGGCTTTCAGCCCCATAAAAGCTTCGATAACACTTTCCGCTGCTTTTTTGGTTTCTGCCAAAACCACACCAATACCTTGTGTACCTTCAAGCAGTTTGATCACAACAGGCGCGCCGCCCACCATGTCTAATAAATCTTTTACGTCATCGGGCTTGCTTGCAAAACCCGTTACAGGCATACCTATGCCTTTACGAGAAAGTAGCTGCAGAGAGCGTAACTTGTCGCGTGAACGAGTAATTGCCACTGACTCGTTTACTGGAAACACACCCATCATTTCGAATTGGCGCAACACCGCTGTACCGTAAAACGTTACCGATGCGCCAATTCTTGGAATAACAGCGTCGAATCCAGTCAGTTCCTCACCTTTAAAGTGCACTTCAGGTTTATCTGAGTTGATATTCATGTAACAACGCAGGGCATCAATAACCTTAACTTCATGACCACGATCCTTTGCCGCCTCAATTAAACGGCGAGTAGAGTACAAAGACGCGTTACGAGAAAGGATGCCAATTTTCACTATTTTTTCTCCTCAAGTGGCACTAAAAATGATTCGGTTGGGTCAACAATGACTCGGTCTTGCATGGCAGTTCTGCCAAGCAGCATTCTGAATCTCATGTTTTCTCTGTTTGTTAATGTAATTTCGATGGGCCATTGCTTCCCACCAAGTGAAAGTAGAGTTTCCACGACGTATCGTTTCTCTTCATGACCGCCAGAATCCCGTACAATTCGTTCATCGATGACTTTGGCTTCACAAACCTGGCTAAGCTCTGTGTTGCCTTGCACTGGGTGCATCCAAAATCGTACCCAAAGCGTGCTGTCCTGAATGAACGTTTCCAACTTATATGCGTGTAAGCATGAAGTCCGCGCACCTGTGTCTATTTTCGCTTTGATACGATCTAGGCGAAGTTCAGGTAGGCTCAGCACTTCTCGCCACCCTACGATGATCTTCTTATTCATTTCGATTACTTAATGTAAAGGCTGGGAACAGCCATGAAGCGAAGTACTTGGTCGGTAGACCTTTATAGTACGGCTAACTAATCTGAGTAGAGGAGAATGATTGCCCTCTTGGGTACTCAGTGGAGGCGAATGTACCAAGGAATATTCCACACGTCATACAAACATTTTTATCTTCAAGATTAAAAAAAATGATGGGGATCTGAAGTTCGACTTGGCTCTATTACATTGAGCTCAGTAAGTTAGTCGGTAGATGTATTTTTAGTGGTCGGATGATCTATTAATTAAGGAATTTAAGCATTGTCTAAAACATGATTCATGGTCTATATCTTTATTGGTAAGCTCAATTGTCCATCAAAAGTGCATGGGTTGATTCAACGTTTACACACAGGCTCTGAGCAAATACCACATCAGTTCAATGATTAAACAACATCTGCAGAGTGCGAAGCGCTCAAAGGTAAGGCTAAGGTTTCGTATGTTTAAGAATTTATCCCTCTCTTTGAAAATAGCATTAGGCACAGGTATCCCACTTGTACTGCTGATTTTTCTTTCAGTCGTCGCGTTAAATAGCTCAAATAATCAAGACGAATCAGGTCATATGGTGGACCATACGCACAAAGTTATACAGCAAGCCATGAAAATTGAAGGTGCGGCTGTGGACATGGAAACTGGGATGCGTGGTTTTCTGCTTGCGGGTCAAGAAGGCTTTTTGGAACCGTACGTCAATGGACGAACTCGATTTGGCAACTTGGTTACTGAATTGAAAGAGACGGTTAGTGATAACCCGGCGCAGGTTCAGCGCCTTTCTGAAATACAAAGCAATATTAATGCTTGGGTTTCCAATGTAACAGAACCCGCTATTTCGTTACGCCGAGACATAGGTAACGCCAAAACGATGGATGACATGGCCGATTTGGTTGGCGAGGCAAAAGGCAAAGTGTTCTTCGATAAGTTTAGAGAACAAATTGCTACCTTTGTTGCCCGTGAAAATAAGCTGTTGCAGGCTCGACAAGAATCGACACGAGAGGTTTCAGCTAATGCCTATCAAACCATTTCAGATTTAGAAACCAATAACTCATGGGTTAACCACACCCATGAGGTGATTCGTCTTTCCTTAGACCTTACTGCTGCTGCCGTTGATATGGAAACGGGAATGCGTGGGTACTTGCTTGCTGGTAAATCTGAGTTTTTGGAACCGTATAACAGTGGGAAAAGTCGTTTTTTCGACATCAGTAAAGCGCTGAAAGAAAAGGTGAGTGATAACCCAATACAAGTTTCCAGAATCAATGCTATTGAAAAGAACATCAGAAACTGGAATAAAAATATCACAGAACCCGCCATTGCAGATAGAAAGCGAGTGGTCTCTGGGGCGCTATCAATGGATTACATTGCCAATTTGGTCGGGCAAGCGCGAGGCAAACAGTACTTTGATAAGTTCCGAGCGCAAATTGGCGAGATAATTGCCGAGGAAGAAAAGCTCATCGTCGAAAGAAGCAAAGAGTCAGCACAAAGCTTTGAGGGCATGAATGCCGCAATAAACGAGCTCAATGAGTCGGCTAAATGGGTGGAGCATACCCATAAGGTCATTTCGCAGGCAATTGATATTCAAGCGGCAGCCGTGGATATGGAAACAGGTATGCGAGGCTACTTGTTAGCAGGAAAAGTGGAATTTTTAGCACCGTATGAGCAAGGTTTTCAGAATTTCAACAAAGGCGTTGATTTACAGAAGAAAACGGTGAGTGATAACCCAGCACAAGTCAAATTGCTTGAAGAAATCAGAACAACGATTTCAGAGTGGAGGCTGAATGTCACCGAGCCCGCTATTGCGCTTCGCTCTCGAATCGGCAATGCCAAAACAATGAATGACATTGCAAAGTTGGTTGGGGAGGCTCGCGGCAAAGTCTATTTTGATAAGTTTCGAGGGCAGATTGCCGATTTCATTCAAATTGAAGAAAGTTTGATGATTCAAAGGCAAGGAGTCGCAAAATCGGCGACGGAAAGCACCGCTTACACCATTATTATTGGTACTTTAGCGGCGGTATTGATAGGAGGAGCCGTGTCTTGGGTTGTGGTGAGAAGTATTGTTCAACCCGTTGAGGAAGTCGCAAGCGGATTGCGTAAACTTGCTGGTGGGGATTTAACCGTGAATATTGTTGTCGATTCCAAAGACGAGTTGGGTCAAATGTCAGAAAACTTCAATCAAGCGGTTTCCAAAACCAAACAAGCCATGCAAGAAGTCCTTTCAACGACAAATCAAGTGGCTGAAGGGACGCATGAAATCGCGCAAACAAGTGAGCAAATGGCACGAGATCTCGATCTGCAAGCTGAACAAGTGGAACATATTTCAACGTCTATTGATGAAATGATGCAAAGCGTTGCCGAGGTGGCTAAGCAATCGACTGACGCAACAAGTAGCGCCAAAGAAGCAGGTGTTACCGCCAATTCTGGTGGTGATATTGTTCGAAACACCATCCAAGGCATGAGCTCCATTAATGAAGCGGTAATGGCGTCTTCGAAAAGCGTGGCTGAATTGGGTAAACGCGGTTCCGAGATCGGTGACATTATCAATGTAATCAATGATATTGCAGAGCAAACCAACCTGCTTGCTTTGAATGCGGCTATCGAGGCAGCACGTGCAGGCGAAGCAGGGCGAGGTTTTGCTGTGGTTGCGGATGAGGTGAGAACGTTGGCTGATAGAACCACGACAGCGACGGAAGAAATTGCAGGCTCAATCGAAGCGATTCAAAGTGAAACTAAGCTCGCGGTAGATAGAATGAACGCTGGTACTAGCCATGTGGAAGAAGGGGTAGAACTGGCAGGTAAAGCGGGAACAAGCTTAGAAGATATTGTTGCAGGTGCCGAAGCTGTCGCCACGATGATAGACAGTATTGCAGCGGCATCGGAAGAACAGGCCAACGCAAGTGTTGCGGTACGTGAAAGCGTTGAAACGGTTTCCGAAGTGTCTAAAAATGCTAACAGCCAAGCGAATCAAGCTGCATCTTCTGCTAGGGATTTGTCTTCTCAAACTGAAAAGCTGAAAACGCTGGTGGCACAGTTTAAAGTAAGCGCATAACAACCATACGATCCTAAATGAAGTAAAGGGCCAGACATTGTCTGGCTCTTTTTATAAGGTGAAAAGGAAAACACTAAAAAAGTCCAAGCTGCGGCGCGTTCAAGCTTTCAAAGTCTAATCCAATAAAGGGGAGAATAGCGTCTGCTACAGGTTTTAGTTGTTTATCTATGTAGTGTTGATAGTCGATAGGGCTTTGTAAATACTCATTTGGTTCCGGACCATTTAAAGTAATGACGTATTCTATTCTGCCTTTGTTTTGATATTGCAGTGGTCGACCAAGGGCTGCATTTTTTTCATCAGCTAACCGAGCAGCTCTCACTTGTGGAGGAATGTTTTTTTGGTAATCTGCCAGCTTACGACGTAACCTTTTTTGGTAGACAAGCTGATGGTCGAAAACCCCGTTTTTGGTTTTTTCAACGTACTCGCGAATGTAATCTTTCGGATCCTTGTCGTGGAAAACCATGTCGTACAAGGTTTGCTGGAATTCTTGAGAAAGGGGCGTCCAGTCGGTTCTGGCACTTTCTAGACCTTTAAAGATGATTTCTTCTTCATTCCCTTCCCCAATTAAACCAGCGTAACGCTTTTTAGAGCCGGCTTCTGATCCTCGGATAGTGGGCATTAGGAATTTCCGGTAGTGTGTTTCGTATTCAAGTTCGAGGTGAGAGGTGACACCGTATTCAGAGGTGAGATGAGACGTCCACCATTCGTTGATATGGCTAACGAGAACATGCCCAATAGCGTCAGCTTCTTGCTGAGAGTGTGGTTTGTTTAACGCGACAAATGTAGAGTCAGTGTCGCCATAGATAACTTGATAACCTTTTTCTTCAATTAGCGTGCGAGTTTGCTTCATGATCTCATGCCCTCGCATGGTAATGGAGGACGCAAGACGTGTATCAAAGAAACGACAGCCAGAAGAGCCAAGCACTCCATAAAAAGAGTTCATAATAATTTTAATGGCTTGCGAGAATGCTTTCTCATTATTCTTTTTGGCTACGTCTCTGGCTGCCCACAACTGCTCGATCATTTTAGGTAAAAAATGCTTTTCGCGGTGAAATTGCCCACCACGAAACCCTTCAACGGCAGAATCTTGAGTGTTGCCAATATCGAGTTTAAGCCCTTCAATTAATCCTAATGGGTCGATGAGAAAGCTACGAATAATGGAAGGGTATAGGCTTTTGAAATCGAGAACCAGCACAGAGTCGTATAGCCCCGGAACCGAATCCATGACATAACCACCGGGGCTTGCAAGCCAGTTCTCAGGCTGAAGGTTCGGGGCAGTATAGTTAGCGCGATGAAGTCGAGGTAGGTATAAGTTGGTAAACGCGGCTACCGATCCACCAACCCTATCTAGCTCGACACCCGTTAGCTTTGAGCGTTCTATTGCGAATTCGAGCAAATGGGTATGTTCAAAAATTCGGTTGACCAGCTTACAGTCTTGCAAATTATATTTGGCCAGCGATGGCTTATCTTCTCTGAACATTCTATTGATTTCATCCATACGATCATGGACATTGTGAATGTCTTTTCCTTCGCCAAGCAATTCTTGTGATACGGACTCTAAAGACCAAGATCGAAAGTGATACGTTGCGGTTTTTAGAGTGTCGATTCCATCGAGAACAACGCGGCCGGGAATGCGGATGAAGCTTTGATTGGTACTATTCGATTGGCGAAAATGCGCGTTTTGCCCACCCCGACCGATTTTTAAAGGCAAGTTATGCCACTCGCATCGTTTATGGAGTAATCGAAAATCGAAATCGATCACACTCCAGCCGACTATGATGTCTGGGTCAAACTGAGTAAACCAGTCACACATGGCTTGAAGTAGCTGAAATTCATTTTCTACCCATTGAACAGCTGTGTCACAGGGTTCCGGAGACCCAATCATAATGACTCGGCTATCCATTTCGCTATCCAATCCAATGGAATAGAGTATGCCTTTCTCGCTGCATTCTAGATCGAGTGATACCTGAGTCAGAGTAGGGTGGTAGGTCCCGCTTTTACACTGAGCACTTACGTATTGATTGTGATCTCGCTTCGGTACTAAATTACCTTGAAATTGAATACTGCCTTGGATGAATCGCTCCATGAGGAATCGGTCGGCAAGTCGTACATCCGATTCGTACGTAATCAGCTCATTGCTCGCAAGAATTTGAGAAGCGGCATTGGCATTTTTAATGGATGAAAAGTAAACGCCAGACGTGGGTGTTTGATCGAACGTTTTGAGCGGCAATGGCTTAATTTGGTGTTCAATATGAGCATCGTTGATAAGGTCGGAGGCTAATACGCTCTGCTCTGTCTCAATAAAAAAGACAGGCTTCTGGTTTGGGATGATGACATGGACGGGACCACCATCTGTATTTAGCCATAAATCGACTTGCGCCTTTCCAGACACATCACGTGCTTGCCTTGTTAAAACGAACCCATCTTGAACGGTCAAACTTTGTGCCTTTGTAAATGGCTATACAGATACTGATGGAGTATACCTGAGTCCGCCAAAGGTGCGCCACCCATGAAGTTTTTCCCGATAAATAGGTAAGAGCATGGTTGCATTTGTTTCGCTGATATAACGCCAGATCCATCCGTATTTGCAGTTTGGTTATAAGTTAGAACTTTTATTTATGAGGTCTATGTCGGATTATTTAATGGAATTTAAGACGTTAAGTTGGTATTACTGAAATATCAATAAAGTGTTAATTCGCATTCTTTTCTATAGGTGACTAAAATTCCTACAACAAACGGTGGAATTTGGTTCAAATGGAGGGCGACTTAACGAGTCTGATTATAAGTTATGACTAAAGTTTGCGTTAGGACGCATATTCGTTGTAATTTTTAAGCCAGAATTGCGATATGATGAGTTCATCTGATATTTATGTGATTGGTTCACTAGATGGTGAATTGAAAACATAGCGAGAACCAAAAAATTAGTGTGGAGATACAAGTTTGATTAATGTTTTCCTTGTAGATGATCACGAGCTGGTTCGCACAGGGATACGACGTATTATTGAAGACGTCCGTGGTATGAACGTAGCAGGGGAAGCTGACAGCGGTGAAGAAGCCGTCAAGTGGTGTAGAAATAACCATGCTGACGTTGTTTTAATGGATATGAACATGCCAGGCATTGGCGGTTTAGAAGCCACAAAAAAAGTGCTTCGATTTAACCCTGATGTAAAAATCATTGTACTAACAGTGCATACAGAGAACCCTTTCCCAACTAAAGTAATGCAGGCGGGAGCTGCAGGGTATCTGACAAAAGGAGCAGGACCAGACGAAATGGTGAATGCCATTCGAATGGTGCATTCGGGGCAGCGTTATATTTCACCTGAAATAGCGCAGCAAATGGCGTTAAGCCAATTCTCTTCCGCATCTGAAAACCCTTTTAAAGACCTTTCGGAACGAGAGCTTCAAATCATGATGATGATTACTAAGGGGCAAAAAGTAACTGACATTTCAGAGCAATTAAGTCTGAGCCCTAAAACGGTGAACAGTTACCGATACCGTCTCTTCAGCAAGCTGGATATTAGCGGCGATGTTGAATTGACCCACTTAGCCATTCGTCACGGAATGATCGACACCGAGACGTTGTAGTGTCTCAGACGTTCGATTCCGGTTCCTTTCTTAATACCGTTACCAGTCAACCCGGCGTATACAGAATGTATAACGCCGAGTCGACGGTAATTTATGTCGGTAAAGCCAAAGATCTTAAGAAACGCCTCTCAAGCTATTTTCGCAAAAAAGTCGATAACGAAAAGACACGCGCGTTAGTCAGTCACATTGACAAAATAGACGTCACAGTTACTCACACTGAGACTGAAGCGCTGATTTTAGAGCACAACTACATAAAGCAGTATCTTCCCAAGTACAACGTACTTCTCAGGGATGATAAGTCCTATCCGTACATCTTTTTGAGTGGTCATAAGCACTCTCGCATATCAATGCACAGAGGATCTAAAAAGCGCAAAGGCGAGTATTTTGGTCCTTACCCAGATTCTGGTGCCGTTCGAGAAACATTACACCTGATCCAAAAGATTTTCCCCGTTAGGCAGTGTGAAGACACGGTGTACAGCAACCGAACAAGACCGTGCTTGATGTACCAAATTGGTCGTTGTGCTGCGCCTTGTGTATCCAGCATCATTTCCGATGAAGAATATGCAGAGATCGTCAATTATGTGCGTCTTTTCTTGCACGGAAAAGACAAGCAGGTTGTCGAAACCCTTGTTTCCAAAATGGAAAAAGCCAGCATGGAATTACGGTTTGAAGATGCAGCGACACTTCGTGACCAGATCCAAGCTATCCGACGCGTGCAAGAGCAACAATTTGTATCTGAAGACTCAATGGATGATTTGGATATACTTGGTTTTGCACAAGAGAATGGCGTTGCGTGTATTCACATTTTAATGGTGCGCCAAGGCAAGGTGTTGGGGAGTCGTAGTCATTTTCCAAAAATCCCGAACAATACCGACAGGCATGAAGTTTTCCATAGCTTTTTGAGCCAATATTACTTGAGCCATAACGAGGCGAGAACCATTCCTTCAAGACTTATTTTGGACCAAGACTTGTTTGAAGATGCAGAGCCTTTCCAAGATATATTGTCGGAGATTGCAGGCAGAAAAATTACCATTCAAACCAATCCAAAAGGGACGAGAGCTCGTTACTTGAAGTTGGCGAATACCAATGCACTCACGGCAATTACGACCAAAATCAACCACAAGATGACCATCAACCAGCGTGTTAAAGCGCTGCAAGAACATCTTGGCATGGATTCTATTCAACGTATGGAGTGTTTTGATATCAGCCATACAATGGGGGAGAGTACTATTGCATCTTGCGTTGTCTTCAATCGAGAAGGACCTGTGAAGCAAGAGTACCGTCGTTATAACATTGAAGGGATAACTGGCGGAGATGATTATGCTGCAATGGGACAGGTTCTTGATCGCCGTTACTCAAAGCAACTGGATGTGGAAAAAATCCCTGACATCATTTTTATCGATGGCGGTAAGGGGCAGCTTAATCGTGCACACGAAATCATTTCACAACATTGGGACGATTGGCCTAAGCGTCCAAGGCTCATTGGTATAGCAAAGGGGATAACGCGTAAACCTGGTTTAGAAACCATGATTACGACCGATGGCGATGAATTTAACATGGCGACGGATGAACCAGCGTTACACCTTATTCAACACATACGAGACGAAAGCCATAACCATGCCATTG
This sequence comes from Vibrio penaeicida, assembly GCF_019977755.1. NCBI lineage: Bacteria > Pseudomonadati > Pseudomonadota > Gammaproteobacteria > Vibrionales > Vibrionaceae > Vibrio > Vibrio penaeicida. Next base: position 2,280,785 of record NZ_AP025144.1, on the reverse strand, counting down.
CTGGACATAGAGCCAAGCGTGGAAAAACCAGAAAAACCAGTGCACTTGAAGGAATTGAAGGTGTTGGACCCAAACGACGCCAAGCATTGCTCAAATACATGGGTGGATTACAGGAGCTCAAACGCGCAAGTGTTGAAGAAATAGCCAAAGTTCCCGGTATTAGCCTTTCTTTGGCAGAAAACATCCATCAAGCATTGAAACCATAACCGTTTTGACGCACCATTAAGCGCGCAATGTCTAAGAGCCTAAAATATATATGCGTTTTACCATACCGAACATTCTTACCTTACTTCGATTAGTACTGATTCCTGTATTTGTCATTGTGTTTTATATCCCCGCATCGTGGGCTCCTTTTGCCGCGGCAATGGTGTTTTGGGTTGCTGGGTTCACCGATTGGCTCGATGGCATGCTGGCTCGTAAACTAGGGCAAACTTCGCGTTTTGGAGCGTTCTTAGATCCTGTTGCCGACAAAGTGATGGTGGCGACCGCACTCATTCTTATCACAGAGCATTACGCAACGTGGTGGATTACTATTCCGGCTATTACCATGATTGCTCGAGAAATTATCATTTCAGCGCTACGCGAGTGGATGGCAGAAATAGGTAAACGTTCAAGTGTGGCTGTTTCTTGGGTAGGTAAAGTGAAAACGTTAGCGCAAATGTTTGCTCTATGGGTTCTCATTTGGCGCTATGACGACTGGATGGTATGGCTAGGTTATGCTGCTCTGTACTTTGCGACAATCCTAACCTATTGGTCAATGATGCAGTATTTAGTTGCGGCAAAAGACGACTTACTAGACGAGAAGCATCAATAGAGTGCAATTGAATTATTAGTGGTCGAAAGTTGGTCTCAAAAAAGATTCAAAGAAAAAGCGGATGATTAATCCGCTTTTTTAATTTGTGACACTGCAAATTGATTTCTTCCACTACGTTTGGCGTGATAGAGAGCCGTGTCGGCATGATGTAATGAATCAGATAAGCTTACGTCCAAAGCACTGTGAAAAAAGTGTGCTACACCAATAGAGAGCGAAACACGATCAGCACAGTAGGAATGTTCATTCGGTATTTTCAATTCATACAAAGAGTGTTGTATGTTCTGAACCGTTTGAGTCACAGAGGCGACGTTTTGATTCGGAATAATGGCAACAAACTCATCGCCGCCATATCGATAACATTCGGCATCTAGTAGCTCACAATTTCCCTTAATCAACTGTGTGATCGCCACCAAGACCTTATCCCCTTCAACATGACCGTAGTAATCATTTAGCTGTTTATAACAATCAATGTCGATCATCACGATGCTGTATTCAGAGATATTCTGCTTTTGAAGATCTAGGTAATGGGCATCAAGCGATTGGCGATTCCAAAGCCTGGTTAAGTGATCCGTCTGAGAAAGTAACGTCAACTTTCTTCGGTTTATCTGGTTCTCAAGTGCAATTGAAAGATAGTTTGTTAGCTGGAGAAAAAGTTCATACTGATAAGTTTGATACGCATAGCAATCACCAGCTTGGATGGTAAATATCGCGTTTACTTCACCGTTTATGGTAATAGGAGCGAATAACAGCGAATTTTTGTTTCCGTGTTTTGCCGAGCTGCCTAACATGGCGACTTTTTTATCTACGGTCATATCATTGAAGTAGAGAGGGCACTTGTTTTTCCCGCAGTACTCGAAGAATGTTGCCTGCTCTGAAAAGTCGATGTAATGCGAATCTTTTATTTCGCTATCTTCATAGTAATACTCGACGAAAATACGATTGCGTTTTGGCTGATAAAAGCCAATGGCTAAAGTGCCGACTTTAAACAAGCCTTTTAGGTCTGCTACCAGTTGAAAGATAACATCTTTGAAATTGTCGCATGTACTGAGGTATTGCCCAATTCTATTGATTAAACGAAGGTTTTTATTGATGTCTTGTGCCGATTCTAATGCCAGCCTGTCCATATTTAGCTGATAGATCTGGCTTAAATAGTCACGTTCTCGAGATATCGCTGATTCACGAGATTTTTGAAGTGATGCAAACATCAATTGATAGTGCTTATCTCGTTCTTCGCCAGATGGCATTTGTTCAACTCGAGACAGCAAGATGTGATTGAATTTATCGATCAGCTTGTTGGCACCAATCTCTCTTGCTAATGAAAGCCCGTCTTCTAAATGATTGTCTAGTTCATCCCAATTGGATTGTGCGAGCAAAAGCTCACAATAATCTAAAGTCATCTCAGACAAATAGTAATCGTTTTTGCATTGTTTGATGGCTTCTATTGCAAGGTCGAGCTGTTGCTTCGCGAGTTCTACTTCATTAATTGAGATGTAGTACTTTGCTTTTCTTTGATAGTAAAAACTGAGGTATCGAACATTTCCAGAAGCATGAGTTTCAATGATATCGAAAATGGCTTTAGCTTCATCGTATTGTTTCAATTCGATATGAGATCCCGCTAAATTAATGTAGGAAATCAGTGAAAACTGAAATTCATCCTCTTTCAGACCTTTAATAGCGTCAGTAAAATATTTTATCGCATTCTGGTGTTGCCCTACCGCAGCAAATAGATCACCAATGTTGTTTTTAACGAGAGAGGCTAGGCGCTTGTCACCGTATTTATTAATCCTTTCTGCTTTTGTCAGAAATTCACTGGCATGAGAGTGATCACCTAGTAACCCGAAAATGGTCCCAATATTGAAGTAGGCAATAAGAAGAAGGTAATGCTGTTGGTGGGTTTGACACAGGGATACACAATCAAAAAATTCCTTTAGCGCGGGAATTAATTTACCACCTCGATAGAGTGTGTAGGCATTAAAAAAAGATTGAAACTCTACTGGAATAGAATGACCGTACTTTTCTGATAACTCGCGAATTTTTTGCTGCCGTTCTATCACTTCTTCTGCCGAGGCAGAGGTGAAAACATTGCGCACGCGTTGCAGCAGATCCGTTTGCCATTGCGAGTTATTCATTGACGGTCCCTATCATAATGAGGCGCAGATTATAGCACCTCGTACTTTTAAAAATATAGAATCGGTCGAAAAACTCACAATTAATACTTGGCTAATGAGCTGATTGATGAATTCAACATTGTTAACGGAAAGAAGACTCTTGTTTCCGTTCTTATGCATGGGTATATACCTAGCGTAAAACTTATCTCGTTGGCTTTGGTAATGGGTTACAAACTGTTTGAAGAATAATCTCGAAAGGTCTATAGAGACTAGCTATGGGATGATTAAAAGAACTGTTTTGCGTGTTTTGACCGGAAAATAGCCAAACGAATCAAAAAACTAAAAAATACAGTTGACGCTCTCGCGGGAATGCGTAGAATGCCTCCCCGTACTCAAGAGGAACTGATTCAAGTTTTCGAATTGAGTTGAAGGCGTGTTGGCAGAGTGGCTATGCAGCGGATTGCAAATCCGTGGACCTCGGTTCGACTCCGGGACGCGCCTCCATTTGCGACACTAGCTCAGCTGGTAGAGCGCAACCTTGCCAAGGTTGAGGTCACGAGTTCGAACCTCGTGTGTCGCTCCAAATTTTGTTTGATGATACTTCATCAAATTGTGATGCAAGGTGTTCCCTTGCCAAGGTTGAGGTCACGCCTAAGCCTTGAAGATCGGGAACCTCGTGTGTCGCTCCAAATTAAAATGATATGGCTTCATTGCGATATCAAGATGGTGTCTCCATCACAATGAATATTGTGTGCCCTGGTGGTGGAATTGGTAGACACAAGGGATTTAAAATCCCTCGGCGTTCGCGCTGTGCCGGTTCAAGTCCGGCCCGGGGCACCATCTCTCGAATATTATGCGACACTAGCTCAGCTGGTAGAGCGCAACCTTGCCAAGGTTGAGGTCACGAGTTCGAACCTCGTGTGTCGCTCCAATTTTTCACTCTGAATTCCTTTATCAAACTCAAAGCAAGCACAACCTTGTCAAGGTTGAGGTCACGCTTATGCCTTGAAGATCGGGAACCTCGTGTGTCGCTCCAATTTCCCACTCCAAATTCCTTTATCAAAATCAAAACAATCACAACCTTGTCAAGGTTGAGGTCACGCTTACGCCTTGAAGATCGGGAACCTCGTGTGTCGCTCCAATTTTTCACTCTGAATTCCTTTATCAAACTCAAAGCAAGCACAACCTTGTCAAGGTTGAGGTCACGCTTATGCCTTGAAGATCGGGAACCTCGTGTGTCGCTCCAATTTTTCACTCAGAATTCCCTTATCAAACTCAAAGCAAGCACAACCTTGTCAAGGTTGAGGTCACGCCTACGCCTTGAAGATCGGGAACCTCGTGTGTCGCTCCAAAATTCTGAAATCTCGACAGAAATGTCGAGATTTTTTCGTTTTTAGCCACCCAAACTTTTAAGAATCAATACAAATAAAAAAACCAAGCCAGTCGCTTGGTTTCTTGTATGTAGCACGCGGAGCACAGTGCAAATTATTAACCTGATTTTAGGTTAGTGAAGTTGGATTCTTCTGACCGAAATGGCGTTGATACATAGCCATAAAATCTTCACGAATCAGCTGTTCAATTTCAAATGCGCGATCTGTTGGGCAAAAAAGCATGAAATGAACAATTTGTTCGCCAGTATTCGCGCTAGAAACGGAGATATGCGGTTCTGCACCAGGTAAATCGACGCCGGCATGACGCTCAATGACAACGTTGTATCGTTTAGCGACATCAATAAAGTCTTCGCAGTGGTCATCAATTTTTGCCAAGAGGCTAGGGAACATAGGGTAAAGGTTACGAAATTCCCCTACAACAATATTGAAACTGTGGTAAACGTAGCGTTTCATAAAGTTTAGATTTTTCACGGGAACACTGAAAAACATACTGTTTGGTAGAGTTGCTGTTTTTCCGGTGTAGTTATAGTTACCGTGGTGCAAATCAATTTCTTGAATCACTGTTGCCATCAAATTGTGCTCAATCACTTCCCCACAAAGGTTACCAACCTCAATCCAATCACCAATTCTAAATGAACGAGAGCTCGCCCTTTGAATCGAGCCTGTGAAGCACAGAATAATTTCTTTAGATGCGACTACAACAGCTACAGCAATTGCGGTGAGCGACAGTGCAAATTCACTGATTTCGGATTGCCATAATAAAAATAGCGTAATAATGATGACTGAAAACGCACTGTTTTTGGTGCGAGAGATCCATTTTCTTTGGTCTTCGGTGAGGAAATTGATGTCACCTCGGATCAAAGAAATGACGATTCTTCTAACCAGTACAATGAGCAAAATCAGCAGTGCACTTGATATTAGTTTATTTTCTGCAAGAAAGCCGACAGCTTGATTCAAGACTTCCATTAAATTTCTCCTGCTATGCGCCTTCTTTATGAGTTCACTTCTTTTATACTCAGCCCAAGCATCAAATGAGGTTTGGGCTGAGTTGTGATTATCACTTTTTTATTAAGAAAAAGAAGGTCGCGCTTTTATATTCTGATAAGCAAGCATCACCCCGTCTGGGATGTCTTGTTCGATCTGGTATCCCTTTTCAGGATAAGTTTGCAAACGCTCAAAATCTCCGAGCATGGTTTCGATAACTAAATTGGAGGGTATCGAATCGGTGAAGTAGTCTGAAAATTTGCCTCCAGACGATGTGACATTCACCTCTACGTATGGCAAGTCCCATTGTTTCTTGAACGTCGCGTATGCGCGCCTTTCCATGTAAGGCTTTTGAACCAACAAAACCCGGTCTGGGGAAAAATCAATTTCTCTAAACAAGTTGGCAGTGAAAACCACATTTTCACCTGAATTGGTCGCGTGTGTTTCTAGCAATATGTGTTCTGATGGAACGCCCATTTGTTTTGCAATTTCTGCAAAATGTTCTGCTTCACTGAGATCAAATAAGCCTTCAGTTAGGCGACCTTGTGCGCCGGAAAACACCAATTTTGGTGCGATGCCTTTCAAATAGAGGCTAGCGGCATATTCCGCCACTCTTTCATCATTGCTGCACATACAAAATATGCAATCTGCATTTTCAATACGTTGGTGCATTTGCATGTAATGCCAAACAGTTTCTATATCTTGATATAACCGGGTTGCCATACACTCTCCTATAGCGCGTCTAAAGTACTCGGATAGAGGTACTGATAGCCCAAAGAAATCAATTTGTCCGTCACGATCATTTTACCGGGTTGGTCTACCACGGGGGGCAATGAAAGGACACTATCTGAACTCACGGATTCAATGGCTCGTTGATAGTATTCCGCTTTACTCACGGTTGACGGGCTGGTTGCGTTGACAACGGTATTTTGGAGATTGGTCACAGCGAAAGCGACGACGCCAACAGCATCATCCTGATGCAGCATATTGGCGGGAGCAGAAGAACTGACCGATTTTAACCTCGCGGCAAAACGGGATGGGTGTCTGTCTGCGCCAACCAAACCACTGCATCGAACCACAACGTAGTCCAAGCCAGATTCAATAATGGCTTGTTCAGCTTTCAACATGATGACAGCTTTTTCAGAAAATGCGGTATTTTCAAGTGCAATGGAAAGAGAAGCACACGCTTCATTCATTTTGGTTGGTTGCTCTGGATAAACGGTCGTGGAGCTGACTTTTACTATTTTCTTAACACCAGCGTCGGTTGCGGCTTTAACCATAGCTTGCCAGTGATTCAAATAATGCAGACCGCCTCCTTTACGAAAACCAGGTGGAAATGCACCTATCAAAACGTCAATGTCATGGTTTTTCAGATGTTGAATAAGCTGGCTAGCACACTCTTGTTCATTTTCAGATAAGCGGAATAGAAAAGCTTCAATGCCTTCCTGTTTAAGTTGCTCACAACCTTCAAGGGTTGTTTTACTAGCAATAACCTTATGGCCGGCTTCTATCAGCAATTTGGCTAGGGGAAGTCCTAGCCAGCCTGCGCCTAAAATGGCGATTTTCTTCATGCTTAAGCACCTGTGGCACTTAAAACGCGAAGAACCTTGTCTGCGTGTTCAGCCACTTCGATACCTTCATCCGTTAAATAGCCACCGTCGGCTTGAGTACATAGACCTTTTTGAAACAATCGCTGGACCGCCCCTTGTGCCGATTCTGATGCGTCTTGGTGGACTTTAATACCAGTGGCTGAGCTACTGATATCGAATTGAAGAAGAAGGTTCAATTCGTCGAGATGATCTTGTGTGTATTTCATGGAACTACCTCTTAGCGATTAATCTGTTCTCACCTTAAAACGCTGATTAGGCATGTACAACCATGGGAATAAAGATCTGTTAGGTTGAATCAAATTGGTCGCAATGTAGACACATTCTTTGTGCATGTTTTGTTAGCGAGGCAGTTTATTCCGCTGCGTTCTTTTCCTTGAACTGGAACAGAATACGAAGACCTGAATCCTGAACCTTGAGACCTCTTGGGTATATAGATAAAACTTGGGTATATAGATAAATGAGTACTGTTCGAATTTGATTAGACTAGCGGCAAGTAAGCAGAAGAGCTCGCATGGGAGCTCTTTACCTCTGGCGTTATAGGGGAAACGCTAGGATACAGTTAACGAATCTATATGGTTAGAGTCGATATTGTAGCGGTTTAGTACCAGACCATACTTTCCGGTGTCATGACACCAGCAATTGTTTCTGTTGCACTACCAACAAAGCCTGTAGTAACCCCTTCTTCTGGGTTAACGCGCAAAGCAGGTTTAACAATCGCTTTTACGGGCTCTTTAAGCCAATTTTTGCTATCGCTAGAAGGCTCTGAACCCAAATTGCTTTTTACTGATGCTCTAGCCAGATGATTTTGAATTTCCATACGCAAAGTTCAATCCTCGTATCTTAAAATCACTTGAGTTTATTGTTGTGAAATATAGTGCATACAGTTTTCACTTTAATGACAGTAGTAAAAAATCTGATTAGTGTGTTTTTTTATTACTGTTTTGTGATCTGGCAACGTTTTCAAAATGTTATCCACATTTTCTGTGGATAACTCGGTTAACACTCGTTACCAGCGTATGATATTCCTATGATTTTCGTTTTCGAGAGTACAAATCTGAACGGAGACGCAAGTTATCTGCACGCCGCTTACGCAATGGTACTCATGAAAATTGTTGCTGTAATCAGTATGGATTGGGGCTGATAGTTTGTAGGAGATTTTTAATTTACTTGTTGAATTTAAAGCTTTTTAAGCTAGATGTAACTCATGTTAATACCTGTTAATTATGTTGTGTAACCTGCTGCTTATTCCACTAAACCTATTTCCATAATCTGTGCCATTCCTAGCGGGTTAGCTGCTAGTTTTGTTAGTAAATAAGGTGGTGCAGAAATGAACAATGTAGTGATGTTGTCCTATTTTAATGGGGTTGGAGGTTTTTTGGCTTGTGGAAAACCCTCGAAGAAATGCGTCGTAGCACGTATTTTTCCACAAGTTTATCAATAAGAGATGATTGGTGTTAAGACCACAAGGGCTCACATTTACTGCACAAACCCTCATGTGAGATGAGGCAACTTGGTCAACAAAGTACACTTGAATTGCAAAATGACCTTAAAAGCGTGATACCAAAGTTAGAACAAGAAAAAAATCCCAGCCATTAATATGGCTGGGATTCAGACCGTGTTATTCGAAGTCTTGGTCAAAATCACCATGGAAGTGATCGTGGTCAGATACGCTGTCTGCTGCTTTCAGACGTTCACCAATGCGCAGTGTTTCTTTTGGAGCGGATTCCGCAGAGAAGCTACGAGCTTGTCGTGCTGCTGCTTTAGGTTCAGCAGGTTCTGGGAATAAGTCTTCACTCATCGCATAGTAGGTCGTGACATAGGTTAGAGCTTTGGTGTTCATGAACAGTGCTTTGTGACTGACGTTAGTTGAATCGTCACAGGCACGGTGATAACACTTGTCGTATGCGACATCGATATCACCACCAAATTCACCGACTTCTTCAGCCGACTTAAGTTTCTCTGCACCAGTAAATAACCCGCCGAATGCGACTCCCCAATCTGCAAATCCTGCGTAGTCAGAACGTTTAGAAAGTGCTTGAGGGACAGTTGTCTCGCCATTGTCACCAAAGAAATTGATAAACTGAGTTTCAATGTCTGATGTACCAAATGGAGGCTCGAAGTCGCCAGTATACGCGTTATCTGGGCTGTCTTTCGTGTCTGACAAATCGCCATCCATAACACCGTAAATGTAGTTAGGCGAACCGATCATGTCGAAGTTTAGATACAACTTCACGTTGTTCATTTCGTTGTAACGAGCTTCAACCAGTTTGTTTTGTTCTTCAGTAAGATCGGCCGGATCTTCAATGCCTAGTTCTTCCATGATTTGCTTACGCGCTTCATCCAGAATAGGTTTGAACAGTTCTTCGGTGTAGTAGTTTGAACCGATTAGTCCAGCTTCTTCCGCTGCCCACCATGCGAAGCGGATTTTGTTTCGAGGCTTGATACCCGTATCAGCAAGAGTTAACGCATATTCAAGTAAGCCTGCAGAACCAGAGCCATTATCGTTGATGCCTGGACCTTCAGGAACAGAATCTAAGTGTGCACCTAGCATAATAACCTGATCATCATCGCCACGGCGAGTTTCTGCAATCAAGTTATGTGTTTTCACGATTCTGTTCATGACGGTAACATTTAAGGAAGCGTTGATCGCACCATTGGCAAGGTCGTCGAACCATTGTTTACCTAGGTCATAACGCAAACCAAATGTCGGGATAGTGACGGTGCTGTCGCGGCTTAACGTACCTGCCACTACGCCTTTACGCCCTTCTGAGTTACCTTGGTTAAAGATGATCACACCAGTAGCTCCGGCTGCTTGAGCATTCGTCGCTTTCGCGTTGAACGAGCAACCACCGCGTTGAATCACCGCTACTTTGCCAGTGACATCCTTACCATCAAAGTCGGTCGCCTCACAGCCATCTGTATCATCATAGTCTGGTTGATCAAAACGGAAGTCAGGTGTGACAAAAACGATGTTGCCGTCAACTGTCCCATTCGATGAGCCGGAGTATGACATGGTTGCGTAATCAGCGACTTCGCCTTCTCCTGCATCTTTAGTTGAGAGGAGAGCTTTACCATCAACCGTAACAGAGGTGTTTGGTAATTCTTGCCAGCTTCTAAAATCAAACCCTTGCTTAGTCACCTTATATCCGGCTTTTCTTAATTTCTTAGCGATATATTTTAGTGAACGTTTATAGCCTTTTGTGCCTGCGGCACGAGTAAGAGCACTACCATCCGGAGTGGGCACCGCACGCTTTTCTAATTTATCGAGATGCTTTACTACCGCGTCTTTCTCAATCTGGTCGCTGACATATTTTGCGTATAGTTCAGGAGTACAGCCAGAGAGCATGACTGACGCGACCGAGATCGCGATCAAAGATAATTTAGTGTTCGCCATTTTCATTATTCATTTCCTTTGAAGTTGACTTTGAGTGTTCCATTTCTATATCCAAGAAAGTTCTATTTAAATAACGTTCACTTAAATAAAGCGTGCAATGAGCGCTTACACGCTTATTAGGTTTCTCGAATATAAAGGAGACCACCCATGGTAGTAATTGAAAAATAGGCATATCAAATATAATTATAATCTTTCACAGGAAAAATAAATAAAATGTGAAAATGGAGCTAAATGCAATGAAAATCAAAAGCTTGCATTTCAACCATTCTAAGTGCATAAAAATTCCAATTCTTACACTATCTGTTAAATAAATAATCAGGCTAAAGTGTGGTATTGCTTCAAAAAAGGCATCGATAAAATATTATTCTGAGCTTGGGGTTTAAACGCTGAACAATCTAAAGGTTACCTGTAAGCTATAATAAATCTACCGTTGAAATTATATTGAAACAAAAAGTTGGTTTAATTGTTTATGCAATGAGCTTATTTATCAATTACTGATAAGTAATTAAAAGAAGTTTCGTAAATAAGAAAAGAGAATATTTAGCATTGATCTTTGAATTTTGATTACAGTGCTAGGGTTTTGAAATTGAGATTACTAATATTACGTAATTTTTGAACCAAGGTAGATTTAATTATTTTTAATATTGATATGTTATATCATAATGAAAATTCATGGCTACTGTTTTTTTAAATTAAACTGATAGGAAGCCAATAAAGAAAATAATAGAGCAAGAGTCACTACCACTATTGTTCCTATTTGATTAAATTGGGAATAGAGCGCGTACCTAATCAGCTCGACACAATAGGTAAATGGGTTAGAGCGGCAGATTTGGTATAACCATTCACTGGATTCCTGCATTTTCCATAAAGGATAAAGGGCTGACGACATAAAGAACATAGGGAAAATGACGAAGTTCATTACCCCAGCGAAGTTTTCTAACTGATGAATGTAGGATGCGATTACGATCCCGAGACCTGAAAGCATCATCGCCGTTATGAAGCAAGCAGGTAGCGCATAGAAGAAACCCAGGGCTGGTGGCTCAATCCCATATATGTAGGCAATACCTAAGAAGGCATAAACTTGAAGTAATGAAACTAACGAACTGGCAATTTGCTTAGATAATATGAGGAACCATCGTGGGAGGGGGCTAGTCAGAAGTAGTTTTATCGACCCCATTTCGCGATCATAAACGATGGAGAGTGCGCTTTGCATACTATTAAAAAGTAAGACCATGGCGCATAGCCCAGGCAGTATGTACTCTTCATAATTAATGTATGTGGCGTACGGCTCTATTATCGAAATCCCCAGTGCGGCTCTAAAACCGGCTGCAAATACGATTAGCCAGAGCAGGGGGCGCACTAAGCTACTGGCGAAGCGTGTTTTTTGCTGAGTGAACTTTAAAAGCTCACGGTACACAATGCTAGAAAAACCAAACCAATAGTTCACGTTGCATCCTTACTTGGGCTCAACAGCCCCTAGACACGTTTGATACAATTGCTGAACAGAGTCACAGCGGTATTTTTGGCATAGTTCACTCACGTTACCTTGCTCAATCAAGTTCCCCTTTAAAAGCATTAATACGTTATCGTTGAGCTCTACTTCATCAATGAGGTGCGTAGCCCAAAGCACACATGTTTCACTTTGTGTGGCCGTTTTTCGTATTAAGCGTACGAGCACTTTTCTTACTTCGGGGTCTAAACCAGAGCTTGGTTCGTCTAAAAGTAATAGACGTGGAGAGTGCAACATCGCCCGAACTATCTCCAACCGCCGCCGGTGCCCGCCATTCAATTCTCTTACCTTCTTTTTTAAGGTGTTCTCCAATTCAAACTCTTGAACCAAAGGCAAAAATGCAGTGACGGTTTCTGTTCTGCTTAACCCCCTTAGCCCACCGTAATAAAAAAGGTTTTGCTCACCGGTTAAATCTAAATCCAAAGCACTTTGTTGAAAAACCACACCTGTATTTTTTGCGCTGTGCTGAGGCTGTTCAATCAAAGACTGGCCAAACATCAAAATCTCACCTTCCTGCTGAGGAAGAAGGCGAGTAAGTAATGAAAATAGGGTGGTTTTGCCAGAGCCATTAGGGCCAAGCAATATTGTGATACCACTAGAGAGCTCGAAAGAGACATCTTTGAGCGTGATTCTATTGCCCCGTTGAAACGTTAGGCTCTTAACACTAACCGGAATCATTGTGGTGTCTCTTTGATGACAGCACCCCAAGGGTAGCGACCAACTTTGATGGATTTCAGAACCTTTAGATTGGAGACATCAATGATCGATACGTCGCCACTGACTCCATTTGTAGTAAGAAGTTTGTCTTCTGCCGCGTTAAATGCCATGTGCCAGACACGTCTTCCAACCAAGAGATAATCGAGAATTTCCAAAGATTGCTGATCGACAATCGCGATATGGTTTGCAGGGCCAAGGGCGACAAATGCGAGTTTTCCATCGCTCGAAAGCTGAATGCCCACTGGCTGAATTTTATGGGAATGGATGCCTTTCGGTTTGAAGCTGAGTGTCTTTAATACTTGCCTTGATTCAGTATCAATCACTTTTACCGTGCCACCAATCTCGGAGCTGATCCAAAGCCTTTCGCCACTTTTGGTAAATTCAGCATGTCTTGGTCGCTCATCAACTAACGTATTATGAACGACTTGGTTAGTTTTAGAATCTATCCAGTGCGCCATGTTGGAGGTTTCCGAGGTAACGATAACGGTCGAACCATCCGGGCTCACCGCAACACCTTCTGGCTCTACGCCGACGTCAATTTGGGTAATCACGCTTTTGGATGGAATATCGATGACGGTGAGAAGGGCATCATCTTCATTAGCGACGTATAATGTACTCCCGTTAGGGTGCAAAGCAAATTGCTCTGGGTCCTCCCCAGAAGGCAGCTCGCCGATGATGTCTTGCGTGGCTAAATCCAATATTTGCACGGTGTCCGATTCACTAGCACAAATATAGAGTTGGGTCTTGTCTTTACTCAGCAAAATACCTCGTGGTCGGTCACCCACGGTGATTGTTTTGAGCACGTTTAAACTGCCCATATCAATCAAACTAATCGAGTCGTCTTTTTCATTAGAAACATAGGCGACCTCTGACGCAAAAGAAGCCACGGTTAGCCACGGCAACGTGCATAACATGCAAAGAGGGAGATGCTTTAAATAACGGTTCATTTTCCTATCCTTTTGAATTTCTTATATATCCGAGTAACCTTTTTACTTGGTCAAATTGCATTTTGAATCCTGTTTGTCAGCGCCCAAAGTGTCTAAGTCATTAAAAGGGTGTAAGTAGCCATCTAATGGGGCGGATGCCACAAGCGCACTTGGGTGAGCAAGTGGAATAGGCTGACGTAGCTGACCACTCCATGGTCTGAAACTCAGTTTTCTGCCTTTGTAAGCACCAAATTCAAACGTTGAGCTGAGCAAATGTTCATGAATTAAATGAGGTTCCACTGAATTTGTTTGAGTGACTGCCGCGTTGAGAGCACGAATGGCAACCCAAGCCGAGTAGTCATGAGCATTCATAAATCGATCCGATTGCTCAAAAAATCGATGCTGAAGTTGTATGGCGGCCCATTGCTCAATCGCTTTATGCCAATTGTCTGCTCGTAATCCATGAGTTCCCACAACGGGTCTTGGTAGCCAGGTATTAAAAGGGAGGTACTGACCAAACACGCTGTGCACATCCACCACCCAAACGGCGTCGTAGTTTTTGTATTGAGTGAACAGCGGGATTTCTTTGGCGGTGCTGCGCCTTAAATCGGCATCAAATGTCCATGGCTTATCTGCGATGATCTTTAATCCAAGGCGTTTGATACTGGCTCGAACATTGTCTGCCATTTCCAAATCTTGCTCTGTTGAACCGGTAATCAGCAGAACCTTTGTAAGCTTTTTGTAACGGAGCCATTGGGCAATGGCATCGGACAACATGCGATAGCTTGGCGAAGTGTGTAAAACATTGGCGAGGCACGCCTCAGTTCGTAATGCCTGATTGGCTGAGTTGACATTAAATATCAGTGCTTCAGAAGGTAAAGCCGCTTGAACGCGTTTCAACGTCGCGGCGTCACTATCCACTAAGTAAAGCTTCGTTCCTGATTGATTAAGCGATTTAGCGTGGGAAACGAGTGCATCTTGGCTAGTTTCTCTTACTGAAGATAGCGTGTATTGATGACCCAAAAATTTTCCAGCTCCGTTGCTGTCTTCGATGGATAACTCAGCTCCAGCTATGCCACTGTTTGAGGGAGAGCGTAGGTAAATAGGAGTCGCTGTTATCGCGTCTTGAACCAGCTTCAAATACGCGACGTTCACGTCCAGAGCAAAGGCGTAATGTGAACCGGATGACAGAGAAATACCCATCAAAACGATCTTCATCCAATTTCGCTTTATCTGCGGTCTTCGCTTAAAAAAATGAAGCATTCTGCCTCCGATTCCGTTTCCTATTGCTGACTACTCTAATCAACAAAGTTTGGTTTTGACCACGCTGTAACCCAGTAAAACAGGCGATTTCCTCCTAAAGGATGACAAAATACGAAGCTTTTGGATGATTTTGTTCGATGCCGTGTACCCATACACTGAAACTAGAAAAGTAGTGAAGTGAAGGAGTACGAATCATGAAAAATTTTATATGGAAGTTACGTAAAAAATGGCAACCGAGAAAAGCCGTTGTAACTATTTTAGGTGGATTTTTGGTGCCAGTTGCCGCTGTTATGCCAAGCTTGATTTTCTTATCCGAGCCAGTGGCGGCACACGGAAATGTCACCCCCCAATCGATAGACACATCGTCTATTCCTCAACTAGGGGAAGATTGGCAAGACACCAACCCATATCGCGAACTGCAAGCCAGTGAACGCGCTGAAATAGAACGAATTGGTGCTTCTGCTTACAACCAAAATTGCGCTCGATGCCATGGTTTAGAGGGCATTTCTGGCGGCATCGCCCCAGATCTTCGTTTTCTTGAGCCCGACTTTGATGGTGATGAATGGTATGTCTACCGTGTTCAGAATGGCGCAGTCAGAAACGGGGCTGTTTACATGCCAAAAATGACGGAACATCTAAACCAAGAAGCACTATGGGCAATAAGAACTTGGCTTGAATCTGTTGCACCAGAAAGTTGATATGAAAGCGATCATCTACATTTGCTTAGCGGCGGCGATTTTATGGCAGCCTTCCATGCTAGCTTCTGCCCGTTCGATGGACGACATTGTCGATAGCGGTTACATAAAAGTTGCGTTTTATCGTGATTTTCCACCGTACTCATTCATTGAAGGTGAAACGGAGAAAGGCATTGACGTTGAACTCGCCCGAGCTTTTGCAGAGGCGCTCGATGTCGAGTTGAGATTCTTATGGATGACGGCAGACGAAACCGCTGAAGATGATATGCGTAACTACTTATGGAAAGGGTTAAATCTGCATACAAACGACGGAACGCGAGTAAAAGCCGATGTCATGATGCGTGTTCCCTATGACAGGAAATGGCAACTTAAAAGGGACGACCTTGGCTTACCCGCACATGAACGCGTGTACATGTTTGCCCCTTACCAAACAGAGCGATGGCGAGTGGCATTTGATGCCTCTAAGAATGCCCAAATAGAAACGGTTGCGATGTTTCAATACATTCCCGTGGGCGTGGAGATAGATACTGTCCCTCAGTTCTATTTCGCGACAGCATTTGGTGGGCGCTTTCGTCAAAACACCAAAACATACAATAGCTTGCAGCTTGCGTTCGGTGCACTCAACACCGGAGAGGTACACGCGGTAATGGGGTTAGGTGGGCAAGTTCAGTGGATGAAAAATCGGTCTGGTGAATCGATCAAACTCTCGGATACGCATTTTCCCACATTAGGTATTCTACGGTGGGACATTGGTATGGCGGTTCAAGCCGATTACCGTCAGCTATCGTATGCTTTAGAAGATGTGGTTATTGCCACGCTTTCTGATGGGCGAATGCAGGCTTGGTGTCTTGCAATGACCATTGATTGTCCTATTCCTGAACTATACAAAGAACTAGGGGCTGAGTAGCCCAATTCCTCTCCGCCCTAGGGTGGAGACTTTCCCTCCAACTAAGGGATGAGAAAACTTCATCCAGAGTCCAATTTTCCTCATTTTTAAACGCGAGCACACTGAATAAGCACGAATGATCTTTGAAGCTGGACTCTCGCGAATCTAGTGTCTAACAAAGCCATTGTCTGGCATAGCGATAGCTATACAAAGCTATGACCTTGAGAGTATGACCTAGCAAAGATTCCGTCCTTCAAGAAAGTGCGTTCTACATGATCAGCCGTTCTAAACGATCAGCTAAAGAAAGTAAGCAAAGGAGCAATACGATGTTATCGAAAGGGAAGTGGTGCATTTGGTCGCTTGCTTTAGGTATGTCTGGGTTGATATCTACGAGCAGCGCCGCTCAAGGTGTAACCGATGCAGATATCCTAAAAGATCAGGAAACACCTGAAGATATAGTGAGTTATGGGTTAGGGCTTCGCGCTCAACGATTCAGTTCGCTCGATAAAGTTAATAGAGAGACCGTTGAAGAAATAAGACCGGTATGGGCGTTTTCGCTTGGTGGAGAGAAACAGCGCGGGCAAGAATCCCAACCCATGATCAAAGATGGGGTGATGTTTGTCACTGGGTCGTATTCACGAGTGTATGCCATTAACGCAAGAACAGGCGACGAGATTTGGCAATATGATGCTCGATTGCCCGACGGCATCATGCCTTGCTGTGATGTGATTAATCGTGGTGTCGCCTTGTACGATGATCTCGTCATTTTCGGAACGCTCGACGCTAAGTTGGTGGCGCTGGATGCTAAAACAGGGAAAGTACGTTGGAAGAAAACGGTAGAAGATTATCGCGCTGGTTACTCCATTACCGCAGCCCCCATTATTGTGAGAGGGAATGTGATTACTGGGGTATCTGGCGGTGAGTTTGGGATTGTAGGAAAAGTAAGAGCATATGATGCAAAAACCGGTGCTATCGTTTGGGAACGCCCTACCGTTGAAGGGCACATGGGGTATGTCTGGAAAGACGGAAAGAAAGTCGAAAATGGCATCTCAGGAGGTCAGGCAGGAAAAACATGGCCGGCCGATATCTGGAAATCCGGTGGTGCAGCGCCGTGGTTAGGCGGTACCTACGATCAAGATACCGACTTGCTCTTCTTCGGTACTGGTAACCCCGCTCCGTGGAATTCTCATATGAGACCGGGTGACAACCTGTACTCTTCATCAAGATTGGCGATCGACCCTGATGATGGAAAAATAGTGTGGCATTTTCAAACCACACCTCACGATGGTTGGGATTTTGATGGGGTGAATGAGCTCATTGCGTTCGACTATCAAAATAGCGGTAATACAGTAAAAGCTGCCGCAACCGCAGACAGAAACGGATTCTTTTATGTACTCAATCGAACCAATGGTGAATTCATCAGAGGATTTCCTTTCGTTGAAACCATTTCTTGGGCAAAAGGGTTAGATAAAAAAGGGCGTCCAATCTACGTTGACGAAAACAGACCGGGTAATCCGCAAGAATCGGCAGATGGCAAGCAAGGGCAAACAGTGGTCGCTGCTCCTTCCTTTCTTGGAGGTAAAAACTGGATGCCAATGGCCTACAGCCAAAATACTGGGCTGTTTTATGTGCCAGCGAATGAATGGAAAATGGACATATGGAATGAGCCCACCGCCTACAAAAAAGGCGCGGCATATTTAGGAGCTGGTTTTACTATTCAGGCACATCATGAAGATTACATTGGCGTATTGCGAGCGGTTGACCCCAAATCTGGTGATATTGTTTGGGAGTTCAAAAACTACGCGCCACTGTGGGGCGGGGTGCTGACTACCGCTGGTGGCTTGGTTTTTACTGGCAATCCAGAAGGTTACTTGATGGCGTTTGACGATAAAACGGGTGAAATGCTGTACAAATTCAACACCGGTTCAGGGATTGTCGGAAGCCCAGTTACTTGGGAAATGGATGGCGAACAATACATATCCGTACTCTCAGGTTGGGGGGGCGCTGTACCACTGTGGGGCGGCGATGTGGCCAAACGGGTGAAAAACTTCAATCAGGGCGGCATGGTATGGACGTTCAAATTGCCTAAATCCATGGAAATTGCCAAGAAATAATCGCTTTTAATCAGCCCAGATGACTTGGGCTTTTTCAAAATAAAGGCGATTTATGCCCCTATTCGCGCTGCTTTCTAAGTAGCGCTTTTTTTATCTGCGAAATCTGTCTTCATCCCAAAGGATGATCTTTTGCCAACCAACAGCGGATAGAGCCCATTGCGGTGTGTTGAGAAAATAGGTCTATCTGCTGATTGGTGCGGCATTCACAATCAAAAGCCCCCATTGCAGTCTTGACATATACCAATAGAGAGGTGCTTATGATTTACGCAAAACCAGGGACGGAAGGTGCGGTTGTTAGCTTCAAATCCCGATATCAGAATTACATTGGCGGTCAATGGGTCGAGCCAGCGAAAGGGCAGTATTTTACCAATACCTCACCTTGTACCGGTGATGTGATTGCTGAAATCCCTCGTTCAGATGCCGCCGACATTGAACTCGCACTGGATGCGGCGCATAAGGCGAAAGAGGCGTGGGGTGCCACTTCGGCTACAGAGCGCTCGAATATTTTGCTTCAAATTGCCGATCGCATTGAAGCCAACCTCGAAATGCTCGCAGTGGCTGAAACATGGGAGAATGGGAAGGCGGTACGCGAGACATTGAATGCAGATATTCCGCTGTGTGTTGATCACTTTCGCTACTTTGCAGGCTGTATTCGCGCACAAGAAGGCAGCGCAGCAGAGATCGATTCCAAAACCGTTGCTTATCATATCCACGAACCGCTCGGGGTTGTTGGGCAAATCATTCCATGGAATTTCCCGTTATTAATGGCCACTTGGAAATTAGCACCTGCGTTAGCGGCTGGTAATTGCATTGTCTTAAAACCCGCAGAACAAACACCGACGACGATCCTGTTATTGATGGAATTAGTCGGCGATTTATTACCACCTGGCGTATTGAACATCGTCAACGGTATGGGACCAGAAGCAGGGCAAGCGCTGGCAACGTCTAAGCGAATTGCAAAAATCGCGTTTACGGGGTCCACCGCCATTGGTAACCATGTGCTGCGTTGTGCAGCAGATAACTTGATTCCTTCGACAGTCGAGCTAGGAGGTAAATCACCAAACGTCTACTTTGCCGACATCATGGAGCAGGAAGAAGCGTTTATTGAGAAAGCGGCAGAAGGCGCTGTTCTAGCGTTTTTCAATCAGGGTGAAGTGTGTACGTGTCCTTCTAGATTACTTATCCAAGAAAGCATTTACGATGCATTTATGGATCGAGTCTTGGCGAAAGCGAAAGCGATCAAACATGGCAATCCATTAGATACCGATACTCAAGTCGGCGCGCAGGCATCCGACGAGCAGTTCGACAAGATCAAAAAGTATCTAGAGATTGGTCGTACGGAAGGGGCTCAAGTGGTCATGGGCGGCAGCGCGGAAGATTTCGGCGGCGGTTACTATATCCAGCCAACGATTTTTAAAGGTGAGAACTCAATGCGCGTCTTCCAAGAAGAAATCTTTGGTCCGGTTATTGGTGTAACCACGTTTAAAGATGAAGCCGAGGCCGTGGCGATTGCCAACGACACTGAGTACGGATTGGGGGCAGGGGTTTGGACGCGTGATGTGAACAAAGCTTATCGAGTCGGGCGTGCGATTCAGGCCGGTCGAGTCTGGACAAATTGCTACCACTTGTACCCAGCACATGCTGCGTTTGGCGGCTATAAGAAGTCGGGCATCGGGCGTGAAACCCATAAGATGATGCTTGAACATTATCAGCAAACCAAAAACCTTTTGGTCAGCTATGATGTTAATCCTCTCGGGTTTTTCTAATCGCTTGAGCTCTTCTGAGTACTCAGGCTCATCTAAAGAAATGAAGGAAAAGCGCTTATCACTTTTCCTTCAAATATGGCTGGTGGCTCTTTGTTTGTGGGCTTCCAGCTTTAATAGTCTAGCGAACGAATGGCAGGATCCAAGCCAAGATATTCTCACCTTTTTCCCTACTGCTACTCGTACATTACCTGAAGAAAAAGAGCTCCCCATTACGCCTGTTTATCAACTCAATTCGCTGTTGGGTTATGTATTTGAATCCGATGACTTAACGCATTTCCCCGGATTCTCTGGTGAAACCGTCAATCTAAAAATTGGATTGGATGTGAAAGGGGTGATTCAAGGCATCAAGGTGCAACGACATCACGAGCCTATCTTTTTACACGGGTTGGGCGAAGAACCCATGTTGGCGTTTATAGCTCAATACCTTAATCACAATATCCAGCATCGCTTTTTGGTCGGCAGCAAACAAAGCCGTACTAACGATGGGAAAACCCAATATTTTGATGGTGTAACCAAAGCCACCGTGTCGGTGATGGTGATAAATGACACGATTTTGAACTCTGCTCGCAAGGTAGCACGCCATAAACTGGATGGGTTTGGCAGTGCGAATGCCGTCGCCCAGTTTGAAATGGGTTCGCCTATTCGATATGACTTTAAGCAGTTAATAAGCGAAAACTTGGTGTTACATTGGCAAGCGACGCTAAGCGAATTTTCGCAGCAATTAGAGCTATCTGAAAACCGTGCACAGGATTTGTTAGAAAACCCAGAGCCACACTATGCGATCAACTACCAATTGGCGTTTCTCAACCCACCTCAAATCGGCAAAAGCCTGTTGGGGGATTCCGAATACCAGCGGCTTATGGAAGAACTGGAACCTGGAGAAATCGCCTTGTTGCTATCGTCCAGTGGTGGTTTTTCACCTTTAGCCGCGGATTTTGTGGCAGGTACCACTCCTGCAAGATTCAGTGTGACCCAGCAGAACGTGAGCATCGACATTCGAGATCAGGATTTCTATAGCTTTTACGAGCCGAAGCTGGAGAGAGGATTTCCAGAATTTGACCTGATCAAAGTATTCCGCTTTAAAAGCAGCAGTGGATTTGATCCGGCGCTTCCCATTACGTTTCAACTCGATGTACCCGTAAAAAAAAGCTTTTTGGAATACGACATCAAGCAAGTGACGAAAAGCTATCAAATCCCCAACGCTTTATGGCACTACCCTGATGTTGTAGAAGAAACACCAATACCTCTTTGGCAGCAGATTTGGCAGCAGCGACGGTTCGAAACTGCGATTGTTATCATATACCTTGCAACGGTGACGTGTCTGTTTGTAAGGCAAAAATACTGGATAACGTTTCCTGAGAGGTTTCATCAATTTCGTCTTGCGTGTTTGATTTTTACTTTGTTTTTTCTCGGTTTCTATGCGCAGGGGCAGCTCTCGGTCGTTAATATTTACACCTTACTGCTTTCGGTTTGGAATGGGTTTGAAATCACCGTCTTCTTGCTTGATCCCGTTATCTTTATTCTTTGGCTGTTTGTGTTTGTCTCTCTTTTCCTGTGGGGAAGAGGCGTATTTTGTGGTTGGCTTTGTCCGTTTGGAGCCATGCAAGAACTGATAGGGCTAGCTGCGAAAAAACTGAAAATTAAGCAGTGGAAAATTCAGCCACAAACGCACAGCCGTCTCCAAGGTATTAAGTACCCAATTTTGGCGATATTGGTGCTAACAAGTTTCTCTTCACTGACATTGGCGGAAAACCTAGCAGAGCTAGAACCTTTTAAAACCGCCATTACATTAGTGTTTGTGCGCGATTGGTATTTCGTGGCTTACGCGGTTTTGCTTCTGTTTATTGCTCTTAAGATCAACAAGGTGTACTGCCGTTATTTGTGCCCACTTGGGGCTGGGTTGGCTGTTCTAGGGAAGTTTAGGGCATTCAGTTGGCTTAATCGGAAAAAGGAGTGTGGCAGCCCTTGCCAGCTATGCCATAAAGCCTGTGATATAGACGCCATCAAGCTCAATGGCAGTATCGACTACGACGAATGTGTGCAGTGTTTGGAATGTGTTGTTATTGCCGCAGACAAAGATCGTTGTGTAGTAGAAAAATACGGGGCTAAGAAACGTCGCAAGCAAAAACGAATCCCAGTCAGTGCCATTTCCGATACGTAAACGTATACCACATATAGGTATAAATCGGACCGGCTCTGAAAAGTAGGAAAGAAATCATCACAAAGTAGGATAGTCCACTTTATGGCTAACCCGTAATCTGGAGTTCAGGAATAACAGCAAAGGAGCAGCGCACATGTGGAAAAAACCCGCTTACAAGGAACTTCGCTTGGGTATGGAAGTGACGTTATACATAAGTAACCGCTAGGTCGACAGATTCTAGATGCGATATGAGAAGACAGGGCTTGCTTCTATGGATGAGTAGTTAAGGTCACAGACCTTAGGCATGTCCTGTGTTTTCTTACTTTGAACAGGGTCGGCGAGCAACACGGTTAAAATCCAGGGACAAGGAGAGTGGTATGCATGTCATCATACTGGGTTCAGCAGCAGGAGGCGGTTATCCGCAATGGAATTGCCATTGCACCATGTGTAGCGGTTTAAGAAACGGAAAGATCGTTGCAGAACCTCGCACCCAATCTTCTATAGCAGTCAGTGACGATGGTGAACATTGGGTCATCATTAATGCGTCTCCTGATATTCGCCAGCAA
Organism: Vibrio penaeicida; assembly: GCF_019977755.1. Classification (NCBI taxonomy): domain Bacteria; kingdom Pseudomonadati; phylum Pseudomonadota; class Gammaproteobacteria; order Vibrionales; family Vibrionaceae; genus Vibrio; species Vibrio penaeicida. Next base: position 2,257,901 of record NZ_AP025144.1, on the reverse strand, counting down.
ATCAATCAAAATCCGGATATTCATGATTGTACAGGCAAGCGTGGTTCGTCTATTGCAGCTGTGGTTTTAACGGATGCTCAGGTTGATCACACCAGTGGGTTGTTGATCCTCCGTGAAGGGTTACCCATGGATTTGTACTGTACAGAGCAAGTTCGTTCAGAATTAACCGACTCTTTCCCTTTATTGAATGTGCTTTCACATTGGCATGGTGGTTACCAACAGCACACGATAAACGAGCAGTCTTGGCACATCCCTACGGTCCCTCATTTAAGGTTTGAAGCCATAAACTTGGAGTCGAAAGCACCACCTTATTCTTCTCATCGAAATGACCCTCACCCTGGCGACAACATTGCTATTCGCGTGACCGATACACGGACGCGTCGAAATCTGGTGTATGCACCAGGGCTTGAAAAGCCAAGTTCTCACATTGAAATGGCGATGAGCAATGCCGACTGTATTTTAGTCGATGGCACATTGTGGACAGATGACGAGATGATCCTAGAAGGGGTCGGGAGCGATTTGGGCACATCGATGGGACACCTTCCCATAAGTGGGAAACACGGCATGCTGGCGCTTCTTAGCCAGTTCCTCAAGCCTCGGAAAATACTGGTCCATATCAACAATACCAACCCGATCATAGATGAACGTGGCTTCGAGCGATTACAAGTGGTCAGGTCAGGAGTTGAAGTCGGCTTTGATGGAATGAAATTTGAGGTTTAGGTTTTCTTTCCGAGGATGTTCTTGGGAGCCGGCATAGGCATGGAGAGGTAGAGCAAATGCGCCATCAAGATATACCCGCGGCAGCGATGACGCCCGAACAATTTCGCGATGCCCTATTGAGTAAAGGATCGCTTTACCATATTCATCATCCATTTCACAAAGCCATGTACCAAGGGAAATGCAGCCCAGAGCAAATACGAGCTTGGGTTGCGAACCGATTTTATTACCAGATTTCGATACCGATAAAAGACGCAGCGATACTCTCGAATTGTCGACATCCAGAGATTCGTCGGCAATGGGTGCAGCGCATTTTGGATCATGATGGTCATGCTGAACAGGAAGCAAAATGGGGTGGGATTGAGGCTTGGCTACAACTTGCTGTAGCAGTGGGGCTGACGCGCGAAGAGGTGTTAGCTGAAAAATGGGTACTCCCCGGAGTCAGATTTGCGGTGGATGCCTATGTCAATTTTGCGCGCAGAGCAACGTGGCAAGAGGCCGCTTGTTCATCGTTAACGGAGCTATTTGCACCAGAGATACACCAATCCCGTTTGGATTCTTGGCCACAACACTACCCGTGGATTGAAGCACAAGGTTTAACGTATTTTCAGCAACGGTTGTCTCAGGCTCGCCGAGATGTCGAACAGGGTTTGGCGATCACTTTAGAACATTTTGATACCGCAGAGAAACAGCAACATGCGCTGAATATTTTGCAGTTCAAACTCGACATTTTGTGGTCAATGCTTGATGCCATTAGCATGGCGCATGAATTCAATCGAGCGCCATATCAAAATCTTACCGCTAGCGAAGCTGTCTGGCACCGAAACCTTTTTCAGGAATAAGGAGATGCCATGCATACCAAGAAAAACTTCAACGAAAAATGGAAACGAAACCCGACCTTTCGAATGCAGTATGAACAAGCTCAGAAAAGCCATGTACTGCTGTTTCCTGAGGGGATGGTCACGTTAAGCGACAGCGCAGCAGAGGTGCTTGCGATGTTCGAACAAGAAACGACGCCGAGTATTGCCATCACTCGGCTATGTGCTCGGTACCCGAACGAAGATATTGAGAGTGACATCATCGAATTTCTGGATGTAGCGTATGACAAACAATGGCTCCAACCCTATTAAACCACCGTTTTGGTTGTTACTTGAGCTGACGTACCAATGTCCGCTCCATTGCCCATATTGCTCTAACCCCATTGATTTGGGGAGTAAAGACCAAGAACTTTCTACAGAACAATGGTTCGATGTTTTAGAGCAAGGAAGGGAGCTTGGTGCCGTTCAGTTGGGGCTTTCTGGTGGTGAGCCATTAATGCGTAAAGACCTCACCGATATCGTTGCGCATGCTCACGATCTTGGTTACTACATTAACTTGATCACTTCGGGGATTGGTTTGACCCAATCGCGTATCGATGGCTTAAAACAAGCAGGGTTGGATCATATTCAGATAAGCCTTCAAGCAGCAGACCCTGAAATGAGTGATGCCATTGCAGGGAAAAAAAATGCTTTTCAGCACAAAGTGAACATGGCAAAAGCCGTGAAGGAAGCTGGATTTCCAATGGTGCTGAATGCGGTTATCACTCGGCAGAATATTCACAATATAGAAAGCATTATGGCATTGAGTTGTGAGCTGAATGCCGACTACGTAGAATTGGCCACATCGCAATATTATGGTTGGGCACTCGAAAATCGCGCATCGCTACTGCCGTCTAAAGCCGAAATTGAGCAAGCGGAATACGAAGTGAATGCATTCAGAGACGCCTGCGACAGAAATGCTCCCAAGTTTATATTTGTTACCCCAGACTATTATGAAGAACGCCCTAAACCTTGCATGAGTGGCTGGGGGAGTATCTTTACCTGTGTAGCCCCTGATGGGAAAGTTTTACCCTGCCACAGCGCAGCGGTGCTGGATCTGCCTTTCCTTAATGTTAAAAATCGAAGCTTAAAACACATTTGGTATGAATCTGAGAGCTTCAATGCTTTTAGAGGGTTTGAGTGGATGGAAGAGCCCTGTAAAAGTTGCGATGAAAAGGAATCGGATTTCGGTGGATGCCGCTGTCAAGCCATGTTACTCACGGGCAGTGCCACTGCAACGGATCCCGTGTGCAGTAAATCGCCTCATCATCACAAGATAACCGATGCAATTTTCCAAGCTTCTTCTGGCTGTCACAATGAACTGGTTATGCGACATATGAGAAACAGCCAAACCATATTAATGTCAAAACCCTGATTTTTGAGTCGATACCGTTATGAGTGATTTAGGTGTTCCGCCATTTAAGCAAACTCAAGAAAAGGTCACGCCCAAAGGAGACGTCTGGTTTTGTTGGGAGCATCCTTCGGGCTTGAGGCATTGGCACTGCCCAAACCTATATCGAAGTGACCCGGAGCCGCAGTTTTCTGCCTCTGTTATGGTCAAAACGCCTTCGTATGATGACAGCGGTGTTACCCATGCTGTAGAGCATATGGTTTTACGCGGGTGCTACAAACACCCTGATTCCCGCCGCTTTTGGCAACTGCGTTCGAGCTTGGAATTGGAAGAGTTTAATGCAACAACTCGCCGAGGTAATACACGATTTCACTTGTCTGGCAACCACAAAGACAATGCCTTTTTAGGGTTGGATTACTTTGTTCAATCCACGCTTTGCCCACTTTTAAATGAACAGGAATGGCAAGCCGAGATTCGTGAAGGTACTTATATTCAAAGGGGAGAGCTAAGTGCCTTGTATCAGGAGCTACAGGCGTATGAAAACAATGAACAATTCCAACAGGCATGTCGAGTCGTCAAGGAATTCAATTATCCCCTGTATTCGGGGAGTGCAAAATGCATATCTAGTTTGTCGTTACCGGAAATACGCCAATATTATTGGTATCACTACCGCCCAGAATACTTCTGTGTTGTAACGGCAGGGGACTGGAATCTGACTCACATTTGGCAAAGCATTATTACCGCACTGGTGTACCGAAAAAAGCATGAACCTGAAAAGCTACCGTTAACCACTCGTTGGATAAAGAGCGCTCAAACCGATGAGTGTGACTGTACGTTGACGTTGAAAATGTCGGACAAAAAAGCGGTCCAGATCTACAAAATGCTTAGTGAAGGGCATATTCAATCGACCTTACACACGCTCGGCTACCAATTGCAGCCTCTGACGACCCTACTTGATCCAAAGCCAACCATAAGGATGAAAAGTGTAAAAGGAGAATTTGACGAACTGATTGCACGTTATCTCAGCATGTTGGCTTGCCAGTGGACTCAAAGCCAAGAGGCACAAAATATGTGGTTTCGGTACTGTATGGAGCAGCGCCGAGACACAGTGAAAAAGTGGGGAGAGAGCCTGACGGCGCTTTACCTTTCTAACCAGCCTTTAAGTCATGAAATGCATACGCCCAAAAGCCAAACGGAACCAATAGGGGACTGGTTGCCAGAGCCAGTTCACCATCAAACGGTGACAATTTTCGCTCGGCTACCTAAAGCCGATACAAATTTATGCACTGCGTATCAAACATGGATTCGTGAGCTCATCCATTACGTGACTCAGCATTTTAAATCGACACGACATTCTGTGGCTTTTCATGAACAAACCATCCATGGGATTCACAGCGACATTCACGGCTTGTTTATTCATTTATCTTGTTCTGCACTTATCTTTTGGCAGCATTTTGATGATCACTTTCGCCAACATGAGCCCCCGGGCTTTATGCTTAACTTACTAAAGTCTGAACAGGTGATCTTTATGCCTGATCATATGCCCCATAGCGATGCCGATCGCTCACATCATGAACCGATTGTCTGTATTGAGCAAAATCACGACAGCGTTAGAATGAAGTTTCGGTTGCCCAGAACCGTGTCGCTTTTTCACCAGTGCGCCGCGGTCCAATGGTTAATGCAGCGAAAGCCTGTAATAGATATGCGACTCAGTGGGCAGCTGTACAGTATCAGCAGCTCAATAAAACCGGAGTTGAATGCATTGGAAATTTGCAGTCATTTCGATAAAAATCCTCACCACACACGCAGGGTATTGTGTGAAGAAATTCAAGCGTTTAGGCTTAAGTCTCTTTCTCCTTCTGAATTACAGGGTGTTTTCCAAGGCGCGCGTGGCCTAATGGCATCGCAATTGAGTAAGTCTCAACCCGAGTTCTACAAAACAGCCTATCGGTTGCTGGGTATATCACTGGAAATACCAGATGCAATGGGTTCGTCGGATCTCGCATTCACATTTGCTATGTGGAAAACTGCACTCGCTCCATACCTAAAGGCGAAACAGGAAAAATAGCCCATTTCGTTTTTATATATTTTGTTGTGCTTATCGCATGGATACCGCTTAACGCCTTAAGTAGCGATCAAAGTCGATATTGGTAACACCAACTACGGCTTGAATTCGGTTATGAACTCCAAGCTTTTTCAATATCGCAGAGACATGCGATTTCACCGTGGTTTCAGAGATATTAAGGTCGTAAGCGATTTGTTTATTCGCGCTGCCTTGAGACATGGATTTCAATACCAGCAACTGCCGACGAGTTAAGGTGCTTAACATATCAGCGGAAAAGGTGGGTTCTTTGTTTCGTTGCCCAGAAAATTTGGTATCGTCCGTTGCTCGAATGATGTTGGCTGGCAAATACACATTCCCGTTAATTATTTGAGAAAATGCGTTCGTCATTTCTTCGCGAGAAGAGGATTTAGAAATAAAGCCAATTGCGCCATACGCGATGGTTTGAAGAATGGTTTGCTTATTCGTTTCGGCCGATATGATGGCGACAGGCACAGAAGGTGCTTGATTTCTAAGCTCAAGTAGCCCGTTAAGTCCCCCCATGCCGGGCATGTTTAGGTCCAGTAGGATTAGGTCGGTATCAGAATGCTCATTTACGTATTCCAACGTTGTGGCAACATCTTCCGTTTGATGGATGGAGCAGTCTAAAAATCGTCCTCTAATGACGGAGACCAAGGCGTCTCGAAACAGCGGATGATCATCGGCAATCAAGAATTTGTACATGCGAATCCCTCTTCCTTAAGGTTTTCTTATCATTCTTCGTACCTACTGACGTTATGTTTAATTTTCATTGGGTTACGGATACCTAAGTAAATAACCCTATTTTTAGTAGTTCCTTTTAGTGTAATCAGCTCAATTTATAATGCTTGTTCTAATAATGAGACATCGACTATATGAGGAGAAGATGAACGACAAATATCCTCCTTAAGTAGGATTAACGTTGCCTCAGACCAAGCTAGACTGAATGTATACATGTTTCTTTTATCAAAGATAGATCCAAAGATACCGACTAAGGAAGAGGGATGTTTTCTGCCAGTCCAATACCAGACCAAGCTGCCGTGGTGACGGCTGAATCCTATCAGCTTGAAGCCGTTAAAGCGGTAAGAGAGCTTGCTGCACGTTTGAACACCCCAAACATTGGGTTTGTTTTATTCTTCTGCTCCGCTGCCTACGATTTAAAAGAACTTGAATCAGAAATGGATCGCGCATTTACCCATTGCAAAGTGATGGGGTGCACTTCGGCGGGGGAAATTACCAGCAGCGGTTATGCGAAAAGCAGCATCAGTGCGATTGGCTTTACCCAAAGCGCGTTTACGGTATCTGGCATGGTAATACCGCTAGAAAATTTTGAGTTAAGTGTTGCGCAGCAGTGCGTCGAAACCCTCTTTGATAATTGCCGAAGCCACCTAAAAGCACCCATAAAGCACAGTAGTTTTGTGCTTACGTTAATAGATGGGTTGTCGCCACAAGAAGAAAACTTCCTTGTCACTTTAGATACGGCTCTGGGTCGAATTCCGCATTTTGGAGGGTCGGCCGGAGACGATGAAAACTTGGCAAATACTCATGTGTATTTTGACGGTAAATTCTATGCCGATTCCGCCATTGTGGTGATGTTCAACACTACCTGCCCATTTGAAGTCTTCACGACGCACCACATTCAAAGCTTAGGAAGTAAATTAGTGGTGACGAAAGCCGACAGTGAATGCCGTCGGGTCTATGAATTCAACGCTGAGCCTGCTGCTCAGGTGTATGCGAGAGAAGTGGGGATCTTACTCAACGATCTCAGACCAGAAATATACGCTCTGCATCCATTAGCGGTGAAAGTGGGCGGGGAGTTTTATATTCGGTCTATTCAGAAAGTAAATGATGATCTGAGTTTGGATTTTTACTGCGCGGTTGATGACGGCATTGTCGTTACTGCGATGAAACCGGGCGACATTTACGCCAATGCGAAGCAAAAGCTCAGCGAAGTATCTGAAAGAGTTGGAGAGTTAGAAATCATTATCGGGTGCGATTGTTTTCTACGGCGCAAGGAAATAGAGCAAACTAACGGGTTAGAAACCATCAAAAGCATCTTCAGCGACTTCCGCATGGTTGGGTTTAATACCTATGGAGAGCAGCTCGGTGGCGTGCATATGAACCAGACGCTAACAGGCGTCGCAATAGGTCGTCAGCCCAATGTTTATCCGCTCTCTTCTGATATGACGGTAGTGCGTGAAAAGGTGGGCTAAATGTCGGATGAAGCGTTGAAACGCCAACTTGAAGAGGCGTTATTAGAAAATGAACGCCAAAAAAAGATCATCGATTCTTTGGTTCGTCGTGTAGAGCAAGACAACAGCCATCGCGTTGACCCATACGCTGCTTTTCAGCATTCCGTTGTATTGGCTGATCAGGTTCGTGAAAAAACAGAAGAGCTTAACAACACCCTTCATGAACTGGAAAGCATCAACCGAGCGCTTTCGCTTGCCAACCAAAAAGTCGAGCGCGCCCAACAGCGATTTGTTGATGCAATCGAATCCATTTCAGATGGGTTTGCTTTGTATGATAAAGACAGACATTTAGTGCACTCCAATAGCCGATTTCAACAATATTGGCTTGATCATGATATCTCCCTCGATATGTCGAGCATCACGCTAGCGGAAGTAAAGAGGCTCGCGCATAGCAGAGGACTTATTGTAAAAGAATTGCCGTATTCTGACTTGCATGGTGGAAGAGTTTTTCAGCAACGAGACAATCGCTGGGTGCAAGTGAGTGAGCGCCGAACGGCTGATGGTGGGTTAGTGATGCTGTACACCGATATTACTCTTCTCAAAGAAGCAGAATCGGCAAGGTATGAGGCCGCCATTAGTGAAAAGTTACGCCAGTCTTATCAAACACTAGAAAAACGCGTGCAGCTTAGAACCGCTCAGCTGGAAGATCTGAACAACCAATTAAGTAAAGAAGTCACTGAGCGACGGGAGATTCAAGGCAGGCTGCTAGAGGCGAAACAAGAAGCCGAACTGGCAAACCTATCAAAAACGAAATTCCTCGCGGCCATCAGCCACGATTTATTGCAGCCATTGAATGCTGCGCAGCTATTTTTAGGATCGTTACGCGCGCAAAGGCTAGGACCGCCCGCCCGTAGGCTGGTGGATTCATTGGATCACTCCCTTTCTGATGTCGAATCGCTTATCACTATGTTGGTTGATATTTCAAAGTTGGATGCAGGAACCATTCGTGCAGACAAGCAACCTTTCGCTCTAAACGAATTACTAGACAACATCGCCAATGAGTTCCATCAAATAGCGTTTGAGTCTGAAACAGAAGTGAGGTACGTCCCCAGTAAAGTTGTGATTTACAGTGATTCCGTATTGCTCGCGAGAATCATCAGGAATCTAATGACCAATGCACTAAGGTATACCGAATCGGGCAAAGTTTTATTGGGTTGCCGCCGCACTGAAAGTGGCGTGAGAATTGATGTGTTGGATACAGGAGACGGCATACCTAAAGACAAACAAAAAGAGGTATTCCAAGAATTCAAACGCCTAAGCCCTAGAAAAGCAGAAAACAGAACCCAGCTTGGGCTTGGGTTAGCCATTGTTGATAAGATTTCAGGGGTGTTAGGACACCATATTTCATTGGAGTCCGAACTTCACAAAGGATCGCGATTTTCGGTTTTAGTGCCTTATGGCACGGTGAAAACAACCGCCATGCCAGTTTTGAAGCCAAAAGAGTTAGATGCAAGCGCTGCTTTACAAGGCTGTCGAATTTGGGTTGTGGATAACGATAATAATATCTGCATGGCAATGAAGGAATTACTTAGCCAATGGGGATGTGACGTGGTAACGTCAGAGTCTTTGGCGGCATTACAGGTGCAATGTGATGTTTCATCGGATTCGGTTGAACTGCTGATTGTGGATTACCATTTAGATGAAGGTAAAACAGGTTTGGAAGTTGCGGAACATGTTCACCTTAATCGTCCTCATTCAGTGCCAACCATTGTGCTAAGTGCAAATCGAAGCGAAACACTCAAGCAACAGGTAAGAGAAAGTGGCTATCTGTTGGTCAATAAGCCCATTTCTCCTGTTCGGCTAAAAACCACCATCATTAGCCAGCTACATTCGAATTCTCAGCCCTCGTTCCAATCGCAAGTTATTCAAGGCTAAAACTCGTTTGTACCCAAATAACCTCAGATTCATTCAATCCAATCTAATGCATCGCTTTATCTTTTTGTAGAAACCAAAACCCGCCCTTCTTTTGAAAGAACGCTACGTAACCCCAATTTGGTTGAAAGAGACAAAGATATGGTCATCATGACAAATATCGCAATCATAATGATCAACTGATATTTAATTGCGACCAAGGGGGATGTTCCACCTAAAATTTGCCCTGTCATCATACCGGGTAGGGTAACTAAACCGATGGTTGCCATAGAGGCGAGAATAGGTGACCACGCTTTTTGCATCGCAGTACGAACGAAAGGTAAAGAAGCATAGGTCGGAGAGGCACCCAATGAAAGCGCGGCATGGTATTCACCCTCTCGTTCTTTAAAGGCACTGAACAAGTTTTGAAGCATGATGATATTGGCATTCATACTGTTACCAATGAGCATTCCACAAAGCGGGATAACATATTGAGAACTGTATACTGGTGTGGGTTGAACAATCACAACACAAAGCACAATGATGATGGGTGAAAGACCAATCAACAACCCTGACAGCACTGGTAAAAAGAGAGGTTTTAACGGGAGTTTGGCTTTATCGATGATCGCACTTGTCCCTATGCTTGCCATGATCAACACCCAAAAGATATTCAATAATAGGCTATTGAGTTCAAAAACAAATTCTAAATAAGCTCCCACCAAAATTAGCTGAAGACACATTCTCGACACGCTGATCAATGTGTCTTTTGCTAGTCCAAGCTGAAAGTGACGATTAATGTAGAGTGGGATACATAGCGTGAGAGAAAAAAGAAGTAGAAAAGCCCAGCCAATATCAATTGATTCCTGCATAGAAACCTCGATTGTTTTCCCCCTATCTTATACTTAAATCCCCACATCTTGTTAGGCCAACTGATCCTAGTTTTTAGCGATAGTGAATAGCTTGAGGTAGGCATGTTATTTCGCTTCAAATTCTCACAAATGAAGCGATTGCATTTAACAAATATTCTACATTTATTTCTGAATAGGTTAGGAAATAAAGCGGCTTTTCTCAGTTTCTTGAACGCTAATAAAGAGTGTTTGGTAACAAAGAATCATCAAATTATACATATATGCAACAATATTAAATTGTCATATCTGTTCATTAATTTACACATAAAATGTTAATTGAACACATATCTGTATGAGCTCAAAAAAGTGTCGAATAGCTTGCTATATAAGGAATCAAACCATTGAATCATAAGATTCGATCGTTCTAGAATTTCTCATTATAAGTTGTAGGTGTACTGGGTCGCTGGGCTTAGTGCAGATGAAATTATCAATACTATAAGCAGGCAATGTATGAGTAATGTTAATAAAGTGGAACCGAAAGACGTTCGCTCATTTGAGTGGAAATCTTTTCTCCTAATTACCGTCGTTCTCTTTCCCGTATTAAGCGTCATGTTTGTTGGTGGATACGGTTTTATCGTGTGGATGCTGCAGGTCTTTTTCTTAGGTCCTCCAGGCGTACACGGTTAAACCCTTCTCCATTTTTTGAGCGAATTTTTTAAAGAGAACAGATCATGAAATCGTTTATCGTAAAAATCTGGCACACGATGACTCGCCCGGCCGTTCACATCAGCTTGGGTGTGCTAACAATGGGCGGGTTTATTGCTGGTGTAATCTTTTGGGGTGGCTTTAACACCGCATTGGAAGCGACGAATACAGAAGAGTTCTGCGTCAGCTGTCACACCATGCGTGACAATGTGTATCAGGAACTGCAAGAAACCATCCACTGGCAAAACCGTTCAGGTGTTCGCGCAACTTGTCCTGACTGTCACGTTCCGCATGAATGGACGGCAAAAATTGCCCGTAAAATGCAGGCTTCCAAAGAAGTGTTTGCGCAGATCTTTGGCGACTTAGGCACGCCTGAAAAATTTGAAGAACGCCGCATTGAGCTGGCGAAGCACGAATGGGATCGTTTCTCTGCGAACAAGTCACTGGAATGTAAAAACTGCCACAACTACGATTCAATGGACTTCGAGAAAATGAAACCAGCTGCACGTATTCAAATGAAAAATGCGGCAGAGAGAGACCAAAGCTGTATCGATTGTCACAAAGGCATCGCTCACAACTTGCCTAAAAATATGGACAGCTCAGGTGGCATGATTAGTGAATTGGAACAACTGGCTTCTAACACTGATTACTCCACAGGTAATAGCGTAACAAGTGTCCGTCACTTGCCTATGTATGAAGATGCTGGAATGACCAAGGAAGCGGGCTTATTGAACCCAGCATCGACAGTAAAAGTGGTTGATGATAAAGGCGATGCGGTACTGGTGGAAATTTCGGGTTGGCGTAAAGCGAAAGGCTTTGGGCGTGTTATTCAGGAAGACTTTGGCTTGAATATCGCTATTGGTTCTCTTCTTAAAGAGACCGCAGTTAATGAAGATCTAGTGAAAACATTTGAAACCAAAGAAGACGAGCTGACGGGTCTTCCATGGCAACGTGTAGAAACGAAACTGTGGATGAAAAAAACCGCCATGCTGGGTGACGTAACACCAATCTGGGACAAAGCAAAAGAAGCTTATCAAACTAACTGTTCAGTGTGTCACACACAGCCAGACGAAGCGCACTTCACGGCAAACGGCTGGCCGGGCATGTTTAATGGAATGCTTGCATTCGTAAACTTTGATAAAGACAGCGAAGCCCTAGTATTGAAATACCTACAGAAACACTCTTCAGATTTTGCTGAAGGTCACCACTAAGCGTCAGACGGAGTACAAGAAATGGCAATTACACGAAGAAGTTTTCTTAAAGGTGTAGCGACAACGAGCGCAGCGTCTGTCATTGGCCCTAGCTTATTGGCATCGGCTTCAGCAAATGCAGCGGAAACAACGGGAACGTGGAAAGTATCCGGTTCTCACTGGGGCGCATTTCGCGCACACATCTACGGCGGTAAGGTTCAAGAAATCAAACCGCTGGAGATGGACTCGCACCCAACGGATATGATCAACGGCATTAAAGGTATTATTTACAGCCCATCTCGTGTCCGTTATCCGATGGTTCGTCTCGATTGGCTCAAGAAGCACAAATACAGCGCGGATACACGCGGTAACAATCGTTTTATCCGTGTAACTTGGGATGAAGCTCTGGATCTTTTCTATCGTGAGCTTGAGCGTGTGCAGAAAGACTATGGTCCATGGGCACTTCACGCAGGTCAGACAGGCTGGCGTCAAACAGGTCAATTCCACAGCTGTACCAGTCACATGCAACGCGCGGTGGGCATGCACGGTAACTTCATTACCAAAGTAGGGGATTACTCTACGGGGGCGGGTCAAACCATCATGCCTTACGTATTGGGATCGACCGAAGTATATGCTCAAGGCACGTCTTGGTCTGAAATCTTAGAGCACAGTGACAACATTATTCTGTGGGCGAACGATCCAGTGAAAAACCTTCAGGTTGGCTGGAACTGTGAAACACACGAATCGTTCCCATACCTTGAACAGCTAAAAGAAAAAGTCGCCAAAGGTGAGATCAACGTTCTGTCTGTTGATCCTGTGAAGAACAAGACACAGCGTTACTTGCAAAATGATCACATGTACATCAACCCGATGACTGATGTGGCGTTTATGCTGGCCGTCGCGCACGTGCTTTACAAAGAAGATTTGTACGATAAAGAGTTCATTAAAACTTACTGCTTAGGTTTTGACCCATTCATTCAATATGTTCTTGGAGAAACCAAAGACAAAGTTGAAAAAACACCAGAATGGGCGGCAGAAATTTGTGGCGTAGAAGCGGATAAGATTCGCGAGTTTGCTCGCATGCTGGTTAGCGGTCGCACACAGATTCTATTTGGCTGGTGTATTCAGCGCCAAGAACATGGTGAACAGCCTTACTGGGCTGGAGCTGTTGTTGCTGCTATGGTTGGACAAATTGGTCTGCCAGGCGGCGGGGTTTCTTATGGTCACCATTACTCTGGTATCGGGGTGCCTTCTACTGGCTTTGCTGCTCCGGGTGGCTTCCCGCGTAACCTTGACCAAGGCATGAAGCCGAAATGGGATAACAAAGATTACAACGGATACAGCCGCACCATTCCGGTTGCCCGTTGGATAGACTGTTTGCTCGAGCCAGGCAAAGAGATTCGTTACAACGGATCCAAAGTAAAACTGCCTGATTACAAAATGATGGTGATCTCTGGGAACAACCCTTGGCACCACCATCAGGATCGCAACCGTATGAAGAAAGCGTTCCGTAAACTTCAAACCGTTGTCACCATCGAGTTTGCGTGGACAGCAACGTGTCGTTTCTCCGATATCGTACTGCCAGCTTGTACGCAATGGGAACGTAACGACATCGACGTGTACGGTTCGTATTCTGGTCGCGGTTTAGTGGCGATGCAGAAGCTGGTGGATCCGTTGTTCCAGTCGCGTACTGACTTCGATATCTTTACAGAGCTAACTCGTCGTTTTGGTCGCCATAAAGAATACACACGTGGTATGGATGAGATGGAGTGGGTACGCTCGCTTTATGAAGACTGCCGCAATGCAAACAAAGGTAAGTTCGACATGCCTGAGTTTGATGAATTCTGGGAGAAAGGCGTTCTGGACTTTGGTACAGGTAAACCTTGGGTGCGCCACGCTGATTTCCGTAAAGACCCAGAAATCAATGCATTGGGGACACCATCAGGATTCATTGAAATTTCAAGCCGCACCATTGGCCGAATGGGTTACGAACATTGCCAAGATCACCCAATGTGGTTTGAGAAAACAGAACGCTCTCATGGCGGACCGGGATCAGACAAGCATCCGTACTGGCTGCAATCTTGCCACCCAGATAAGCGTTTACACTCTCAAATGTGTGAATCCGAAGAGTTTCGTTCAACGTATGCGGTACAAGGTCGTGAGCCAGTTTACATCAACCCTGTTGATGCTAAAGCGAAAGGCATTAAAGATGGTGATTTGGTACGTGTATTCAACGACCGTGGTCAGTTAATGGCTGGGGCGGTGGTAACGGACAGCTATCCACAAGGCGTTATTCGTATTGAAGAGGGGGCATGGTATGGGCCGCTGAATGAAAAAGAAGGCGCGATCTGTACTTATGGTGATCCAAATACCTTAACTCAGGACATTCCAACATCGGAATTGGCTCAAGCAACCTCCGCTAATACGTGTATTGTGGATTTTGAGAAGTTCTCAGGAAACGTACCACCTGTTACATCCTTTGGCGGACCTATTGAGGTGATGTAGCTTTAAGCTAAATCTAATTGTTGTCTTAATTTTGAGAAAGTCAGCCATTTATGGTTGGCTTTTTTTTAGACTAAAGTCTTAAAAATGCTCAAAAAACATTCGAATTCTCTAATTTACTATGCATCTTGTTGATCTTTATTTGTGTGATAGTGATGCGTAAAGTCACGGGTTTAGAAAGAAGGAATGAGCTTAAAAGTAAACACTTTTAATTAACACTTTGTTAACAATCTGAATTATAAGTTGAAAGTTAACAATAGACTAAAGTAACAAGGTTCATTTTCTTTCAAGGGGGTATAAAAGTCTGGCACTGGATTTGAAAACCAATAGAAGTAAGGGAATACTATGTCTTTAAAGAAAACGTTAGTTTTATCTGCTGTACTGAGTTGCTCATATTCCGCACATGCTACCGTTTCACCGAGTGATCTAAAAAGCCTAGAGGATTTTTACAATAACGTTGTTAGCCCTAATATGGCTTACACACAAAGCGATTCTGGCACTATCCATTCACCAAACAATCCCCCATCTGAAACAAAAGCGCGAGAAGCGCTGGAACTGTTGGAGTTTGCGGAGCAAGTTTACAGCCAATCTGGGACACCTAGTGGTTGGGCAAGGGTAAAAGATGTGTCTCGCAAATCTGGTTTCAATGCAAGTGTGTTTACAAAAGGGAATAATGTTGTCTTAGCCTATCGAGGAAGTGAATTAGGGACTTCAGACTGGGTGACTGACGGAATGCTGTCCAACGATGAAGTGCCCAAGCAGTTTCTTCAAGCGATCAATTTGGCTGAAAAAGTTAAGCGCGATTATCCAAATCACACCATTCGATACACGGGGCACAGCTTAGGCGGTGGGCTAAGTACAGTGGCCGCATTAGTAACGGGAAGATCTACGGTGGCTTTCGATGCTACGGGAATTAATGATGCCCTCAAATCGCACATCACGGAGAAGCTTGGCAGTGAGTTTGTGCTAACCCTGCATGCTGCGGCTATAGACAACTACAATTTCGTTGGTGAGTTTGTTTCAGATGGCGACTGGCAGCAAGATGCGGATGTGATAGGCATAAATGCCAAGCAATATGGTGATATCTATTATTTGAGTGACGCACATTTTACGCCTTTTCCAAAATTTATTTGGGATACACCTTTAACGCGTCATTTTATATCCCCAATTCGTGAAGAACTAAATTACATCATTAACCCATATTTCATTGATTGGACTTTGGATGAGTGGGACATTTTGTGGTTTAAAGTGACTTACTTAATCAATTCTCTACCAAGCCTATTCCAAGATATTGGCAACTAGTTATTTATTGGCAACTAATTATTTATTGGTAACCAATTATTCATTAGCAACTAACTATTAGTAATAGTCGCTAACAAACAAAAGGTTCGGCATTGCTGCCGAACCTTGAAGTCTTTCATTAGGATCTGATTACTGCAGTGCAACGGGATGTTGGGTTTCACGAACCAGAATAGCTCGTTGGCATGCTTCACGTTGCTTTTCTGTCATTAGCATTCCATTACGCCAATAGCCTTTTCTTAAGGCACGTTTAAATTCAGAATAAAGTTCGTCAGGTAGACCGTGTACAATAAGATTAAAGCTATTGCCGTTCATGTTTTATGCTGCCTTGTCTTCCTGATTCTGCAATTCAGTTGGTTTCAAAGCTGGCAGTGGGTTTCTTGAACCAACGGCCTCTTCAATCGAATTAAAACCATCCTGCTTAAGAAGCTGTACTAACCCGCGGTTTATCTCGTTGATATTTTGCGGTCCATCGAAAATCATTGTTGTGATCATATGCAGTAAATTGGCACCAGAAGTGATCTTCTCGTAAGCGTCTTTTGCACTGAATACACCACCAACACCAATTATGGTGATCTCACCACGAGTACGGCGGTAAACATGACGAATAACGTTAGTAGAGATACGTTGAAGTGGCAAGCCACTCATTGCACCTTTGCCTTTTGGAAGTTTACCTTGTGCTGATGGGTACTCTTCAGGTATGTGCTCTTCATTTCCTTCAGGTTTAGCAAGGTTGGTTAGAACCACGCCATCCATTTTGTGTTCCACACACGCGTCGACGATGATGTTAATTTCTTCCAATGTCATATCGGCGGCTAACTTAACGTAAATTGGACGGTCGGTGAGAGGGCGGATTTCATCATTAACGGCATTGAGCAATGCGTCTAGATTACCTTTGTCGACAAACGGTTCACCATCTTGCGTGTTCGGACAGCTGATATTGATGGTGAAGTAGTCACCAATATCCTTAAACGCATGCATTGTTTTTAGGTAATCCTGAATAGAATCTTCTAAAACAAATTCTGGTGTGATGTTTGATTTGGCTGCATTGATGCCCACTCTTAGTGAGCCAAAGTCAACGTTAGCTAATCGCTTCGCGATTTTTTCAGCGCCTTGGTTATTTAAACCATACCAAACGACAATGGCTTTAGATTTCACCATGCGGAAAAGTCTTCTGCCAGGGTTGCCGGGGCAAACTTCACCAGTAAATGATCCCAGCTCTGCGAGCCCAAATCCTAATGAAGGGTAAATCTTTGTTAGCTCACCGTCTTTATCGAAACCTGCGGACAGACCGACAGGGTTACGGTAAGTAACACCATCTACCTTTGTATTCAGTGCCTGATTTTCGTAGTTGAAGAGTAAGCTAGTTAGCCCGCGAGTAAGGGCATTTGAACCCAATGCAACGCCAATTTTTTTCAAAACAGAGTGGGCTTGTTCTGGTTCCATAAGAAATATTAGTGGGCGAACGATGCGATAGAACACTCTCAGAACGAGGTTTCTCACGCCGATTAGGAAGCTCATGACTTTCTATCCTTGTTATTGGTTGACTTTTTATGTCCCTTCAATTGAAACAGGTTCGCTGCGAAAACCATCAGATTTCGCAACAACCCCAAAACATAGAGGGTACTTTCTTTTGTAACCAAGTTGCCTTGGTATGTTACTAACTCTAATTAAATGATAATGCGAATGCAAATGATTATCATTTATAAATATATCAAATATACGCAACTAATAGCGACGAAACTGTACTTTTAACTCGGATCAGGAATGACTTTTTTTTGAAATCAGGTAAAGTAACGACTTTTGAAAAAGCTACCGTCACAGGCACCAAGATTCTTGTATGGTTTTTTGTGTGATTGTCGGCAAAATTTAAAAGTAATTAGGAAGCAAAATGATTCTAGTAGTTGGTCATAAAAACCCAGACACAGACAGCATCTGTAGTGCTATCGTTACCGCTGAGCTATTGAAAGCACGTGGACTTGAAGCAAAAGGCATTCGCCAAGGCGAAATTAACCGTGAAACTCAGCACGTTCTAGAAGTTGCTGGCGCAGATCAACCTGAGCTACGTACTTCAGTAGCAGGTGAAAACATTTGGTTGGTTGACTACACAGACTTAGCTCAAGCTCCTGATGATATTGGTGAAGCTGAAATTCTAGGTATTGTCGATCACCACCGTCTTGGTGATGTGATGACAGTAAATCCTCTAGAAGCTTGGATTTGGCCTGTAGGTTGTACTTGTACAATTCTATTCGCGCTATTCAAGATGGAAGAGACTGAAATCACCAAGCCATTAGCCATCATGATGATGTCTGCAATTTTGTCTGATACGGTTGGATTTGCTTCTCCTACTTGCACACAAAAAGACAAAGATGCGGTCTACGCGCTGGCTGAAATTGCTGGTGTAGATGATGTAGATACATTCATCAAAGATCTTCTGATTGCAAAAACAAACATCGAAGGTTTGTCTGCGGCAGAACTTGTAGAGAAAGACTTAAAGGCTTACCCATTTAACGGTCGCGATGTGGTCGTTGGTCAGGTTGAGCTTGCAACTCTAGAGCAAGTAGATGGCATGATTGAAGGTCTAGAAGCAGATCTAGAGCGTCGCTGTTCTGAAGAAGGTCTAGCATTCGCTGCTGTTATGTTAACTGACATCACGACTTCTCAAACTCGTCTTCTGTACAAAGGTGAGTGGGCAGAGAAGTTAGTTAAGCATGAAAAAGACGGTATTTTAATGATGGAAAACACATTAAGCCGTAAAAAACAAGGCTGGCCTTGGCTTCAAGGTGAGCTTGCTTAACTCTTTATTTATTAAAGTGTTATTAGAAGCCAGAGCATTTGCTCTGGCTTTTTTTATGTCCTTTTTTAAGTGCAAACTATGACATATGTATTAAATCTATAATTATTTCGATATTTCCTGCTCCATCTACTGGCGAGTTACCTATCACCTGCTACTTTTTTATGTGTCAGTACACATAAAAATATAAATCATTGTATACCTGAGAATTCTTCTTTTTAGGTAGAACATGAACAGAAAAATTAAAATAGGCTAGGTATTATGGGAATTGCATATCACAGTTATATCGGCACAACAGTCGATCAGTTGCCGGAGCTGCCGTGTTCATCTGCTGGACACCTTTCGCTTAACACGCCTGTCGGTAGTTGCGTAGACCGTTTTGGTCGGATCTGGTTAGCCGATACCGCGCACAATCGCGTCCTTGTGTTTGATTCAGAAATGGATCAAATTCTCGCCAGCTTTGGGACTGTAGGTAAAGGCCCACAGCAATTTAACATGCCATTTAGGCTGTTATCACACCCCGAAAAGAATTGGGTATACGTTACAGACATTGGAAACTTCCGTGTCCATATTCTTGAATACAATGAAGAACTCGATATTCAATCCATCAAAGTATTTGGTGATGAACCCGAGGTGGACTTAAAGGGGCCGAATGGCATTGTTGTCCATGAAGGCAAAGTCTGTGTAGCTGATGAATTTTATGAGGGACCAGATAGCCAGTCTCGTCTTGTGGTTTTTAGCGAAGATGGCAACTTTGAATACACGATCGATGAAATTACCCCAGAAAACGGAGGAGATCCCTTTCATTTACTCTGGCCTCAAGGGTTAAGCTTGGATAAGCAGGGTAATATCTATATTGCCAATACAGGGTTTGCAACCGTCGTACGCTGTGATTGGCAAGGCAAAGGCATTGTTTTTAGTGAGCGCGGAAAATGCTACATCGATGGTCTAGATTTATCTCGTGGCGTTTCAGTCATTCAGAATCGCGTATTGATTCCCGGTGGGGGACCAAACGTCATTTCAATATATAATCTCGATGGTCAATTTATGGGGCAGCTGGACGGATTTTTCGCACCCGTTCAGATCACCGAATCGACTGAACCTCAAACCATGCTGATTACCGAACCATTCCTTGCGTCTCTCCAAAAACACAAAGTCAATCTTGCCACTTTAAAAGGAGGAAAAACGCGGGCAACAAAAGTCCTAAAGTCTGTTGGTGATGAACGAGACAATCCTGGACAACTTCACTTTGTAACTTCTGTTGTTGGAGACGTGACATCCGCGCAAAGCGGCGGGCAAACAGGAGACGCACCTGCGATTCAAAACTGGTTAGAACATCAGCTTTCGATACAAGATCAAGTGCTTAAAGCCATGCAGCCTGCTGGTATTCCATCATGGTTAAGTATTGCGTTGTCTGCTCAAACTGAATGGGTTCAGCGTTGGCAGCAAACCATGATCCGAATTTTCTTAAACGATAAATTTGATGATCCAGAGGATTTGCTCTGGATGGTTGACGCAGGAAATTACCAACTTCAAGCCACTGAAGATGGAAAGAGCAATTCCGCGAGACCCATAAGCTTACCCATGTTGCCGGGCTCGCTTGGCATCGCTGCATTAACACCTAGCACGCCGTTACCAGGTCAATTGGATCCAGAAGTGCCACTGCTTGTAGTCAGCAATTACCTAAGTGGAATTGTCACCGTGTTGCAATATAACGACGTAATAGGTGAATTGGTTCCTTATACCGTCTTTGGTGGATTAGGCGCTGGCCCTGAGCAGTTAAATAAACCTCAAGGTATCGCCGTTGATCCAACGAACAACGACATTCTGATTGCGGATTCTGGCAATAATCGAATTTGCCGTTGGCGTTTATCGGAAACCGGTGCGGCTGGTTTAGTGCATACCTATGGGCAGCTTGGGGATGAGCATGGAGAATTCCATACGCCATCTGACATCACTGTCGATGCAAACGGAATCAGCTTTATAACGGATCAGAATAACAACCGAATCGAAGTATACGATCAGAGTGGAAAGTGGGTGCGTAGCTTCGGTAAAGAAGGGTATGGAACGAAAAACGATAACTTCTTGCTTCCTACCAGTATTGACCACGAAAACGGATACCTGTTTGTTTCCGATCTCGTGAACCGAGCAATAAAAATCTTCAAGTGTTCTGGAGAGTATGTCGAATCATTCAGTGGTTTTGGAGCCGATAGAGAAAAAGGTCAACTATGGCTGCCTTACTTGCTCCATGTGAAAAATAGCAAAGTCTATTTACCCGATTGCGCACTGAATAGAGTTAATGTTTATAAATTTGATAATTAACGTCACCCGTATACCGCTATGACTGGACCATGGGTTGGATATACACAGTGAACCGTACAAAAACAACGTCAGGGGTTAGCTATGAATAGTGTTTTTAAACGTGCGCAGGGAAAAAAACTGTCGCATAAAAAGTTACAAGACGCTCATGGTGTCTGCCAAAAATCGGAAGAAAGCTCTCGTCAAATTTTGCAGCAGTTTCAAACAGTCATTCAGTCTTTTGAAGACAATGCAAAAGATGAAAAAAAATGCAGAGATGCACTGCGTCAGCTGTATGAGAGCCATGAGTCTTGCTACGCCAGTGAGAATGTCACTGGTCCGCATGAGTAACGAGGAGACACTATGAACTTTTCTCTAAAAAACGCACCCATAAGTATGCGTGCATGGATGATTTTGGTTCTGTTTGCTGTTGGGTTAATCGCAAATTCGCTGTTGGATGCGTCAGCAACGAAAAAGCATATGCGCGCAAACTACGAGCGCGGTGTTCAGCAAATAGTCGAAGGGGCGGTAGGCGTTCTTAACTATTACCATGCACAAAGCTTGAATGGCTCAATGTCGACAGAAGAAGCGCAGAGGTTGTCGTTAGAGTCGATATCCGCAATGCGATTTGATAACGGAAACTACATATTTGTTGCAGACAAAGATGGCATCCAGTTGGCGTCTGGGCTGAAGCGATTGCTTGGTACCAATATCCTTCCACTGAAAGATGGGAATGGCAAACTGTTCGTAGAAGAGCTCTATTCGACAGGTAAGCAAGGAGGCGGATTTGTCGATTACATGTGGAAAACATCACCAGATGCGACAGAGCTTTCTCCAAAAACCAGCTATGCCGACTACTTCCACGAGTGGGGGTGGATGATTGGTACTGGTATCAACATGAGCTCACTTGAGCGAGATATTCAGCAGTCGCAAATCATATCCATGACTAATGCCGGTATGATTCTGATTGTACTATCGGCGTTAATTGCATATTTCGTGAAGACCATTACCACCCCAATCAATAAAACCGTTGCTGCAATGCGCGATTTATCTAGTGGTGAAGGTGACTTAACGCAACGTTTGAAAGAAGAGGGCAGTCAAGAGCTTATTGAGCTTGCACAGTACTTTAACCGCTTTGTTGGCTCAATTCAGGAGATCATGAGAAGTGTGAGTGATGCGGGCACCCAGTTGGCAGCTTCTGCCAATCAGCTTTCTTCGTCAGTTTCGTCGGTTGATGTCAATCTCAATCAACAGCAAAGTGATACTTCTCAGCTCGCAGGCGCGATGAGTGAAATGCTAACAGCTGTGGAAGAAGTGGCTGGGCGTACTGTAGATGCTTCAGATTACAGCGTAAAGGCGGCTAAGCAAACAGAGCAAAGCTTGGTAATTATTCAACGTAACATACGTGAATCTCAGCTATTAGCGGAAGACATCGGGGAAGCCAGTCAGGTCATATCTCAGCTTGCCACTGACAGCCGAAATGTTGATACCGTTCTTGAAGTGATAAGGGGTATCGCGGAGCAAACAAACTTACTCGCACTGAACGCGGCAATAGAGGCAGCGCGTGCAGGTGAAGCTGGGCGAGGTTTCGCCGTGGTCGCTGATGAAGTGAGAACGCTCTCCTTACGAACTCAAGAATCCACGATTGAAATTCAAACCATCATCGAGAAATTGCAAGAAGGAGCAGAACAGGCGGTCGGTGTGATGAGTAAAGGGGCGAAAAAAGCAACCAATACCTCTGAGATTTCTTCTTCCGCAGGCGATGCGCTGAATGAAATTGCGCAAGAAGTTCATGCAATTCAAGGCATGAATCAGCAAATATCCGCAGCTACAGAAGAGCAAACCGTTACGGTAAACAGCATTAACCAAAATGTGTCCAGTTTGAATGATGGCTCTAATTCATTAGCCAGCGAATCAACACAAATGGCAGCGGCAAGTGAAGAGTTAAGCCAAGTCTCTGAAGACATGATGAGGATGATCAATCGGTTTAAGTTGGCTTAATACTATTCTCTAGCTCAGGCTATTAGCTTAAACACTTTAATATTTCAGCATGACGCCAAAGTTCATACCTTTGGCGTTTTTACATCTGGCTTTCTTACTTAAGGGTTCAAAGAATCAATTTGAATTCGCAAATGAAATTACATGCTGCGAAATATCTATATCTGAGTGGTATTTATAATACTGTTAATATGATTTTAACTGGATGTTAAACCTGTATATTATACTTTTAGTAGATAAAAATATCAATAAAAACCCTATGGCTAGAGTTGTTTTTATTGATAATAGTGACACTAGGCACAATAGTGATGAGTTTTTTTGCGTCGTAAAATTACGTTTGTAAAATCCGCCAAAGATTTTGAAATACTTCTTGAGGATTTAAATGAGCGTATTAGGTTATATGCAGAAAGTTGGTAAGGCACTTATGGTGCCGGTAGCGACTTTGCCAGCAGCAGCAATTTTGATGGGTGTAGGTTACTGGTTAGACCCAGTTGGTTGGGGCAGCGAAAGCGTACTTGCTGCTTTTCTGATAAAGTCTGGTAGTGCCATCATCGGCAATATGGCCGTAATATTCGCCGTAGGTGTGGCATTTGGTTTATCAAAAGACAAAGATGGCTCCGCTGCTCTGTCTGGTTATGTTATGTGGCTTGTCGTCACAACACTCCTTTCTATGGAATCGCTTGCGCAGCTTCAAGGCATTTCTGCTGACGATGTCAACATGGCATTTGACAATGTAGATAATCAGTTTGTGGGTATAATCGTTGGTATTATTTCAGCTGAAATATACAACCGATTCTCGCACGTAGAATTGCCTAAGTTCCTAGCGTTCTTTAGTGGTAAGCGTTTGGTTCCTATCCTAACGTCCATCGCCGGTATGATTCTGTCGTTTATCCTAATGACGGTATGGCCTGTTGTTTTTTCTGGGCTACTTTCTCTTGGTACTGCACTGCAAGATCTCGGTCCTTTAGGAGCTGGCTTGTTCGGTTTCCTAAACCGTCTTTTCCTTTCAGTTGGTATGCACCACGCGTTGTACCCAGTATTTTGGTTTGACGTAGTTGGCATCAATGATATTCCTAACTTCCTAGGTGGTGCTCAGTCTATTGCAAATGGTACGGCGACTCCCGGTGTAACAGGCATGTATCAAGCGGGTTTCTTCCCTATCATGATGTTTGGTCTACCTGCAGCAGCGTTGGCGATTTACCACAGTGCAGATAAGAAAAACAAAGGCAAAGTATTCTCTGTTATGTTGGCGGCAGGTGCTGCTTCTTTCTTCACAGGTATTACCGAACCGCTTGAATTCTCATTCATGTTCCTTGCACCTGTACTGTTTTTGATTCACGCTGTCCTAACGGGTATCAGTTTGTTCATCGCAGCATCAATGGAGTGGATGGCCGGATTCGGTTTCTCCGCTGGTCTTGTCGACTTCGTTCTTAGTAGCCAAAACCCTCTAGCAACCCAATGGTACATGCTGATCCCTCAGGGCTTAGTCTTTGGTTTGCTTTACTACGTGCTATTTAGAGTCGCTATCGCTAAGTTCAACCTTAAGACGCTTGGCCGTGGTGAAGAAATGGCTGAAGAAGGTGCAGAGAACATCGATCAGTTGGCGGCTAAATACATTGCAGAGCTAGGTGGTAAAGAAAACCTAGTAACAATCGACAACTGTATTACACGCCTACGTCTTGAAGTGAAGAGCACAGAAAATATCAACGACGAAGCATTGAAAGCACTAGGTGCCGCTGGTGTGGTTAAACTG
This sequence comes from Vibrio penaeicida, assembly GCF_019977755.1. Lineage (NCBI taxonomy): Bacteria > Pseudomonadati > Pseudomonadota > Gammaproteobacteria > Vibrionales > Vibrionaceae > Vibrio > Vibrio penaeicida. The sequence goes on along the minus strand of NZ_AP025144.1, from coordinate 2,233,406 downwards.
GGTAAAACATCTATCCAAGTTATCGTTGGTGTTGGTAAGGTTGATAAAGTTGCCGCGGCAATGAAAAACCTAAACGCATAAGAATTTTGTTCGGCTAGAGTTCCCCCTAAGTTACTTGAATTACGATTAGTCACCGTTTGCCGGACAAAACCTTTTTAAAACCGAGCGTGCTTTACGCTCGGTTTTTTTCTTTTACTTTTATCCTCGTTTTACTTTTAGCTCCGCACTCACATTACGTTCGTAATAAATTAGCTCCGATTATTTTTGACTTGGGTATAGAACAATCGAATTCAATATTCGAGCGAGTCCTTCGCTGTCTGTAAGCATGGGGAGATGCCCTGTCTGCATGGCGTATACACTTTTGATTTGTGCGTTTTTGGCTATCTTCAGCTGAGATTCCAGTGAAATGATTTTGTCGTTACTAGCGAAGACGTAATGCTTCTTGATGCGTTCCATATTAGAAGGTTCAAATGCCACCTTTTCTTCTGCTATATGTGCGGGCTCAGAAAGGGAAAGGCGTTGGAGTATGTTCTTTTGCTTTTCGTTCGCGTCCTGTGCGAAGGTTTCTGCAAACTTGGCGCTATCTCCGATGACCATTCGGTGGCTTGTTTCGTTGTAGCGAACGCCTTCAAAATAATTTGCTTCGTCTTGTTTACTCAACGAACCGAATGCCGTTTCCCCCTGTTGGGGAGCTACTGCCGTTACGTAGGTGATGGATTGGAATTGATTAGAGGGGCATAACCCCACGGCTTGGTTGACGATTGCGCCCCCTTGGCTATGTGCAGCAAAATGAATGTTACCCTCCAGTGCTTTGATTTCCCTACACAATGATTTTGCAGATGAACTGAGTGTGATGATTTCGGCATTTTCCGATTCCATTCGTCCTGGTAGATCCAATAAAACTGGTTGGATATTAGAAGATAAGGAACCCGATACCTGTTTCCAAGATTCGGCATTGAAGTGAGCTCCATGCACAAAAACCAAGTTCTCCGTTGCGAATACTTTGGTTGTAAAAGTGGCTGCTGAGAACAATAATCCAGTGCATATAAAAACCGTCTTTTTCATTTTAAACTCCTTGTGTTATGTGATTTTCAAGGTGCATTGCCTAGGCTTCTTGTTCAATTAAAATGACTAAAAATGATATCAATTCAAAAGCAAGAGATTACAAAAGATGTCAAATTCAGATTTATCTTCTTCAAATTAAGGTGCATTGATCGTCAATTAGAGTGATCAGCTTATTCGTTGATTCTTGATTGAAAGAACAGTTCGCTCGCGATAGTCTTCTTACCTTCTGAGCTATTCGATGAAATATAGAAAGGGATTTATGATTCAGTTTGGGGAATACAGATTTGATGCTGAGAAAGAGTGCCTAATACTTAATGATGAACCCGTCGCTGTTCGCAATAAAGTCCACCAACTTCTCTGCTATTTTCTTGAAAACCCTGAACGTATTATCTCTAAAGAAGAGCTCTTAGCTGCGCTTTGGACCAATGGAGATTATCGAGAGCGCTCCTTATCTCAGAGCGTGTTGGAGCTGAGAAAGCTGTTGGGTGATTCGGCTTCTAGCCCCAGGTTTATTCGAACTATTCCTAATCAAGGCTATAAATGGATTGCTCCCATTACACAAGTGGATGAACAACCGTCACACTGGCGAAGAAACAGCTTTGCCGCACTGTCCTGTGTACTCCTAATACTTGTGACGCTACTTTGGGTGTTCAACCAAGAGGGCTCGATGGATTTCTCTGACAGAAAAATCAGAGTAGCGGTGTTGCCCTTTGAAAATGCCACCCAACTTGATTCCTATCATTGGATTGAATATGGCTTAAGCGACATGCTTGCCACTGATCTTATGCTTTATCCAGATGTTCAGGTTTACCCACCTAACCAATTCAAAGCAAAGAGTAACGCTCTTAAAGACTGGCGAAGTAATGATTTTTCTTCTGCCAGCGTAAATGTAGCGATCTTTGCTTCCGTATCGTTAAAGCAGGGAAGGCAGATAATTTCCTATACCATTTTGGACGAGCAGTTAAATCAAACATCTGGCGAAATAGAAAAACAAGACTTGGCGCTTAGCATGCCGAGCATAGCGTCTAGCATTGTGCACTTGCTGCGCCCAGCAAAGAACGTTGATGCGTTACCCGAATATGAGTTTGAAGTGAATGCGATGCACGAGTATGCGAAAGGGCAACACGCGTTAAGTCAGCGAGGGTGTAAACTTGCTCAGCACTATTTCGCTGCCTCATATACGATTGATTTGTCTCACGAATGGAGTGTGCTTCAATACGCAATTTGCCAATTGGAACTCGGGAATAGAGAAGAAGCACAAATAAACCTGCGGTCTTTGTTAGAGAGTTCACCCGATCCCATTGTTGTCGCAATGTCGCATTTATGGTTAGCGGAAATGTGGATGAGAAAAGGTGAGCTAGATAAAGCGGAGATGCATTTATCCCAAAGTCATTATTCCGAAGTGATAGGTGCCAACTACTTTTGGTTGGAGCAAGGCAATGAAATCGAATACTACTTGGGTTATTTGTTAAATCGGCAGCGTCTTGAGCGCTCTCCGTTAGGTTCTGATGCAATCCCGAGCGTAGGAGTACCGCCTTGGCACACGTCAGTAGCGGGAGCGGAGTTAACGGTAAGCAACCATACAAATCAAACCAGTTTCCCTCAAAAGATGATGGCATTGCTTCGCTTTAGTCGAAGTCAAAACCTAGAGACCAAGGTACGTATCACTGCTTTGGAAGAAGCATTGGCGATCAATGAAATGGTCGGATCGCGCCGCGCAGAGACGAGTATTCTTCTCGATTTGATTTACTGGAAGATACAATCTGGCCAACATGCTGACGCCAAAGAACTAACCACTATGCTAGAAGTTGATAGCGAGGATTTCTTAGTTCAGTCGGAGCTGACTAGTTTACAATCTTTTCTAAAAAATACTCTTTAATCTGATAGCGTACCTCTCCGGTATTCTTCGCCAAAATTTTCTCACTTGGGGCGGGCATACTTAATGAAATTCAACATCCACTGAGTCACCAACAAGCCGTCTGTGGGCAGTTTTAAGGACGCTAAACCTTTGTCTTGAACAGGCTTTGGAATCGCGTCTTTTCGTACCTCTATTAAGGCTTTTGAATAGGGCGCGCAAAATTCGGGATGTGCCTGAATCCCTAGTGAACTTTTCCCCACCACCATAATGGACACAGGGCAGAAATCGTTTCCCGCGACCACCTGACCATCGTCTGGCATTGATATAACTTGATCTTGGTGGCTAACCAGTAGGTTTACCGTGTCTTGGTATGGGAGCATCCAAGGGTAGGGGGCGACAATTTTAGCAATTGCCGTACCGACTCCCCAGCCAACATCGGCCCTGTCAACTTGTCCTCCCAGCGCTTTAGCCAATAATTGATGACCAAAACATATACCAATGAAAGGTATATGATTCTGGTGGATCTGACGAACCAGATTCTCTAGCTCTTGGATCCATTGATCGCTATCCATGACACCAGATTTACTACCGGAAGTAATATAGGCATCACATTCGGAAACATCGTCAGGAAATTCGGAATGATTGACCCAATAGAACCGAAGCTCAAGTGTTTCATCTACAGCATGCAGAAGTCGTGTAAACATATCTTTATAGCTGCCATGATCTGGCTCTAACTTAGGATTGACGTCATCACAGATCAGTATACCGATTTTCATAGTCATCACCGCTACGAGGTTGGTTGATTCATGGGTTGACCCGTTAGAGCGTGCATAAACAGATTCGAATACTCTTCAGCGTTGAATAAAATCGGATTTCCACCTGCCGCAGCATCAAGAACGGCGAGCTCGCCAATTCGCTTTGCGTCGCTTCCGTCTAGCCCTATTTCCGCTAAAGTGTGTGGGATGTTTAGCGTTTTACGCATTCCCAAAACCCACTCAAGTACGGCATCGAAGCTGGGGGATTGGAGAGAAAGCGATCTTGCGAGCACCAACATTTTATCTTCAATTTTGTCGCGATTGGCTTCCAAAACGTAGGGCATCAGAATGGCATTTAGCAGTCCGTGATGTTTATCGTATAGCCCGCCTAGGGTATGCGCTAAGGCATGCATTGCCCCTAACCCTTTTTGAAACGCCGTCGCTCCCATGCTTGAGGCGACGAGGAGTTGAGTTCTCGCTTCGATGTCCGTTCCGTCTAGATACGCTCGATACAAGTAGTGCTTTACGAGTTTTATTGACTCAACCGCGATGCCATCAGCCATTGGGTGATAACCGGGAGCGCAATAAGCTTCTATGCTGTGCGAGAGCGCATCCATACCTGTCGCGGCAGTAATATGATTTGGTAGCCCTACAGTAACGTTGGGATCGAGCAACACTTGCACTGGCATCATTTTCGGGTGAAAGATGATTTTTTTTACGTGAGTTTGAGAGTCGGTAATCACAGATGCTCTGCCCACTTCAGACCCTGTACCCGCCGTGGTAGGAATCGCTATAACTGGGACTATTTTGCTTTCATCGGCTTGCATCCAATTGTCACCGACATCCTCAAAGCACCACAGTGGAAGACTTTGTTTGGTGCAAAGTGCGATAGCTTTGGCTGCGTCTAGGCTAGAACCACCTCCAAACGCAACAATGCCATCGTGTTTTCCGTTATTGAAAGCCTCAATTCCACGATTGACATTGGAATCGGTTGGGTTGCCTTGAATATCGGCAAATAAACCCACTGATACACCGTGTGATTGGCAATTTGATATCGCATTTCTCACGATGTCTAAATCCGCTAAGAATGGATCGGTGACCAACAAGGGAGACGACATGTTAAGGCGTTTACAGTGTTCGGCCAGTGAGTCCAAGCAGCCTTCTCCGACGCTAATTGCGGTTGGATAGTTCCAGTTTGCATGTGTCATTATTTCTCTCCCAAGGATTTAATGTGGAAAGATTTCGGTCTCGTTAGCATTTCAAAACCGATTGGAGATAAGGTGCACCCTCGACCGGAATTTTTAACACCTGTCCATGCCAACTGAGGGTCAAGGTAGTCACAGCGATTGACAAAAAAAGTGCCAGTTTGAACGCTTTCACCGAGTCGGCTCGCTGTTTCTTCATCAGTAGAAAAAATGGAAGCGGTCAGCCCAAAGTCACTGTCGTTCATCAATTGAATGGCTTCTTCATCGCTGCTTACCGATTGAATACCAACAACGGGTCCAAAGGATTCTTCTGTCATAACACTCATGGAGTGGTCGACATTGGATAAAATCTGGGGGGCGAGATAGGGGGTGCCTTCCTGACTTGTGGAGAACAGAGATTCATCAATGTGTGGGGTCGCCCCTTTAGCTAAAGCATCATTAATTTGTTCTCGCACAAAATCGGCAGCCGCCGTGCGCACCATTGGACCAAGTGTTGTATCCGAATGATTGGGATCACCGAGCTGATAGGACTTGGTCAAAGTAACAGCTTTTTCAACGAATGAATCGTGAACCGATTCATGAACATAGATTCGCTCGATACCGCAACAAGATTGACCAGAATTAAAGAACGCACCATCTACCAGCGATTCAGCCGCGTGGTCTAGGTTGGCGTCAGCTCTTACATACGCAGGGTCTTTGCCACCTAGTTCTAATCCGACACCAATGAACCGACCTGCGGCATTGCGTTCCACCATTTCGCCACCAGCAACAGAACCCGTGAACGCGACGTAATGAATACTAGGGTTTTGAATGAGTTTTTCAGTGGAAGCATGGTCTGTATGTAAATATTGAAAAGTGCCAATAGGTATACCAGTCCCTTTAAACGCCTCCACTAACCGTTCTGAGCACAAAGGGGTTTGAGCAGAATGTTTCAAGATCACGGTATTCCCAGCAAGCAAGGCGGGAATCACAGCGTTGATGGCTGTTAAATACGGATAATTCCATGGTGCGATGATCAAAACGTTTCCAACTGGGACACGCTTGATGTATCGAGTGAACCCTTTTTTCTCTGGTAGCGTGATGGTTTCAAGGGCTTTGTCGGATTGCTCGATCATTGAGAGCGCACGCTCTTCAACGCCCATGATCTCGCCTTGCGTGTAAGAAATGGGTCTGCCCATCATCATGGTAATTTCTTCAGCAAGGACCGCTTTGTTTGCAACAAAATTTTCGATGGCTTGTTTGCAAATCGCTTTTCTTGCCTTTAGAGGTGTTGCCTGCCATTCCTTTTGGGCTTTGTTGGCTTTATCAATGGCAAGCGCGATGTCTTCTTCGCATGCTAATGTGCGTGTGACGCAGATATTGCCATTGATCGGCGATAGGGTTTTCTGTTCCATGTTTTCCTATACCTTCTTTTGTGTTCGCTCTTTTCAATATCGACGGATAAGCTTAAATAATTTCGAAGTAGCGCTTCATTTCCCAATCCGTTACCGCTTTTCTGAATTCTCGTTCTTCCCATTCACGAGAGGCGGCAAAGTGGTCCACAAACTCATCGCCAAACATATCCCGCGCGTGCTGAGAACCTTTCAAGCGTTGAGCAGCATCCCAGAGTGTTGCAGGGAGTTTTAAGTCTTCAGGAATATCCTGCTCGTAAGCGTTTCCAACGATGGGTTCACCGGGTTCCCATTTGTTCATGATTCCGCACAGACCAGACGCCAAAGCAGCAGCCAGCGCGAGGTACGGGTTACCGTCGGCGGCACCAATTCGGTATTCCACTCTTTGACTACTCGGCGAGCCGGGAATAACGCGTAAAGACGTGGTTCGGTTTTCTACTGCCCATGTGGAGTGGGTGGGTGCCCAAAAGCCGGGAATCATTCTGCGATAGCTGTTTATCGTGGGGGCGACCATACATAAAAAGTCAGGCATTAAGCGCTGTAAACCCGCCACGAAGTGACGCTGTAGCGTGCTCATATTGTGTTCGCCTTTTGGATCGTAAAAAGCGGAACTGCCGTCTTTGTTTTGCAGCGAAATATGGATATGCCCACTTTGACCAGGGTAGTCGTTGCTCCATTTCGCCATAAAGGTCGCCATTAGGTCATTTCTCTGGGCGAGAACTTTTGTGTAAGTCTTGAATAACGCCGCTTTGTCAGCGGATTCCATCGCCTTATCGACTTCAAGCGCTGCTTCCAATACTCCAGGTCCCGTTTCTGAATGGATCCCTTCAATCGGAAAATCCATCGTCTCTCCAAGGTCGATCAATTGCTGGTATAACTCTAGATAGGTGGAGTTTCGTATCATGGAGTAACCAAACCAATCTGGTGTTATAGGTTCCAAATTGTTGTAGTTTTTCTCTCGGACGGACTTGGGTGTTTCGTTAAAAACGAAAAACTCATATTCAAACGCGGCAAAGGCGTTTAAACCTAAATCATCGAGCTTTTTAAGGATGCGCTCCAGTGTGCCTCTTGGGCAAACGTTGGCAGCTTTCTCGTCGAACTCTGCGATAAATAGAAGCATGCCGTCTTCATCCAATACGTCTCGACACGTCTCTGGCAGAATTTTTACTGGTGCATCTGGGTATCCTGTGTGCCACCCAGTAAATGTGGTGTTGTCGTAAAGTTGGTCTTTTGAATCCCAACCCAGAACGACATCGCAAAAAGCAAAGCCTTTATCGAGAGATGAAAAGAATTTGCCTTTTGACATGTACTTCCCACGCATAATCCCATCGTTATCGAACAGCCCAACTTTGATGTGGGTAAGACCACGTTCTTCAACAATTTTTTTGGCGTCTTCGATGGTTTTAACTGATCTTGCATCCATTTTACAATCCTCTAAGCACCGGCTAAATCAAGCCGGTGCTATACCCTGTTAGCTGTAGCGATATGGCTTTCCTGCTTTCTCCATATCTGCGGCGTATTTCTTAAATATCTCCACCACACGCTTAGTTCTAGGGCTAGTTTTCGCGATTTCATCCCAGAATTTCAGCGCTTCCTGCTCGACGGTTTTCCACTCTTCATCTGGAATGGTGGTGAGCGCAAGTTTGTCGCCTTCTACACGAAGTTTAGCTTCTCCACCCCAATACCAGTGCTGTCGGTAGTAGTGGGAGCTGTCCATGCAAAGTCTCCACAGTGTTTTGAGGTGTTCAGGCAAGGCGTCCCAACGTTCGCTATTGGCAAAGAAGGATCCGCACCACGCGCCAGAGATGTTGTTGGTTAAGAAGTACTTGGTCACATCTGCCCAACCTACGGTGTAGTCTTCTGTAATTCCTGACCAAGCAATGCCATCAAGCTCGCCTGTTTGAATCGCGACTTCCACGTCTTCCCAAGGGAGAGTGACGGGAATGACACCGAAGCGAGACAAGAACCGCCCAGCGGTAGGGAAGGTAAATACACGTTTACCTTTTAAGTCAGCGAGGCTGTTAATGGGTTCTACAGTCGCGAAATGACAAGGATCCCATGCGCCAGCAGATAGCCATGTCACGCCTTTTACCTCGCCATATGCCTCTTGCCATATCTCTTTCAACCCGTACTGCTCAAAGAGTACAGGGACATCCAAGCTGTAACGGGTAGCAAATGGGAAGTACCCCCCAAATACGGACACATCCACCGGTGCAGCGATAGAGTCATCATCACTTTGTACTGCGTCGATGGTTCCTCTTTGCATCGCACGGAAAAGCTCACCAGTAGGTACTAACTGATCGGCATAAAACAGCTCGATAACCATTTCGCCATTTGCGGCTTTGTTAAAAGCATCGACCGCTGGTTTGATAACGTGCTCGCCCAATGCTGGTCCAGCGTAGGTTTGCAAACGCCATTTAATGGTTTTTTTGCTGTTTGCGATGGCAGGAGCGCCGACAATCGCCGTCGCACCCGCAGCAGATACCGCACCTGCTTTTTTAAGGAAATCTCTTCTACTAGACATGTTTTATTCCTCCATGGAATGGGTGTCCTTGTCCAAGTGTAAGGGTGTCACTTAAGGTTATGTTTCATCGGCTGTAGTGGTACTCAGGTAGCCACAAAGCCAGTTGTGGGAAGGCCATCACCAGAATCAATCCAAAAATCATAATCAGGACAAAAGGAATGATTGAGAGGTAGATATCCTTCAAGGAAACTTCAGGTGGAGCCATGGCTCGCATTAAGAATAAGTTGTAGCCAAAGGGGGGCGTCATGTACGCAATTTGGCACGTGATGGTGTAAAGCACACCATACCAGAGCAAATCGAACCCTAATGCGCCAACTAAAGGAACATACAAGGGAGCGACGATGACCAACATGGCGGTGTCGTCTAAAAATGTTCCCATTAGAAGGTAAGAGAGCTGCATTAAAATCAAAACTTGCCAAGGGGTCAGGTTGAGGCGGTCAATAAAGAAGCCTTCGATGGCCTTAACGGCACCGATACCATCGAAAACGGCCCCAAAGCAAAGTGCAGCCAAGATAATCCACATAAACATGCAGCTAATTGCGAGTGTTTTGCGCAGCGTTTCTTCCATTACAGAACGGTTTAATCGTTTTTTCGCAATTGCGGCAATCGTCGCTGCGGTTGCACCCACGGCGGAGCTTTCGACTAAGCTCGTTACGCCCATCAAAAACAGCCCAGTCATAGAAACAAAAATCAGAAGTGGGGTAATACCTGCGCGCAGTAAGAGCAGTTTTTCTTTTAAGCTGACGTTACGTTCTTCTTCGGGTAGCGCCGGACCGAGATTTGGCTGAATTTTGCAACGAATGACAATGTAAATGATGAACAGCGTGGCCATCAGGAGCCCTGGAAAAACGCCAGCGAGCCAAAGTTGCCCTACAGGTTGCCGAGCTATCATGCCATAAAGAACCAGAACGACGCTTGGCGGAACAAGAATACCCAGAGAGCTCCCCGCTTGAATGACGCCAGTTACCATGATTTTGTCGTAACCACGTCTTAGCAGTTCTGGCAGAGCGATACTTGCGCCAATAGCCATCCCCGCAACACTCAACCCGTTCATGGCAGAAATCACGACCATTAAGCCAATTGTGCCGATGGCCAAACCGCCATTGAGTGGTCCCATCCATACATGGAACATTCGATATAGATCTTCCGCAATTCCAGACTCTGACAGCATGTAGCCCATGTATATGAAAAGCGGAAGGGTTAACAATGGGTACCATTTCATCAGTTTAATGGCAGAGCTAAAGGCTATTTCAGATCCGCCATCTCCCCAAAGGAGAAGGGCTGCGATAACCGCAATGGATCCGATAACGGCAAAAACACGTTGACCAGTCAGCAGCATTAACATCATGGCGGAGAACATCAGCAGAGCGATCATTTCGTAACTCATGATTGCGCCCCCGCACTTTCAGAGTTGTCACCATACATAATGGTGGCGATGTCTCTGAACCAGACCGCAATCGCTTGTAAAAGCATTAACACGATACTGAGACACATGATGATCTTTATGGGAGACATATAGGGGCGCCAAGCGGAATAGCTTCGTTCACCGTATTCAAGTGCGTAACTGGTGCTCGATATTCCGCCGTACAACAGTATAGAAAGGTAGACCAGCAGCATGATGATAGTGATGCTATCAATAATGGCTTTCTTTTTCGGACTCCAGCTACCGTAGATCAAATCCATTCTTACGTGGCTATTGAGTTGCATGGAGTAAGGACCACCAAGCATATAGAAAGCCACCATAACAAACTGAGCCATTTCCAATGTCCAAAGGGAAGGGAAAAAGAAGGTCTTTGAAATAGATGAGTAAAGCAAAATGCCTATCATCACAAAGACGAGGTACATGGCGAACCGACCAATTCTTCGATTTATTGTTTCAACTATGCGGACAAATGACCGAATGGGTGTAGGTAAAGATGCGACTGGATCCTGATCCATTAATGACTCCATTGTTCCATATGGTCTTACTGCTAATATCAATTAACTATTTGATAATTAATCAATATCACCAGAAGATATGAATTCCGTTTCAATCTTCAAGAGATAGCTAATTTGTTAAATGTGTTTAAATATTGATCTATTTGTGCCTATATTTACAGAAAATTATTTGCTGTCAATATATTTACAGAAATTATTTTTTCAGTTTTTGATCTCGTGTTATGTTTGTTACAATGTTATCAATTAGGTGGGCTGACATAATTGATAGAGCCACTACTTCATGGAGTAAGATTTGACCGTTTCAGAAAGGATAAAGGCAAGATTTGCGAAGTTAACGCGAGCAGAAAGGCAACTTGCCAATGTGATGCTAGAAAACTACCCAGCTTCGAGTCTTGGAACGGTTGTTTCACTGTCGGAAGCTGCAAAAGTTTCGACGCCTACCGTGGTACGCCTGGCGAAAAAGCTCGACTTTACTGGGTTTCCTGATATGCAGCGTAGCATTCATGAGGAAATTGGGGATACGCTGAAAAGCCCAATTGAAAAGCACGCCTCTATTCCAAGCATGGACGAAAAGTCGCACCTTTTGGATAGGTTTGCAGACACCGTGATGAACAATATCAGGCAGACAGTTGCGCAGGTGGATGAAGCCACTTTTAGTAAAGTGGTGGAATTGCTAAGTAAGCCGGATAGCCCGTTATACATAGTTGGAGGGCGTATTAGCCATTCCATTGCCGAATACATGTTCACGCACATGCAGGTCATTCGTGCCAATGTCACCATGATTGAACCGAATGCAAACAGCTGGTCGCATTATGTGATCAACATGAAACCGGGCGATACCTTAGTAGTGTTTGATATTAGGCGATATGAAAATGACATTTTAACGTTGGCAGAAATCGCTCGAAGTCGAGATGTCGAATTGATTTTGTTTACTGATCAATGGGGTTCACCTGTTGTTAAATTGGCGCAGCATGTGTTTCATGCTCGAATTGAAGCGCCATCTGCTTGGGATTCGACCGTTGCTATTACGTTTTTAGTGGAAGCTATTGTTGAGGCTATACAGTCTGCAACGTGGTCTGAAACCAGTAACCGAATGAAAGATCTAGAAGTTTTGTTGGATAAAGCGAAATTATTTAAAAAGTTTGTATGACCCGATGAATTTTGTTTGACTCGATGAGGAGAATACTAAAGAATTCCCGCATTCCAGTCCTGAATGAGCACCCTTCATGTCTAAGCAACTTGACCAAGAACAAATTGACACCATTAATCGTTACGATACTGAAAAGCGCCTGAAATACTGTGTGAAAGAGGTCGTAGCGAACAGAGAGATCTGGATTCTGACTGATGAGCATGGTTGTGTCATGCTAAACACTGAGGACGAGGATTGTGTACCAGTTTGGCCAAACAAGGAGTTTGCTCAAGCATGGGCGAATGGTGATTGGGAAGAATGTAAGCCAGAGCCTATTTCTTTGAATAAATGGCACAGCAGATGGACACATGGCTTAGCGGATGACGAACTTTCTGTGGTTGTTTTTCCAAATGAAAATGAAGAAGGGGTGATTTTATTCCCCGATGAATTTGATTTTGAATTGAAGAAGCAAGCGAACAAAAAATAGAGCTTTGTAAAACAGTTCTATCTTAAATACAGCTACTTAAAACATGTCTGTTTAAGCCTAGTTGTTTAAGCCTAGTTGTTTAAAACCTAGTTATGCAAAAAGAAGTACCCAAGCATTTTGAAGATGCTTGGGTATATTTTCCATCTCACCACTCTCATAAATTCAATCCCTCGGCGAGACGTACTAGTGGATCAAATTAAAACCCCATAAGCGGGTATAATTCTCCTTTCCTAACTTCGCGAATAGCGCTTTCTAACGTACCGTCGTTTTTGAAATCAGCGATAATCTGCTTCACGATAGGCTCTGCTTCTTCTCTGCTCATACCTACTTTTAGAGAAGGGTGGTAGAGGATTTTTAGCAGTAATCCATCAAGAGGGGAAAGCAAATCCTCTGGCGACGCATCGTTAAAAATTGAAGGGTATACCTTATCAGAGTCGTTTGGTAACCCGAGTAGCTGTGTGATTTCTTCAACCACACAGCCGAGCAGTTTCCCTTTAGAACGCGCTTGATCAACGGGAATAATTATTCCACCTCTAATCAGTTCTCCACCTACATCGGTTTTAAAATTCGCCATACAGATGGCTTTGCCGGAATGCTGTAATGACGGTTTTCCCAGCACTCTGACGATATCGTCTTCCCAAATACTTAAACGTGTATAAACCCAAATAATATTGGCTTCTTCTAAGTCATTCGTCAGGCTTATTGGGTGATTCGTGAGATAGGAGAGGTGCTTTATATGCATTTGTGCAAGCTCCGTATGAATGTCTTCATCCGGTACTTTATGCTCAATAAAAATCTTTATAGGCTCTCGCCATTTTCTAACGTTCTGTTTTTCAGAGTCGTATTCGTTTTTTAATGCAACTTCGTAAAACGCTTCTTCTAGATAAGCGGTGTCTAACCAGCGATGACTGGTTTGCGAATATGAATAAATTGGGTAAGAGAAAAGCACCAAAAAGCCGATGAGATAAGACGCAAATTTTGTGCTTTTCGACATAACGAACCCTAATGTGCGGGAGCTTTATTGAAATGGCTTTCTATCAAACGTTGCGTAATCTGGTGAGATGGGTTGGCAATCACGTCATGAGTCGATCCCGATTCGACTACATCCCCTTCATGCATCACCATTATTTTATCGGTGATGTGTTTGATTATGCCAATATGCTGCGACACATAAACAAAAGACACACCCATTTCGTCTTGCAACTCTAATAGTAAGTTTATTATCTGAGACCGCATGGCCATATCAAGACCATTTAGAGCTTCATCAGCAACAATTATAGACGGTTGAAGAATAAGTGCACGGGCAAGGTTAATCCGCTGCTTCTGACCAGTAGCCAACATTTGAGGGTAAAAATAGGCATGTTCAGGTAGCAAGCCAACACGGATTAATGTGTCTTTCACTCTCATCTTTCGAGCTTCTGACGACATGTTCGTATTTCGCTTCAACGGACCTTCGAGAATGGTCCCGATCTGCAATCTAGGATTGAGAGAGGTGTTTGGATCTTGGAAAATCATGCGAATGAGTTTGCAACGCGTGGCGTAATCGCGGTGCTCCAACCTTTCTCCCATTACGCGAATTTCTCCTGAAGTCGGTTCTATCACACCCGCTAACATCTTAGCCAATGTTGATTTCCCAGAACCGTTTTGACCTATAAAGCCCAGCGTTTGTCCTGCTTCCAAAGTGAAGCTTACGGGCTTCACTGCCTCTTGTTCTTTTTTAGAGAACAAACCAGAGCGACTGATAAAGGTTTTTCTGAGGTCACGAACTTCTAACAACGCGCTCATGTACGTTTCTCCATATTCAGAGGGAAATGACAGCTAAACTTATGGTTTTTGACTTTTTGAGTTCGCGGAATTTCAACGCATTGGCGCTGTGCGTGAGGGCAGCGCGGACCAAGGCGACATCCAATAGGTAAATGTTGAAGTGGTGGAATTGAGCCCGGCAAAGATTGTAATTTGGACTTGTGTGGGATCCAATCATTGAAATCTGGCATGGCTTGCAAAAGAGCAACGGTATATGGGTGCTTTGGAGCATTTAATATCTGTTTTGTTGCGGCAGACTCCACTGACTGACCACAGTACATTACGGTGATTCTGTCTGCCCATTGTGTAATGGTCGTCAGATCATGCCCAATGAGGAGAATCGTGGTGTTATTTACCTGATTCATTCGGCTGAGCAGTCTTAGAATTTGGGACTGTGTAATGGGATCTAAATCATTAGTCGGCTCATCTGCTATTAGTACTCTTGGCTTGGTCGCGATCGCCATTGCTATCATGATTTTCTGGCATTCCCCATCGGTTAATTCGTAGGGGTAACTGCGCATGATGCGTTTATGATCTTTAATTCCTACTTTGTGGAGCAGTGCCATGGCCTGTTTTTTTCGCCACTTCCAAGATTGCCACCATCGACCTTCGAAAGAGTCACGTGGAATAGACTCTGCTAACTGACGTCCAACTCGTTCCGAGGGATCGAGACACGTTGAAGGCTCCTGAAAAATCATGGCGATGTCACGAGCAATAACGCGCCTTCTTTCTCGCGGTGTCAGTTGCAGCAAATCGATGCTGCCTAAACGAAGCCTGTCTGCGGTGACAGTCATGTTGTCTTTGGCAATACCAAGTACCGCTTTCGCCACCAAACTTTTACCGGAACCAGATTCCCCTACAAGACCGCGAATTTCACCCTCATTCATGGTTAGGCTCATGCGATCCACGGCTTTCACTTTACCTTGCGGCGTCTCAATTTCTATTGTTAGGTGTCTGATATCGAGTAGTGGCATTATTCTGTCCCCGCATTTAATGCGCGTCGGGTTCCTTCACCAACTAGATTAATAACAACAATAGTAAACATGATCACTAAGCCGGGTAAGGTGACGGTCCATGGTGCGGAATAGATCAGCTCTACCGAATCACCAAGAATCGCACCCCATTCTGTACTCGGGGCTTGTGCGCCGAGCCCCAAAAAACCTAATGCGGTTATATCAAGTATGGCAACCGACAACGCCATAGTGAATTCAGCGGCGATCACGGGTAATACATTTGGAAAAATAGAGTTCCAAAGCAGGTGAACGTTTCTCGCTCCATCTAAACGTGCGGCAATGACGTAGTCTTTTTCCACTTCATTGTGAACAGCGACATAGACAGAACGGATGAATCGAGGAATCAATGCTAAACAAATCGCCAATAAAATATTGAATTCCCCAAACCCTAAAAAGGCGACGAAAATGATCGCGAGCAGGAGTGAGGGAATGGACATGACCGTGTCGAGGAGGTGGTTTAACGTACTGGATATTAACCCTTTGGTCATACCTGCCAAAATACCAATGGCACAGCCGATAATGCCAGCGATTAACGTAATCAGAATCCCAGCACCTAAAGTGAGCTGAGAGCCTTCAATCAACCGAGAAAGAATATCTCTTCCTAAATCATCTGTTCCTAAGAAAAACTCGACGGTACCTTCAGCATTCCAAGAAGGGGGGAGTCGTAAATTAGCGGTTTGAGCTTGTGGATCATGGGGTGTTAACCACGGTGAAAGTAGCGTAATAACCAGCAAAATGATAAAGCACCAAAGCCCAAACATCGCCAAGGTGTTACTCCGGTAGCTATTCCAGAAATGCTCAAACTGTGTAGGAACGCGTTCTTCCTGATAAACATTATTTGTCAGCATACCATTCCTTTCTTACCAGAGGATTCGCAAATGCTCCGATCAAATCCGATAGAATATTCGCAATCAAAACAAAGGTTGCAACAACCATAACGCCCGCAGAAATCGCGACGTAATCTTGATTTGAGAGTGCATCAAGCAACCAACGTCCAATGCCAGGCCAGTTGAATATGGACTCCGTAATAATGGCAAAAGTCAGCATACTAGAAAGCTGAACGCCAAATTTTGGGATAATAGGCGGCAGTGCATTTCGAATAACGTGCTCGATAACAATCTCGTACTTGGATAGACCGTTTATTTTGGCAGCGCGTATATAATTCTGCTGCATCACTTCTGCTACCGAAGCTCTCATTAAGCTAATGATTTGTGTGGTAGGCGCGAGTGCGAGAACGATACACGGCAATATTAGGTGTTGCAGTACACTATGAAGCGCGTGTGCTCTCAGCGGGCTTTCAGATAACATGGCGTCAATAATAGCAAACCCAGTTACGTGGTCGATTTCATAGAGCAGGTCATAACGTCCTTCTACTGGGAAAAGCTCCCAATTTAACGAGAACACCAGAATCAGCATCAATGCCACCCAAAATACTGGGGCAGCAAAGCCAGACATAGAAGTAAATGAGATGACGGTATCAATCCATTTGCCTTGTCGAGTGCCAGCGACAGTACCAATGGGCAACCCGATGATTAATGCAATAAGAAAGGCAAAGAAGCACAATTCTAATGTGGCCGGAAAAACCACCATCAAATCATCCCAAATAGGTGTTCCTTGCGCGTTTAGACCGAAATCAAATTGGCTGATCTCACCAATGTACTGAAACCAACCAGGAATTAGGTCATCCAACGCCGCAGGTGAATTTGGGTCAAGCCTAAGAATACTGAACCCAACAAACGTGAGGATCAGTAAAGTGATAATGAATAAGTTCAGCCGTCGAATGGTATATAGAAACATCATTCGCTCCTTTCGACGGTATGAAATGAGCGAACATTGAACGGGCTCATTTGAAATCCGCTTAATGAATTGTGGTTGGCTTGGTATTGAATACCATGTGCAAGTGGGATGACGGGCATTTCTTGGTTCAATAGGTTTTGTGCCTGACGATATAGGTTTAGTCGATACCTTGGTTGGTTGGTTTCTCGGGATAAGTCCAATAAGAAATCGAAATCTGGGTTACACCACATAGAGACATTCAACCCTGCTTTTTCAGCGTTACAAGATAAAAGCGGACGCAGGAAGTTATCTGGGTCGCCCGTGCTAGCCGTCCAGCCTGTGAGTAACATATCGACATTAGGTAAGTTTTTATTGAGCTCCGCACGGCTAAATCTATCGTCAGTCAGCAAATTCAACGTTACCCCAATATCAGCAAAGCTTGCTTGTATTTGTTCTGCTGTTTTACGTGGGCTAGGGTTGTACGGACGAGGTTCTAATGGAACCCACATGGATAGAGTTAACCCTTTAGACAAGCCAGCTTCTTCTAATAACGCCAATGCATAGTTGCGATCATAGCGAATCTGAATACTGTCTTTTTGATAAGCCCATGAGCTTGGTGGCAAAAGAGTATACGCAATTGAGCCTGTACCGTAATAGACGGAATCTAAGATTACTTGTCGGTTGATTGCAAGGTTAAGAGCTTTACGCACGCGACGGTCTTTTAACGCAGGGTGTGACGTGTTCAATGCAATAAACGCTACATTCATCGCCGGCTTTGCATGCAAAACCAATTCGTCATTTTCAATAATAATAGGTAGCTGGCTCGAGACAGGCGAAGACAACACGTCACATTCATTACGCAGCAATTTTGCCAACGTACCGGTGCCACGCGTTGATATATCAAATACCACTTGCTCCATCGCGGGTTCACCTTGCCAATAGTTTGTGTGCTTCTTCACGCGAATCAAATCGCCTGCTTGGTACTCATCCAAATAGAAGGGACCGGTTCCGATTGGTTGGGTATCGATATGATGCTTATTCCCTTGTTTGATCAGCTTATCCGCGTATTCACTAGAGTGGATAACCGCATAAGGGGTTGCAATGTTAGGGAGAAACGTATTGTCTGCACGAGTGAGCGTAAATTTAACTTGATGGTCGCTAATCGCTTCGACCGATTTTACCAATCCACTAAAATCGATACTTTCAAACCAAGGGTAGCGACCTTGCCCTAAATAGTGAAAAGGGTGTGAACTTTTGAGAATGCGCTCAAAACTGAAGACGACATCATGAGCTGAAAAAGGTTTGGATGGAGTGAACCAAGGCGCGGTTTGAAACTCCACATTCTCTCTTAGATTAAAAAGGTATTCGGTTCCATCTTCATTGACATCCCAACTTGTCGCTAAGCTGGATATTGGTTCATGTGTTTCAGGTTCGAGCGTTAAAAGCGTATTAAACACTTGCTGGCTAAGTGCATCCGCAGTTAATCCGCTATCTACTTGTTGAGGGTTAAATGAAACAGGTGAACTTTGACCACAATAAACAAAACCTTGTTTTTTTACGATGCTGTGATCAATATCATCGCCGCATGCACTGAGAAGCCATGCACTGGCGACGGTTAAAGACAATTGTATGAACGCTTTCATAGAGATGAGAATTCTGGCACTTAACGAGGTAATAATGTATCTGCTCATTAGTACCTCTCGATCTGGCTAATTTAACATTTTTTACCTGACAGACCAAACGATTAGTCTGATTTCGAATGGGCAAATGAGAATCATCGCACACCCTTTTTCACAAAGGATAAAGCTGAAATGAAACTTTACTCAGATTGTTGACCAACGAGATTGTATTTTCTCAACATGCCCCTTAACTGATGGTAGCTCAAACCGAGCATTTTCGCTGCTTGTCTTTGATTATGTTTGGATTCGTCGAGGACTTTGTGCAGTAAGGCGAGATCTTGATCTTCTTGCCATCTTTTGTAGTCGATAGGGAATTGCATACGAGAAATATCGCCCATCGTGTCATCAGTCGCAGGGGCATCCTCGCTTTGAACCAGTTCAGTTTGCCAATCTGTGCCAAAGGGATTGAATACCAGTTCATCAATAGGGTATTCCCCTGCACCTTGCTGATAAATAGCGCGCTCTATGACGTTTTTTAATTCACGCACGTTGCCAGGCCATTGATAATCAAGCAGAGATTGTATTGCATGATCCGCGAAACCGACAAAGACGGGCAGCGATAGCTCTCGGCACATTTTAATGGCGTATTGCTCGGCGAGTAAAAGGATGTCTTCTTTTCTATGGCGCAGCGGTGGGATGTGAATGACGTCGAACGCTAAGCGATCAAGTAAGTCTGCTCTGAATTCCCCATTTTCTGCCATTTCTGGTAGATCAGCATTGGTTGCACAAATCAATCTCACATCGGCAGAAAGCGTTCGGCTACCACCCACTCGCTCATATTCGCCATATTCGATTACCCTTAAGAGCTTTTCCTGCACAGATAGAGGAGCAGTAGCGAGTTCATCCATAAAAAGTGAACCATTTTCTGCACGCTCGAAACGACCTTGGTGTTTGCCTTTTGAACCGGTAAATGACCCAGCCTCATGCCCAAATAGCTCTGAGTCGATTAACCCTTCACTTAAGGTTGAACAGTTCATTGAGACAAGTGGTTGATCCCATCGCTTTGAAAGATAATGTAAACGCTGGGCGATCAGTTCTTTACCTGTTCCCCTTTCTCCAATGACGAGAACAGGTCTTTCAATAGGCGCTAGCCTTGATACTTTATCGAGAACAGAGAGAAAAGAAGGGGATTCCCCTATAAGATTTTGCTGTTTCACGATGTATTCCTTAAGCTGGTGGCGAAATTTACCAAGTGTTGGTGCAATTAATCATAACATAGAAAGTGGAAAATGATATTTTTCTCTATCTTATTGTATTATATAATAAATAAAAGTTGGCACGCATTGTGTATTATAGAAACCATACCAAGTTGAACAGTCATAAACAGGAGATCAATTATGGGTATTTTTTCTCGCTTTGCGGACATCGTGAATTCAAACATCAGCTCACTTCTCGACAAAGCTGAAGATCCTGAAAAAATGATTCGTCTTATCATTCAGGAAATGGAAGACACGTTGGTTGAAGTTCGTACAAACTCTGCTCGTGCTATTGCAGACAAAAAAGAATTGTCTCGCCGCGTTGATACAGTAGAGCGTCAAATCGAAGAATGGCAAGAGAAGGCAACACTTGCACTTACCAAACAGCGTGAAGACTTGGCTCGCTCTGCGCTAATCGAAAAGCAAAAACTGGAAGAAATGGCGCGTGGCTTACATACAGAGCAAACGCTAGTTGATGAAACCATTACTAAGTTAACTGGTGAAATTGGTAAGCTTGAAGCCAAGATCAACGAAACTCGTGCCAAGCAACAAGCGCTTGTGATTCGTCGTCAAGCTGCTGGTAACCGACGTGATGTGCAAAAGCACCTGCACACTAGCCGCACCGCAGAAGCGATGTCCAAATTTGAGCAGTACGAGCGTAAAATAGATGAACTAGAAGCGGAAGCGGACAGCTTTACATCGACAGGACGCTCTCTGGATCAAGAGTTTGCAGAGTTGCAAGCACAAGACGAGATTGAAAAAGAGCTCGCAAAAATGAAAGAGCAAATGAGTCAAAATAAAGAAGACAAGTAATTAACTAACGGAGTCTCTGTATGTCAGCAGCGTTTATCACAGCCCCACTGATTGTATTTCTAATCTTTGTGGCACCAATATGGCTAGTGCTGCACTACCGCAGCAAACGAAAAACGGCGCAGGGATTGTCAGACGAAGACTTTGAAAAGCTGCAATCCATCACTCGCCACGCAGAGTCGATGCAGCAACGAGTTCAAACGCTAGAGCGTATTCTCGATGCTGAATCGCCAAACTGGAGGCAAAATCAATGAGCCAAAAGAAGAGCTTATATAAAGACCCTGAAAATGGAAAAATCGCCGGCATTTGTGCCGGCGTAGCACAGTACTTTGGTGCCGAGATCTGGTTAGTTAGGATTTTGGTCGTGTCAGCAGCGCTACTAGGTTTTGGTTTCTTTGTTATTGTCGCATACATCGCGTTAGCGTTAATGCTAGAGAAGAAACCGAAAAGTATTAAACAAAGTAGTGCACCTCAATTTGAGCACAAATTGAAAAGCAAGCCTTGGCAATCAGGAGGTACTCCTAGTCAAGTGATCCATAACCTCGAACGTGAACTGTCTGATCTCGAAGCTTCGATACAAAACATGGAAGCGTACGTAACGTCAGACGCTTTCAAAGTTAATCGAGAGTTTAAGAATCTCTAACATTCTGTACGTGTTTCAGGGAACATGAAACAAGAAGTTAGATTTCATACATTTATCTCTGAATTGCACTGGAACGCATATCTGTTTTCATCTATGTTATTACGAAGTTTCAAAACATGGATGAACACGCTATGCGTTTCAAATTTCATATACTTGCCCTATCTGTAGCAACGTTAGCTGGTTGTGGTCGAGAGTTACCTCCAATACCCGAGCCAGATTCCCGACCTGCAAAACTCCTCACCATTTCCCTTAGCGAGAAGCAACTTTTCCGTGAGTTCCCTGCTACTTCTGAAGCCGGAGATAAAGCGGTTCTGGCGTTTCGCGTGCCAGGGCAACTTCAATCAATTCCTGCAACTGCGGGTAAGCAAGTCAATAAAGGCGATATCCTCGCGACGCTTAACCCCGATGAATACCAACAATTATTGAAACAAGCACAAGCGAATTTTAACTTGGCCGAAGTCCAATATTTACGATTCAAGAAACTTCGTAAAGACAAGGTGGTTTCAGAGCAAGATTTCGATAAAGCCGCTGCAAATCATAGCTCGGCGTTGGCAAGCCTATATCAAGCCAAAGCAAACGTGAGTTATGCCTCGCTTAAAGCCCCATATAGTGGAACGATTTCCATCGTTAATGCCCAAAATTTTGAATTTGTAGGTGCTCAACAAGGCGTAATGAACATCCAAACCGATCGGATTTTGAAAGTCGTTTTCCAGCTTCCAGAACATGTGTTCCGTCGCTTTTCAATCGGTGATGTTGTTTCTGCAGAAATGAAATTTGATACATACCTTGATCGTACATTCCCTCTTACTTTCCAAGAAATAGATACGGAAGCGGATCCAAAAACCAATAGTTATAAAGTGACCATGGTGATGGAAAGACCAGAAGACGTCGGTTTACTGCCAGGTATGTCGGGTATTGTGCGTGTGGAAATTCCTGAGGGGAGAGAAACATCGATTCCTTCAAGCGCTGTCATGGTGAGTGAAGGGCAATCCTTTGTATGGAAAAGAAACAGCGATGGCTCTGTTGAGAGCACTTCGGTGAGCTTGGATGATAACTATCACATTATCAGTGGTCTCGAAGATGGCGATCAGATTGTTATTTCCGGTGTTTCCAAACTGGAAGAAGGAATGAAAGTGCGCGAGTGGATTAAGGAGCGAGGTCTGTAATATGAATATTAAAGTACCTTTAACATTACTTGCGCTATCTGTTTTGGTGGGTTGCGGTCAAGTTACCGTGGTGGAAGACAAGCCATTACCGAGAGTGAAAGTCGTTGAGCTTGGAGAATCAATTCAAAAAGAACAAATGTTTTTCCCTGCAGTCGCTGAGGCGGCCGACAAATCTGCGCTGAGTTTTCGTGTATCTGGTGAAATCAGTAAATTGACTGCAAAAGAGGGCGATCGCGTCAAAAAAGGGCAGGTTATCGCGCAGCTCGACCCTACCGACTACCAATTGAAAGTCAATAATGCGCAGGCAAAGTTTTCGGTTGCGGATAGCCAATATCGCCGTTCAGAGCCTTTGGTGAAAAAGGGGCTGCTTGCTCAGTCGCAATTTGATGAACTTGCTGCACAGAGAGAAATTGCATTAGCCGAACTTGAACTCGCCAAACTTCATCTTTCCTTTACCAAGCTGCTTGCTCCGATGTCGGGAATCATTTCCCGTGTTAACGTCGATCAGTTTGAAAACATTCAAGTTGGTCAGCATATCGTGAACATACACAGCACTGAACAAGTGGATGTGTTAGTGCAGATACCCGACAGATTGTTTGTTGCACAGCCCAAAGATTTGGATATTGAAAACATTCAAGTTGTGGTGCGTTTGAAAGAAGGGGTGGAATACCCAGCGGTAATTAAGGAATACACTACCGAGCCTGACCCTAAAACGGCGACTTACAACGTAACGCTTACTATGCCAATGCCGGACGACACTATTATTCTGGACGGTATGGCTGTTGAAGTAGCGGCACAAGGGCAAAACCAGGGGCTTAACTTCCGTCTCGGAATTAGCGCTCCAATTGAAGCGATTTTCAATAGCGACGGTGATAATTTGGATCGAGACAATAAGTTTGCTTGGGTAATAGACGAAAATAATATCGCGCAAAAAACACCGATCGTAACTGGAAAAGTGAACTTGAGTGAAGTTCAAATAGTCGAGGGATTAGAGCACGGACAGCGAATTGTAACCGCTGGTGTTGCGAGATTGCGTAATGGTATGAAAGTAGAATTAGTCGAGCAGGAGGCAGGTCAATGAGTAATGCAAACCAGCCACTAAACCCTGAAGAGAAAGGCGTCGCTGCGTATTTCATTAAAAACCGCGTGATCAGCTGGATGGTATCACTTATCTTTTTGATAGGTGGTGTATCGGCGTTCTTTGGATTAGGTCGTTTAGAAGACCCGGCATTTACAATCAAAGATGCCATGATCATAACGTCTTATCCGGGTGCTACACCGCTTCAGGTTGAAGAGGAAGTCACTTATCCGCTTGAAAAAGCCATCCAGCAGTTAACTTATGTGGATGAAGTTAATTCGACATCTTCACGTGGTTTATCGCAAATCAGTGTGACCATGAAAAGTAACTATGGTCCCGACGATTTACCACAAATATGGGATGAACTTCGTCGAAAAGTGAACGATACCCAGTCTCAACTGCCTCCTGGTGTTAACCCTACTCAAGTTATTGATGACTTTGGGGATGTTTACGGAATTCTACTTGCAGTCACAGGGGATGGTTACACATACAAAGAGTTGCTGGACTATGTTGATTACCTTCGCCGAGATTTAGAGCTTGTTGATGGTGTCGGTAAAGTGAATGTATCGGGACAACAACAAGAGCAAGTATTCATTGAGATCTCAATGAAGCGTATGAGTACATTAGGTATCTCGCCAAGTACGGTTTTCAACCTTCTATCCACCCAGAACACCGTCAGTGATGCGGGTGCTATTCGAATAGGTGATGAATACATTCGTATTCAACCAACAGGTGAGTTCGAGAATGTCGATAAACTTGGTGATTTAATTCTGACGGAAGGGGGCGCTCAAGGGCTAATCTTCTTACGGGATGTTGCCGAGATAAAACGTGGATACGTAGACGTTCCTAAAAATATCATCAACTACAATGGTCAAGTTGCACTGAACTTGGGTGTGTCATTTAGCCAAGGGGTAAATGTAGTTGAGGTTGGCGAAAGGTTTGACCGTCGCCTAGCAGAGCTGAAATATCAGCAACCCATCGGAATTGAAATATCAGAAATTTACAGCCAGCCGAAAGAAGTTGATAAATCGGTAAGTGGATTTGTGGTTAGTCTGGGGCAAGCTGTAGCGATTGTAATTGTTGTGCTTCTGTTCTTTATGGGGCTGCGCTCTGGTTTACTCATTGGTTTAATTCTGTTGCTGACGGTATTTGGTACGTTCATTTTTATGAAGTACCTCGCCATAGATTTGCAACGTATTTCACTGGGTGCTTTGGTCATCGCATTAGGGATGCTGGTGGACAATGCGATTGTGGTTGTGGAAGGGATACTCATCGGCACCCAAAAAGGTCGAACGAGATTGCAGGCTGCGACCGATATTGTAACCCAAACCAAATGGCCGCTTCTTGGTGCGACGGTTATTGCTGTTACCGCTTTTGCACCAATCGGTTTGTCTGACGATGCGACAGGTGAATATTGTGGAACCTTGTTTACCGTTCTACTGATTTCTTTGATGCTGAGTTGGTTTACCGCTATTTCACTGACGCCTTTCTTTGCAGATTTGTTCTTTAAAGAGCAAAAGTCCGATAAGAATGAAGAACCGTCAGACCCATACAACGGCATGGTATTTGCGCTTTACCGCGGTTTCTTAGAGTTCTGCATGAAGCGTGCTTGGTTGACCGTTGTTGTACTTATCGTTGCGTTGATGGCTTCGTTATACGGGTTCACTAAAATTAAGCAGTCGTTCTTCCCATCATCGACCACACCGATGTTTATGGTTGACGTTTGGATGCCAGAAGGAACGGATATACGAGCGACAAACACGAAGTTGAAAGTGATTGCGGACTGGTTAGAGAATAAAGACGGTGTCGAACATATCACCACTACAGCCGGTCAAGGCTTACAGCGCTTTATGTTGACCTATGCCCCTGAAAAGGCATATGCCGCTTATGGTGAAATTACCACTCGAGTGACCAGCCACGAAAAGCTTGAGCCGTTGATGGGAGCTTTGCGCGAATACATCGAGGCTAACTTCCCGGAGATTAACTACAAGCTAAAACGTATTGAGCTTGGTCCCGGTGGCGGTGCGAAGATTGAAGCGAGAATAGTGGGCTCCGATCCAACAGTACTTCGTGGTATTGCCGCAGAAGTTATCGACATAATGAATGCCGATAAAGGAACACACAACATTCGACATGACTGGCGAGAAAGAACCAAAGTGCTGGAACCTGTCTTTAACGAAAGCCAGGCACGTCGTTACGGTATCACTAAGTCAGATGTTGATGAGCTTCTTATGATGTCCTTCTCTGGCAAAAATATTGGTGTGTATCGCGATGGTACAACGTTAATGCCTATCGTCTCTCGCCTACCGGAAGAAGAGCGCGTTGACTTGAGAAACATTGAAGGGATGAAAATCTGGAGCCCAGCTCTAAGCGAATTTATTCCGTTGCAGCAAGTCACATTGGGCTACGACATTCGCTGGGAAGACCCGTTGATTGTAAGAAAAGATCGCAAGCGCATGCTTACGGTAATGGCAGACCCAGATCCATTAGGAGAAGAAACAGCCTCGACGCTACAGAAACGACTCATGTCCCAGATTGAAGCCATTGAAATGCCGTCCGGTTATTATCTTGAATGGGGCGGTGAGTACGAATCCTCTCGTGATGCGCAGGAATCCTTGTTTAAGACGATGCCTCTTGGCTATCTATTCATGTTCTTGATTACGGTTTTCTTGTTCAATTCAGTGAAAGAGCCATTGATCGTATGGCTGACTGTTCCATTAGCCGTTATTGGTGTTACGTGTGGTTTGTTACTGTTTGACACGCCATTTGGCTTTATGGCGCTCTTGGGCTTCTTAAGCTTGTCTGGCATGCTATTGAAAAATGGTATTGTTCTACTGGATCAAATTGAGATTGAGATGAAGTCGGGTAAAGACCCATATTTAGCGGTGGTTGATGCAGCGTTAAGCCGTGTTAGACCAGTATGTATGGCAGCAATTACGACCATCCTAGGTCTTGTACCACTTCTGCCAGATATCTTCTTTAAGCCAATGGCAGTCACAATCATGTTTGGATTGGGTTTCGCAACAGTACTGACACTTATTGTCGTACCCGTGTTGTATCGTCTATTTCATAGAGTGAAAGTGGAAAGCTAACTAGCTAAAAAGCGTTAACTTAGCCCGCCGCTCGGCGGGCTAATTGTATTTTGGGGTTACTTGGTTATAGAGTATTAAACTGTTAGACAGATGTTGAATGTTAAGGAAAAGGCATGGCAGACACTACATGTGCATGGGCAACGGATCATGAATTGGAAAGGGAATATCACGATGCTGAGTGGGGAGTTCCTGTCTATGATGATCAAGTTTTGTTTGAGTTTATCACTCTTGAAGGGGCGCAAGCTGGCTTAAGTTGGATAACCATTTTGAAAAAGCGTGAAGGGTATCGAAGCGCATTTGAAAATTACGACATTGAAAAGCTAGCGACATACGATGAACTTAAAGTAGCGCACGTTATAGAAAATTATGACGTCGTTAGGCATAAGGGAAAGGTCGCCTCTGTATACAGTAATGCACGTGCAACCATAGAACTTCAAAAGGAATTTGGTTCTCTGTCGAATGCGCTTTGGCAATTTGTGGGCGGTAAACCAAAAGTGAATAGTTGGACGTCAGCGGATCAAGTACCAGCGTCAACAGAACAGTCAAAAGAGATGAGTAAGTTCTTAAAAAAACGTGGCTTTAAGTTTGTTGGTGAAACTATCTGCTACGCGTTTATGCAGGCGGTTGGGATGGTTAATGATCATACCGTGGATTGCCCTAAGTACAAAGTGATCTAAATTTGCGTCTAGCAAAACCTGCTTTATATGAAAACCCCCAGCGTCTGTGCTGGGGTTTTCTTTTGATTGGGTATTATTGCTCTAACGATGCTTTTTCGAGAATGATGGCATTGTAGCGCTCTAATCCTGCTTCTAGATCGGCGATCAAATCATCCGTATCTTCTAAGCCTATATGTAGGCGGATCAGTGTCCCTTCAAAATTAGGGTTGGCTACCGTTCTAAGGTAGTTAAAGCTTTTAGGCTCATTTGCCAAAATCAAGCTTTCAAAACCACCCCATGAATAGCCCATGCTAAAGTGCTTCATACCGTCCAATAGTGCTGTTGTGGCACGAGGGTAAGAGGATTTCAGTACGAATGAAAATAAACCATTTGAACCTTTGAAATCACGCTTATAGAACTCATGACCAGGGCAAGATTCTAGAGCTGGATGTCTTACATGGTCGACCTCTGGGCGAGACTCTAGCCATTTGGCTACCTTAAGGCTGTTTTCGTGGTGTTGGCGTAAACGAACATCCAGTGTGCGAATACCCCGTAAACCTAAATAGGCATCATCCGGCGAGACGCATTGTCCAAGTAGGTAGCTTTGCTCACGAAGTTGATCCCAGTATTTCTCCGAAGCGACAGCCGTACCTAGCATCACGTCTGAATGACCAACGATATACTTTGTGGCTGCTTGAATCGAAATGTCCACACCGTGCTCAAAAGGAGAAAGGTTAACGCCTGCGCCCCATGTGTTGTCCAACATAACAATAATGTCGCTTTCGTGAGCAATTCTGGACAAAGTAGGCAAATCCTGCACTTCCATGGTGATAGAGCCAGGGGATTCGGTAAATAAAATTTTAGTGTTTGGTTGAATGAGGTCGCGAATTCCCTCTCCGATCATTGGGTCGTAATAGGTTGTCTCGACGCCCATTTTTTTTAGCATCACGTTGCAGAAATCACGTGTTGGCTCATAGCAGGTATCGACCATCAATATATGATCACCAGATTCAACAAAGGAAAGAATAGCGCTGGTAATTGCTGCTGTGCCACAAGGGTACAGTGCACAGCCAGCACCACCTTCGATTTCAACCATAGCTTCTTGGAAAGCAAAATGTGTCTGAGTGCCTCTTCGTCCATAAAAAAGAGTGTGCCCTTGGCGCTCCGAAGTGGCTTTATGTTTTTCTGCAACCGTATTGAAAACGACCGTTGATGCACGCTGAACTGGAGGGTTAACTACGCCATTTGTCCATTTCTTACTGCGTCCTGCTGTGACCAGCTTGGTCTGGTATTTCTCAGA
Organism: Vibrio penaeicida; assembly: GCF_019977755.1. Taxonomy (NCBI): domain Bacteria; kingdom Pseudomonadati; phylum Pseudomonadota; class Gammaproteobacteria; order Vibrionales; family Vibrionaceae; genus Vibrio; species Vibrio penaeicida. Next base: position 2,204,842 of record NZ_AP025144.1, on the reverse strand, counting down.
CATTCTTTTTCCTTGTCCTACTAGGGTCTGTTGACCTTTCGTGGTTAAATTTTGTTCGAGTTCTATGCCTTTTAATCGCGGCGCAAGGTGTGTAGCCTAGTCATTCTAAGCAAATACCTTGCAACAAAGAGTAAAAGGCATAGAAACGAACCCTTCGGGCAGAATTTGTGGCTTATTTCTACTGCGTTATCGCTCATTGATGTAGAGCGACTACACCGAATGAGCGTTGCCTTGTATAAATCACCCACAAATTGCTGCAAAAATCATCTCGAAAGGTCAACAGACCCTAAAGATTTGATTCTATTTAAACCATTTTAAGAGGGGGGAACGCAAGTGTTATTTCCCTTTAAAGAAGGGGGCTGAGTAAGAAATAGGCACGTTCAAAAATTCGATGGACAATTCCTCGCTCCGACCAGGTAGCCGACTCGATTTTATGCGCATTTTCTATGTAGGATTCTTGAAGCCAGTAAAGCTCTTTTGTGAAAGAAACATCATCTACCGCTAAAGTTACTTCGAAGTTCAGCCAAAGGCTGCGCATATCTAGGTTTACCGTACCAATCAAACATTGGTGTTGATCGATGACGACCGATTTGGTGTGTAACAAACCGCCGCGGAATTCATAGATTTCAATGCCTGAATTTAATAATTCGCTATAAAACGCCTTAGATGCCCACTTCACCATAATGGAATCATTGCGATGAGGAATGATAAGTTGCACTTTAACACCGCGTTGTGCCGTCATTTTAAGTGTTTCTAACAACTGATCACTCGGGACGAAATAGGGTGTAGTGATTCTGACGGATTCTTTCGCTTGATTGATAGAAAGAATCATAACCTGTTGAATTAGGTTTTCTGGCATCCCAGGTCCCGATGGCACAACCTGAACTGGGTGCAAACCATTTTCTTGATCAACAGGACAATGGGGGAAGGTTGGAAATTCTCTTTTCCCTGTCTCTACTTCCCAATCCCATGCGTGAATGGCCGACAAAACATTAACAGTTGGCCCAGAAATTCGAACCATGACGTCTATCCATTGACCAACCCCCGCACCTTGTTTGAAATGCGCAGGATCAACCATGTTCATTGAGCCGGTGTAAGCAACTTCGTCATCTACAACAATGATTTTTCGATGTTGACGTAAATCCAACCGACGTAGGAATACACGCATTGGAGATACGGCAAGCGCATGAATGACTTCAATGCCTGCTGTTTCCATCATGGCTTTCCAGTGGCTTTTAAAAAAACGATGGCTACCTGCGGAATCGAGAAGAACTTGAACTTTAACTCCCCGCTTTGACGCTTGTATCAAAGCGGATGCAACGGAGTCTGCCAGTCCACCCGGGTGCCAAATATAGAATTCCATTCGTATATGGTGTTTTGCCGACTTAATGTCTTCAATAACAGACTGAAGGATTTTTACAGGCGAAGTTTGCAATGAAAGCGTATTGCCACAAAGCGCAGGGATACCAGTACGGTTTGAGCATAAATCGTGAATTTGGGAAATTTGACCTTCCATTAATTCTGGAAGATGAGCTTGGCAATCGTGTAACTGATTGAACCAATATTCGTAGGGGGAAAACATGCGTTGAGCGCGTTCGGCTCGTTTTCTTCCAAGATTCAGTTCGCCAAACAGAAAGTAAAACGCAACACCAAGGATTGGAATGATATAGATGATCATCAACCAAGCCAAAGAAACGCTGACCGCTCTGCGCTTAAGCACTACGCGAATGGTAACCCCTGCAACGAGTACCCAATAGGCAACCAGACCGAACAGAGCGACAAACTGATAAAACTTTTCCATTTTCCTCGACAAATCAGGATGGTAACGAATTTATTCTAACACTATAAGCAGAAGGAGCTTAAGAAGAAACAACAACTACTCGCATATCCCTATTAAGAATGAGAAATGGATGGAATAGCCCGAATATTAGCGGTTTTTATTGAACTGCGATGTGAATAAAATGTACGGATTTGTTGAGGTAATTAATATTGAGTATTTAATTTTAATTAAGATTTGTATCTGGATTTGATTAAAAAAGAAGCGAACAATACTTGGTTTTGAGTCTTTATTGATTAAATAGACTGTGGGCGCTTCCAATTCTAATCTCAAACTGTTTTACTTGCCATTATTCAGTTGAAATTAAGAAAATTAATCACTGTAAACTAAATTTTACAGTGATAAGTCTAATCAGGCGGTATTTATGGCATCAACATCTCGTGCTCAATTTTCTTCTAAATTGGGCTTCATTATGGCAGCAGCGGGCAGTGCTGTCGGTTTAGGTAATATCTGGGGGTTCCCAACTCAAGCGGCCAGTAATGGTGGCGCGGTGTTTTTAATTACTTATCTTGTAATGGTTTTTGTGTTGGCGTGTCCAATGCTGATAGCCGAACTCACTATTGGTCGGTATGGTCAGTCCAACCCCATTCGATCTCTTAAAGCCGTTTGGCCAAACGGTAAGATGGGTGCAGCACTTTTAGGTGTTGTAGCGATGATGGCGGCGTCCCTTATTCTCAGTTTTTACGCTATTATTGCAGGTTGGTTGTTTGGTGAGTTTGCTGGAAGTGCGTTGGAAATTGTGGGACTAAAAGAGGTCTCTACTTGGCTAACAAGCTTTGGTGATAGCCGAAACCTGTTTCTAATGATCTTGTTTATGATTGCAACCATGTATGTAGTAAGAAGCGGTGTCGCTAATGGTATTGAGCGTTGGTCGACCCGATTAATGCCTGTGCTGCTTGTCTTGTTTGTCGTGATGATAGGTTACATTCTTACGCAAGAAGGCGCTTCTGAAGGGCTCAAAATGTATCTCGTTCCTGACTTCTCGCACTTTAACTCTGATTTAGTGGTGAGTGCGATGGGGCAAGCGTTTTTCTCATTGTCTTTGGGTGTTGCAACCATGATGGTGTACGGCTCTTACCTAAAGAAAGATACCAACATCCCTAAAACAGCTGTTCAGGTTTCCCTTGTCGATACTGGCATAGCTATTTGTGCTGGCTTGCTTGTTTTACCCGCGATGTTCGTAGCAAAACAACATGGCGTTCAAATTTTCGATGAAACGGGCGCTCTACTGAGTTCAGACACATTGGTGTTCACTGTACTACCCGCAATGTTCGATACTATGGGTAGCTTCGGCATCGCAGCCAGCATGATGTTTTTCGCACTTATGATGATCGCAGCACTAACATCATCCATTTCCATGTTGGAAGTTCCGGTTGCTTGTGCGATAGAAGAATTAAAGCAAACCCGTACTGCTGCCGTTATATGGATAGGTGGAGTGATTACGTTAATCTCAGCGATTATCGTTCTAAACTTTGGTTCGCTATTTGGTTTAGTCGTACAGGCAACAACGGTGTACGCTCAGCCTATATTGGGTCTAGTTTGGGCACTGCTTGTTGGTTGGATTTGGCATAGAAACAAAGTACTTGAAGAGATACGTCAGGGTTACCCAGAAGTTGAAAACTCAGTGTTTTGGAAAATTTGGCCTGTCTACGTACGAGTAGTTTGTCCTGTATTAATGCTTGTGGTGTTCTTTGCGTAGAAGATCACAGCTTAATTATAAGAATATTAAAAAACACTCACGCCCTAGTTTCTAGGGCTTTTTTGTGTTCGAATATAAATCGAATGTCATATTGTTAATGCTGTAAGTTACATTTCTAAACGTAGACGAGCTTTTGTACATCAACAACGCTTATTGAAACACTTCTTCTTACATATGATATGAGCTCTGCCATTTTTATTCTTTTTAGTTTTATTTTTTTAGGCTCTTACACTGGGCTTTTTAAGGACGTTCTATGAATCTTTCAGTCAAGCAAAAGCTGTCGGCCGCTTTTGGCAGCATAATATTTTTAATGGCTATATCCGTTACAGTCGTCTTTTTCCAGGTGAAATCGGCTCACGATTTAGAAAATGCTATCCGCACAGACGATGTTCCGGGAATGGAGCTTTATCTTACCTTGATAGATGAGTCTGGAGACATGCAGCGTGATGCTTTGAGAGTCATTCTAGGCGGTAGCTCGGCGCAATCAGACTTTATTGATAATTACCGTCAATTTGAAAGTGCACTGAACAGCCTTGCGCAAATTGAAACGAGCTCCCACGCGAAAAATACCGTTAATCAGATTAGGAATTTTGGCTCGGAATATAAACGCTCAATTGAATCTCTGTTTCCTTTAGCAAGCCAAGAAGGGAATACAGCAGAGCAAATGAAAGAGCTGTATGTCAAGAAAATGGCAATAGAATCGAAAACCATGGCTCCTATGGAAAAACTTCTAGACCGTGAATCAGCAGCTGAAAAAAGCGACGTTGAAAATGGTCTAAATACGCTAAATGATTCTTTGTCATCCATGAGTAATACGATGATGACGTTACTGGTAGTGGGGTCATTGATTGCTCTGGTTATAGCCTATCGTTTGTCTTCGTCTTTAACAGGTCGTATCGAGAAACTGGAAGTGGTTGCAAAGAGTATTGCGAATGGTGATCTTACATCTGATGAGATTGTAGATAACAGTGGCGATGAGCTCTCAAACCTGGCTGAATCCATCAATGCGATGCAAGGTTCGTTGAAAACACTTTTGACTTCTATTTCGCAGGTTAGTGAGCAAGTGGAAACCGTTACAACGGATCTTTCTCAGGTCACAACGTCTATTTCTCAGGGTGCGACAGAACAAGCCGACAAGGCGAATTTGATCTCTACCGCGTCTGAGGAGCTCACCCTTACGATTGGTGAAGTTGCGCAGCAAAGCGTCGCAACGGCAGACAGTGCTTCGCAATCTGGCGATGCAGCGGAAAGTGGTCGCAATGTTATTTTAGGAATGGTTGGTAGCATCGAGAAAGCATCAACTCAAATGGCTGAAATGTCTGTGAGTATGCGTGAGCTGAACGAGCACGGTGAGCAAATTGGCAGTGTTATCAAAGTGATTGAAGGCATTGCCGAGCAGACCAACTTACTAGCGTTGAATGCGGCTATAGAGGCTGCACGTGCCGGTGAGTCTGGCAGAGGTTTTGCTGTCGTTGCAGATGAAGTTCGTGCTCTTGCCGAGCGTACAACGCAAGCAACTCAAGAAGTTTCTGAAATTATCCAAGCTATTCAGCAGGGCACACAAAAGGTGATGTCTTCTACTTCCGATAGCGTTGAATTGGTTGAGAAGGGTGTTGAACAAAGCGCGGGCGCAGGAGCGGCTCTCGATCAGATAGTGGCAAGTACAAATCAAGTTCAAGGAATGATTGCTGCTATTGCAACAGCGACAGAAGAGCAAACAGCAGTAACACAGGAAATTGCTAACGACATTAGCACCATAAATGATATTTCTGCGAACTCATTGCAACTGGTTGATCGCAGTACGCACGACGTAACAGGCTTAAGCGAGCGTGTGAATGAACTTAAGGGCTTAGTCTCGAAGTTTAAAATTTCATAAGTAGCCTTAGGTTTTCCAATAGCTTCGTTTATCCAATAGCTTAGGTTTTCAAACAGATGAGGTTCTCCAATAACCTAGGCTGGTAATTCTTCTAAGCTTGTAAATCACGTAAGTTTGTAAGAGCTTACTGTATTTAATGGCTTCTTCTGTAGGAATCGCTATAATTCAGCGCCTGCGAAGGAGCCATTTATGTTTGATATCCTCTATACCCATCCCGATTTCCTCATTATTAATAAACACTTTGGTGTCAGTGTGCATAAAGATGACGGTGACGTCAGCTTGCCTATTGAGGTCGCAAAAGTATCAGGGGATGAACAGCTCTATCTGGTGCACCGCTTAGATAAAATGACCTCAGGAATGCTCATTCTGGCAAGGCATGCCAAAGCAGCCAATAAACTCTCATCACTGTTTGCGCAGCGTGAAATAGAAAAATTTTACCTAGCGATTGGGGCAAAAAAGCCAAAAAAGAAGCAAGGTACGATTGTGGGGGATATGGAACGTTCTCGCCGATCCAGTTGGAAATTGATGAGCAGTAAAGCTAACCCTGCTATTACTCAGTTCTTTTCTTCTGCAGGGGAAGCGGGAGAGCGGGTATTTTTATGTAAGCCTTACACAGGTAAAACCCACCAAATCAGAGTGGCATTAAAGTCCGTAGGTTCACCAATTATTGGCGATGATATTTATCATCCTTCTTCCGTCTCGGACCGCGGGTATCTCCATGCGTATGCGCTCAGGTTTACGTATGATGACCATCTTTTCGAATTCCTCTGTAATCCTGCCGAACATGCTCACTGTGGCGAAAAATGGCAGTCACCAGTAATAAAAGAAGCCCTAGAGGCGTGGAAAACTCCTTGGAACCTAATATGGCCAACAGTGAAAACAAAATGAAAACGAACTCTCTTATGCAGTTATGGGCTGCACTTGACTCAGCCATTGAGCAAACGCCCGATGAGGTAAGACGCTTATTTCATGGCCGCGGGCGATGCTGGGAAGGGTTAGAACAAATCACCGTAGATTGGCTACAGGGGCAACTCGTTGTTCATCTATTCAAATCTGTAGAGCCTGATTTTCTAAATGAACTTAAAGATGGATTACTGGGATTAACAAACAAAAAGGCATACCTGCAACGCGGACTGAATGCCATTTTACTCCAGCACCGCTACCAAGATGGTGCACCTTTTGAAGTGATTTGGGGCGAACCAGACCTCAAACCGGTTGTGATGGAATCGGGGCTAAAGTATCAATTGGAGCTGGGTAAAAATCAGAATTTTGGCTTGTTCCTAGATATGCGCTTTGGCAGGGATTGGGTACGTGAGCGCGCAAAGCACAAAAAGGTACTAAACCTATTTGCCTATACTTGCGGATTTTCAGTGGCAGCTATTGAGGGTGAAGCCGATCAAGTGGTTAACGTTGATATGGCGAAATCGAGCTTGAGCCGCGGCAGGGACAATCACAAATTAAATGGTCATAACCTGAATTCTGTTAGTTTTATGGGGCACGATATTTTTAAATCATGGGGGAAAATAAAGAAGTACGGACCTTATGATATCGTCGTTATTGATCCGCCATCTTTTCAAAAAGGCAGTTTTGCGCTCACCAAAGACTACCAAAAGATTTTGCGCCGTTTACCCGATTTACTCACCGAGGGTGGGGAAGTACTCGCTTGTGTCAATTCACCTAGCGTAAGCCCAGACTTTTTAATTGAAGGAATGAAGAGAGAAGCGCCCGCTCTGACATTCCAATACCGACTAGATAATCCGCCAGAGTTTAAGGACCGAGATGAAAACTCGAGTTTAAAAGCCATGGTCTTTTCTTAAATCATCGAATAGTGTGTGTCTAAATACGGGAATGCAGAATTACTCACTTTTGGGGAAAACGGCTCTGTTTTTCCCTGAGCGTTTAGCTTCATAAAGGTTTTGATCTGCTTTACGAAAGCTATCATCGCTGTCGCAAAGCTCATTTGGGACAGCTGGTTTGCTGACACCAATGGAGACAGTAATATCGAGCGCTCCAGCTTGCGTAAGAAATGCTTCACTGTTGATGCATTTCAACATGGCATTAATGCGAGTTTTTAAGTGATCATCGGATCGTATTAGTACCAAAAACTCTTCACCTCCCCAGCGGATAAGCATTTCCGTACCGGATACAAGACCGCTCAAGCGTTTAGCCGTTTCAATGAGTACTTCGTCTCCAACGTCATGTCCGAAGGTATCATTAACCGATTTAAAGTTATCTAGATCAAATAAGGCGATTTGATAATGTTGCTCTCGGCTTAAAATATCGTCGCTAGTTAGTTGACGTTGGTAATGTCGCCGATTATGAAGTTTGGTCAGTTCATCGATGTACGATAGATCATGCAGTTCCTTATTTTCACTTTTAATATGAGAAGTTCTGCGAAACGCGTAAATAATGGCAATGACAGCGATCAAGATCCAAGTACAGGCGATTTGAAAGCGCAGTTTCTCTTTGGCTAATTGCGCCGCTCCCAGCTGGTTTTGAATATTCAGTAAATCCTTTTCTTGTCTGATGTGCTGCGTTACAAACGCGTGCTCCAAATCGTAGACTTTACTTAATAAGTGCTGTTTATCTTGTTCATAGTATTGTTTGTACATGGCGAGTGCATCATCGACTTTCCCTAGTAATTCAAGGATATCCGCTTTTTGCTCATAGGCTCTGATTAGCCAACGTTTGTGATTTATAGAGGAAAAGGTAGCGATGGAATCATTGACGTTATAAAGCGCTTTTTGAAGATGACCAAGTTCTTGCAATGCCTTCGATTTAATTAGCTGGCATTGCCCTTGTTGTATTGGTAGCTCAAATATTTCTGGTGCAGCTAGGCAGCGGCTAGAAGTTTCAACCGTTTTAAGATATTGCTTACTAGAAAGGTGTAGTAGGGTTTCCCCTTTTATTTGAAGAATTTTACGCCTAGGGTTAGCCGTTTTCTCGTCGTAATATTTTAACGAAGCATCGTAAGATTCACGTAGCTTTTCAGCGTTGTTTAGCTTGTAGTATACGTACGCTTCGTTCAAATGAATGAGTTGAAGAAGTCCGTTTCTTTCGCGACTGCGTTGAGGCGCAACCGTACGTGCCTTCCCCATAAACTCTAATGCTTTTTCCCAGTTTTCGATATGAAGGTAAAGTAAGCCTAAGTTATTGTAAAACGTGCCGAGTAACTTCTCGTCTCCAATTCTTTTAGATACATCTATTCCGAGCATGAAATGGCGTTGCGCATCCATTAACTGGTTATCAGCGTTACTTAAAAAACCTGCGGTATTATGAGCTTTAGGTAATAGATAAAGAATATGCCTTTCCGTAGCAAGCCTAATGGCTTGGTTGATAAGCTTTGTGCCTTGTTGAATTTCTCCTTTTCTCGCAAGGTTAGTGCTTTCGTCGATCATCATTACGAGAGTCAGCCATGTAAGGTCTTCTTTTTCTGAAAGCTGATTAAGTTTTTGAGTGTACTCTTTCGCAAGTTGATATTCTTTCTTGTCTTTGGCTAAGCTGCGTAAAGTGAAAAGACGGTAAGCCGCTTCTGTAGGAGTCAGTGGAGGTTTGGCTTTAGCATCAAAAGCCTGGAGGGCTTGTTCCGTTTCCCGCGTGGAGGTATCTAGCGTTTTTCTAATTCGCAAAATATCTCGACCATTTTGTGTGTCTTTTAATTCGTTTTCAGGGTGGAAAACGGTGATTTGTGTACCGGTCAAATCTTTAATTGTGGGTTCAAAGAGCACAACATAAGCAGTTAAAATACTGAGGAAACTCAAGCCCAAAAAGGCGGTTATATATAACGCACGTTTTCTCATTGATGAACAGTTCCAGCAGTACCAAGGCTGCCAAATGGTACTATGCCAACCACGTACTTACAACATTATGAACGGTATGCATGTTCTCTCTAGATTGATTGTTCTCTTGAAGCTCAGATTTGACTCAATTCTCATCTGTCTTCTTATTTTTGTGCAGAAAGAATGTTGGAAAGAAGGTTCTCAGCAGCAATTTTTGGGCTTGTCGCGTGACATATCGCAGAGACCAAAGCAATGCCGTGGACCCCAGTGGTCACAACATCCACCAGATTGGATTCATTGATCCCTCCAATCGCTACGGTTGGAAATGGACTGCCTTTTACGGCATGAACCAATCCTTCAATTCCCCATTCGTACTTTACGTCAGACTTTGTTGCCGTTGAAAAAATGGCACTGATTCCGAGGTAATCGACAGGCAACATTTTTGCTTCTTCGAGCTGCCATTTGCTTTCCACTGATAATCCTAAAATTTTGTCTTCACCAAGCAGTTTTCGGGCAAGGGTAGCTGGCATATCGGATTGACCGAGGTGAACACCGTCGGCATCGACCGCAAGTGCTACATCAACTCGATCATTTATAATGAGTTGGACTCCCGTACCAGCAAGTATCGACTTAGCGCACAAGGCTCTTTCGATAAAAGCGCGGACATCTCCATGTTTCTCACGAACTTGTACCATCGTGACACCACCTTTCATGGCTTCAGTCAGCACTGATGAAAATGTATCGATGTCCTGTTTATCGTCTGTGACTAGATAGAGTGTGTAAGGGCTCATGTCGTATCCTCGATGAGTGGGGTGAGTAGAAGAGGTGTTAAAAAAGCGCTGCCAAAACAGCGCTCTTTAGTGGATGTCCACCTTTTAGCTATTGTGCAGCGACGCGCGTTTTGAACAATCCCACCCTACCAAAATGAACAACGACAAAATGTTAACAAGTTGTTAATTAACGCCCGTGTCAGGGTCGATTTTAATAGTCGGTGAAGATGAAGTGACCTTTGTTGTGATTCGGTCATCACTGACAGATACATCTACGTTTATATTCCCCCCCGTGTTGGAGGACAAATATGGATTGTTTACCACCCCTTCATTACTTGGACTTGATGAAAACCATTTCTTGAAGTCGTCTACCACATCCATTAACCCAGCTGAAACAGGGAAACCTTCAGGAAGTTGACTTCTATCAACTTCAGACTGGCGACGAACATTAATAGGAGAGAAGTCAGGGGCGATGGAAAGCCCGTATCCTACGCTGGTCATTTTTGCCAAGTTAGCAAGAGAGAAAAAGCGACCTAGCTTATTTTTTGTCGGTTTATCTGTAGGTTTATCTGTCGGGTTATTTGCACCTGGTATATCCCCACCACCAAAACCACCACCTGGCATGTTTACAACAAACACTGGCATCGCGCCTAAGTCTTGAAAACCACCTTTACCACCTGTGGAACTACCTTTCCCTTTACCTAAGAATCGTCCAGCAGCATTAGCTATATCTAAACCTTTTTTAGCCGCAACCAAGCCACCTACAGCCCAAATGGCAGTCTCACCCCATTTCAACCAGTTTTGAATGGTGTCATCGTCAATGCTGTTAATTGCGTCAGAAAGTTCACGAATAGGTTCAGCAAGCCTCTGGTTGGCAAACTTATCAAAAGAATTCCCCAAAAGCTGCAAACTTGCAGCGGCATCACCTGCTGCTACAGCAGCATCTGCAAGAGTAACAGAGCCATCACCAGTAATTGACATAAACCCATCAAAGGCGTTTGCCGACCCTGTACTTTTATACAAGGCTGTTAGAACGTTGAATGCTTTCTTTGCCTCGTCTGTTAAATTAAGCATTGCTAAGTTTTCTGACATTCCACCTGACTGATTAACGATCTCCTCCATGATTAACGGAAGAGGTCGCATAACTTCAATGCCTTCCTTCAGCTTCTCTTGATCAAAAACGCTAATACCACCGAGCTGTTGAAGCTTCTTCACTCTATCTGGAGAAGTAAGATCACGAATCAAAGATTCGAACACAGTTACTGCTTGTGCGTCTGTTCCCACACCATCTCTAATAACCTGTAATGCCGCCCCAAGTTCAGTAACCGCTTCTGCACCTTGCCTACCTGTAGCAGCATAAGCCGCGAATATTTGAGGTATACTCAGCCATACTAGCTAAGGTAAAAGCACCACTTTTGCCTTGTTTGTTTAGAACATCAATTGACGCCATAGCGGCTTCTGAACCTTCAATTGCAAGCTTTTTAAATTCGGTGAAGATACCACCGACTTGTTGACCTGCTGCACCAGTTGCTTGAATCACAGTGGCTATATTTGGTAGGTTTTCCATGGCATAACCTAAATCACCTGTTTTCGTCAATATCTCTTCGATAGCAGATAGAGATTCACTGGGATCTATTCTAATACCTTCTAGGTTACTGACTCTTTGTATTTCATCATACAACTCAGCTGCTTTATCTTTACTTACCTCTGCTGCAATTGATAGGCGACTTAAACGCCTATCTAATGAAACAAATCCTTTTGCAACTGCTCCCGTAGCAAATGCAGCAGCCATGCCTATATATCGATTACCTAACGCGTCGATACCCCGACCAGCTGCGGCGGTCGTAGTTTTGACTAGGGTCATTGCCTTTTGATTTTTCTTAGCGAACTCACCCATAGAGTTTCCATAATGCCTAGCTTTTGCCGCTAAGTTGCCCGCCAAGTTTAATGTAATCTCTGTCTCTAACTTTTGAGCCATACCGCCCCCATAAGCAAAGGGCTAGCCAATGCTAGCCCTTCTTGATGTTATAAATCTTGAGAAACTAAAATCTCAACCGCTTTATAGTTGGTATTGTCTTCCCCGTTCTCAAGAGTACGACGCAAGACGATCTTCTCTGCGGCAGAACGGTAAGCAACAGGAACAACTAGTACAGTAGGCTTAACCTTTAACGATTTACCTTCGCTGTCTTTCTGCTCCATCATTTTGGTCATCATCAACTCAAAATTAGCTTCTGTTAAAGCAGCTTTAGAACCAAATGCCATTTGCCAGAATGTATAGCCAGCGTTACCACGAGCACGAGTACCGAAAGCGTAATTATCGGTAGTGAAAACATTGTAATCAGTGGAGTCAGTCACCGATTGGAATTCTGGCTTTAAACGCTCTTGCCAAACTAAAGGTTTAAGAGGGCGACTAGTATCTAACATGTACCAGCCTTGACCAGTATCCGTATCAGGATCGCCAATTACATTTGAAAATGTATTTACGCCATCTTCTGACGGGTGGTCAGCGTCAAAGAACGGTTGTCCGTCATAACAAACTTCTGTGAAGCCATTTTTTAGTAAACCAAAAACGTGCTCATCTGGGTACATTTTTGCATCGTAGCCCATTTCTTGAAAGATGATGCCATAGCGACCATAGTCATTATCTTCATAGTCAACACGTGGGATTTCTACGGAGGACTCAAACATCTTGTTCACGATGTTATAGCCGTGTTTTGTCAGATTCTTCATTTGTCGAGAACCGATCCATTCTTTAAGGCGTGGGAAGTCCCCTAACCAACCATAGCCAGTAGCACCAGCAGAAGATGGAAGAACAGTAGCAATCATCGGGTAATCTGGTTTTGCACCTTCAGCACCCACATCAAAGCGACCTGCAAACGCGGTTTTAGATTCAATGACTACATTAGTAATATCGATTGGAGTTGGCATTGTTAAACCTCTTTATTCTTTACATTTAAAAACTGTTCTTCGGAAATTCCAACATTTCGACAGACAGCTAACTGTGTTTCATTTAATGACGATGAATTTTGCTTTGTTTTATGTGGCGTATTGGTACTCTTATTTAAATAAGAAAAACCAGACGTGCTACCAGCAAACTTTTTAAACTCATCAATCCCTTGGCTACGGCAGCAAGCAACTAAAAAATCACGCTGTGCGGGAGTAAATACGGCATCACTTACATAACCATCAACTAAGGATTCAATTTCCTTTTTCTCGGCTTGACTATCGCGAGAGTTTAAAGCTGACAATAATTCATCATCAGAGGTGACATTAGAACCAAGGGCTTTTGATAGCTTTTCCCACTTATTATCTGGTTCGTTCTGTCGGCTATTTAAAGCTTGCATTACTAGGTTTGGCTTATTGGTTAAACCGACACTAGATAACGAAATAACTTCTTTGCTTTCGTTGTAATTGAATGCAGGTGATAAAAAACGATACTCACGCGAGTTAATTGCACTTGCGGCTTTCTTCGTCCAATCCGCTTTAGCCCATATTTCACCATTGCGAATTTCTAACTCTTCAATCCAACCAGCAGCAGGGGCTTCTTCTCCTTTTGTTGCCTTTAGTTCTTGACCATGTTCGTAGTCAATAACCATAGGGACTTTCATTTCATGAAAGGCGTGTAGGATAGCTTTAGGATTTCTCAAAACCCAACTGCGACCATCCAAACCTTTGATGTCAGGTACTAGGTAGAATCTGTACCCACTGACTCGCTTTTTCGTCTAATTCTTTACATAACGCTGTAACGGGCATAACTTTAGCCTCATACCATGTTTAAACTACGTTTAAATCGCTCTATATTGATTTAAACATTTTCTTTTGATCCAATGCTCAACCAAAACGGAAAGCTTCAATACAGCGCGTTACGCGAGCATTTCCCCATCATTACCTGAATGCAATTCTGAAACCGCCATACTTGCAGTTAAAATTACGTTCCAGTCTTGAGCTGTTATCTTGTAATCGCAAATATCACCATATGTAAAAATGACATGATGCTTACCAAGGTAACTAATAGAAGCAGCCGCATTTTCATTAAGAAGCATTAAGCCCTTAATCGCTTGAGTATGTTTGTCATTAACTGGTTTGAAATCAGGCATATTAACTAGATGTTGGTGCTGAGCATCAACTAAACCGACCACTGTATCTCTAGATGCATTTGATAATGGTTCTATTGATACTGTCTTAACCAGTTCGCCATTAATAAGAACACCGTCAATTAGATTGTATAAATACATTTACTTCACTCCATCCATTGCTTTTCTAATTTCAGCGTCAGCCTTTCTGCAAGCCTTAATAACTCTTTGAATTGCAATAACAGACATTCCATATTTTCGAGACAGTTCATTAGCATTGTTACCTTTGAACTCCTTATAGATAAGTCTATATGTCACTGCTTGTTTAAATGCATCATCACTAGGCAAATAAATTTGACAGCCACCAAATACCGACACCATTAAACAAATGAATTTAACTGTATCTCTTTCTTCAAGATTAAATTCCTTTGAACGAGATAAGAACTCGTCAAATACTTTTGTTTTTGATGGGTTCATTTTAATCAAATCAATAACAACGTTTAACGCCATATCTTTGTTCGCAATATCTAACCAACTAATTGACATTGTTAATTATCCTTTAATATTTCTCTTACTCTGCTTTCTTGTATCATTTTATTATTAGCTATTGCTTTAATTGAAATTCCATCTTCATGCATCAGCCTAATCAATTCATGCTCAACCGTTCGATGATAGAAAGCAAAGCCATTGATAAGTCGATTTGACTTTTTAGGTTTGCAGTTGTGCTTTTTCAAAGTTCGATAGACTGCCTGTACACTCATACCAAACTCGCTAGACAGACTCTCAACGCTTTTACCTGCATGACAATCTTGCACAATCATCAACTCGGTCGCATCTGCCTTCAATTTTTTTAGCTTGCCAAAATAAATTTGGGCTGTTTCATCAGCTTTAGTACCTGAGAACATGGATAGCATATCTTCTTTTAATGCAGCTTCTAGCTCTGGTGTTGGTTGGATACCAAAAAAACGATCAAGCAAGAAACCCATCATCAAGATATTCTGATTTATTTCACATGCCATTATGGAAGTCCGCGTTTGCTTTGATAAATCCATATTAATATACATACCTAATAAATACGGAGTAACGCGGATTATTTAAAAATTGTTATAGTGGGAGGGGGTTTTTATAGATATGAAAAAGCCCCTTTAAAGGGGCTTTGAATTTCATCGACAAGATGAATAAATGTTACCTGCGTATTTAATGTAAGCGATATTTATTGGTTTGACAAGCTCGGATATATTTCTTCATTCAGAAAGCGATTAAAAGCGGTTCGAGAGATCTTAAACTTATCTGCTAACCCTCTATGCTCAATTTCATTGTTCACATAAGAAAGGATATCTTTTTGAGTGTACCGCCTTGATGAAAGCATTACCGCCACTCGCGCTCTAATATCAGTTGGTAGCTGTTGAACCTTATAAAGCCTCTTTGCTTTTTTCGGTGATGCTGCTTTTCTAAGGATCAACAAAACATTTTTAACACCAATATTACGAACCAAGTTAGCCAGTTCGTAGCTCTCAGCCGCTGTTAGTCTAGAAACCGTCATATCACATAGCCTTCTGTAGGTGTTTTTTCATCAGATTAATTACTTCTGACGGTGATACACCTAACTCTTCTGACATACAATTAACTCAACTTGCTCAGTTATCGTTAACGGTTGAGATTCTGGAAGAGACCTATCATTTTTACAAGCTTTTGAAATGGTGTTGAATTGTGATGATATCAGGTTTGAGCGCATCGTCATTTCCATGACAACAGTGTAATCGCACTTTGTATGACCTTTGATCCAATGATTGTATAAAGAGAAAAAACCGTTCAAGTTACCAGCTAGAGACTCAACGTCTTTATGAACCTTCTTTCTAAAATCGGTACTTGGGACATATTGATCTATATCAGAGTGATTTGGGTTGTATGGCGTGAGTATCTCAATAGACTTACCGTCAATAGTGACGAGTAAAGGGGAATTGACGCTATTTTCTTGAGGAAAATTGTTAGGCATGATGGTCCTTGGATATTTTATATATCGCCATCAGGAGGTTCCAATCTCACTGGTGGCGAACTGAGCAGGGTTGGAACTACCGTATCCAAGAAACGACCAACCGAAGTTAGCCCTACTCAGCTCACCATTGTGAGCTTACGCACAAACAAAAAAACACGCATAGGCGTGTATTGTGCGCCTCGGATAATAACAGGGTTCCAATCCTGACGCTAGATTTTGCTAGCGTGTTTTCATCTTAGATTGAAGATTGCACTTCGTCAACAACTTTCGAGACTACCAAAATGAGCAATAAAAATTACATATGTAATCTATCAACTCGATAGCGACTAAGTGATGATTTAGTCAATTTAGAGCTATCAGGAAGACCTTGCTCTTCTATCAGTTTATTGACTGCCTTTAATGCCTCTCCATGGCTCAATGTTCGAATCAATTTAATGACTCGATTTCTAACCTCAAAAGGTAGACAATCTACTTTGCTAATTCGCCCCATTTTAAACTCTCAATTGGCTTTAGATTTAACCAATATCGAACTAATTCCCCTATCAATAAAAATAACGGCATTTGCTTTAACATCACCAATTGAAATTTAACATTTCGTTAACATCTGGCTTTTATTAGATCCTTTTCCTCTTTCAACTTAACGAAAGGTCACAGGGTGGATAAGCTTTAAAATTCAATGAGTTAAAAAGAAAGGGGCGACATGAAAGAGAAAAGGATCCTTCGTCCTTTTCTAATGGTGAGAAAAATACCTTTTTAATCGAAATATAGACGAGTTTAAACTTATCTTTAAGCTATAAATCAATAGTTTAAATACCGTTTAAACATTTTCACAAACTCTGTAATTGTGCTCACTTTTGCAGGCTTAAATCGTCCTTTTCGTCCGTTTGTCCCGATATTGCTCATTTCAGCAAAAGCTAATGTAATGCGCAACTTCGACTAACTAGAGCAAGGCGAACCTAACCCCATCCATTGGCACTCTCGCCCCTTAAAGCCCCATAGAGCAAGGGATTAGAGGCTAAATTATTTCGGGATAATCCCTAGGATTCCGAGACAATCCCCACGTATAACACACGATAACACCCTATAACACAGATTGTTCATATCAATAGTCCCTTTACAGCTATGACAACTTAAGCCGTTCAATCAACGTTTCTTCATCAAGTTGATAAAGCGTATCCAGTAATGAAACTTGCAAACTGCCAGGGCCAGCGGCGTTTTCAGCTGCTATTTCACCTGCAACACCTAAGACGGCAGCCGCTGATAACCCAGTTTCATCGCCAATTGCTGCAAAAGCACCCGTTAATGCGCTCATGGTACATCCCATTCCTGTAACGTACGGCATCATTGCGTGACCATTTGATAGCGTGTAGATCTTTGATGGTGTGACAACGTAGTCGACCTCTCCTGATACCACAACGTTGCAGTTTAACGCCTTAGCTAAGTGATTTGCTGCACCAACGGCAGTGTCACTGCTATCCAATGCATCGACACCTTTGCTCTGAGCCTGCTCACCAGCCATGGCGATGATCTCTGAAGCATTGCCACGTATGATCAGTTTTTCAGCCGATTGAGCTAGCTCGCGAGCGGTTGCCGTTCGAATGGTGCTTGCACCGC
The DNA here is from genome assembly GCF_019977755.1 of Vibrio penaeicida. NCBI lineage: Bacteria > Pseudomonadati > Pseudomonadota > Gammaproteobacteria > Vibrionales > Vibrionaceae > Vibrio > Vibrio penaeicida. The sequence continues at coordinate 2,187,198 of NZ_AP025144.1, read as the reverse complement.
ATCCTACTGGATCAAGTATGACGACTTTGCCATTTTTGTTTGCTTGCTCGACCGCATACTGCATACGCGGAATCCAAACGCTGTCTAGCGTGCCGATATTGATGACGAGTGCGCCACAGAACGTCATCATTTCTGCTAGTTCTTCACGAGAATGCGCCATTATTGGCGATGCACCAATGGCGAGCAGTGCGTTTGCCGTATTGTTCATTACCACATAGTTAGTGATATTCACAACCAGAGGCTTATTGTCTCTTACGGCACTGAGTGCCTTTACAATGTCTTGAGTATTCATATCTTTCCGTCCTTGATCGCATTCAGTCCTTGTTGCCAGAATGCCACTTCCATACGGGTTGCAGTTTTAAACACCTGAATCAGGTTTCGACCACGAGGGCTATCGAGCTCTACTTCAGCCAGAAGCTTATCAATGGTCTTCGTTCCTTGTGCGACACTTTGTTGGAATTCTTCACCGCCATATAGCTGAATCCAGCTCGCGTAGGGGTTTCCATCAAGTTTTGTTTCAGGATCAGAGAGCAATTGACGACCAATTTCTGCATACCCAATAGAGCAGGGGGCAAGAGCCGCATACAAATCGATGAGATCGCCTGTCATTCCTGCATCTAACACATAACGAGTGTAGGCTACGGTGCCGAAATCTTCCGCTTCTGCTTCCAAGTCGGTTTCGCTTAGCCTCCACTCCTTGCAGTACGAGACATGATGAGCTATCTCTGAGTCCAGAAGTGCGTGAACACTGGGTAGTGCATCACGCATGTCTTCTAAGGTTCTCGCTTTGTAAATAGCCAATGCGTACGCGCGAGCATATTGTTTTAGGAAGAGAAAATCTTGCTTCAGATAGTGCAAGTAGCAAGGTTGTTCAAGCGAACCGCTTGCTAGCTGCTGAACAAATGAATGCTGGGTGTATTCTTCCCAGTCACTGCGGCACGCTTGGATCAAGTCTTGATGATTCATAGTGATCCCTCAATCAGTTGAAGCTTGGGACGTAGTCTTCAGCTTTAGGTAGTGATCGAATGATTTTCTTGTCAAACATGAACTGGGCGTAATCGTCGTATCGTTTGTGATCGACTGCTGATGGGCGAAGGGCAAAGCGTGTTAGCGTGTCGTTCCAAGCGCGTTTGTTCAGTTCGTTGTTGAGTGTGTCTGGCGAATATGCCACAAACTCATTCCAAGACTGTTTAGGGTGGTTCACGATGTATGTGGTGGCTTTTTCTAACGCACGGTTAAACGCCTTGATTGCCTCTTTGTCGTGCGTTTTTGCGTTGGCAACAAAAACTAGCTCGTCGTAAGTGGGTACGCCATGTTCTTCTGGGAAAAACGCTTTCGCTTCATAGCCTTCAAGTGCTAACTGGTTGCTTTCAAAGTTGCGGAATCCACCCCAAATAGCGTCAACTTTTCCAGAAGCTAAAGAGGAAGAGAGTGCCCAACCTACATTGATGATTTCTACGTCGCTGTATTTTACATTACCAGTTTCGAGCATGGTGCCTATTGTGGCCTCTTCATTACCCGCTATCGCGATGCCGATTTTTTTACCTTTAAGGTCGCTTAAATTTTTAACGCTTTTGTCTTTCAAAACCATGAGTGTATTTAACGGTGTCGCCACCAATGTTGCTGAGCGAATCAAAGGCAGACCTGCTGCTACATCAATCGTAAGGTTAGGTTGGTAAGAAATGGCAAGATCCACTTTGTTTGCTGCAACCAGCTTAGGTGGTGTACTCGGATCCGCAGGTTCTTGAACCTCCACTTTTAGGCCTTCTTCTTTGAAGTAACCGCGTTCTTTAGCGATAACAATAGGACCATGATTAGGGTTTACAAACCAATCAAGCATTAAAGTGAGGTTTTTTTCTTCAGCGCTTACGTTAAATGTAAAAGCAGACGCAGCAAGTGCTATTGCACTGATAAATTTATTTTTTTTCAAACTATTTTCCTTCTTAGCTATGCCCAAATCAGGCATTAAAATTGTTGGATAGATTACCCTTCCCAAGGGATAAGCTTTTTAAGTGCTTCGTCGGCTATGAAATACAAAGACACAGACAAAGCAGACAAAATAAAGAGTGCTGCAAACATTTCATCGATCATCATTCGAGCATTGGCTTGCAACATGAGATAACCCAAGCCTTCACTAGACCCAACCCACTCTCCACATACTGCGCCGATTGGTGCAACCACAACCGCCACGCGTATTCCTGATGCGAGGGTAGGTAACGATGCGGGCAGTTGAATGTGGCGCAGTGTTTGCCATTTTGATGCGCCCATGGTTTTGGCCAAATCCAAATACCCAGTAGGTGTGTTTCTCAGACCGTCATAGCAACAAGTGGTGACAGGGAAGAAAATGATGATGGCAGCCATCACGACTTTAGATGTGATCCCGTAGCCGAGCCAAAGCATTAAAACTGGTGCAATGGCAAATACAGGTACGGCTTGGCTTGCGACGAGAATCGGAAGCAACCAACGCTTTAATGGGTTGAACATCAACATTTGCAGTGCAAAAACCAACCCCATTGAAAGCCCGAGTAGCAACCCCAGTAAGATTTCTTGTGCAGTCACCCAAGTGTGTTTGAGCAGAACATCTTGTCTTTCTATTAGTCGCTCAAATACGTCTAACGGTGCTGGAAGAATGAATGACGGCATGTCGAAAATGACGACAATCGCCTGCCAAATCCCGAACATCACCCCAACGCTAATGATTGCGCGGATAATCGGATACGTGACGTTATCGCTATGCGTAATGCTTTTCGATAAAGACAGGGTTTTAGATGAAGACAATGCTCTCGATAAAGTTGAGGCTTTTGATAATGCCTTGGTTTGTGATGCATCGGTTTGGTTGGAGCTATTCATAATCTTTTTCCAACCTTTCAATAATGCTTTGTTGTAGCGCAGCGCATTCGGCGTCAAGCTTTCTGGGCACCGCCGTAATGGGTAAGGGTAGTGACTGCGCTTCAGTGGGGGTGTTATGCATAATGTAAAGCTTGGAAGCTAGTCGAATGGCTTCTTGAGGATCGTGAGTAATGAGTAACACGGTTTTGTCTTTTAGTAGTTCGCAAGCAAGATTTTGTAGCTTATGTCGGTTTACCGCATCGAGAGCGGAGAAGGGTTCATCCATAAGCACGATTGGCTTGTCTTGCATTAAAGTCCGGGCAATTGCGACACGTTGTCGCATTCCTCCAGACATCTTCTGTGGAAGAAGAGATTGCTTATCGTGCAACCCAACTTGATCAAGGAGATAGAGTGCTTTTTCTCTTTGTTCACGTTTACCAATACTTGCAGTACTCACTGAACCAAATCCAGCAAAGCGAGTGCTGAGCAAAACGTTATCCAATGCCGATAACCAAGGCATCAATAAATCTTGCTGTCCCATATAGGCTATTTGGTCGCCAATGGAAACCACTTTCCGGTTCCCCATCGACTCCAGCACTATCTGACCATCCCAATTTGCTTTGTCATTTAGCAACCCTGCTAGGTGGCGCAATAACGTGCTTTTCCCACAACCACTTCTTCCGAGAAGGCATGTCCATTCTCCAATGGGAATGGTCATGTTGATACCCGAAAGCGTCGGAGCTTCCGCATCGATATACTGGAGGTGACCTTTTTCAATGTTTAAGGTGTAGCCCTTTCCAGTCATGGTAGAAAAATCCGGTTTGTCACCGTACATCTGCATGCCCACTAAAGAAGTGATGAACCGGTCCGTGTCCTTTACCAATATCTAACTCATCAGAATGCTTGATGGCTTGAGAAATATAAGATTTTGCCAAAGTGGTAGCAGAAATAAGGTCGTGACCTTGGGCAAGGTAAGAAGCGATAGCGGAAGATAAAGTACAGCCTGTACCGTGAGTATTTTTTGTATCGACTCGTTTTGCGGATAACGTTTCTACGGACTCCGCAAAAATAAGCAAGTCATTACTGTCATTGTCGCTCTCCAAATGACCGCCTTTAAGCAAAACAGAGGAACAACCAAGTGCTCTAAGCTTTTCGACCATTTGATCCATTTCTGACGATGTTGTTGGCACTGGAGATCCGGTTAACGTAGCGCCTTCAGGTAAGTTTGGCGTAATGACATCGGCAAGTGGAAGGAGCTCTGTTTTTAGAGTGCTGATGGCACTTTCTTCAAGCAGTAAATCTCCGCTGGTGGCAACCATTACAGGGTCGACGACCAAATGCTTAGGTTGATATTGCTTAATTTTGTCAGCAACGACTTTTATGATGCCTGAATCGGCCAGCATTCCGACCTTTACAGCAATCACATTGAGATCTGAAAACACTGCATCGAGCTGGCTTGCAACGTGATCCAAAGGAATAGGGAAAATAGCGGAAACACCACAGGTATTTTGTGAGGTAATGGCAGTAATAGCCGAGCAAGCAAAGCTGCCTGTCGCTGAAATGGCTTTAATATCGGCTTGAATACCTGCGCCGCCGCCACTGTCCGAACCCGCAATGGTCAAAACGATGGGCGTATCAGCATTAAGGCTTTTGCTTGATTGATTAGAAAGTGTCATATAAAGCTCCCGCATACAGACGTGCGAGAACTGTTCTAACTTGAGAGTGGATAGGTGCCGAGATCGATCCATCGAAAGTGAGAGGTATAGTTCCCTACGTCAGTGTTAACTGAATCAGGTTCAACGGGTCTCGCTATGCGATCTCAGCCTAAAGGCTCCCCGACTATTTATTTCGCGATGATATCAATTCTCGTTAAAAGGGCAACGAATTGATCCTCAGTATGATTCACATGTCTAATAATTGAGCTAATTGTCATTAAGGATGGCGAGGTTATTGGTGTAGCAAATGCATTTTCATGCGTATCTTTAGGGCTAAAAGAAGCGTACTGGGAGATAAAAGTCGAGTTCGAATGCTTCATCATCATTGAGAAAATGGTTTTTGTGATAATGCACATAAGCTGGTGTCGAGCGAAGTTTAAAGCCTGATTTTGGTAGCCAGCTTTCTAACACGGCGCTGATTTGAGGGAGCAGTTCGCCATAAATTCCCGTTAAACGAAATACGGCGTGTAACCCTCCGGGAATCACCATTTGGTTAACCACACCCCGATATTTTAGTGGTTCCGTTATACCAACGCAGGCGACGTATCGACATTGATCTAGTTCGACCCAAGCAGGGTTAGAGTGATGCAGACCATATTGATGGGTGAAAGTGACACCTTCACTGTTCGCCCACGCACGAAGAGTTAGCCACGCATTTCTAATGGAGCGACTGTATCCATTATGTCGTACATAGGCCGCCATTCTTTCCTGAGCATCGACTATTTTTGGGGTGGGTAACTCACGCTGTGCAACGCGATTATAGCCTTGCGCGATTTCCGCATCTTTCAGGTAAGGCTTATCCGATACTTTTAAGTCGTGCTTGCGCCATTCCCCGGGTGACATATCAAACGTAGCTTTAAATGCGCGGCTGAAAGAAGAGAGAGAGGCAAACCCACAGTGTGTGGCTATATCCAAAATGGGCGAGTTTGTATCGAACATCAATTGGTTTGCTGCGTATTCCATTCTCGTTCGTCGTATGTATTGGTGAATGGATTCCCCGACAACACTTTTAAACACGCGGTGAAAGTGCTGCTCAGAGTATGCGGCAATTGACATAAGCTCTTTGACACTGAGTGTTTCACTAATGTCTTGATGTATATGAAAGAGAACATCGTTGATGCGTGAGACATGCTGTGAGTTCATAACTTGGTGCTCTCTTCAGAAATAACAATTGGCATAAATGGACACAATGATAAGCATAAATGGACAAACAAATATTTACAACTGTGCGTAATATCAATGACAGTACCCAATACTGAAACGGAACAAAAATGGAAGTCGCTCAATCGTTAAAACAAGTCCAATCATCGTATATTCGAGAAATTTTAAGTGCGGCGAGTGATAAAAGCGTGATATCGCTTGCCGGTGGTTTGCCCGACGAATCGACGTTTCCCATTTCATTGATGAAGCCCGTTTTGGAACAGCTTTCTGATCACCCCAATGTGTTTCAATATGGATTAACGGCAGGCTATCCACCGTTGCTGGATTACTTATCCTCTGCTTATGAATTACCAGAGACGCACCAAGCAATGGTGTGTACTGGGTCACAACAAGGTCTTGATTTGATTGCGAGAGCCTATGTTAACCCAGGCGACAAAGTGGTCATGGAAGCGCCTAGCTACCTTGGTGCCATGCAAGTTTTTGGGTTTGTGCAAGCCAATATAGTGACGGTGTCACAAGGTGAGGATGGACCAAATCTTCAAGAACTTGAAGCGTGCTTTGCGTCCGAACAGCCCAAAATGTTTTATGCGGTGCCCGATTTCCACAACCCAACCGGAGTTTGCTGGTCGCTAGAGGTACGTAAAAGTGTCGCTGAACTCTGTAAGCAACATAATGTGGCGTTTATCGAAGATGCACCATACCGAGAGCTCAGGTTTGAAGGTGACGCTTTACCTATGGTTTCAGACTTTTGTCCGCAACACTCCATTGTTTTAAGATCATTTTCTAAAATTGCCTCTCCAGGTTTACGTATGGGCGTTGTAACCGGAAAACATGAATACCTAGAACCGCTTATCAAAATTAAACAGGGTGCAGATTTGCATTCTAGTGTTCCCATGCAAGCGGTGCTTTTGGGTTTGCTCACTCACAATGATTTCGAGCAACACTTAACAGCGATTCGACAATTATACCGCCAACGTTACCTGTGTTTAAAAGAGGCGTTGGATACACATCTTCCATCAAGTTGTCATGTACAAGCTGTTCAGGGGGGGATGTTCATCTGGGTCACGCTACCTGAATGCGATAGCTACGAGCTTGCGAAAAGTTTATTAGAAAATGGTGTGGCGGTTGTACCAAGCCCTGTTTTTTATCCAAGCAGTGAAGGGCAAAAATCCGCAATTCGACTGAATTTTACTAACGCCAATGAAGATGAATTGGTCGAAGCCGTAAAACGACTGGTTACCGGACTGAATAAGGTGGTTTGTTAACGTAACTCGATTGACGAAACAAAAAAGGGTGAACAGACAATCTGTTCACCCTTTGTGTTTTGAAATATCACCTTTATGTTTTTAAGGTCAGTTCTACCTATGCTTATATCGATTAGGCTTTTTCTAAATCAATGACTTTGCATCGAATGGGGAGCACTGCCATTGCCGCTCCGGAAGAAAGATTCATAACAAAGTCGACCGCTTTCGACAGATCGTCGATTTCAATTTTTTCTGAATTATCAATGCGACCATCGTTTGTCATATCCGTATCGACCACACTCGGGCACAAGCAGCAAACTTGCACGCCACAAGACAACATTTCTGTGTAGAGCGACTCGGTGTAGCTGACGATTGCAGCTTTTGAAGCTGAGTATGCAGCAATTTTACTCACAGGAGACAACCCAGCCGTTGAGCCAAGGTTAAAGATATGCCCGTGTCCTTGCTTTTTCATTTGCTGTGCAATTTGGTTTGTCACTTGAATTGTCGAGACAAGGTTGACGTTTATCAATGTAGAGAGTGCTTCCAAAGAAACATCAATGTTACCAGCGGTTAATATACCAGCACTGTTTACCAATACATCAACGCGTGGGTGCACGTTCAAGATCTGCGTCAGTGTTTGCTCTACTTTTTCTGGCTGCGCAAAGTCCACTGGGAAAATATCTATATCGATCTTTGGGTTCAGCTCTAATATTTCGGTGCGGGCAGTCACCAAGTTATCTTTGCTTTTTGCCATTAGGCTGAGTGAATATCCTTGCCCAGCGAAATAAAGTGCAAGCGCTTTTCCAATACCACGGCTAGCACCTGTGATGATGGCATGTTTTACCATGAGTTTACCTTTCGAGTTTTTATTAGATTCGATGTATTTTGATTGGCGCGATTCCTTGCGTAGCAAGCAATACGAAAACCGGTGGAATCGCGTTTCGCCAATATATCACAGGTTGAGGGTTTCAAAAGGGAGAGTAAAATCACCATCAAAAACATCTTGATTGATCAACAGCGCCTTATATCAACTTTATGTTTTATCAGCAAAATCGAGCAGCTCTTTGATAAACACCTCTAATGGCGTCGAGATGTCTTTAGCGGTAAGGCGGATAATTGAAAGAGGTCGTTTGGAATCGATGTCGGTTACACGGATGCGGTGAAGCGTACCTTTTGAAACTTCTTCTTTAACCGTTTCATTTGGCAAAATGGAAACCCCAATCTCCGCTTCAACCGCTTTTTTAAGCGTGTATACATTATTGTGTGTCATTCGGATGTTCACATCGACGTTACTATCTTGCAAAAGCTTATCTATAACAACGCGCGTTGGAATACCTTCTCCAAATGCCACAAAAGGCTCATTTTTTAGCTGTTGAATGGAAATGGATTTTTTACCGCTGAGCCTGTGTTTGTTTCCCGTGACCAACACCAACTCATCTTCTGAAAATGGAATGGATTCTATGAGATGGTTTGGCTTTGGGTACGCCACAATACCAATGTCGATTTTTTCCTTTCGAACCGCTTCATAAATCGCTTCGCTGTGCTCGTATTCTAAATGAACACAGACTTTAGGAAATGCCTTCATAAAACCAGAAAGAAAGTCCCCAAGCTCATACATGCCTACACTGTGTATAGCGGCGATCCGAATATGCCCTTCTAAAACACCAGTACTGTAATTTGATTTTATTTTGATGTTCTCGCATAAGCGCAGAATTTCCCGCACATCTTCCAAAATAAGCAAACCCTCAGGGGTTAACTGAGTTGTTTGAGAAGTACGAGAAAGTAGCTGCTGCCCAAGGGCGTCTTCAAGCTTTTTAACATGGACACTTACAGCAGGCTGGCTTATGTGGTTCAACTTAGCCACTTTAACAAAACTCTGTTCACGAGCTAAATCACTGAAAAGCTTAAGCTGTATTAAGTTCATGACGATAATCAAAAGTTATAGAAGTTATAGAATAATAACATTTAATTTACATGAATAACCATAGCATAATTAAGGTAAAGAAATAGACATCTTTGTGAAGCTCACCGGCTTTAGCCCCGAAAGCAAGTCCGTATGAAAAGGAAAGCGCAGTATATGAGTCAATCTAATTCAAATCCTGTGTCTGTAATTCAGACCGCTAAAAAGCAAAAATCGGCAGAAATCTTATTCGATCTCAACGCGAAAAACGGCAAGATTCCCTGGAATGCAGACGGCAAATACCCATACAAAACAAAAATGGATGTTGTGGAATACGAACGCCACAAACACGAACTGCAAATTGAGCTACTCAAGTTGCAAGGGTGGGTTAAAGAAAACAACGAGCGTATTGTCATTCTTTTCGAAGGGCGAGACGCAGCGGGTAAGGGAGGAACCATCAAGCGATTTATGGAGCACCTCAATCCACGTGGTGCACATGTTATTGCGCTTGAAAAACCAAATGCACGAGAAAGAAATCAGTGGTATTTCCAACGCTATATTCAGCATCTACCAACCAAAGGTGAAATCATTTTATTCGACCGTTCTTGGTACAACAGAGCAGGCGTCGAAAAGGTAATGGGATTTTGCGAAGACGACGAGTACTTAGAGTTCTTGAGACAAACCCCCGAACTAGAGCGCATGCTCGCCAATTCGGGTATCCGCTTATTTAAGTATTGGTTTTCGGTAAGTCGAACCGAGCAATTTCGCCGCTTTAAATCTCGCCAGAACGATCCTCTTAAGCAATGGAAGTTAAGCCCCGTAGATATGGCTTCTCTTGCCAAGTGGGATGATTACAGCCGTGCAAAAGACGCCATGATGTTTCACACCGATACCAAAGACGCGCCGTGGACTGTGATTCGCTCCGACGACAAAAAGCGAGGACGGATCAATTGTATGCGCCACTTCTTAAGCTTGATTGATTACCCAGGGAAAGATCACGATGTGGTTAATAGGCTCGATCCGAAGGTTGTTGGAAGCCCGAGAGACATGACAAAAGCAGGATAAGACCAGCAGGCTGAATGAGAAAAGGAGAAAACACTATGCCAGTAAACGATCTAAAAAAACTAAAGAAGCTGTTTGAGAAGAGCGAAAAGGAAGTCGAGAAAACGGTTCAACTTGCCAAACAAGCAGCAGAAGAAGCCAAGCGCGCCATGGAGCAAGCTGAAAAAGCAGAGGTTGCCGCTATTGCTGCAAAAGCCAAATTAAAGAAAGCAAAGAAAGAACTCAAGCAAGCGCAATCTTTCCAAGTGGCACAGAAAAAAGTGTCTAAAAAGTCCGCCATAAAAAGAGCGAAAAAGATCAGCAAATCGGACAAGAAACCCGTGGCTGCTTGAGAAAACCGCGGTCACAAGTATCAGGTAACCCTTAGCAAGAGCAAGAGCAAAAGCAAAAAATAAGAAGAGTCTTCGTAAGATCTCTTCTTATTTTTGTTTACTCAGACTTATCAGTGGCAACGGCGTTTTCCTGCTCAATATTCTTCAAAGTATGGAAACCAGACCAGATTCGAGTAAATGTGGTTATCCAGCATAGAGAACCAAACACAAAGGCAATGACTGAGAAGTATTGCGGGAATAAGCAGAACAGCACAAAACACGCTATGGTTTCGGTTCCTTCGGTAATGCCACTCATGTAATAGAGGGATTTGTTGGTGTAAACCGGGTTATCAATATTGTGTTTGCCCGCCATCACCGCAAATGCCAAAAAGCTGCACCCAGTACCGATAAATGAAAAGATCAAAAAGGCACCTGCGATAGCGTTGGTTTCTGGGTTGGCAACAACGAATCCAAAGGGGATTAACGAGTAGAAGAGAAAATCCAAGCTGATGTCGAGAAAGCCACCTGAATCGGTGATGCCGTGCCTTCTGGCTAGAGCGCCATCAATGCCATCCCCAATCCTGTTTAATACAATAAATAGCAGTGCCCAGCTGTATTCTTGAAGAATCAATGCTGGAAATGCCAAACAGCCAATAAGAAATCCCACAAATGTCGCCTGATTGGCAGTCACGTTTAACTTATCCAACGATTGAGCCACCAAATTGAGTGGGGCGCGAATTACCTTAATACTGAATCTATCAAGCATGGGCTTTCTCCCATGGCCAGCTCAAGCAAGCACTATTGGCTGGAACGTCGGCTTCATCGTGTGTGACCATTAAAGCGGGTATGTTTGCATCCTTTAACTGTTGGAATACCCATTCTCTAAACTGGACGCGTAAATCTTTATCTAACTTACTGAATGGTTCGTCAAGCAAGGCGACTCTTGGTTTAGCAAGTAACATGCGAAGCAAACTTACACGGGCTCTTTGCCCGCCAGATACTTGATTAGGGAACGAGTTTGCCAGTTTTTCTAACCCTACTTTTTCTAAGGCCAACATCGCTTGTTGATTTCGTTCTTGGCCTTTCACTGAGTTAGGCAAAGCAAATGCCAAATTTTCCCAAATATTTAGATGGGGGAACAGCAAGTCATCTTGGAATAGAAACCCAACTTTACGTTTGTGGGGGCTAATGTCGCCGACCTCTTTATTTTCAATCAAGATATTGCCTGAATATTTGAAATCGTCGGAAAGGTGCCCTGCAATTGTGCTGAGTAATGACGATTTACCGCATCCACTTGGTCCCATCAAAGTAAAGACTTCCCCATCTCCGACCTCAAAAGAAATCGGATTAAAAAGGGCTTTGTTTTCTCGATCATGGATGACGAGGTTTTTTAGCTGAAGCGTCATGAAGGCTTTCTGTCCTTACTGATTGTGTACGACGTAAACGTCTGTTTTGTAACTGATTGGTGAGCATCGCAAAGGTGAAGAATATCAGTGGTAAAAGTGCCTGCCAAAGAGCATAAATAGCAGTGACTCGTCTGTCGTGCCCACTGGTTAATGCGACGGCTTCTGTTGTTATGGTCGCGATCCTTCCTGCACCAAGCATTAGCGTAGGTAGGTATTGAGCCAAGCTCACGCTAATACCCACAGCCCAAGCATAAATGATGGCAGGGAAGAGAATGTGCGCTTTAACCGACCACCATGCTCGGAACGGGGATTTCCCCAAGCTGAGCGCGGCTTGGGTTAAGCGATTGTCGTAGCTGCGCCAAGGACCGTCTAACGACAGAAATACGTATGGGAATGCGAAGAATACATGCGCCCAACAAACCCAGAAATAATATGCGTCCGATGAAAAAAGCAGCGTAGTAATCTGGAGCCCAAATAATATAGAGAGCTGAGGCACTAACATCGGAATCGCAATAATGAACCCCGGAACATGCACGCGATGTCGAATACGGTACTCGTGACCGACCAAAGCGAGAATAAGGGCAATGGTCGATGAAATAATGGCTATCGACAGGCTATCAAGCACCGTTGGAATAATGCCTTGCCATTCGTTTGACCAAAAACGTTCACTTAATCGTGTTGGGAACAAGTCGGGAAAACGCCAGCGCTGGGCAAAACTCCAAATGACCATTAAAGGCAACGTGAGAAATGCAATTAACGTTGTGGCCAAGAACAATGTTTTACCGGGCATTTTGATGCCGAATCGACCACCAACCTGCCAAGCTCGGCATTTTTTAACTGAAAGTGTCTCCACGCCACGTAAGACAGCGATTAATAAAGCGCAGACGAAGAATAAAATAACGGCTCCTGCTGCTGCGCGAGGAAGCAAAGAAAGATCGGGATCGTTAAACCATTGCCAAACCAAAACCGCAAACGTTGGTGGGTTAGTTGGTCCTACAATTAAAGCTAAATCAACGACTGAGGCACCGTATGCCAATACGGCGAGCAAAGGAAACCGGAGTTTAGGCAGCCATTGGGGGAAAATGCATTTCCACCACATTTGTGCATCGTTATATCCAAGGCTATGCGCGACTTGCGTGGTTTGGTTGATTTTTAGCTGCTGTAAAATAGGAATGCTCATGAGCAGCAAAAAAGGAATTTCTTTTAGAGTCAGTACTGCGATTAATCCCCAACCTACTTGATTGTGAACAATATTAAAGTCCCAAACGGTATCGCCAAAAATGGGCATCATGTCCAGAATAGGGTGCAGCGCCCTTACTATCATTCCCGTTGGAGCAAACAGAAATGAAAAGCCGATAGCGAAGGCAACATGGGGCAAGGCGAGTAGGGGAGAAAGAGTGAGTTCTACCTTCTGCCAAAAAGTAGAGCGCCAACACGCTTGCAGAATGAAAAACGTTAGTATGCACGCTAAAAACGTACTCACTAATGTTGTGAAAACCGTTAGAGAGATAGACTCCCATACTCCGCTCCAAGCAAATACGGCGTTAAAACCGTTTATTGATGGTTGGGTATAGCCAAGCGGCGGAATGTAATTTATCGATGACAGAACCACACCTACAAATCCGGGGATTGTTGGGGCGATACATACAGCGATCATCAAAAAATATAGGAGTCTTAACATCATGACTTTCTGTGTTGAACCTCCCCCTTAAAAGAGGGAGGAATAGGTTTATTGACCGTAGCGCTTAAGCCATTCTTGCTCTAACGCGATCTGCCAGCTTGGGTGTGGCTCGGCAACGGATTTAAACAATTTAGTGTTCTTTGCACTGCCTGTTAAATGCTTAGATTCCAGTACAGCTGGGTCGCCCCATATTTCCAAGTCGCCTTTGCGAGATTGTGCTTCTGGGCTAAGCAAAAAGTTGATGGCAACTTTTGCCCCTTCTTTCGCACGCGCGTTCCACGGAATGGCTAGGAAATGGATATTCGATAGTGCGCCAGAGTCCATTGCATAAGCTTTGGTGCTTTCCGATAACGTCCCATCTGCCTGAGCAGAAAAGACAGCGTTAGGGTTGAATGTAATGGCTAAATCCAACTGGCTGTCATCCAATAGCTGCATCGTTTGCTGTGAACCCGATGGGAATTGCTTGCCTTGTTTCCAGCTATTTGGGTGTAGTTTGTCTAAGTAAGCCCAAAGTGGTTGAGTTATCTGCGCAAATTCGGCGTCAGACACAGGCTTCATCAGGCGAGAGTCGTTATTTGTTAGCTCGATAAGCAGCGCTTTTAAAAAGCTTGTACCGTGAAATTGCGGTGGCTTAGGGTAACTAATACGATTAGGGTAAGCTTGCGCATAACTTAATAGTTCAGTAAATGTTGCTGGTGGGTTATTCAACTTTTTAGAGTCGTGGATGAAAACAAGTTGTCCAACGCCCCATGGTGCTTCTAGCCCAAGAGTTGGCTCTGAGAAATCGCTATCGACCGGTAACGACTTATCGACATATTGCCAACTAGGTAACCCTTCCACAAATGGACCATGTAACAGCTCATTGGTTTTCATCGACTTGAAGTTTTCACCGTTAATCCAAACCATATCAACGCTGCCGTCACTATTTTTTCCAGCCGTTTTCTCGGCTAATAGACGAGAGCTGGTTTCTGCAATATCAGTGACTTTTACGTGTTTCAGTTCAACACCGTAGCGGCGCTGCAATTCCTTGTCGGCCCAGCGTAGGTAGTTGTTGATTTGTTGGCTGCCACCCCAAGCATGGAAAAATACGGTTTGACCTCGGGCTTTTAATTCAATGTCTTTCCATTGCTCGGTTGCCGCTGCTGGCAGTGAAAGCAATGCAATACACAATGAAGAAATGAGCTTTTTCATGATTATCCTTTTAAATGTATAAATACAATGCGCAACCACTTAGTTCCTGATTTGACTTTAATCCTTAAGTGTCTTTAGGAAAGCGGTGATTGCGAACATCCAATTTCGTTATAAAACGAATCCCCTGAAAAGTGAAAACAAAATCGAGACAGTGAATTATTCCGTCGCAATATCAGACCTCATTCACGCCTGTTTCCTTTCAATTATGGCTTAATTTTTCAAAAATTTAACTTTAAGACCATGAAAGAGGGTCATTTTTGATTGATTGGGTGAATTAATCGCCTTATGTGGAAGACTTTCTCTGAAGTTCTTTGGGGTCTGTTGAACTTTTGTGGTTAAATTTTCTTCGACCTTTCTGCCTTTCAATCGCGGCGCAAGGTGTGAGGTCTAGTCATAGTAATAAAAAACGCGCCAAGTTAGGCGCGTTTATAGGAGCTGTGTCGTTTATACGAGCAGTGCCAAGTGAACGGATAGAGCGATATGACTAAGCCAATTCACAGACCCTAATCTATTTTTTGTCGCAGCGCTCAATAGCAACTACCTGATCGACGATTAACTGCCCGCGAGTATTTCGCAACATTAAGCGATAGCGCACGCCTTGTTCTAAGGCAGCTTTCACTTCATTACTTGAACAGTAGTATTTGATGGCGTTATGCATAAGCTCCTGTGGAGCAATTTTTCCCTGATCTTGATTGTAAATCATGAGCAGTTCAACCACGCCAGACTTGGCTCTTGCTTTCATGATATTGAGTGCACCAACTTCAGTTGGCAGACCAGCAGAAAGAACGCTTGCTCTATGCTGCGCAATAAGCTCTATTTGCTTTTGCTTGCTGTCAGAAGAAGCACACCCTGCAAGTAGCCCAACAGACAGCAATGTGGTGCCAATCACTTTGGCTAAAGAATATTTCGACATAAAGTTAGAACACTTTCTTGAAAGGCTTTACGATGACGTTTTCGTATACACCAGCTTCTATATATGGGTCTGCGTCTGCCCAGCTTTTTGCATCTTCTAGAGAATCAAATTCTGCAATTACGGTTGAACCTGTGAAGCCCGCTGCACCAGGTTCGTTACTGTCTACTGCTGGCATTGGTCCTGCTGTAAGTAAACGACCTTCATCTTGGAGTGTTTGCAATCGAGCAAGGTGTCGCTCACGAACACTTAGGCGTTTTTCTAGTGAATTCTCAACATCCTGAGAAAAAATCACGTACCACATAGATAAGACTTCCTGTTCAAATTGATTAGTTAGAGAGATACTAAACCGATTCAAAGCAAAGATCTTGTTCTGCAAAAGATATTTACTTTTAAATGGCTTAAAAATGTGAGTTTCAACTAGAAAAACTTTATCACTTTTGTAGTTTATCTTCTTTGATGAACTCTAAGTGATTTGGAAGGTCACTCAAGCGTTCTTTCAGAAACTCTGGGTAGATAGTGAGCTGTTTGGCATCTTCTATTGGAAACCATTTGAAAATTAATGGGCTGCCTTCCTCAACGCCAGAGAACTCTTTATCTTTGGGTATTGCTTGCGGTGTGTCCAAGTTCATGAGAAAGCAGTTGGATATTTCGTGGTATTTACTTCCGTCGTATTCGAAGAAATTTTCGATGTACCACAGGTGCCTTTGTACTGCGGCTTTGAGACCCGTTTCCTCTTTGATTTCCCTAACAAGGGTGTCGTCAGAGTGTTCAAAAAATTCGACCCTACCACCGGGTAAAGACCAAAAATCGTCGTTCTTGCTGGTATGCAGAAGGATATACCCTTCATCAATAATGATAGCTGCACTCCTGAAGTTGAATCGGGACTGTCCTTGTCGAAAATGAATCATCTGACACCTTGCTTCGTTAGTTCGTTAGTTCGTTAGTTCGTTAGTTCGTTAGTTCGTTAGTTCGTTGGGATTGGGCGCGGTTTTCCATCACTGTCGATGGCTACATAATTGAACGTCGCCTCACAAACTTGAAATCGGTCTTTAACACCGTCTTCTTTGACGGGTTTTACCCATACCTCCAGTTCAATGCTCATTGAGGTGCGCCCGATTTTGGTACATTCCCCATAACAGCACACCACATCGCCTACCTTGACTGGTTTTTTGAACGTAATGCTGGAGACGGAGACCGTAACAATTCGTCCTCCTGAAATTTCTTTAGCTAAAATCCCGCCGGCCAAATCCAGCTGAGACATAATCCAGCCGCCAAAAATGTCGCCATTGGCATTGCAGTCACCTGGCATTGCCAAAGTTCGAGTAAGGAGTTGCCCTTTTGGTGTGCTCATACATAGCCACCCATTATATTTGTTAGGTAATAACGCATCTATTTTTCCAAAACAGCAGAGGCAAATGGCCTCATAAAGAAGTCGGGTTAATTAGGGGGAGGGGATACTACCAAGACAAAAGACCTCAAACAACGTTTGAGGCTTTCTAAATAACCTGAACTTAGAATAAGAAGCTAGAAAGCTGACTTAATCTTTGAGCAAAGGGGCTATTGGCTATCTTTCTACTGGTCTTTAGGTATCTGCATATAGATGTAGATACCGGTAAGGATCATAAAGCCAAAGGTGGCTGCTAGTAAGCCGAATACTTTAAAGTTTACCCAAATATCTAAAGACATTGTAAAGGCAACATATACATTTAAAGCGGCACAAAATGAGAAAAAACCAATCCAAGCGTAATTGATTTTGCTCCATACAGAATCAGGTAGGCTGATTTCTTTGGCTAGCATACCTTTAATAAGAGGTTTACCCATTAGTTGAGTGACAAACAACCCAATCGCAAACACCAAATAGACAATAGTGACTTTCCATTTGATGAAACTTTCATCTTGCAGAAACAACGTCATACCACCAAATACCGCAACCATAACAAATGTGATCAACTGCATTTTCCCAAATTTTTTATAGACGATGAAGGTCAACACAATTTGAATGGCAGTCGCGACAATAAGCGCGCCAGTTGCTACATAGATGTCGTATATCTTGTAAAGCACGAAGAAAATAATGAGAGGAATAAATTCTATCAGTTGCTTCATTTACATCATGTTCCTTTCTTGAGGTTACAAGCCAGTCTACATAAAGCCTGCACCTCAAGATAGTTTGGCAGTATTTTTAGCATCAACTCTCTATTCAATTTTAGCTGTTGAAATTTGGAAGATGTTTCCATTATCTGTACCGAAGTAAAGGTGTTCGATCGGTGATATCGCTATTGAGCGGATTCGCTCACCGAGATCGGCAAACAATCGAGTTTCAGCAAACGACTGTGGGTCGACGACGTTTATGTGAGTCAGCTTCAAAGCACCGATAAGAATTTTTCCGTTGAGCTCTGGGTAATGCTTTCCGCGATAAAACACTAAGCTACTCGGCGCAATCGAAGGCACATAAACTTTCTTCGGTGACTCTATTCCGGCTTTTTCTTCAGACTCACCGACAGAAATTGGTCCCCAATACTCTTTTCCATGAGAGGTGATAGGCCAACCGTAGTTTTTGCCTTTCAAAATGAGGTTGATTTCATCTCCGCCGCGAGGTCCATGCTCGACCGACCAAAGTTGCTGAGATTGTTTATCAAAAAATAGGCCTTGAGGGTTACGGTGACCGTAGCTCCAAATCTCTGGAAGTGCATGTCCCCCTATATCTGGGTTACTGGCTGGTGGTGCTCCATCGAGGGTTAATCGAAGTATGGAACCCGCATGTGTCGTCAAATCCTGACCATTGGGTCTTTCACCTCGATCTCCGATACTGAAGAAAAGGTGCCCATTATCATCAAACGCGATTCTGCTCCCATAGTGACGGCTTGTGTCAGTGATTGATTGGGTGACGATAAGGTCTTTCCAATCCTTTAGAGTTGCACCCACCAACTTTGCGGTTGCCAACGCAGTGGCTGAGCCTCCTTTAACTGGTTTGCTGTAGGTGAAATAGAGCTGTTTGCCATTCTTGTTCGTTATAGCCGAGTTACCTGACTCAAGGTTTTGTGGGGAAATTGCGACATCCATTAATCCCCCTTGTCCCCGCGCATAAACGTCGGGTAGCCCAGATACACGGGTTAAGTCGCTCGTTTTAACATTCAATAGATAGCCATTCCCTTCACGGGTTGTCACAAACGCTAAATTGTCGTCGACAAAAGTCAGCCCCCAAGGCACACCTTTTACTTCACCTATTTTCTCAAGAGAATAAGAGGTTTGAGCAAAGGAGTGAGAGCTCATCGTCGCCACCAAAAACAACATAAGTAAATTGGTTTTTCCAAACATTACGTAGACCTCTTACATTCACAGTATTGATACTAAATATCATTAAATCACAAAAACTGCTTGATATGTTCAATTGATCATCTATTATGACGAAGTGTCAAAAATGACGCATCGTCACTAAAGTATCATCCTATACAGAAATAGTGGACGTGTTACAATGAGATAGGAGCAAGTTTATATTTATACGGTGATCGACCCATGTTTGGATTTGGTTGTAGCAAAGACAGTAAGTACGCAAAGCAAAAGTGTTCTTTATCGATGACTAAGAAGCAGCAAGCTATTGCAAACAGAGAAATGGAACTGATTGAGCTAGCTCAAGAGTTAGTGAAAGAGCAAGGTTTTGCCAATTTCACTATGGATAAGCTAACGTCTCGCAGCCCATACTCTAAAGGTACTATCTATAACCACTTTTGCAGTAAAGAAGACGTTGTACTTGCACTTTGTATTCATTCTTTGAAAAAAGAAGCCATGATGTTCGGACGTTCAATGGCTTACGAAGGTACAACACGCGAAAAAGTTATGGCAATGCATACCGCGTATAGAATTTATGTACGGTTAGAGCCTGTTTTATCTGATTGCGTGATAACGTCGAAAACGCCTTGGGTTTTGGAGAAAGCTTCTCCTGAAAGAGTAAAAGAGTTGAATGACTTAGAAGAACAAGTCATTGATCAAGCAGATAAGTTGGTGCAACAAGCGGTTGAAGTTGGGGATTTAAAGTACAGCCCAGGTCTAAGCTCCGATGCCATCGTATTTGCAAATTGGTCTGTTGCGTTTGGCTCAAACGCACTCGCTAAAAACTCGACAAACAGCTACTGTATAAATCGCTTGCAAGACCCTTTCTCAGTGTTACAAAACTCCAATATTGTTTTGGATGGGCTTCAATGGAAGCCGTTGTCTACTGAATGGGATTATCGCAAGACCTGTCAAAAGGTTGAGCAAGAGATATTTGCTGAAGAAATTGCTTACCTAGAGTCTGTAGGGCGCTAAGATAAGCTTTCTAATAAACCCGCTTAGGCGGGATTATTTAGGCTCTTTGGTGACGATTCGTCATATTTTACATGGTATCGAGGAATAATACCTCGGATCGATCTAGTAGAGTGATTTTAACCAGCGTGAGCTGGTTTTAAATTGCATATATATGACGAAACGTCACAAACGGAGAGTGTGATGAAAGTTGAACAAAACCTTCTAACTCGGTTATTAAGAAGCCCTATTAGCCATACGCCATGGGTTCTACTGATAACCACCGTCTTATTGATTGCAGCTATTATAGGCGGTAAAAATCTTTATTTCCGTGGCGAGTACAACATTTTCTTTGATGGTAGTAACCCACAACTTCAGGCTTTTGAAGAAATTCAAGCCACATTCAATAAAACCGACAATCTCGCGATTGTTCTTGCCCCTGATGATGGAAATGTCTTTAGCAAAGAGACCTTAGGGTTAGTTAAAGCGCTGACTGAAGACGCATGGCAAGTTCCTTTCTCAAGCCGCGTGGATTCACTTTCAAATTATCAACATACCGAAGCGTTTGAAGACGACCTCTTGGTGGAAGATCTTCTGTTCGAAGATTATGAACTAACACCAGAAAGAATTAATAAAATTAAAGAGATAGCACTTTCAGAGCCAGTTCTCGTAAAGTCTGCTGTTTCAGAGAATGGTCACGTAACGATTGTTAACGTAACGCTTCAACTGCCTAAAAAAGATGAAACAGCAGAGCTTATTGAAGTGGTGGCATTTGCAGACGAGTTAATTGCAAAATATGAAGCCCAATATCCAAATGTAGACTTCTACAAAGCAGGGATTGTGGCACTGAATGATGCCTTTATGGTCTCTGCTCAGAAAGACAGTTCAACCCTTGTACCTGCAATGCTGGGTGCCATCTTGGTTTTCTTGACCATCATGTTACGTTCATTCTTAAGCGTTGTTGCAACTCTCGTCGTTATCATCGGCTCTGTCGCCGCAACCATGGGGTTATCAGGTTGGGCGGGTATGTTCCTTAGCACTGCTACCGTCAATATTCCTACGTTGGTTTTGACATTAGCCGTTGCGGATTGTGTTCACGTTATTGCAACCATGCGCCAGTCCATGCTTGAAGGAAAAAGCAAAAATGAAGCAATTTCGCATAGTGTCTGGCTGAATTTTACGCCTATTTTGATCACGTCAGTAACGACCGCTCTTGGCTTCCTGATGATGAACATGTCTGACTCTCCAGTATTAAGAGATTTCGGTAACCTTGCGGCTTTAGGTGTGATGATTGCGTGCGTGCTTTCAGTAACGCTTCTTCCTGCTCTCTTAAAAGTGCTGCCAATTAAAGTTAAACCACAAGAAGAAGGCAAAACGAGCTGCATGGATCGTTTTGGTAGCTTCGTTGTAAACCAAAGAAAAATCCTACTTCCACTATCTGTCGTAGTGATTGTTGTTTCTGCTGTATTGATTCCTCAAAACGAAATCAACGATGAATCCGTGAAGTATTTCGACCATACCAGTGAGTTTCGCCAAGCGGCAGATTTCATGGAAGCGAATGTTTCGGGTATGACGAACATAAACATCGCGATTAAAACCGGAGAATCTCAAGGGATCGCAGCTCCAGCCTTCTTAGAAACGTTAGGAAGCTTCACCGATTGGCTTCGTGCTCAGCCAGAAACCGATCATGTTGCTTCTCTTGCTGATGTTTACAAGCGATTGAATAAAAACATGCATGGTGACGATGCGTTCTATTACACGCTTCCTCAGGACAGAGAACTGGCGGCTCAGTATTTGTTGATGTATGAAATGTCGTTGCCTTATGGCTTAGATCTCAACAACCAAGTCAATGTGGACAAATCTTCAGTGAAGTTGGTTCTTACTACTCAGAACCTTGGGAGCAAAGAGCTGGTTGATATCGAAAACCGTATCTACAACTGGTTCGCAACGAATGCACCACAATATGAAATTTCCGCCTCTAGCCCAACCTTAATGTTTGCCCATATTGGGGAAACGAACATGGCAAGCATGCTGGCAACGCTTCCAATCACTTTGATTCTGATTTCTGCACTGATGATATTCGCACTCCGTTCAGTTCGATTAGGGGTGATCAGCATCGTGCCTAATATGGCACCAGCAGTTATTGGATTTGGAATGTGGGCGCTGTATTCAGGCGAGATCAATTTAGGCTTGTCTGTTGTGGTTACTTTAACGTTGGGAATTGTTGTGGATGATGCGGTTCATTTCCTTAGCAAGTATCAGCGTGCCCGTAAGGAAGGTAAGGACGCTGAGCAAGCGGTTCGATATGCGTTTAACACCGTTGGAAGAGCGTTAGGTATTACTACTGTCGTTTTGGTTGTTGGATTTTCAATTTTGGCAATGTCGAGTTTCCGTCTGAACTCTGATATGGGGCAGTTGAGTGCACTTGTCATATTCCTAGCGTTGGTTGTCGATTTCTTATTCTTGCCGACACTTTTGATGCTGTTTGATAAAGACAAAGTGGAAGAAGAAAAAACCGAACGCACTGTTTCTTTGAACAAACCTGGAACTGTTTCTCAATAACATTTGTGCAGGTGGTGATGCCGCCTGCTTTGAATTAAAGGATTACACCATGAAATTTAAATATACCTCTGTTTTACTGGCTAGTGTTTTGTTCTCTGGGCAGGTCTTTGCTGATAGTGCCAAAGGGCTTGAAATTGCGAGTGAAAGAAAAGCGAGAGATACAGGCTGGCAAGATTCAATCGCGACCATGAGCATGGTATTACAAAATGCACAAGGTGAAAGCAGCTCAAGACTAATGCGATTGAAATCTTTAGAAATCGATGGGGATGGTGACAAAGGGTTAACGATTTTTGACGAACCCCGCGATGTAAAAGGAACGGCGTTTCTTAACCACTCACACGCAACTGAACCGGATGACCAATGGCTTTACCTCCCTGCGTTAAAACGAGTGAAGCGTATATCTTCGCGTAACAAATCTGGTCCTTTTATGGGCAGTGAGTTTGCTTATGAAGACCTAAGTTCGTTTGAAATAGAAAAGTATCAATTTAGCTATATTCAAGATGATGTCGTAGAAGGAGAATCTGTATTCCTACTTGAGCAAATCCCGACGGATAAAAACTCGGGCTACACCAAGCAGCTTGTCTGGCTTGATCAAATGCATTACCGCCCATTGAAAGTCGAGTTTTACGATAGAAAACGCTCATTATTAAAAACACTGACGTTTTCAGACTATCGCGTATACGAGGATAAGTACTGGCGTGCTCACACAATGAAAATGGTGAACCACCAATCAGGGAAAAGTACGGTTCTAAGCACCGAAGAACTCGCTTTCAAAAATGGGTTAAGCGACAGTGATTTTAGCAAAAATACGCTGAAACGAGTGCGATAGGGAAGTGCGATGACATTACGAATAGCAACTGCTTTAGCGGCTTTAATTGCACTGCCTGCAGCAGCAGAATTTAGTGGTCAGGTGAATTTGGAACACAGGCAGTTTTTTCAGTCCGGTTTGGATGGACAAGGGAAAGAGCAATCTTCTTTGGTGCTAAAGCCTCAATGGTATTGGACGACTGAGTCTGGCAATGGTGAATGGAGCTTTATGCCATTTGCTCGGTTAGACAGCTTAGATAAAGAAAGAACACACGCAGACATTCGAGAGCTTCAATATTTGCATGTGTTTGACAGCTACGAAGTACGAGCAGGTATTGGCAAAGTGTTCTGGGGAGTAACAGAATCGGCGCACTTAGTGGATGTGGTAAACCAATCAGATTCGGTTGAATCACTAGATGGGGCGCAAAAGCTGGGTCAGCCCATGGTGCAGGTAACAATGGATCGTGAATGGGGCATTGTTGATGCATTGGTTCTGCCGTATTTCCGTGAACGAACGTTTGCAGGGGAGGATGGAAGGCTGAGACTCCCCGTTTCTGATGATGCGTTGTATGAGTCGTCGCGAGAAGAACAACACGTTGATTTTGCTTTTCGATACAGCCAGATGCTCGGGGATTGGGATGTCGGGCTTTCTTACTTTAATGGCACAAACCGTGATCCCTACTTTCGAATGGACAATGGTGAAGTAAAACCGTATTACGCCCAGATGTCTCAAGTTGGTTTCGACCTTCAAGGGATTGTAGGCGACTGGTTATGGAAACTCGAAACGATTTACCGTGACAGTTTTGATAACCACACAGGGGTTGTCGCTGGGTTTGAATATACCCTCGTGGGCTTTGCTGAATCAGATTGGGACGTAGGAATGATTGCCGAGTATCTTTACGATTCCCGAGGAAACAATGCACAAAATATAGGGCAAAATGATGTGTTTTTTGGTGCTCGTCTTGTCGCTAATGACGCAGAAGGAACAGAGTTTCTTGTTGGAGTAACGCAAGACTTAGATAACAGCGATGATTTTAACGGAAGAGTGGAAGCCTCTAGCCGAATCAATAATCAATGGAAGTGGCGAGTAGATGCTTGGTTACTGCAAAATGATACACCGACAGATTTGCTTTATTTTGGTCGGCAAGATGACTTTGTAGAGCTGTCATTGGAGTATTATTTTTAGAGCTAAAACACAGTAATTCAGAAAAGTCGCTTCCATGCTGTAACTACGTAAATCGACCTAAAAAACAAAGCCGGGCAATGCCCGGCTTTAAAGTGTTTTGCGAGTAAGACTGTAGCTTGCGCCACATAAGTAATCCTAGTTTAAACCCTCAGTATTTCAAACAAAAACAAGCAAATTTTCGTTCATTCCTGAGCCCCTAAATAAAGACTTAATTTTTATTCATTATTTTGTGATCATATTAAAGTTTATTTGTTTCCGATGTCGTGCTTTCTCATATTTGATCGCCTTGATTTTTGGGATGAGGTGATATGGATTTCACAAACCCAAATAAAGTAGATCAAACCTGTGAAAGCAGCGCTTTTTGCTAACAATGGGTATCAAACGCAATTTTTTGATGTTTTTTCACCCGTAAAGCGCATGAAAGTGGAATTGGGTTTGGATTTACCCATCGCTTTGATTACTATGTAAAGCTATTTAAAAATACCCAAGAATCCCATCAGGGAAACCTTATAGACACTACCACTTATGTTCTTTACATAGGTAGATGAGGAAACGATGCAACATCTAGAAGAGATCATTGCTAATGCGAACGCAGCGATTGAAGCGGCGGATTCGTTAGTTGCACTTGATGAAGTGCGTGTTCAGTATCTAGGAAAAAAAGGTGAGCTTACCGCTCAGCTTCAAAGCCTAGGTAAACTACCACCAGAAGAGCGCCGTACTGCTGGTCAAGAAATCAACAAAGCGAAAGGCGTAGTTCAACAAGCTATCGCAGCGCGTAAAGATGCACTACAACGTGCAGAACTTGAAGCAAAGCTGGCTGCTGAAACTATTGATGTAACGCTACCAGGTCGCCGTATCGAGAACGGTGGTTTGCACCCAGTTACGCGTACAGTTGAGCGTATTGAGCAGTTTTTTGGTGAGCTAGGCTTTAACACTGAGTCTGGTCCTGAGATTGAAGATGCATTCCATAACTTTGATGCACTAAACATCGCAGAAGATCACCCTGCGCGTACTGACCACGATACGTTCTTCTTTAACCCAGATCTTATGCTACGTACTCACACGTCTGGCGTTCAGATCCGTACGATGGAAAATGGTAAACCACCATTCCGTTTCATCGCACCGGGCCGTGTTTACCGTAACGATTACGATCAAACGCATACGCCAATGTTCCACCAAGTGGAAGGCATGCTAGTCGACGAGAACGTAAACTTCGCACAGCTAAAAGGCATCCTGCATGATTTCCTATGTAACTTCTTTGAAGAAGAAGTAGAAGTTCGCTTCCGTCCTTCTTACTTCCCATTCACAGAGCCTTCAGCAGAAGTTGACGTGAAAGGTAAGAATGGCAAATGGCTTGAAGTTCTAGGTTGTGGCATGGTTCACCCGAACGTATTGCGTGCCGTAGGCATCGACCCTGAGAAGTACTCTGGCTTTGCATTTGGTATGGGCGTTGAGCGTCTAACAATGCTTCGTTACGGCGTAAACGATCTTCGTGCGTTCTTCGAGAACGACCTTCGTTTCCTAAAACAGTTCAAGTAATCCAGGGGATACATCACTATGAAATTTAGCGAATCATGGCTTCGTGAGTGGGTAAACCCTGCGGTATCGACTGACGAACTTACACACCAAATTACGATGGCGGGTCTAGAAGTAGACGACGTACTGCCTGTTGCTGGTTCTTTCACTGGCGTTAAAGTAGGTAAAGTGGTTGAGTGTGGTCAACACCCAGATGCAGACAAGCTACGTGTAACAAAAGTAGATGTTGGCGCTGAAGAACTACTAGACATCGTTTGTGGCGCATCTAACTGCCGCTTGGGTATCAAAGTTGCTGTAGCAACAGTTGGTGCTGTACTACCAGGCGATTTCAAAATCAAAAAAGCAAAACTGCGTGGTCAACCATCTCACGGCATGCTTTGTTCATTCTCTGAGCTAGGCATCGATGTAGAATCTGATGGCATTCTAGAGTTATCTGAAGACGCTGTTATTGGTACTGATTTCCGCGAATTCCTAGGTCTTGATGACGTAACAGTAGACGTAGACCTAACGGCTAACCGTGCTGACTGTTTCAGCATTCGTGGTATGGCACGTGAAGTTGGCGTTTTGAACCGTGCAGACGTTACAGAGCCAGCAGTAAATGCCGTTGCACCTTCTATCGATGACACGATTTCTATCGACGTAAAAGCGACAGACGCATGTCCTCGTTACCTTGGTCGTGTAGTTAAGAACGTTAACGTTCAAGCTGAAACACCACTTTGGATGCAAGAGAAACTTCGCCGTTGTGGTATTCGTTCTATCGATCCAGTGGTAGACATCACCAACTTTATTCTTCTAGAGCAAGGCCAACCAATGCATGCATTCGATCTCGCGAAGATCGAAGGTGGTATCGTGGTTCGTCTAGCAGAGCAAGGCGAGAAGCTGATTCTTCTAGATGGTAATGAAGCTGAGCTAAACTCCGACACTTTGGTTGTCGCAGACCACAACAAAGCGCTAGCAATCGCGGGTATCTTTGGTGGTGAAGAGTCTGGTGTAACGACTGAGACTAAAGATGTTTTACTTGAGTGTGCGTTCTTCGCACCGGATCACATCCGCGGTCGCGCTCGCAGCTATGGCTTGCACACTGATTCTTCAATGCGTTTTGAGCGTGGTGTGGACTTCGCACTACAAGCAAACGCAATGGAACGCGCGACAGAACTTCTCGTTGAGATCTGTGGTGGCGAAGTAGCGCCAGTAGTGGGTGCTGAGTCAGAAGCCGACCTACCGAAAGCAAATACAGTTGCCCTGCGTCGCACTAAACTAGATAGCTTACTAGGTCACCATATTGCAGATAGCGATGTGGCTGAAATCCTAGAGCGTCTTGGTCTATCGGTAGAAAGCACGAACGAAGGTTGGACAGCAACAGCCCCAACTTGGCGTTTCGATATAGCTATCGAGCAAGACTTAATTGAAGAAGTGGGTCGGATCTACGGTTACGATAATATTCCTAACCAACGTCCAGCTGCTGCACTTCAGATGCACAACCACGTTGAAGCGAATATCCCGCTAAAACGCGTTCGTAACCTACTTGTTGACCGCGGTTACCAAGAAGCGATTACGTACAGCTTCGTTGAACCAGAGCAGCAAAAGCTCGTTGTTCCAGGTGTTGAACCGTTAATCCTGCCATTCCCAATTTCTGCGGACATGTCAGCGATGCGTTTAGGTCTTATCCAAGGTCTATTAAACACAGTCGTTCATAACCAGAAACGTCAACAGCCACGTGTTCGTCTATTCGAATACGGTTTACGTTTCATTCCGTGTGAATCAGCTGAAAACGGTATGCGTCAAGAGCCGATGCTTGCAGGTGTTATCGCAGGTACTCGCGGTGAAGAGCACTGGGATATCGAGACAAACACAGTGGACTTCTTCGACCTTAAAGGCGATCTAGAAGCTGTTCTTGAGCTAACAGCTAATGAAGTCGCTTACTCTTTCGCAGCGCTTTCTGCTGAAGATAAAGCAGCGAACCCAGCGCTTCACCCTGGTCAATCTGCGGCACTCATTGTCGGTGGGAAGCAGGTAGGTGTAATCGGTACGGTTCACCCAGAACTAGAGCGTAAGTTTGGTCTAAACGGTCGTACTATCGTATTCGAAGTTGAATGGTCAGCGATCAACACGAAAGTGATTCCTGAAGCAGTACAGCTTTCTAAGTTCCCATCAAACCGTCGTGACATTGCCGTTGTTGTTGATGAAGCTGTCGCTTCTGGTGACATCGTTGCTGCATGTTTAGCACAAGGTGGTGAGTTCTTGAAAGGTGCCAAGCTATTTGACGTTTACGTAGGTAAAGGCGTTGAAGAAGGCAAGAAGAGCCTAGCTATCGCGCTAACACTACAATCAGTAGAGCGCACGCTAGAAGATGCAGACATCGCAGGTGCGGTTGATGCGATCGTCGCTCACGTCTCTGAGAGGTTTGGCGCTTCACTACGTGACTAGTTGATTCTTACCAAATAGACAAAAAGCAGGCGAATTAGCCTGCTTTTTTTGTACCTGTCATCCCGCTTTTATTCCGAGAGTTGTAAATCGTCTGGCAATTTGATCTTTCTTAACGCATCGTTAATCCAAAATATATCATCATGTTCATATAACTTAGGTTTTGGAGAAAGCATGAAACGTTGGCTACTAATTCTTATCATCGCTCTACCTTTTTTGGGGGATGCCTCGGCATCGTCTCTCACCGCTAAAGACATCATAATCAAGTCAGATAAGCAAATGCGTGGAGACTCTAGTTACACCGTTTCTACAATGAACATTGTCCGTCCTGATTGGACTCGTTCTATGAGCATGAAATCTTGGAGCAAAGGACAAGATCTTTCTTTGGTTTTGGTCACGGCGCCTGCAAAGGATAAAGGTTCTACTTCATTAAAAAGATATCGAGAAATGTGGAACTGGATACCCGGAATCGAGAGGGTGATTAAAATTGCGCCTTCCATGTTAGGGCAATCTTGGATGGGGTCTGACTTCACCAATGATGATCTCATTAATCAGTCTTCCATTGTTGTCGACTATACCCATGAACTGGTGGGAGAAGATACGTTTGACTCGGTATCAACATGGAAGATTGAAGCAACCGCCAAACCAGATGCACCTGTTGTCTGGAGCAAAGTAACATTGTGGATTTCACAAGACACCTATCTCCAAAGAAAGGTGGAGTTTTATGACGAATTTGATGAGTTAGTGAACACGCTTAGTACCTACGAAGTGAAAGAACTCGGCGATCGAAATATCGCGACCCGAATGGAAATGATTCCGGCAGATAAGCCGGGTCAGAAAACAGAAATGATCACGCATGAAGCCCAGTTTGATTTTGAGATAGGTGACAATTTTTTCTCACAATCACAAATGAAAACATTACGTGACTAGGGTCAACAGACCCTAAACTCAGAATCGGCAGCCTTTACTCCGTTAAGGACATATCATGCTATTTACGTTAGCTTGGCGTAACTTATGGCGGCAAAAGCGCAGAACGCTACTCACTGCTTCTGCATTAGCGTTAGCGTTGTTTCTTTCGCTCGTTATGCGCTCGTTGCAAGAAGGGACCTACAGCAACAGTATCGAAAACAGCGCACGTTTTTCTACAGGGTTAATTCAGTTGCAGCACCCAAATTTTGGTGAGAGCAACAGTATTGATGATTTGATTCCGGCTTCCCCTGAGTTTATTTCCCCTGTAACAAAAGACCTTGCATTTACTCACGTACTCCCTCGTATTGAATCATTTGCGTTGGCAGCAGCGAAAGAAAAATCCAAAGGTATCATGGTTATTGGCATCGCCCCAGACCTTGAAGACAGCTACGCAAAGCTTAGTGAAAAGGTAATTCAAGGCCACTATCTGAATCCAGAAGATCAGGAAGTGCTAGTGGGTGAATCACTAGCACGTCATATGAATTTGTCTGTCGGTGATGAGTTGGTGCTCTACGGGCAAGGGTACAGAGGACAAACCGCGGCAGGGCTGTTTAAGGTGGCAGGGCTAATTTCGTTTCCTATTCCCCAATTGGAAAACCAGCTGGTTTACATTCCGCTTGAGCAAGCAAAGCTAATGTTCAGCACAGATAACCAAATCACCAATTGGGTTATACATGTTGAAGATCTTAATGACTTAGACCGAAAGGTAAAAGAATTAAAAGACGCTTTTGGTTCAGATGTGCGAGTGAGGGATTGGCGAGATCTTTCTCCTGAAACCGCCCAGAACATTCAAATGGATAAAGCAGGGGGCATTTTTATGATGCTAGTGCTTTATGGTGTTGTTGGCTTTGGGCTATTTGCCACCATTCTTATGATGACGTTAGAACGACAACGTGAGTTTGGGGTAATGCTCGCGACAGGGTTACTCAGAAGCCGCTTACTCGCATTGATTGGCATAGAGTCTATTTTCATTGGTGCGCTTGGCGCTTTTATTGGAATGTTATTAGCAACACCAATCTTAATTTACTTTTACTTCAATCCTATCCAGCTAACCGGTGACACTGCAACGCTTATGCTGGAAGCGGGTATGGAGCCCATTCTTCCCTTTGCATTATCTGTAAGCCTATATGTGAATCAGGTTTCCATCATTATTGGTCTGTTAGTTTTATGCCTGCTTTACCCAATGTTTAGGGTGTATCGGATGGATTTAGTTAATGCACTAAAAGGGGGCGCACATGCTGATTAAACTGGCTTGGCGCAACTTGTGGAGAAATAAAATTCGCACAGGGATCATGCTAGGCGCCATGGTATTTGGGTTACTTGGGGTGGTTTCCATCATGGGCTTTATGAATGGCTTAATGGATAGCATGCTGAGTAACGCCATCTCGTGGCAAACTAGCCACGTGCAAATTCATCACAAATCCTATTCTGACAACCCAGATCTCAATGCGCTTATTCCAGATTCGGAGGCGATGTTAAAGGCAATCGAAAGTCGTTCCGAAGTGGTGCAAATGTCAGCTCGGTTCCTTGTCCACGGGATGGTTGCGTCTGCGAGAAGCAATAGGGGCATAAAAATCAATGGGGTGGATTTGGACTCAGAGCGGAAGATAACGCCACTGTCATCTCACATCGTTAAAGGGGACTGGTTAAGTAAGGAAGGTCGGAACCCCGTTCTCGTTTCTGAAAAAACAGCACAAAGGCTTAACTTGAGGGTCGGATCAAAAGTGGTGCTCACTTTTTCAGACACCAATAATGAGGTTGCTGGTGCAGCGTTTCGAGTAAGAGGTGTGTTCAAAACGCCTTCAAGCAGTTTTGACGACAGCAATATCTATGTAAGGAAGTCCGATTTAACGAAGTTAGCCGGCATTGAAGGTTCACATGAAGTGGCCATCCTACTAAAAGATCCATCGGTCGAGTCAATAGAAGCATTTTTAGAATCAATAAACACCATATTACCTAATGAGATTGAAGCACGAGGTTGGCGTCAAATTCAGCCGATGCTTGCGTCGGCGCAAAGTTCGATGGCGACGAGTAACGGCTTAATTTTGGGTGTGTTTGTTATCGCGATGGGCTTCGGGATTGTCAATATTCTCCTAATGTCTGTTTTTGAGCGTACACGAGAGTTTGGTGTGCTCATGGCAGTAGGGATGCAAAAACATCGAATATTCACGCTCATTCTATGCGAAGCAACGTTCTTAGGCGCGTTAGGGGCATGTTTGGGTGTGCTAGCCAGCGTAACCTTGATTCTCATTTTGAATCATACAGGGCTTGATCTCCGCATCATGTCAGATGCGTTAGGTGCTTATGGTGTGGACACTGTGTTGTATCCACGCATCCAGCTATCAGAGTATCAACTTATTGCGTTTACGGTCGTTCTTGCCAGTGTCATTGCTGCACTGTATCCGGCAAGGCAAATTCTCAAGCAACAACCAGTGCAAGCTATGTCGGAGAAGCATTAATTATGACTATTCAAATAGATGGGCTACGCAAAACCTATAACCAAGACAGTGACTTTCCCGTGCATGCGGTTAAAGCGCTAAATTTGACGATTGAACAAGGAGAATTCGTTGCGGTTATGGGGCCCTCCGGCTCTGGAAAAACCACGCTCTTGAACATGCTCGGTGGAATCGATGCACCTTCCGCAGGAAAGGTCAGCATTGATGGTTGCGATATTTGTGATTTACCAGAAAAAGAGCTGATAGCGTTTCGTCGGGATCATATTGGGTTTATCTTCCAAGACTACAGTTTACTTCCAGTATTGACCGCTCTAGAAAATGTTGAATTTGTCATGCAGTTGCAAGGTCGAACGACTCAGGAGTGCAAAAGCAGAGCATCAGCACTACTCGAAAACGTTGGGTTGAAAGATCAAATGCACAAAGTACCTGCCAAACTATCCGGTGGGCAGCAGCAACGGGTTGCGGTGGCGAGAGCGCTTGCTCCCGGCCCTCGTTTTGTAATGGCAGATGAACCAACGGCAAATTTGGATGCAAAAAGCACGGCAGAGCTGTTAGATATTATGGAGCGTTTGAACAATGAAGAGGGGACAACATTCATATTCTCCACTCACGACCCAAGGGTCATCAAACGCGCTAAGCGCGTGATTGTTTTTGAAGATGGCCAATTGACAGAAGACAAGCAACAAAATGAACGAGTTGACGTGGAACTGGTATGAAATCGATAAGTTATCTGTTTTCAGCGAGCTATCTGGTTGCAACTTGTGCTTCGTTTTCTAGCTTTGCCCAGATTCCAGGGTTAGTACCCGAAAAAAATTGGGAACTGGGTGGCTATATTAAGTATATGGCGACTTTTAATGCAGCCGATTCTTCAAGTACTCACTTAACGGATCATCTCTTACACCAACGGTTTAACTTTGAATATCGCTTTAGCTCGACCCTCCGAGCCAACGTTAGTATGAGAAACCGCTTTATTTGGGGAGATTCCGTCACTAACAACCCCAATTACGGAAGCGTAGTCGGTCAGGATGATGGATTCTTTGATTTAACGAGCAACTGGCATGACAACGGCAGGCAAATTGGAACCACACAATTTGACCGAGCCTATCTAGACTATTCCGGAAGTGAATGGCGAGCCAGAGCCGGGCGGTTTCGCATTAACTGGGCGATGACGACAATATGGAACCCAAATGATATTTACAACACCTATTCTATCTATGATTTTGATTATGAGGAGAAAGGTGGAGCAGACGCATTACAACTCAGCCGAAGTTTAGGTTACGCGAGCAGTTTTGACGTGGTGTATTCACCCAGCGAAGACGATGACCAAAGCAGTTACTCGGCTCGGTATCTAGGAAATGACTCGGGTTGGGATTACCAATTAATGGTAGGCAAAGCCAAACTGGATTCGGTAATAGGGGCGGGTTTTGCAGGCGATATTAAAGGCGCTGGCGTAAGAGGCGAGGTAAGCTATTTTTCACCCACTAAAGAAAAATGGAAAGAGATAGAACTCACCGCCACTATCATAGCCAGTGTCGAAGTGGATTATAGCTTTGGTGGGCGAAGAAACTGGCTGGGAAGAGTCGCTACGCTTTATATCTCTGAACCACAAGAGCCAAATAGCGCCCCTAATTATCTTAACAAGCCGACTTCACCGAGAACCATGAGTTTCGATGAGCATACCGCTTATGTTGACTTAGGGTTCGATGTATCCCCGCTCATGCGATTAACATTCAGTTCTACATTATATGGTGATGGTTCCCTCTTTCTAGGCGCGAACACAAGTTACTCGATCTCAGATGAGGCACAACTGATCGGGGTAATTCAGCGCTTTGATGGAAGAGAAAATAGCGTATTCGGTAAAACATCCGGCACTGCTATTTATGCTCAAATTAAGTGGAGTTTCTGAGTTGGGGCATGTCGGTTAAAGCCAGAAAGCGAACAGTGGTATTTGGTGTGTAAATTGATCCAATAAAAGTCATAACAAGCTCCGATTGTTGTTTGTTGCTATGCACTTGAACCATCTGATTTTGGTTTCATAAATGATGTGTCACTAATCGCAAAAGTTCGCAAATATTGTCTCAACTTTATGAATTACCTAATAAAACATGTAAAAAGTACACAAAATTTACATTAGTCTAATTCACTTTTATTTCAATGTTTAGTGGGTTTGTGTGTTGTGTTTTATGGGTTTGTTGGTTTATTTATCCTTAAAACATTACTTCTGTTGAGTAAATTATCAGCTACTTACAGTTTGTGCTTAATATGGCATTAGAAAAAAATTGGCGAAAATCATAAGCTTGGCATACACTTTTGTTTGTGGGGTCTTCAACTACCTTAAAGGTCCCACAAAGTGCTTTGGCGCTACAGTTTTTGTAGCTATTGTTTAACACAGCTTTGAGGGAAGTTTTATGGCGCTCACAAAGGCCGATTTGGCTGAGAACCTGTTTGAAAAGCTCGGATACAGTAAACGGGATGCCAAGGAAACGGTTGAAGTGTTTTTCGAGGAAGTTCGAAAAGCCCTAGAAAGTGGCGAACAGGTAAAACTGTCAGGCTTCGGGAATTTCGATCTTCGCGATAAAAATCAGAGACCGGGTCGTAACCCTAAAACGGGCGAAGACATTCCAATTACTGCTCGACGTGTTGTTACGTTCCGTCCAGGTCAAAAATTAAAAGCCCGGGTCGAAAACATCAAGGTTGAAAAGTAGCCTAAGCAAATTGGCCGCATTCGCTTGCGGTCATTTTGGTTTATGGTGGTTTTAGACGTATTCGTTTTGCTGCGTGGGAAACTCAACTGCTTGAAGCTGCTTGACTTAAGGTATAAATCTTAAGTCTGGCAGCTTCTTGGTTTCTAGCATCTTTTGGGTTTCTAGTAGCTTATTGGCTTCCTAGTAGCTTCTTAGTTTCTAGCTTAACGGTTCGTACTTTTTCGCAGCTAGTTCTTCAACACTCCAATCAACAGACCTTAAGCAGCCTGAGGCGCAATATAAGGTTGCCAAGCGTTTTGATACAAGGTTTTGGCTTTCGACCTTAACTGTTTTATGTTTTGAATTTCAATATCATTCATTTCCCTAGATTCAATCGCAGCCGTACGTTCAATAAACTGAATCTTCTGATAAATTTTATGCTCTGCACCACTCTTTACTTCTGCAATATCACTTAAATGCAACTGTACCTCCGCTATGAGCTTAGTACCGGGTAATTCCAACAAGACATTAAGATCTCTGTAACCGGAAGGTGTAGGGGATTTGAAGCGATTCTTCACTTTCAGTATTTTTGCGTTCTTATGAAGCATTTCGTAGGCAGCAACCAAACTGGGGATGTCTTTAGCAACTAAGGTTGCTCGCGCTAAATCGGTAATCCTAGATACGTTTCCGTCTAACTCTTTTTCAATTTTGTCCTTTGCTCTGGATTCACTCTTAACACCTGCGAAGTAAGGGGTTGTTCCGCTCAACATGCCAGCCGTTTTACAAAGGTTCTCCAATTCAAATTGCGCTTGGTGAGCTTTGGAATACAACACATCAAAGTCTGAATAAGGTTGAATGGGTTTAGCGTTTGTCGAAGGAATGCTATACAGACCGCTCAAGCTACGTCGAAATACATTGGCATTTGGCTGGTTTTGAGAAGTGCCAGAAGAGCGTGCAGAGTCGGAGTTATACGTTGGAGAGTTTACGGCAGCAAAAGGTGCTTTACTCAGAAGCAATAGCATCAAAGCCGTAGTTTTCAGAAACAGGTTCATTCATACTCCTAGTTTAAGCGCAGTAAATTGTGTACAAAAAGGGTACTGAACGCGTTAAGAAGTTGAATAGTCTGCATTTGGCAGATATAGATTAGATAGGGATGAAAGGGTTAAGTTCCAACCCCTAGTGGTATATTTAGTCGATTAGTGTGAGGTTGTGCGCATTTTTTGTGCGATCGAGTTTGGCGCAGAATTCCTTCAGCGATTTTGCGTCGGATATCCTTATTTTATGCCCTGAAAAACGATCGAAAAGCTCACTATGGTAGGCATAAGAGTTAGCGGTTTCCCTTTGGTAGTATGACTTTGCCCATAGCTTTTGACGTTCCAGATCGGAAACGTGCAGTTTATCTCTATACCGTTTATCCAATTGATTCAGACAAACAGGCAAAGGCATATCCAGAAATATCACTTGTGTGGTTTTTACCATAAGCTTTGAAAGCGACTGCCCGAATACGCCCTCTGCCACCCAGTTACCCGAAGTGCTTAGATGTTGAAGCTCACTAGAAAGAAACTGCATTTTTTCTGCAATAGAATGCTGTTCGTCGTGCCATGCTAGTTCATCGAGCTCGATGTGTTTTTGCCCGGTGATAGACGACATTTTTATTGCTAAAGCAGACTTTCCCGCGCCTATATTGCCAAATATAAGTGTGCGATTAGCCATTTTTAAACCTGACGTTTGTATTTGTAGTTTTATGCGGCACAAATTACGGTGATTAGTGCATTAAATCCATGTCAGAAACTAAGGTTTAACGCAAAACTTTATGAAAGTGTGATGTTCACCCAATTTGAGTGGCTAGCCTTGGTAGGGAGTGAAACAAATAATTAGCACTTTAGTTCCAATTAACTTGTCTACCCAATTTAACTCTCGCTGAACCTAGTATCTTGAGGTGACTGAGGTATATCATTTCTTGGTCGGTCAGCATCATCTCTTTCCGTTTAAGAGGCGATCCTATATTCTCTACAAAACGGTATTAGCTTGAGGAATGGTAATGCAAGACCAAGAAATTTGGCATCAGAAATGGGCATCTAACCAAATAGGGTTTCACTTAACCGATGTAAACCCCGTTTTAATCGAACATTGGAAATTACTCGAACCTAGCCGTGAAAAGAAGGTATTTGTCCCCTTATGTGGAAAGTCTGAAGATCTTGTGTGGTTAGCCAAATTCCACGAAGACGTTCAAGGTGTAGAGCTTAGTGATATTGCGGTGAGAGCCTTTTTTGCCGAGCAGTTTTATACACCCACCGTCACAACAATTTCTGGTCAGCATGAACTCTATCAATTTGATGAACTAAGTATTTACACGGGCGACTATTTCACAGCTCCAATACAACCTGTTGATTTGGTTTATGATCGCGCTGCGTTGATCGCTTTACCTAAAGAAGTACGACGTGACTATGTAGAAAGACTCAAATCGTTGTTGCTTCCAGGTGGCAAAATTCTTTTGGTTTCATTGGACTATGACCAAAAAGAAATGACGGGACCACCATTCAGCGTACCCGCAACCGAAATACATGAATTGTTCTCTGGGTTTAAAGTCACACGAGTATCGCGTGAAGATGCTGATGAAAGCCATCCTAGAATTCAAAAAGGATTGACTCGATTTGCAGAAGAGGTTTGGGTGATAGAGCCGGAAGCATAAAGTGAGTCGGCTTCGCCCAAGTTAAAATTAAGAAAAAGCCAGCATAATTGTATGAAGTGACCCCATAAAGTTGGACATTTCTGTTAAGCGGCTTTTAAGGCCTGATTTCGATATTCCGTCGGAGTCCGGCCTTTTAGTTTCACCTTGATGCGTTTCGTATTGTAATACTCGATGTATTCGTCAATATGTGCGATTAAGTCATCGGCATCTTCAAAGTGCTGATTATGGTACATTTCTGTTTTCAGTAAGGCAAAGAAGTTCTCTGCTACTGCGTTATCTAAGCAGTTTCCTTTTCGTGACATACTTTGAGTTAATCCCCGTTCAGCGAGAGTTTGCTGATACTTCCTATGCCTATATTGCCAACCTTGATCGCTATGCACTATGGGCTTAGCGTCTTTAGCTAAGGTCGCAACCGCCTCAGTCAGCATGTCAGTAACCAGAGGTAAACACGCATTTTTAGCAACCCTGTAAGCGACAACTTCTTGAGTAAACAGATCAACAATTGGTGATAGATACACCTTTTGTTGTTGAACTTTAAACTCAGTGACATCAGTTACCCATTTTTCATCAGGCTTCGTTGCATTGAAGTCCCGTTCAAGTACATTTGGAGCGGTTGTCCCAGCATCTCCTTTGTAAGAGCTGTACCGCTTAGGTCTGACCGTTGATTTCAAGCCTAGTAACCCCATTAGACGTTGAACTGTCTTATGGTTAAGCATGACGCCCTGTCTCCTTAACTCTAAATGAATACGACGAT
This sequence comes from Vibrio penaeicida, assembly GCF_019977755.1. NCBI lineage: Bacteria > Pseudomonadati > Pseudomonadota > Gammaproteobacteria > Vibrionales > Vibrionaceae > Vibrio > Vibrio penaeicida. The sequence continues at coordinate 2,149,437 of NZ_AP025144.1, read as the reverse complement.
AGCCATATCTCCCTTTATGGTCATGATATATTTTCTCAATTAACCGTTTTTCATCTTGATAGCTTTCGATGGCGTTGTTCGACTGCGCATGATAATAGAAGCTACTTCTTGCTAACTTAAGAGCATGCAAGAGATGTTGCTGTAGATATCGATTTTTAAGAGCTAGAACTACTTTCGTTTTTTCTTTGTTCGACGATGTTTCTCCTGTTCCAGCTCCTCTAACTTTTTTAGGACAGCATTCTCTGCTCGCAAGTACGCTAACTCCTCTTTGAGCTCTTCCAGTGTTTTCTCGTCATCGCTCTTGTTTTGAATAAAAGGGTGCCTACTCATTACGGGTCGTCCTCTGCTACGTTCAAGCCCCTGAAAGCCATCTCTTTCGTACTGTTTGAGCCAAACAGCGATTGTGCCAGGGGAAGAAAAGTTTAAAACCGCACTAGTGTGACTGATAGACCAACCATTCGTCCACATATGAGTTAAAGCTTGCAGTTTAGTTTGCGCATTTTTTGCAAAACTATGAGGCATAAATGCCTGAGAGCCATGAATATCGAATACTTGTGCCCAGTAACGTATTTGACGCGATGGTATGGAATGAAGGCGAGAAAGCTCCTGAGATGAGCTTTCGCCTTGTAGGTATTGTTTCGCTATTGAGCATTTCAATGCTCGGTTGTATTTGGACATAAAAAGACCCCCAATAATTGGTGTCCAACTATTGGGGGTCAGTTCAGTATGCTGGCTTTTCTGTTGAGCTAACCAAGTTCAGCTAAGTAAGCCGAGCAGTCACAAAGTCTTAATTTTAGTATTCGATTTTTATCTTAGAAGCCGCTTCCACTGCATCTTGAACCGCTTGCTCGATAGTGTCACGACGAGTCAAAGTCACGCCCAGCCTGCGACGTCCATCAATATCCGGTTTACCGAAAAGACGCAACTGTGTTTGAGCACTGCTTAATGCATCACCAATGCCACTAAATTGAATATCAGTCGATGTACCCTGACCAAGGATCACGGCTGAAGCAGAGGCACCATATTGGGTTATGTGATTGATTGGCATGCCTGTAAACGCTCTTACGTGCAATGCGAATTCAGACATCTCCTGCGAGATTAACGTAACCAACCCAGTATCATGAGGGCGAGGGGAAACTTCGTTAAATATGATGTCGTCGCCTTTTACAAAAAGCTCCACACCAAAGATTCCGTGTCCACCTAATGCATTGACTACCTTGCTTGCAACTTCCTGTGCATTGGCTTTGGCAGTGTCTGACATCTGCTGAGGTTGCCACGATTCGCGATAGTCGCCATCTTCTTGCCTGTGACCAATGGGTTCGCAAAAATGAACGCCATCAACCGCTCTGACCGTAAGCTGAGTAATTTCGTAATCAAAATCAATGAACCCTTCAACAATCACTCTACCAGCGCCAGCGCGACCGCCTTCCTGAGCGTAGTCCCATGCTTTCTGAATGTCCGATTCAGATTTGATAACACTTTGACCCTTACCAGATGAACTCATAATGGGTTTTACAACACAAGGTGTGCCGACAAATTCAACCGCACTAACAAAATCTGCAAAGTTGTCTGCAAAACGATAAGGCGACGTTTTTACGTGTAATTCTTCAGCCGCTAAACGGCGAATGCCTTCACGGTTCATTGTCAGCTTGGTCGCATTCGCTGTTGGAACAACATTTAACCCCTGAGACTCAAGCTCAACCAGCTTGTCTGTCGCAATGGCTTCTATTTCTGGAACAACAAAATCAGGCTGTTCTTGGGCGATAACATTCGCTAGAGCGTCGCCATCAAGCATATCCAGAACGTGAAAACGATGGGCGACTTGCATTGCAGGGGCGTTCGGATAACGATCGCAAGCAATGACCTCTAATCCAAGTCTTTGGCACTCGATAGCCACTTCTTTCCCCAGCTCTCCTGATCCCAGTAGAAGAACGCGCGTTGCCTTTTTACCTGTTGCTGTACCAAACATTGTTCAACCTTATCTTGAGTGATATGAGGCGGATCATACTCATTTTTCATTGGCGCGCAATCGTTTGCTAAGGCTTTGTATTATTCCCAACCAAGTACATTAAGACCTTGTAAATTCAAGGTCTTAATGTGTATAAGTTGTTACGGTTTATAGTGAAATGTATTCAAGTGGAATGTCTGGGTTGATCGCTTCCAGAGTTGCTTGAGTATTCGCTAAGTGGCTTGATGTCGCATCACGAATTTCGATCAAAACGGCTTCTTCAAGTTGATCCAGTGAAATGTCTAACATCATCATCTGAATAATGGCCACTTGCAGAGGAGGAAGGCTAGGGTTGAACGCCGCGTTTTCTGCGTATGCGCCCGTGAACACGAACCCAGACTTGGTGCGTAAAGCTACGCCACTTAGGTTATGGGAGTATGGAGCATGGCTAATATTTAGAGCCGCCAACGCACTGATGACGAGATCGTTATCAGAATCGAGGGTTTTACCGTGGTCGACTTCGGTCATCAACGCAGACTCGATTCCAATATCTTGAGGGCCAAAGGCTTCTGGCAGATAGTCGTGGAGAGTCTTTGCTTTTCGATTTGGAAGTTGTACCGACAGTTCAGAAGCGGTGTTCAATTCATTCATGAACTGACGACAGTGACCACAAGGGCTGAAATTCACCGTCACGTCTTTAATTCCACGCTCTTGCATCATCCAAGCACGGGAAATGGCACATTGTTCAGCGTGGATGGTTTGCCCTAGCTGTACATCTAGAAATTCAATATTTGCACCAAAATACAGTCGTCCAGAAACCCCGCGAGCAATAGCGCCAACGTAAAAGTTGGATATTGGGGCGTGAGAATAGGTTGCAGCAACAGGCAACAGGGCGACTCTCAATTCTTCATCACTCAAGCCAGAAACCGTGAGAAGCTCATCAAAATCTTGCGGTGATATGGTCGCGTTAAAATCCGGATTAGAAACAATTGCCTCCATCGCAGCCGCGAGTGGAGTCGGTAACTCTTTAATCGCCTTTAAAATCCTAGCGTTCATTTCTTGTCCTTTTGGGTGTACGTTCAATTTCATTCTAGAAAATATACACGCCATCGCAGTGATGTAAATCACACAAATGTCTGCAATAGGTCATTTGGTTTCACTATGTGAGTGACATCTAACTTGTAATTGATTACATAGAAATTTCGTGCGACCGACATCAAATTTATTAATAGATTACTTTTTAAGCGGTTATTTGAGCAAAAGTGGAGAGCAAGTGAAAGTAAATTGGAGTAAGTGGCAGTTAGCTAAAAGGGCGATATAGGGGGAAATAAGGGGAGATAGGAGGGGAGAGATGGGGAAGGCGTGAAGTTAGGGGCTGATTACCCTAACCACACGACCAACGCAAAAAATGCAGGCGCGAGAATTGACGTGATCACCCCACAAGCGACGAGCGCGAGTGAGCTAAATGCCGCGTCTTTTGGGTGTTTCTCTGCGCAAGCAGCGGTTCCAAGGGCATGAGAAACAGTACCCATGGTAAGACCTCGTGCTATTGGGTGTTTAACACCAATCAAGTTGTAAATTGGATACGCGAAAACCGCCCCAAATACACCAACAAGCAAAACGAGTATAGCGGCAACGGCGGGCTCGCCACCTAAGTAACTGGAGACTTCCATAGCGATGGGAGTAGTGACCGACTTACCAAGTAAACTGGCGATAAGGTGCAATTCGGTTCCTAAGTAATAGGCGATCATAGCCGACGAAAACATCGACATAATACTCCCCACTCCGCAAGCCAATAATATGATACGCCAGCGAGCGCGTATTTCTGGTAGCTGTTCGTAAAGAGGGTAAGCAAGGGCAACAACAGCAGGTTGTAGTAAGAAGCTAAACCATTCGTTTTGCGAGTAGTAAGTGTCAAAATCAACATCTAGGAATACCAGTGTCGGGATGATGATTGAAACGCTAATAACAAGCGGGTTTGCAATTGGGCTATTGAGTTTTCTTGCAACTGCACGAGCAAAGAAAAAAGCCGCTAAAGTCAGGAGCACCCACATCATTTTGGCTCCTTCAATAGTTTGTCTAATCCAAGTCCGAGTAAAACGAGAACAATGGCTGTGCCGCCAACGGCACTCGCTAATATCGGGAGCGCGTTATCGACAAGCATGTCAAAGTGGTTCATTAACCCAACGCTGATGGGCACAAAGAGCAGCACCATATAGCGAATAAACAGTTGTGAAGTAGGGCGCACCCATTCAACCGGAATGAGCCCAAGTACCAGCAACGTAAAGAGAATCAACATTCCAAATATGCTGCCGGGTATCGCAAGCCCCAATAAGTGTTGGATAGTCAAACCAACAAGCAGACAAGCCATAATGACAAGAAAGGAAATGACGTAACCAAGAACACGTTGCAACATCAACAAACGAACCTTATGAGACCAATTTTTCTACGTATTGATATACGGATTTTAACAGCGATACCTTTCTTTCATCACCATCATGTTCGTGAACTAAGTTTTCAAGGTTCTGCATGTAGTCGGGCAAATTACTTTCGAAATAATCTCGACAATGCGCAGCCCATTTAGCTTGCTCTGATTCATCGAGCGTCCATGGGTAGTGCCTAGCACGATAACGGAACAGAAGTGGGGCAATGCGTTCATCTTTAACATTGATTTCCATCCCCGCTAATTGCTCTGGGGCTTTTTCTCGAATGATGTCCATGGTGGCTTTGTCTACCGGAGAAAAGAACCCATTATAAAGCTGAGTATCCACGTTTGGATCGACATCGTACTCATCTTTGTTCTGGTATAGCTCGATAAGCTTTTCTCTAATTTCTGGGTGTTGTTTAATGAGTGCCAGATTTTTCAAGCACTGTTCTCTGTCGATTCCGATAAATTGGGCATTTTCTGCCGTTAACGTTTTCGCTGGTGCGAGAACAGGGCATTTATTTAGGTGAACAAGCTTAACGGGAACTGGCAATTGCCCTTCTTCCAGTTGATCTCGGCGTGTGTATAGCCTTGTTCTTAATTCATCGGAACTGAGTTCAATAAGTGGGGTAGGGTCCATGGCAAGGTTAACCATTGCCACGGCGTTTTGGTTGGTTGGGTGCCAAGCCAAAGGAACAACCCAAGAGGTATAAGCGCATTCTGCCCCAAACATGCCAGAAACATGCATTAGCGGTGTCATGTTGACGATGTCGACCAACTCATTGAGTTTGCGTTTGTGGCGCATGCTAAAGAGGTAATCAAACAGCTTAGGTTGCGCTTCCTTAACTTTTCTCGCCATTTCAATGGTTGCGATAACATCTGCCATCGCATCGTGGGCATTTTCGTGTTCTATCCCATTTTCGACAGACAAATGCTCCAGTTTAAAGCTGGTGTGCCCATCTTCACGCTTTGGCCAATTGACGCCTTCCGGTCTAAGGGCATGGCAAGCACGCATCACATCGAGCAAATCCCAACGAGAGTTACCATTTTGCCAACTCCATGCGTAAGGGTCGAAGAAATTCCGGTAAAGAGTGTACCTAGAAACTTCATCATCAAATCGAATGCTGTTGTAGCCAAGGCTCGTTGTGTTTGGAGTAGAGAGCTCATCATGAATTTTTCGTATAAATTCAGGTTCAGGAAGCCCTTTAGACACTGCTGTTTGTGGAGTGATGCCGGTAATAAGCGCCGCTTCTGGAGAGGGGAGGTAATCAGAGGGCGGTTGGCAGTAAATAACCAAAGGCTCGCCAATGATATTGAGATCCATATCCGTTCTTACGCCTGCAAATTGACTTGGTCGATCTTTGGCTGGACTGGTTCCCCAGGTTTCGTAATCGAAGAAAAACAGAGAGGGCTGATTATCTTGAGGCATTAATGGTTCCGATTTGTTGTTGCTTACGCATTGTATTTCTTTCTGTATTAGACCATTGCAAAGCGGACTGGTAAACCAGAACCGCATAATTAGCGCATTTTCACCCTGCGATTTGGATTCACGGTTAAGAGGAAAAGGGATTTCAATCCCATATCCGGTTAAAGAAGAAACAAAATGAAATGGAAAGACAAAGAAAAGCCCGCATAAAGCGGGCTAGGGTGAATGTCATTCAAATGAATTAATTGGTGACAACTTCATTGCTGCGTCCCCATAAGTGAAAAACGAACAACAAAGTGGTTTATACCCCAACAGAGCCTGAAGATAGCTGGGAAGTCATGGTTTTGAAAATCACGATTTGACTTTCATTTTGAATAGAACCTCTATATGTGTTCGTCGCAAGGCATACTTAATGACCGAAATGACCGAAATGACCGAAATGACCGAAATGACCGAATGAAGTAGATGAAATTGTTGTTCGAATGGATTGACTGCTAATAAAGCAGCCAATACGGTGCAATTGCTTCTTTATAGGCGGAAGGCTCATATGTGTTAACTTTATGTTTGCTGTGGCTTACTTGCTGAGTTTTGCTTATTCGTTGCATTAGAAACAGCCGCAATCATTTGAGTAACTTGTTCCACGACCTTTGGTTCAAAGTTTGTAGGCTGAACTTTAGTAAAAGCGCTATCGCTGTCCAAGTTCCAATTCTCAAATATTGCTTTCATATCAGATTGGCTAACATCATTGCCGTATACTTCTAAATAGAGCTTTCCAAAGTTAATGGCATGCATACGGTCGCTGCGCTTTAATGACTCGTGCATACAAGCATTACCTAGGTTATATGCATGCTTTGCCCAAGCCCCGAACAACGTAACAACAACTAGCCCTTTTAGTAATAAAAAGGAGAAAAAGAACCAATCAATATTTTCCTTAGATGCTGTATGGAATGCAAAACCACCATAGATTAGAGCACCAACAGCAGACGCTATTGCAAGACCTAAAGCGCAAGAGCCTTGTAAGTTCCAGTTTTTCGATTTATCAGAAAACTCTTTTTCTTTCTTCTCCAAAACTTCAACCGCTGATTTAACGAACTCAGGTACTTTGATTTCGATTTTTTCTTGCACTTGTCTTTGATGCTCTTCTTGTAACTGCTTTATGTTGTCCTTAAGTTCTAACTCACGTTTAGCATAATTACTTTCAATACTTTTAAGTTTGTTTTGACGTTGATGGAAATCCTTTTCGGCGACAGATATCTGATTACGAAGGTGTTCCAGTTGTTCAGCCAGCTGTTCTTCACGTGCTCGTTGACGACGTTCTAGGTATCTCTCTTTATCTTCAAGCTCTTTTATCCGCTCAAAAGCATCTTTTTCAATGGAGTTTTCAAATTTTTGAGTCAGATAATGTTTATAGTTACCTTCAAGTTCAGTCTGTTCTTCAGTTATTTCCATAATCATGTGTCGATCTTCGATCGGCAACATTTTAAGCAACCTATCCCGTACATCTGAGCTTGTGCTTCGAATCACACGAATGAGATTTTCACGACTGAGCACTCTAGGTAGCTTAGAAAGAGCATTCGCAGAACATAGCAATAAAACCTTATTAATTGTTCGATTAGAAATTGAAGAGAACAACCTATTCGCAGAATCTTCGTTTAGATTTGAAATAAGAGTCTGTATACCTTTCTCAGGAAGGTGCCCAATAAGAAGAGATAGTTCTTTGTCGTTACTTTTCGTAATTAATTCGTTCAACTCATGAGGAGGTAACAAGCGCCAAAGCTCAGCTAAATCACCTCGAGGGAGGTTACTAATTCTTATATTATTTTCGTATTCCATAATGTCCTAATAAATTTAACACCAAATTAAGGTGTGAAGCACGCTACCACCGCTCTTAATTTGAATGCCATAATCATCAAACTAGACCTAAACTCAAAATACCAAGCGTGCTGAATTACTCTTAAATTGTTTGTATGGTGGCTAATAGCGGAAGTCTTCATGCCATGCTGGTAAGAACAATCTTTCAAGATCTTCAACTGGTATCTGGTTGAGATAGTTGTCGTGACAAAAGCAGTTACGACATTCACGTAGCGTAATAATATCCCGAAGACTTTTGTCTTTTCGAGTAGCTTTTTTGAGCGCCCTCAGAGCCTCTTTTCGCAGAGAAATATCCTCATGAATTTTAACTTTGGGGTTGTCCAGTATTATTTTCTCCAAATTGTCAAACAACACAGGTCGGTCAGGTTTTCGGATAGTGAACATCTTTTGCTGAGTCGGATAATCTTGCCACGACTTTCTCAACTCTTTAACGCTTTTAAAGTATTTATCAGAGTGCTTAAGTTGATGGTTCCAGTAGATGGGGTTGTTCTTTGTTACCCAAATATCCAAATCATCATCTAGCAAAAAGTCTATGTTAAATTTGAAAAGTACTGGTCCATATAGATTTTGACGAGGGAAATAACCATGGAGATCGACAATATCAATGAAGATGTCATCCCAAACGTCAAAATCTTTGTCGTCGTCATCTGAACTTTGATTTGTTTGGATCAAATCTTCTTTCTCCACATCACCACGAGACAGCAATCCCTCTTCTTCGATAAATGTAATTGCTGTTGCGAGTGAGTTTGCATGATGGAAGTGCGTTACACCTTTTTTAACTAATAATTCATGTAATTCTTGATTGTCTAGCTTCATACATCATCCTTCATGTGTGGCGAGTGGCACCTAATACCCTATTAAGGTGTGAGTAACGCAATACCGAAGTTGCCGCATACCACCTTAAACACTAAAACCAACGCATAGTAAAGATGCCACGCATTGCGAATCACTCTTAAGCGGTTTGTTAAAGTTCTTTCTCCGCAATTTCTTCGGTGTTTTTGACACCGAATGGTATATGAACTGACGGAGCAACAGTGCTAGTTGAGCTCAAATGACCAGACTGGTCATCAAAGAAAATATGAGGTTTGAGAACACCCAAAATCAAACCTTTATCAACACCACCTAGGAAGAATGCATCATTTGTCATTACACCCCATTCTTTCAGTGTATTTAAAGCCCTCTCATGTGAAGGGGCATTCCTTGCTGTAACAATTGAAACTCTTAGTCGATTTCGATAATCAGGTTCAGATTGCTTCTTCTTCTCTTCAACTTTCTGAATTGCTGAGATTTTAACTAAAAACTCTTTCAGCGGACCGGGATTATGAGGTTGTAATACGTTCTTGGTTTCATGCTCATGAAACTGATTTAGGTCGTTGGTGTTGTGCATGACGGATTCTGATTCATCGTCAGCAAGAACACCGTCAAAGTCGAATGCAATTCGCAAGTCATCATCATCTTCATCGATAATCGTCGATTTCATTACATGACCAGCCGGATAACCTAACCTTATGGCTTCTTTTACATCAGACGAATTGCCTGAAAGAAACAAAGAAATACTCAATGCTGGAATGTAGTCATATGGAGATTTACCTTGCATAAAAATCGCACGCGAAATAGGTAAGTTATGATGCTCAATCGATTTCATAACACGAAGCCCTGTATCTGGGTCATTTCGTGACAACAATACAACTTCTACTAGTGGGTCAGATTCCGGCTTATCACTCAAATCATTTAGAGAAAGTAGGCGCTTCACAAATGAAAATGAGACCCCTTTATCTAAAGGATTATCGATATTCTCTGACTGGTACTTACGATATTCCTCTTCACCATTAGTACGAAAAACCCTATCAGACTCAGTTAAATCGAACATTGCACTTGAAGCAACGCCAATTACTAACCTTTTACCCAATTCATAGGGCATATATACACTCCAAAATTTTAATGATGAATTACTGAGAACTCTAACAACTGATCAGACCGATACATTCCGTCTATCTCTGCAGCTCGCATTCACCTAACGTGATAACACTCAATTCTTAAACCCTCTAAAACGTGCGTGATTATGCCACAAGGCTCACTGCATTCAATTTATATTTGTAAAAAGTATCATTCTGGTTATTTATAAAGTATTCAATAGGTTATCTTTTACTGTTTGTTATCGAAGAAATGCAGAGAGGGCTGGTTATCTATAGGCATTAATGGTTCCGGTTTGCTGTTACTTACGCGTGGTATTTCTTTTTTTAGTCCATTGTAAAGCGGCTGGTAAACCAGAGCTGAATAATTAGAGCATTTTCAGCTTTCGATTTGGATTCGCGATAAAGAACAAGAAACGGAATGGGGGGAGATAAAGAAAAGCCCGCATAAAGCGGGCTAGAGCAAAGGGCTCTGAGTCTCAATTAGGGATGAATACAGTTTGTGACTAATTCAAACTGTTTGGTGATGGTGTGAATTGTTGCATAGGGATAAATGTCTAATGTCATCATTATGTTAGGTCTTAAAATCAAATGTTTATGGGTTGTAAATTCAAACCGCTGTCATTTTCTTTTTTAAGTTACAAATAATAAATTGAAAACACTATAGACAAAAACACTTATTGATCATATTTTATCCATAGTGTTTTCGATTTTATGGTGATTGTGATGAAAATGAAAGAAAAGAAAGCTGAGGTGAGAAGAAAGATCATCAACGCAGCGGTAGAGCTAATGTCGGACGATGGCTTTAAAAATGTGTCGATGCGTAAAATTGCAAAGGCGGCGGAAGTGGGTGATGCCACTATTTACAATTACTTCCCCAATAAAGAAAAAATCCTATATGGGTACTTTGAATGCATCGTGGAAGACACGATAGAGGAATTGAATCAAACCCCCGATTTTCATGAGTACAAGCTAAACGAAAAAGTTCAGCTATTTCTTGAAACCCATTTAAGCCTGCTGCTTTCTAATCGCGAGTTTGTGGAAGAAGCATTTGAGCTGGCGTTTCTTTCTCCGTTGGCCAAATTTGGCGCTATGTCCCCAGTTAAAAATCAAATTTCGGAAACGTTTGAAGGGTATCTGCATGCTGCTTATGAAAATGAGGAGTTGGTTCCTCAGCCAGGCAGCAGCTTTCTTTCATCATTATTTTGGGACTACTACGTAGGTGTTCTTGTCTATTGGCTTAAAGATGACTCCGAAGAGTTTACTCAAACTACGCAGTTGATTGATTTGAGCCTCGCGCTTGCCATGTCTGTTCTAGAGAGTGGCGTGATGAGTAAAGCGAGCGACATGGTTTCGTTCCTATTCCGACATCACTTATTCTCTGGGTTTGATTATTTAACCAAAGCGATGAATACCGTTCGCACCATTAAGCGGAGGTAACCACATGACAGATATTCCAACAGGAAAATTGAGCCGTAGCTCTGTTGTTGTCGAAGCCGCTGTGAAAGCAGGAGCCAAAAAGCTCACACAGAAAGCCAAGAAATTTGCGGGGTTGGCATCGGCTAGGTCTAGTGAAAACGCAGAGATAGTCGATGAAGAAGTCGCGAAGATACTGTTTGGTGCGTTAACGAAATTACGCGGTACTGGCTTGAAAGTGGCGCAAATGCTTTGTATGAATCAGGTCTATATCCCTGAATCGATAAGAAAGGAGCTTTCCAAAGCCTGTTATCAAGTGCCGGGTATCAATAGAGCCTTGGTGAGAAAGGTGATTAAGGACCAGTTTGGTGACTATCCGGAAAAGATCTTCTCCAGCTTTTCGACCGTTCCTTTTGCTGCTGCTAGCCTTGGGCAAGTGCACCTTGCCTCGGATAAAGAGGGGAATCAGCTTGCGGTAAAAATACAGTACCCTGGGATTGATGAAACGATCCGCTCTGATATGGCTACGCTCAAACACCTTATTAAACTTCTGCCTAAGGAATACGATTTTCGCGAGCTTTTGCCTCACATTGAAGCGAGTTTGCTTGAAGAGGTGGACTATTTACATGAATTGGAACGAACACAGGCTTTTTCAACCGACGGCATTGAAGGTGTAGAAACCGCGAAGCCAGTTGAGCATTTGTGTACATCCAAAGTGTTTACCACCCATTATGTTGAAGGCATTCATTTAGATAAGTGGTTGGAATCCGAACCCTCTAAAGCGGATAGAGACGTTGTATGCCAAAAACTGGCGGATTTGTTTATCCATAGTTTAAAGAACGGGCAACGTTTTCATGCCGATCCGAACATTGGCAATTTCCTAATCTCGAAAGATCTCACCGTACACGTAATCGATTTTGGCAGCACCTACCCAATAGAAAGGGAAGTGGCGGATAACTTTCTTCGGTTACTCAAAGCTTACCGTGATAAAGACATCGCCATGGTGAAAACGCTTGGCGCTCACTTTTATGTTCAGCATGCATGCCCAACAGAACTGGATGCGTTTAATGCGTTATTCCCAGATTTTGTTAACTGGAAATCTAAAATTTTCTCGGAGCAAGGGTTCGATTTTGCTGAACATGAACATTATATGGAGCAAGGTTTCGAGATCGCATACAAGGCGCATCACAATGAAAAAATGCCGTTTAACCCTAGGGCGGACGTGCTGTTTTATGAGCGAGTTTTGTATGGCTACCTACAAATTTGCCAAGTGGCACAAGCAAACGTTCGGTTTAGTCTTTAGAAGGGAAAGAAAATGAATATTGCAAATTACTGGTGGTTAGGGGCGGGAGTCATGGCTATTTTTTGCGCTTTCGTACATTTAATAGCAGGGCATTACGATCCAGTGCGTCCATTTCTACTTACAGACATGAAAACCAGTGTTAAAAGTACAATGTATGCGTGTTGGCACATGGTGACGATTGTGCTCTTTTCATCCGGTGTCTGGTTAATTTTCTCGGCGTACAAGCCCAACATGGATATTGGTGTTATGTTTATTTCCGTTCAATACATTCTGTTTGCGCTTCTTTTTCTCTGGGTGGCGTGGCGTTTACATTTGCCTAACCTTCTATTTTCTCTTCCTCAATGGATTCTTCTTTTACCAGTGGGTGTTTTGGGATTGATTGGCTAGGGAGGTAAAGGGTTGAGCTAAATGTGTAAATACTAGGCATTAAAAGGCATAAAGCGATAGTGAGATCTCCTTTTGGCGCTAAATTACTGCGTGTTTTGTTAATGTTTATTAACATTGTTATTTCAGACAATTTATCAATGTCAGGAAAACAATGTGCAATTAGAAAAAACAGTTCAGTGGCTTATTCTGCCGTTTAAATGGCTTTTTAAAGCGCTACTAACAGCACTAAAGGCGATGTTCCGAGTTGTGTTAAAGCTCTTACTAAAAGTATACAAATGGGGGCTGGGGGTTATAAAGGCGTTATGGAACCTCTGGCTTTCCATTGGCCCTAAATGGGTTAGAGTTTCGATATTTTCAATCTTCGTTTTGGCTGTTATCTATTTTCAGGTTAAAGCGTATTTAGCACCTAACTTGACGGTGGAGACCGTGAATGAAGTTCATTATTTGAACAAAGGGTGGACTGAAAATGATAGAGAAACCTATTATTTTACCCCTCAAGGAACAGAACTTCTTGGCTTAGAATACAGTTGGTTAGTGAACCTAGAAATGCCTTTATCGAGAGGGATGCTAGCAAGTACCGATAACATGAGAGGCTGGGGGTTTATCGTGGACCCTGGTCAGCAGCCTAGTGTCATGAACCCCGGAAATTTACCCATCGGTTTCGGGCGGCACATCGATCCAAAAACGCAGCGTGAAAAACTGGACATTACGTGTGCGGCTTGCCACACCGGTGAGTTGCATTACCAAGGAAAGGCGCTTCGTGTCGATGGTGGACAAGCACTTCACAGCATTTCAAATGTAAAACAGGGCGAGTTTATCTTGTCTTTGGGCGCTTCTGCTTTTCTTACTTATGCTGATCCTTTTAAGTTTAACCGCTTTGCCGACCGCGTTGTCGGGGAAGATATGGATAAGCGTATGAAGCTAAGAAAGGATCTAAAAGCCTTTCTTGTAAAAGGATATGGTTTTGCTAAAACAGCCGGTAACCCTAAGTTCTATCCCGTTGAAGAAGGGCGAGGAAGAACAGACGCGGTAGGTCGAATCGGAAATGTTGTGTTTGGCTACGATATCGATGAACCCAGCAACCTACGAATCGCAGATGCCCCCGTAAGTTACCCTTTCCTCTGGGATATGTGGCGTTTTGATTGGGTGCAATACACGGGCTTTACCAACCAGCCGATGGCTCGAAATATCGGTGAGAGTTTGGGGGTTTTAGCGCCAATCAAATTGGTGAATGACAATGGTGAACTCCTTACATCGGACGAGTTTGGCGAAACGGTCATTGATTTGCCGGGAATGCATTGTATTGAAGGCAAATTAAGGACGTTGGAACCGCCTAGGTGGCCTGAAGAGATCCTCGGCGATATCGATATTGCTATGGCGACACAAGGAAAGAATTTGTTTAGTGAGCGCTGTGAGTTTTGCCATGGTCCTCACCGTTCAGAATCGTATCAGTGGCCGGTAGCATCTCATGAAGGCGCGAATCCAGCTCACCAAAATGATGTGAACTGGCAATGGGATATGGATGGCGATATTACCTATGAAGCGGGCAGAGCGATCCGTCAGGACTGGCGTGAGGTGGTGTGGGCGTTACCGTGGATTGACACCAAAATCATCGGGACAGATGCAACAGCAGCGAATAACTACATGGATCACAAATACGATGCGAGTAAGATTATTCCTGACTCTGCCCCAGTCAATGCGGGAGATGGCTTGCAGATTTTACTGAATCGATTGATTCCGAAACTGTACCAAGACGACCATATTGATAAGTCTCTGATTCCTGAGTACGACGGCTTAAACATCCCTTTCCGAATAGCGAACAAGCGAGCCTATAAATCGAGACCGCTTCATGGTGTTTGGGCAACGCCTCCGTTCCTACATAATGGTTCTGTACCGTCTATTTATCACTTACTTTCTCCGCAAAGTGAACGACCTCAAGCTTTCTATGTTGGAAACCGAGAGTACGATCCTATTCATTTAGGTTACGTGACAGATATCAAACAAGGCGCCTTCTTACACGACACAAAAATCGATGGTAATGGCAATAAGGGGCACTTGTTTACCGATGCAGACGTCACTGGTCGGATAGGCACATTGCTGAGTGTTAAAGAAAGAATGGAACTGATTGAGTACTTAAAGGTGCTGGGAAATCCAGATTATGATCTGGCGTTAGGGGGCGATCCTCAAAATTGGAATCAGTATGTAGAAGCGCCTTATTTCGAGTCTGAACAAAGAGCCTGTGAAGCGCGATTCGAGTCAGCTAAAAGCCATCCTTTGGAGGTGCACTAAATGGTTAAATTAACGTCAATTTACTTAGGTGTGGCGGCGGCTTTGGTCTCTTATTCCTCTTTTTCGATGGATGAAGTGTCGGCTGAAATGGGAATGTCGCAACCTGAATTCGATGCGGTGCAATCCTCCATCATCAGTGCGCGCGAGATTTCACGCCGTGCTGAAGAGTACAACGGAAGGCCGTACAGGCGAGATGCTCACGCGAAAGCGACGGGGTGTGTGCGAGCCACGTTTACTGTGAACCCAGATATTCCAGAAAGATTCCAGCAAAGCTTATTTAGCAAGGTAGGGCATGAGTACCCAAGCTGGATCCGTTTTTCTAACGGTGACATGCTCGTTCAGGCAGATAAGAAGGGCGATGCTCGAGGCATGGCAATCAAAGTCATGAATGTTGAAGGGGATCCAATTGCTCCCGAGTTGGGGCATTCTGGGAATCAAGATTTTATCATGACCAACGTTCCTGCATTTTTTAACCGTAATATTTTTGATTACGCAGAGGACATGCTTTTTTTAGCGAAGTTTGAGCGTACGAAGTGGTTTATCAGTTTCTTCCCTCCTAGGTTTCATCCCAAACAGTTTTATCGTGCCGTTCAAACCGTAACTACGGTAATTAACACCCCGTTAGATGCGCAGTATTTCTCTATGCTTCCCTACCAACTGGGAAGTAATGCGATCAAGTTTTCTACTAGACCGTGTAAAGGAATGGAGTTTCCATCAAAAGTGGATAAATCGCCTGAAAACTATTTAAACACTCAACTCCAGAATCAACTTTTAAATGGAGACGCGTGCTTTGAATTCATGGTGCAAGAAAAGCTGACTGGTCATTACATGCCGATTGATGATGCGACGGTAATTTGGTCTGAGAAGGCATCTCCTTTTATCCCAATCGCGACGGTTTATATTCCGCCTCAGTTGATAAACAGCCCAGAACAAACGGAGTTTTGCGAAAACGTTTCTATGAATCCTTGGAGAGCCGTGGGTGAATGGGAGCCCCTTGGAAGTTTAAATAAGGCACGAAGATTGGTTTACAAAGCGGTTTCTGATTACCGTCATATGATGAACAAGGCAACCGTGCCAGAACCCACATCGTGGTGCTTAAAAGAAAATCAAACCGAGAAATGTAAAATGGAAAGAATCATATCGTCTACGCCAGATTGGTCTTGGAAGCGAGATTTTGACTACCTCGCCAAGCCACTGGATGGAAATAAAGATTTCTATTAGAGAGATGAGTAATTCAATCCAAGGTTAAAAAATAGCCCCTACGCATTTGATATGTGTAGGGGCTTGGACATTTGTAGAGGTTTGATGGCTGA
This sequence comes from Vibrio penaeicida, assembly GCF_019977755.1. NCBI lineage: Bacteria > Pseudomonadati > Pseudomonadota > Gammaproteobacteria > Vibrionales > Vibrionaceae > Vibrio > Vibrio penaeicida. Next base: position 2,133,145 of record NZ_AP025144.1, on the reverse strand, counting down.
GTAAGGTTAGATTAACAGACTCTAATCAACGACGACCTTATTCCTTCCTGAGTATTTCGCCCTGTACAACGCCTTATCTGCATTTGTAATCAGTTGATCGATGTGTTTCTCGTTATCCAAAACAGAAATACCGACGCTGGTGGTAAAGCGAACTTGTCTTTCACCGTTGTCTATGGATATGTTTTCAATCGTACTACGCAGAAACTCTGAAATGTCCATCGCCATCATTTGATCGCCATGGAATACCATGCAAAATTCTTCGCCACCCAATCGGCCAAAAATGGCGTTGTCGGGAATATTGCCTGAAATTGTGCTGGCAAAAAGCTTGAGCGCTTTATCACCTGTCGAGTGACCAAAGCGATCATTGATTTCTTTGAAGTGGTCCAAATCAAACATAATGACTGCCAAAGGTTTCGTTTCTAACATGCTTCGGTCAAATGACTCTTCTGCAAGTTTCATAAAGCTACGACGGTTACTAATACCAGTAAGAGGATCGGTTCTAGCTTCAATTTCCGCTCTTTGCTTTTCTTGCTCCAATGCTTGTGTGCGTTCAGAGACCAGCATTTCAAGCTCATATTTAGCTCGTTCCAACTGACGACGATATAAGGTTTCAGCGTTGTCTTTTCGTTTGCGGAGTTGTAGTAAGCGAATACCCATCGCAATTAGGATTACTCCCATCTCACTGAAAGAGGCAATCACTGGCCAATAATATGTCGCGAAGTTATGCTCTACGTAACCTAAATCCCTCATCGCTTGCGCAAAAAGCCCTGCAACTAAAATACCCCATGCAACGGTGTAGATGGCAGAGACTAGAGAACCTTGGATCCAGCGAATAATGCCGGCAACAGCCATAAAAGGGTAGAGCAGTAATGCGATAGTAATAAGGACTACGGAGTAGGTTGTTTCCCTAAACAGTGCTGCTAAAGCCAGTAGGAAAGCGTTCAAAATCATAAAACGAAGCACCCAATCCAGCTTTGGGGTTTTTTCTTTCGTTTGAAGCATTGAACGGACAAAGATAATACCGGTCATGATTGAAATTGCGCCACCTAACGACATCAAGCTCCAATGAAAATTGTCTTGCAAGATGAACATGTGGGTGAAGCCCAAAATGGTTGGCCAAGTTAATATTTTGGCGATGGCATAAATACCATACGCCATATAAACTCTGTCGCCAGAGGCGCCACCAACAACAAATGACGTTAATGCCATAAGAAGTAGGCTACCAATACCAACGGAAATAAGTGCAATTTCAACTGCTTGGCTATAGTTTAGGTTATCTGAAGACCAGATGCGCATGTCTGGGAAAACATACCCTTGACCATCAGATCCGTAACGGAACATATATTGATATGTTTGGTTAGGCTCCAAAGTAACAGGAACGACAAACCTCAGGTGGGGAACTAATCTTTCAGAGAATGAATTACCTAAAAATTGGTCTGCAATCATAGAGTAATGATTGCTGGAAACGGAGCGTTGGTAAGCTTCTAAGTAGATGAGTTGGTGGTCAATATATTCTAAATTGACAGTGATTTTTTCATCACTTGTATTGGTCAGCGCGAAAATACTCCAAAAGGCTCCTGGCTGCAAACCAGTAGACCCCTTAGTGCTGAGAGGCTTGAACTCTTAATTCTCAAAAGATTGAATAGCGTCTTTGATGTCCGCTTTGCCCGATGGATCGTGCCAAAGAAGGTATCGCCCGGTAAGACGTTTACCATTTTCTTCCCCAGTAACTTCGATAGGGAATACTGATGCGGATGCACCAGCTGAAAGTAATAATTGCAACATAGCTATTGCGAAGATGCTTAAAAAGTACGCTAACATCCTTGGTTTTATATTTGTCATTGAAATGCAATAGCACGTAATAAGTGCTTTCCTCGTTCCATAATTCGCTTAGAAAAACAACACAACTGTATTGACATTTATTGTACTACGTTAGGTTGCTCAATTTTATTGATAGTTATAATAATATTGAATTATCTAGAAAGTCATAAAAAATTACTCTATTAGCTCAAGAATAGCTTACTAGATCATCAGTAAGATATATCGTTCTTAAAAATGATACAAACAAAATGAGCAATTACGTGCTGGAGACATCCTCTTCCTGAGGATAGGGCTTAACTTTAGTCGATAATATTGCAGAAATAATGACAAATTACAGAACTGAGGATTCTGAAAGGTCAATTTTTTGAACTGATACAGGTGAACAACAGCTTTTTAGCACTGGTTTATAAAAGTCTGTTCTTTTATTGAGAATTTCGAGGAAAATACTGAGCTTTAACTTAGTTGTATCTGTGGAAGAAGTTGGGCATGAATTAAAAATCTGAGAAAAGTGAGCCAGATTTACCATCTGGCTCATGCGCTACGAAAGAGAGTTGGTCTAGTGGTTTCTACCTAAGTTGAGAGCGACAATATCACCTCTGTCCAATTTAAGATGCAGTTGATTGAGTGAAGACTCCAAGTCGAAAACACCGACCGTTAATTGGTTTGAAGTTGATACCTGACTAAATAGAGCGTGATAGTTAACACGCCTGATCGATGACAGATTTAACCACTGCTTAGTGTTCACTCTATCCGCAAATTCTGAAGCATCGCTAGGAACCACTTCTTTTGGAAGCAATAGAAAGTGGTTTCCGTACCTATCCGTCACCAAAGTGTTGGTCTGCTTCGCTTCGTTGATTAATTTGAATAAGTTTTCCAAAATTAACCGCCTTGCTTAGACTGCTCAACTTTCTGCAATAATTCATTGGCCTTTTTCATTGCAGCTCTTGCCTGCGAGGCCTTCCTCTTATTCAGTAATAAGTCAGAAAGCTCCAAGTAGCGATTCGCTGTATCGGACCGTAGCTTCGCAACGTCTCTAAAGTCACTTGGTACTTTTGTTGCAAAATTATCGATGTTTCCGACTAGGTTATCCAGTTCTTTAATGGTGTTGGACGCATCGAGTGAAGAACGTAATGTACTCAATTCTTCTACGTATAGAATACGAGCTGCTTCGTATGGATACGGCAGTGTATTACCCGAGTCTAAACTCAGTTGATAGGCGCTTAGCGCTTCGATAGCAGTAGACATTTCATTGCCTTTTTGAAGCAACGGTTTGTGTTGTTCAACACTTTCAAAAAGAGTGTTACCAACCGCGATTAGCTCGGAAAGGGTGACCGTATCTTTATCTTTAAGTGCGGTTTCAAATTTTGACCCGTAAACGTCATTAGCCAGTGAAGATGGTTTGAACTGGTAGTCCGAGTTAATGGTTTGCAGATCAAGGAACAAGGTGAAAACATTATCTTTTTTGTCCGCTTTACTATAACGACCTTTTTCAAGGTGAGTATTAATTCGCTGCGCCAATACCGAGAGGGTCGATAATTTACTGGAGCGAATGTCAGCGACAATGGTTTCCAATTCGTGAGAGTCTGGATAGTACTTTTTAGCCTCTACCAAAACTTTTTCTATAGAGTAGTAGTTCGGGTAGGAACTTTCTCTATCGTTTAATATTTCGTCTATCTGGGTTTCAAACTCAGAGATAATCGCGTCTTTATGGTGACGTAAAAGCCCTTGCGAGATTACATCATGATGGCTTGGCTTACTGTCTATCAGTTTTATGACTTCGCTATGCGATGTTTCAAGCAGGTTATTGTGGTTTTGGATACTCGTTTCTAGTTGGCTAACACGAGCTTTATGAAGATCGATTTCGGTTGTCAATTGACCGTAACCATAACCTAGCAGTCCAATAAGTCCGATTATTGCCACTCCAGCTGCAATTGCTGGGGTGTGGTTTTTATGCAAGAAACTTTTTATTTTTTCAGCTGAGTCGAGTTTTGGAGCGCTTTCTAGATCAAGGTAGTCGTTGATTGCTTTCCACTTTGTGACAGGCATATTGTCCGGCTTTTTTGCCTTTAAGTTTTCTTTCAAAGCAACGTTCGCGGGTTTACGACCATAAGGGTGTTTGCAACTTAGAAGTTCGTAGGCGATACAGGCAAAAGCGAACAGATCATCGGTATGCTTAGGATCTTTACCATCTATAAGATTAATAGAGGCATAGTTAGGTGTGTATCCACCGACGTTATCGTTAGTCTCTTTACGAGCTGCAGCGTATTGGTCTTGCTTTAGTTTAAACGTTTTGGATACGCCAAAATCAAATATTTTTATCTGACCATCAGAGTTAAGCATGATGTTTGCAGGTTTCAGATCGGCATGCACTATGTCTTGGTGATGTGCGTAATGAAGTGCATCGAGAATTTGATCTAGTAACGCGAGTGCTTTTCCATATTGTAAGCCTGATGGACGAGAGCGCTGAATAAGCTGTTCTAATGTTTCCCCGTCAAGGTACTCCATGACGAGATAGTAAATTTGTTGATCGACACCAAAATCAAACACTCGGATGATATTAGGGTGGCTTAGTTTCTGCGTATTTTGTGCTTCTCGAATCAGCATTCGCGCTGTTTCAGGTTGGCTTGTGTACTCTTTTTGTAAAATCTTCAAAGCCACGTAAGGAGATTCGGAACCCGAAGATTCTAATACTTTATCTTTAGCACGGTATACATCACACAGCCCGCCATGGCCAATCAAGGCTTCTAGCTTGTAGCGCCCTTTAACAAGAGTGCCAACGAGGCTTTCGGCGTTTGAAACATTTTTGGTGTTTGTTGCTTTTGTTTGCGGTGGCTTAGTTGGTGATTTTGAGGATACAGGGCTTACCGTTACGTCTTTATCGGTTGACTTAGAGACTGCGGGAGTAGTCTTTGTTTCTGAAGGCTTGGGTGTTGGCTCTACCTTGCTTTTCGGATCCGGTTTGCTTGACGTTTTAGAAGGTTCTTTCGCTTTTGGCGAAGGAACATTAGGTTTACGATCCATCTTAACAATTTGAGTGCGATCACCATCTTGTGGTTTTGTCGGCTCTTTAGGGGGAAGTTTATCTTTTGACATCTAGCGAACTCCAAGTTGAATGTCAGTAAGGTTAGGCACCCAGAATTTCGAAACAATTACTACGAACGAAAGTTTCGGCTTAGATAACAGTCAAAAGAAAATTGGTGAAGGAAATATTTTTTAAAATTTGAACTGCGCTGTATAAATCATTTTCCGTTGCAAAATATATTTCAAATTAATAGTTATTTTAATCATAGTTCAGGCTAATTTAATTGGCATGTTATTGTTATATCTATCATTGATAATGAGAGTAACTGTTTATTCTTTTTTATAAAACTAAAATTTATAGAATGTTGGTTTGAGGTTATTATGGGAATAGTGCTGTCTATAAACAGCTTTCATAAATTCACATCTGAAATACAGGGCGAATTTGAATTTAGTGATAATAATGTCAAAGATTCAATTAAGCTTGGGCGAGCAGAAAGTTGTGATTGGATATTACCTGACCCAGAAAGAGTGGTTTCTAGTGTTCACGCCGAATTAATTAGATTTGGTGAGGATTATTTAATAAGAGATCTATCAACAAATGGTTTATTTATTAATAGGTCAGTAACTCCAGTTGGTAATGGTAATGAAATAAAACTTAATGATAACGATATCATTACGTTTGGCGAATATGAAATATTAGTAGAACTTAAATCCAGCGCTCAAGATACCCTTCATTTTCATAATGACACCGATAACCACGATATTTTTGGTCAATCAGACATAAGCAGTTTTGAACAATCAAAACCATTCGAGTCTGATGTGGCAAATAACAAATTTCAAGATGACTTTGTAAATAGCTTGTCCAATGAGCCAGTTTTCGAAAGTGATATTGGTCTTACAGACGATTTCTTCAATTTGTCTGAAACTCATGTAACCAATGAACTAGTGGGAGACACGCCCGTAGCTGAAAATGTGCAGCAAGCGCAGTCTACGCAAGCCCGTTCATCTCTTCAAAGTTCACCTGTACAGAACAAGGTGATTGAAAAAGAAGAGGCGGTATTACAAGCTCCATCAAATCCGCAGCCTGTTTCTCCAGCACCAAGAAATGAAATTGAGCGACCAATGCCGGGTAGATCGGCTCCTCGTCCAAGTCAGCCTCAGAGAACACCAGAATCACCTATTCAAGCAAACTCGCAAGCCAATTCCAATGAATTGGATGCATTTTTAAGTGGTCTTGGAATATCTCGAAATATGGTTCCATCTCAACATTCTGATGAGTGGTTCAAGCAATTAGGAGAGTCCTTTTCATTGCTGTTAGGTGGCTTAATGGACACGCTTCATCATCGTGCTGAATTTAAGCAAACTAATCGATTGAACCATACTGCATTTCAGCGTCATGAAAATAACCCACTTAAGTTTTCCGCAAATTTAGAAGACGCAATACATAATTTATATAACCGCAACTCTTCAAGTTTCCTCGGTCCACAAAATGCAATACAAGAAGCGTTTGACGATATAGAAAAGCACGAGAAAGCGTTAATGCAAGGGGTAGATGGTGCTGTTAAAGGTGTTATGGGGTTGCTTAATCCAGAATACATTTCATCTATGAATGCTGGTGATGGCGTATTAGAAAAAATAATTCCAGGAAAGACTCAAGCAAATTTTTGGAAGAATTACGAAAAACAGTATTTAGATCTAACAAATGAGCTGGAAGGAAATTCAATTCCATTTTATTTAGAAGACTTTGCGAAATCATACGAAATGGCTTTGAAAAAAGGGTGAGGACATGAATATTAAAACAAAATTATCAATAGTAAGTTTATTTTTTGCATTTCTGCTTACGGGTTGCTCAGTAGCAAATTATGTTGTTCCGGCTTACGCGACGTTAGAGTTTGAAGTAAGTAATAAAGCGAACCCAGATCTAAATGGGCGTCCTTCTCCCGTTGTTATTCATGTATATGAACTGACTTCAAATACACTTTTTGAAAGCCAAGATTTCTTTTCTCTTTACGAAGAACCTGAAGTTGTTCTTGGTCCAGATTTAATTAACAAGCAAGAATTTACTTTCGCACCAGGAAGCGTAGAGCAGTATGAAGTAAGCATGAATGCTGAAGTTGAATACGTAGGTGTTATTGCGGCATACCGCGATATTGAAAATGCAAACTGGCGTAAGATTATCCCTGTAGATAAGACGGGATACGACAAACACAAATTAATTATTGGTGAACTTTCAATCGCTGTTGAGTAATTTCTGAAGTACAAATAGGTTTTCTAATTTAATGAGTGATTTTTCTCCCATCGCGTGGTGTGAGGGCATGTTTTTGCGCCCTCAACACTTCCAGCAGCAAGAAAGAGCCATCAATTTTGAGGCGAAAGAAATTCAACAATTGCTTTCCCCTTATTCTTGGGGTGTCTCTTCTATAAAATTTAACCATGCCTTATTGAAAGAAGGTCAACTTCATTTAGAGCATTGTCAGGCAATCATGCAAGACATGACTTTAGTGAATGTTCCAGTTAAGGATAATTCACCTAATCCGCTAAACGTTGATCAGGAAGCGAAGGATGTGTTCATCGTACTTGCAATCCCTGCGGATAAAGTACGCGGACAAAACATTGCTTCTGATGCTGAGGAGTTGGTCACTCGTTATATTTATGCGGATCAGTCGGTTACTGATGTAGTCACAGGGCAAGATGAAGAAATATTGCAGCTTGCATCTCTGCGCATCCAGCTAAAAGTAACCAACGATAAGTTACCTGGTTATCACTCTATTCGGGTAGCAAAGATCAAGGAAGTAACGACGGAAGGAGCAATAGTTCTCGATCAGGATTTTATTCCGCCTTCTTTGAATGCTAATAAAAACGAAACTATTCATAAATATCTTAACAATATTGTCGCGATGATAAAGATCCGTGCAGATGCTTTAGCCCAGAGACTAGGGCAAGGTAAATCCGCATCGGCATCTGCGGTTGATTTTGTCATGTTACAAATGCTCAATCGCCACGAAACAACGTTACGACATTTCAGCCAGTGTGCAGACTTGCATCCATTTCAATTGACGACCGCGTTGTATGGCTTGATTGGCGAACTCGCGACATTTTCCACTAAGTCAAAACGTCCCCCTGTACTCCCTAAATACAAGCATGGAGATATGGCTGAACTCTTCCACGTGGTTCACCAGATGCTCAGCCAGTATTTAAGTGTAGTGCTGGAGCAAACGGCAACTAAGTTACCACTTGAAATCAGGCAATATGGTATTCGTGTATCCAGCATTCCAGATAAAAACATCTTGTCTAAGTGTCAGTTTGTTTTAGCGATAAAAGCGGATGTTGCTAGTGAAGAATTACGAGCAAAACTACCATCACAAATTAAGTTGGGCCCTGTCGAGAATATTCGAGATCTCATCAACAACCAACTACACGGTATCGCCATTTCACCGTTAACCGTCGTGCCTAGGCAAATTCCTTATCAAGCAGGGTACCAGTACTTTGAAGTGACTAAGAAAGGTCCTTACTGGCAACGCCTAAAAGAAAGCGGTGGTCTTGCTATTCATATATCTGGCAATTACCCAGGTATTGATATCGAGTTGTGGACAATTAACCAATAAAGTTGAAGTAGAGAGATGGAAGACACTGTAATGAAGCCCACTCCAGGGCGAAGAGGTGGTGCGAAACCTGCACCAGCAGCGCCAACACCGCCTACTCCACAAGAAGGCGACAGCACAGTATTACTTACGAAGGTAATTCGTGAAGAAAAGTCATCAAGCGTAATTGCATTTGGAAAGAACTTGCTCCTTGCTGAAGCCAATGTTGTGTTGTCTTTAGTGGGGCAAATTCGTGCGACGGCTCAATATGGTGATGTGCAACAACTACGTGATGCATTTGTGCAAAAAGTTCGTGATTATGAAACGCGCTTAAGATTACAAAATGCTCGTAACCAAGATATTGATACGGCACGATTTTGTTTGTGCTGCCTTATTGATGAAACCGTTTTGAATACGGTTTGGGGTGGTCAATCTATCTGGGTGGACAATTCTCTACTCTCTACTTTTTACTCTAATACGCAAGGTGGAGAACAATTCTATGACTTCCTCGACAAAGCCATGTCTGCTCCTACGGAAAGTTTAGATATTCTTCAGCTTCAATATATTTGTATGTCCTTAGGGTTCGTTGGGCGTTACCGTCTTGAAAAGAATGGGATCGAATCTCACCGCAGTCTTAGGCTAAGAGTGCATGATGTTATTACTGCTGTAAGCGAGCGCCCACCAAAAGTACTTAGTGACGGTTGGCAAGATAAGGTTCGTATCGGTGAAGAGACGACGGAAAGCACACCTGTATGGGTAACCTTATCAATTGCAGGCGCATTATTGGCTGCAACGTATATGGGGTTCAATTACAAAATCAACGAAGAGTCCAATCAAACATTTGCAAACCTACTTAACCTTATCCCTTCAGTAGAGATAACCGAATCAACACCTTTGGCAGATGTTGCGCCTGTGGCTAAGCGCATTCAAGACTATTTAGCGACAGAAACAGAACGTGGGATGGTTGAAATTCAACAATTGCCAGATCGCGTGAGAATTTCTTTCTCAGCCAATGAACTGTTTGATTCCGGAAGCGCGGAACTCGTACAGCACATTCGTCCGGTATTGTCTAAAGTAGGGCGCTCACTTGAAGGGACCAAAGGTCGAATCATGATTGTGGGGCATACCGACAACAAACCCATCTTTACCAGTAAATTCCCATCTAATTGGCATTTATCTCTTGCACGAGCGACATCAGTTACAAATCACCTTGCGTCGAGCAGTAACTTGGTTGGCCGATTGATTCCTGAAGGAATGGGGGATGCAAGACCTCTTGTTGAGAACGATACAGAGGCAAATCGTGCGAAAAACCGACGAGTCGAGATTGACTTAATGGTGGTTCAGAGAGCAGCAGGAGAAGAACAGTGAGTTTGAAAGCGGTAGGTAAATTTGTCAGCCAAAAGTGGTTCGTTGGCTTAATCGGTTTGATTGCCCTTTCTTTAATGATCTGGCTAGTTGGACCTCTGATCGCGGTAGCGGGTCATGAGCCTCTAAAGAGTGAAACATCGAGATTTCTAGTCTTACTTGGTCTTATGTTCATCTGGGGTGTGGTTAATATTCGTCAACAAAAGAAAGAGAAAAAAGAAGAAGACGAAAGCATACAATCGCTACTTGAAGTTAACGCACAAGAAGATGAAGAATCGGCAGCGGAGATTGATCTGTTAAAAGGTCGAATTGACCAAGCGATCCAAGTATTAAACAAATCCGGCAAGCGCGGAAAACAAAGTATATACAAGCTCCCGTGGTACGTTTTAATCGGTCCTCCAGGAACGGGTAAGACTACAGCGTTAGCAAATTCTGGTTTGGAGTTTCCACTGTCTGACAGTTTAGGGCAAGACCCTCTTTCTGGAATTGGCGGAACGAGACATTGTGATTGGTGGTTTACGAACAAAGCGGTGCTTATCGACACTGCGGGTCGTTATACAACCCAAGACAGCCACTCAGAAAAAGACTCTAAAGCATGGTTAGGCTTTTTAGGTTTACTTAAGAAATACAGAACCAAGCGTCCAATCAACGGAGCAATAGTAGCCGTTAGCTTGGTTAGTTTAATGAGTCAAACTCGTACTGAGCGAGGAATGCATGCTCGAGCAATCAAAGCACGTATTCAAGAACTAAAAAACCAGTTAGGAATGCAATTTCCTATCTACATTGTATTCACTAAAGCGGATTTAATTGCAGGCTTTAATGAGTACTTTGCCGATTTAGAAGATGAGGAAAGAGATCAGCTACTTGGGTTCATGTTCCCAGAATCTTGTGATGACGAAAAAGGCGTCATCTCTCTTTTCAACAAAGAATTCCACCACATGCTCGAGAGTCTAGATAAGCGCATGAACAAGCGCCTTGAGCAAGAAACCGATCTAGATAAACGCGCGCTGATTTTTGAATTCCCCAAACAACTTCGTATGCTTCAAGCCAATGCTGATGAGTTTTTAAGTGACATTTTTGCCAAAAATGCATTTGAAGAGTCAACGATGATCCGTGGTGTATTTGTCGTTAGTTCGGTGCAAGAGGGGATGCCTATAGACCGCGTGATGAATGAAACTTCATCGGGTCTTGGACTGTCTCAGCTATCTCTTAAAACAAGCTCTAAAGAGTCGGTAAGCTACTTTATTCGCTCTTTGTTTGAAGACATCATTTTTAAAGAGCAGTACCTTGGCAGCGTTAACCGTCACCATCAAAAACAAAACCGTTGGGTGAAACATGGCGCATTGGCACTGAGCCTGACCAGTGTTGCGGCATTTGGTGCGATTTGGTTCCAAAGCTTTCAATGGAATCAGCAGCTTATTGATGAGTCGGACAGCAGGATTGCAGAAATCGACAGTCAAGTGAAACGCATTGATTTTAACTTTGAAGACAATCTAATTGAGTCATTGGCACTGCTCGACAAAGTCATGCAATTACCAATGGGTTACGCGGGTTACTACGAAGATGTCGATGGAATTAAGAAGTTTGGTTTGTACCAAGGCGACAAGATAGGTCAGCCTGCAAAAGCGGCGTATCACCAAGCGTTAAAGGGGTACTTTTCTAAGCTTTTAGAATCTGCGTTGATTGAAGAAATGAATGAAAATCAAGCGCACCGTGAATACCTGTATGAAACACTAAAAACCTATTTGATGCTGTTCAATACAGAGAGATTTGATCTTGTTCATGTAGAAAGTTGGTTTGAGCTTTATTTCGAAAAGAATTTCCCTGGGGAGTTCAATGAAGAAAAGCGCGCTTCGCTCATGCAGCACACCAAAAACCTACTGCTAAATGACGATATAGGGCTGTACGTTAACCACGATGCGGTTAGAGATGCGCGGAATGTTCTTACGCAGCTGCCTTTGGCAGAGCGTGCATATCAGCGTATGAAATTACAGTTTATTAAAAGCCACGTTCCATCTTTCAGACTTACCGATGTATTGGGATCTCAGAGTCTGAGTCAATTTGAAAGAAAGAGTGGAAAGCCCCTATCTGCAGGTGTTCCTGGTTTCTATACGTTCAATGGCTTCCACAGTATTTTCCAAATGCAAATAAGCCGTACGGTGAAGAACTTAATGGAAGACAACTGGGTGTATGGAGACAACATTAATATTCATACTGTCGATCATGATTTGGCCGTTAAGGGCGTACGCGAGAGATACTACCGAGATTACATTTATGAGTGGGAATCCCTAATTAATGATATCTCTCTTAAAGCGACCCCAAGCTTAGAGTTAAGCCTGATTCAAAGCCGTATACTTTCTAGCTCAGAAAGACCCATTGAGTCCTTCTTGAAAGCGGTACAAAAAGAAGTGTCACTTACAAAAGTTTCACTGAGCCAGAATGAGAAAGTTGCTGCGGAAGTCGCGACGAAAGCTGCAGATGTCGCTCTTCATAATAAGAAGAATGCTATTGGGCGCTTTATGCCTACAGAGAATACTAATCTTGCTATTTCGCTTCCGGGCAAAGAAGTAGAAAGGGCATTTGAAGGTATTGTTAAGATTGAGCAGCAAGACTTTGAGCTTATCAACCAGTCTTTAGTTGGTCTACGTGAGTACTTAGCTGATCTTTCCAGTTCAGGTAATAATCAGAAATTAGCCTACAAGAGCATTTTAGATGGCACGGTGACTGAAGACGTCGCTCGCTCGCTTAAACGCACAAATGCCATCTTACCTTCACCATTCAACCGATGGTTAGTAGGCTTATCTCATGAATCAACACGCTTGGCGGAGAAGGGCTCGCAGGTACACCTGAATCAGATTTGGAAATCACAAGTGGTGAAGGCGTACGAGCGTAGTATTAAGGGACGCTATCCGTTTAGCCCAGCGGCTAAAAGAGAAGTGAACCTGAAAGACTTCAAACGCTTCTTTGGTTACGGCGGAACGTTAGACAGTTTCTTCACTGATTACTTAGAACCATTTGTTGATACATCTGGGCGTAATTGGCGTTTTGAAAAAGAAATCGGTGTTAGCCAAGAAACTCTTGTTGTATTCCAGCGCGCAGAAAAGATACGCCAAACGTTTTTCGAATCAGATAACTCAGTCAAGATCGATTTTGGGTTGAGACCGAAATACCTCGATCAACACATCTCAAAATTTAAGCTTGAGCTGGGTTCTCAAAAGTTGGTTTATAGCCATGGACCTGAAAGGACACAAAGTTTGTCGTGGCCTTCAAGCAGTTCAGAAACGCGCATTATATTTATACCGCCGAACTCCTCGCGAGAGATATCTCATACCTACGAAGGACAGTGGGGGCTTTATAAAATGCTGGATCAATCCCTTAAAGCACGCCCTGAAACAAGAAAAGACAACATCGTAATGATTGATCTTAAAGGCAATAAAGTTCAGTTGGAGTTGATCCCAACCAGCACAATAAATCCATTTTGGTCGAACGATATGGAGCGTTTCTCATGCCCTCAAACCTTATAACAGAGCAATGGGGTTATTTTGGGAAAATTCCAGCAAAAGGGGACTTTATCCAAGAGTCCCTGCCATTGGATTTTCTAAAAACTTGGCAAGATTGGCAGCAAGCGATTTTAGCGGTTAGCCGTGAACAGTTAGAAGAAAGCTGGACAAACCATTACATGAATGCGCCGATTTGGAACTTTGCATTACCCGCCAACGTTTGTGGTGAAAAAGCCATGATTGGCACGATGATTCCCAGCGTAGATTCGGTAGGTCGCTATTACTTTTTTACGTTAGCACGACCTGTAGACGGAACGGCAATTTCATACTGGTTGGATAGAGCTTGGAGTGAGAGGGCTGAAGAACAGGCGCTAGCTGTACTTGAGGATAATTTCCAGATAGAGCAATGGAATACTCAGTTGCTAAACGAAGCGTGGGAAGCGGTTCTATCTCGCGATCCGGTTTTAAAAGCAACGCCAATGAGTGGTGAATTTCAAAACCTCATTTACGAAGAACAAATTCCGTTAGAAGGAGAGCATCTCCTTCAACATTTATTGAAAACACAACTTCCAAGAACGTGTTTCTGGTGGACAGAAGGATCGGAAAGTATTCCGGCTATTTCGACCTTTACCGATGGCTTACCAGCCGTTGGGCAGTTTTCAGCCATGTTGGATGGCAATTGGGACCAATGGAATTGGTAAGGAGTAAAACATTATGAATTGGAATATCTTTACCTTTTCAAAAACCCACCCGGGGAAAGTGAGACCTTACAATGAAGACTCACTTCTTGATTTGTCTGCTAAAAGAGTTTGGGTAGTAGCAGATGGAATGGGAGGGCATGAAGCTGGTGACATCGCGAGTCAAATGCTGGTCGATACCATCGAAAAGTATGCAAATGAGCATCAAGACTTTGCAATTGACGATCTAAGACGCGCAGTACTTCAAGCTAACCAGTCAATTTATGAATACGCGAAATCAAACCTTGACGGCAAAACCATGGGAACAACATTGGTTTTGTTATACATACAAGATGGCTTCTATCACTGCCTATGGGTAGGAGACAGTCGAATTTACTTGATGAGAGACAACCAACTTGTACAAAAAACTCGTGATCACAGCCAAGTTATGGATTTGGTTGATCAAGGGTTATTACACTTCGATGATGCAGAGAGCCACCCGCTTGCCAATGTGATAACGAGAGCCATCGGCGTTGAACCTGATGTCGTTATAGATCAGGTATCAGGTCAGTTGGTGCCGGGCGATCAGTTTCTTTTGTGTAGTGATGGGTTAACCAAAGAGCTTAACAATTCAGAAATATCACGAACGTTACAAGCTGACGCAGTAAGCCAGTCAGGGTTAGCCTTAATGCATTCCGCATTAGTTCGCGGCGCGCAAGATAACGTGACATGTGCACTTATAAAGGCGATGGCAGCTGAGTATTCCGCAGAAGTCGCACAATCGAATGATGCAACCGTTCCTATTTTTGCAAGAGGTCGCTAACCATGGTGTATGAAGCGTCAGATTTTGAATGGATAGAGCAGGCACTTTTGCCTATTTCAACAGAACTTCCATCGGGTACAGATCCAAGGTCAGATATCAGCCCTCAGTCTGCCTATTTTCGCTTGAAAGATTTGAGAATGGTTGCCCGAAATGAAGAGCGAAATGCGGTCATTTCAGAAGAGCCTTTGTCGAGCTATGTCAATTTATGGAGCGGTTTCCTAGAGACAGTGCCTGAACAACTTACGGGGCAATCCAAAGACTTAGAACTCGTAGCATGGTTAATCGAAGCGATGACCCGAGCGTATGGATTCAAAGGTTTTGCCGAAGGTTATTCTCTGGCAGCAGGTTTGATTGAAGGGTTTTGGGAAACGCTGCATCCAATGCCCGACGAAGATGGAATAGAAACACGCGTTACGCCAATTATTGGTCTGAATGGTATGGAGAAGGAAGGGACACTACTGTTTCCTATTTCATCCATTCCATTAACAGAAGCTTATACCGGTCAGTCCTATGCTTACTGGGAATATCAGCAAGCCATCGATTTAGAAAGATTAGACGAAGACAAGAAACGTCAAAAAATTGATTCAGGTGCCGTTGATCTCAAATCAATTCAAGATGCCGTAGCGCAAACATCAAAAGAGTTTTACTTGCAGCTGGGCAGTGAATTAGAGCAGGCAATTGCTGCATTTGATCGATACAGCCATTCCATGGATGAGGCTTGTGGTGAGGTTATGCCGAGCTCTCATATCCAAAAGAAGCTTGAAGCTATTCAATCTGCGCTCAATCACTTGGCGGGCGACAAGCTAAAGGCGGAAGCTGAACCCGTATTGGAAGATTTACCAACGGATACAGAGGAATCTGACACCGTTGAAGCAAGTACGCCAGTTCAAGCAGGGCAGCTACTTGCTGCCAATTTAGCGTCTAGGGAACACGCAATTGAACAACTACAAAAGATAGCGGAATTTTTTAAAGAAACTGAACCACACTCTCCCGTTTCGTACTCAATCGAACAGGTGGTGAGGTGGTGTGATATGCCTTTGCCGGAGCTACTGGCAGAGCTTATTTCTGATGGAGAAGCCAAGAATGGCTACTTCCGTTTGGTTGGCATAGTAGACCAAAATGGTGAATAACAAAAAAGGGAGAGTCCTATGACGAGTATCCACTCGAAACTGTCACGAGTAAGGAAGCCTCGTGTCCATATTACGTACGACGTAGAAACTGAAAATGCTTCACTAAAAAAAGAGCTGCCTTTTGTTCTAGGCGTTATGGGTGATTTCGCAGGTCATAACACAGAAGCTCTGAAGCCTTTGAAAGATCGTCGCTTTATTCAAATTGATCGAGACAACTTTGATGATGTTTTGAAAAAGATGAGCCCGAGCCTTTCTTTCAAGGTTGACAATAAGTTAGCTGATGATGATTCAACATTCACTGTTGATCTGCAGTTTAAATCGATGAAGGATTTCGAGCCAGCTTCGATTGTTAACCAAGTTGACCCACTACGTAAGTTAATGGAAACGCGTAATAAGCTTCGTGATCTTATGACAAAAGTGGACCGTTCAGAGGAGCTTGAAGATGTCCTTGAATCTGTTCTGAATAATACCGACAACTTGAGCCAGTTGGCGGGTGAATTGAACCTGAACGAAGATGGTTCTGGTGACAAGAAAGAAGGAGGTGAGTAAATGAGCACTCAAACTGAGCAGCAGTTAGATCCTACTACTGGTGAACAGAGCGTATCTTTCTTAGACCAAGCCATCGGTGCAACTAAGCAAACCGAAGCTTCTCGCGCTGAAGAGTTAATCAAAACATTAACTGAAGAAGCGATGAAAGGTACAGTTACATGGAACAAGAACTTAACGGTAACGTTCCGCGAAGCCATTTCAGCATTAGATGCTAAGATTTCTAAACAGCTTGCTGAAGTGATGCATCACCCTGAACTTCAAAAGCTTGAAGGTACTTGGCGCGGTTTGCATTACCTTACGTCTAACTCAGAAACCAGTTCAACGCTTAAGATTCGATTGATGAGTCTAACCAAAAAAGAGCTGCACAAAGATCTGAGTAAAGCGGTAGAGTTCGATCAAAGCCAGATCTTCAAGAAAGTTTATGAGTCTGAGTTTGGCAGTGCTGGTGGTGAACCTTATGGTGCAATTATCGGTGATTACGAATTCACTAATCACCCTGAAGATATTGAGACATTGGGCTTAATGTCTAATGTAGCTGCAGCAGGTTTTGCGCCTTTCCTATCCGCCGCTTCACCAGCATTGTTTGGTTTTGATGAGTGGACAGAATTGTCTAAGCCGCGAGATCTAGAGAAAGTATTTGAATCTTTAGAGTATGCACAGTGGCGTTCATTCCGTGAAAGTGATGATTCTCGTTTTGTTTCTCTAACAATGCCTAAAGTACTTGCTCGTCTTCCATATGGTGAAGCAACAGCACCTGTTGAAGAGTTTGGTTACGAAGAGTTTGATGTAGACCCAGTATCTGGTATCGCAATCAACGCTCAGCACAACGATTACTGCTGGATGAACTCTTCCTATGTAATGGGCGCAAAACTAACCGATGCTTTCGCTAAATATGGTTTCTGTACTGCTATTCGTGGTGCTGAAGGTGGTGGTCGTGTTGAAAACTTACCGACACACTTCTTCCAGAGTGATGATGGCGATCCGGACATGAAGTGCCCAACAGAAATTGGGATAACAGACCGCCGAGAATCAGAACTTGGCAAATTGGGTTTCTTGCCTCTTTGTCACTACAAGAATACGAACTACGCGGTATTCTTTGGGGCTCAAACTTGTCAAAAACCTGCCAAATACGATAACCCAGATGCGACGGCTAACGCAGCTATCTCCGCACGTCTTCCATATATGATGGCGACATCTCGTTTTGCCCATTACTTGAAAGTGATGGCTCGAGACAAGATTGGTAGCTTTATGGAAGCAGAAGATGTTGAAACTTGGCTAAACCGCTGGATTCTCACTTATGTGAATGCATCGGAAGGTGGTGGTCAGGAAATTCGCGCGAGATATCCTTTGGCAGACGCAAAAGTGGAAGTGAAAGAAATTCCAGGAAGTCCAGGTTCATACAATGCCGTAGCATGGTTGAAGCCTTGGCTGCAAATGGAAGAACTGACAGCATCATTGCGCTTAGTTGCGAAAATTCCTGAGTCAGGAAGCTAATGATGAAAATGGCTGACCTTCGGGTCAGCCGCAATAATTATGACAGAATTTCAATTTGCAGATCCAGATCAGCTTGTTCATGACGTACAGAAGCCAAATGAACCAACGTTAGATGCCCTTTGGATAGATCGATTCTTAGATATTCAGTCCGACTCGCACTCGCTGCGTTTTTGGTGTGATGCTAACAATATTTCTAATTCTGAAGATATGAATCAAAGCCTAGTGAGCGTTATTGATTTAATCGATGAAATTTTGAATGAGCAATTAAACGCGATTCTCCACCATGATTGTTTTCAGCAATTGGAATCAAGTTGGCGTGGCGTGCAGTATTTGGTTAATCAAAAAGGAAGCTTTGGTTCCGAGCAAGAATCAAAAATCAAAGTATTGTCATGCAGTTGGGAAGAATTGCGGCGTGATAGCCAGCGCGCAATTGAATTTGATCAAAGTAGCCTGTTCAAACTTATTTATCAGAACGAGTTTTCTACTCCCGGCGGAGAACCTTTTGGGTTGATTGTCGGGGACTATTGCATTTCACATCAAGCGGGAACAAACAAACTTGATAGAGACATGACATTAGTCCGCAAGATTGCTCAAACAGCGGCGGCTGCGTTTTGTCCATTTTTAGTGTCAGCAACGCCGAGTTTATTCGGTGTCGACACGTTTTCCGAGCTGGCAACGATCTTGGATGTGCAAGCTCAATTCGACCAGTTGGAATATGAGAATTGGCGCGCAGTAAGGGCAAGTGAAGATGCCAAATTTGTCGCCGTTACAGTACCTTATGTTTTGATGAGGCAGCCATATAAATATGATGGAAGTCGATTGGAAGCTTTCGCATTCAAAGAAAAAGTCAGTGATTCAGAAAATGACTTCCTTTGGGGAAGTGCTTCTTTTTGTTTTGCCGCTACGGTTTTAAGAGCTTATAGCGAATCAGGCTGGTTTGCTCATATAAGGGGGCTTAAGGCGGGAAGTTATGGGCAAGGCGTCATTATGCCTCCTGTAAATAGCCAAACTCAATTTCCAGGAAAGGCTAAGAGATATCGTTCTCCAGTCAATTATCAGGTTTCTGAATCGAGAGAGTTGGCGCTTTCAGATTGTGGCTTTATACCATTGTCTCCCGTATCAGATAGCCCACTTATTGCATTTACTTCGAATTCATCTTTGCATAAACCCAAATCATTCAAAGAAAAAGGAATTACCGTCAACTCGCGACTTTCCTCAATGCTGCAATACACCCTTTGTGTTTCGCGTATTGCTCATTACGTAAAAGTAATGGGAAGAGATAAAGTCGGGAGCTATCAAAATGCAGTGTCAATTGAAAGTGATTTTCAACGTTGGCTGCATCAGTACACAACAGCGTCAGATGAAGCTTCAGACGAATTAAGGGCTAAGTACCCACTCAATGAGGCTCGAATTCAAGTAAAAGAAAAACAAGGCAGTCCCGGACACTATTACTCAATTTTACATTTAAGACCGCACTTTCAACTTGATCAGATGGTCTCAAGTGTTCGGTTAATAACAGAGCTCTCTCCAGATAAAGCGTTATAAATAAGGAAAGTCACATGTCAGATTGGCAGCAACTATTACGTCAAGCAAAGTTACAAGAAACGATTGATTCTGTAATTCAGTCTATTAAATCCAATCCAAAAGATGCAGCCCTTCGTAGCTATTTCATTGAGCTTTTGTGTATAGACGGGCAGTTAGAGAGAGCAGATGAACAGTTAATGCAAGCTATAAAGCTGTTCCCCGAGTTTTTGGCTGGTGCTAGCCAGATTAGGCATTTAGTTAAAGCGGCTCAGGCGCGAGTAGATTTCTTCCAAGGCGGTGCGACGGCAAACTTCCTTGGCTCAAATGAAGAGCAATACGCAAAGTTGACTGAACTGAATTTAGCGATCCATGAACAAAAAGAAGACGACGTTGAGTCAATTAGTAAGGCGCTTGAAGAACTGCGACCTAGTACCCCACTGCTAATCAATGGCACGCAGTACGAAGATGTCCGTGATATAGATGACTCTCTTAACGGTTTTATTGAATTATTCAGTTCAACAGGCAACTACTACCTAGCACCACTAGATCAATTGGTTTACCTCAATATCAAACCAGCCACCAACCTACTAGAGACAGTTTGGCGTCCTGTTGAGTTTGAAATTAAGGGCGTAATTGAAGGCGAAGCTCACATTCCGCTGACCTACGCTCGTAGCGAAACTGACGGTAATAAACTCGGAAAAGAAACCGATTGGAAACCTGTGTCAGGAGAGTCGGTATTTGCCGGCTTAGGTCAAAAAGTTTGGTTAGCCGGAGAAGGAGCGTTACCGCTAGCGACGGTTACGTCAATTGAGTCTGAACCACAAACGACTGAAGCGTAGTAAAGCATCATGGAAAAGCGTGCTCACGTTAGTAGTGGTGTTTCTCTATTAGACAAGCTCATTGATCATGATCCAAGGAATACTGCTGATGTACATTTTCCGCTTAACAATCAGCAGATTGTCCGTGGCTTAATTAGAGATGTGGAAGCGTTATTAAACACAAGGCTAAGTTGGGTAAAAGTGGATAACTCTTTACCCGAACTTAGACAATCTCTGCTTACTTATGGTCTACCAGACTTTTCATCTATGCCGTTTAGTAGCAAAGATGGGCAGCAGCACCTCTGCAAAATTGTAAAAGATACGCTTTTGGAGTTTGAGCCAAGGTTTAAGGATGTTTCCGTGTCAATAATTAATGACAAAGATGATGTCGATCGAGTGTTGCGATTGCGGATAAGTGCAGTTTATGAGCTCGGTCAAAAACATCATGAACTGGTACTGGATTCAGAAGTAGAACCAGTGAGCCTAGGAATTAAAGTGAGTGAAACAGCATGAGTGATGAGTTTCTCAAGTATTACAATCGCGAACTTGCTTACTTGCGTCATAAAGGCCAGGAGTTTGGAAGCACTTATCCCAAAATTGCAGCAAGACTTAAACTTAGTGAAGAACAAGTAGAAGATCCACATGTAGCTAGGATTTTGGAAGGTTGCGCCTTTCTGACTGCCCAAATTAGGCAAAGTTTAGATAACAGTTTTCCTCAGTTGACAGAAGCTTTGATCGGGCAGCTATTCCCAGATTTTCATGCACCTATTCCTTCGATGAGTGTGATCAAAATTGACAGCGACGAATCGGCAACATCGAAAGTCACTGTCGAGCAAGGTGAGGCTGTATCACTTGAAGCGCCGGGTTTTAAGTCTTGTCAGTTTAAGACGTGCTACAAAACAGATGTGCTACCAATAAATATTAGTGAAGCATCGTTTGAAAATGCCCCTTTCCGTGGGCAGCTACTGGACATTGAAAAAGAAGCAAAGTCAGTTTTAAAGCTCACTTTAAAAGGTGCGAGCAAAGAAATTGAATTGAGCCAGTTAGGTTTTGATTCATTACGGCTTTTCTTTAATGGTCAGCCTCAAGTTTCCTACCGCCTTCTGCAATTATTACTGCAATCTTCGATTGGTATGGCTGTTGTCGTTGATGATGAAACAACGCGTCAGCTTACACCGAGGCACGTTAGCCCTGTCGGGTATACCGATGAATTTTCTGTGGTGCCTTACAGTAAGAGAAGCTTTGTTGGAAGTAGGTTGTTGGTTGAATATTTCTTATTTCCTGAAAAGTTTCTTTTTTCTGATCTTATTAGCCTCGATCCAGCTTGGTTTGGTAGCAATGACGAAGCTGAGATTTGGATTTACTTCGATCAAAGCTGCGATTGGCTTGAAAAGCAGGTCACAAAAGACAGCGTTCTATTAGGTTGTACACCTGTCATCAATATGTTCAGCCATGCTATGGAGCCGACAAGAGTTGTGGCGTCGGAATACGAGTTTCCGTTGCACCCTGAACATTTAGAACCTGACACGACAGAAGTGGTCAGCATTCAAGAAATTGGTGTGCGAAGTTGGCAAATGAAATACCAAAGCCTTCCACCATTTTATGCTGGTGAGCATACAAACTATCTATCTGAGCATGAGATTTTTTGGAGCATGCGAAGAGAAGACAAAAGTTGGGCGGGAGGTTTTGATGAACCTGGGCGCGATGTTTACGTTTCATTTATAGATAAAGACCATAAAATTTTTGCGCCTGAAGGAAGTGATAATTGGGTCATGTCGGCTCAGGCTTGGTGTTGTAACCGAAATCTTCCCAAAAAACTGCCTTTCGGTGGCGGCATGCCGACCGTCAATATGCCGGATGTTAAAGATAATTTTGACAGCTTACGATGTTTAGTCGCCCCGACAGAAACCATAAGGCCTTCAATGGATTCAAGCTCAAGGTGGCAATTCGCAAAGTTACTTACGTTGTCACATTTTTCAGATGAAGGCGGGCTTCAAACGTTAAGAGAGACGTTGAATCTGTACGCTTTCAAAGCGTCGCCAGAGTCTAAGTCTATGATCGACTCTATCGTGTCGATGAAAGTAGAGCCAGCAACCGGTCGGGTGAATCAAAAGGGACGAGTGGGTTTTTGCCACGGGACCGAAATTACGCTCGAAGTTTCTGAAAGTGCACAATCTAAAGAGCAGATATTCCTGCTAGGAAATGTTCTGTCGACATACTTTGCTCAATTCGCAGAAATTAACACATTTACAAAACTGCGCATTACTTTGAAAGGGTCGGGCGATGTATTTCATTGCTGGCCAGCATTATGCGGTGAAAAGGTACTGCTATGAAGCGAGAGAACTTTATAGGGGCACTAGACAAAGAGCAGCTTTTTGAATCTTTACACTTAATTGAGCAGTTTCTGCTGAAGTCTAATGCGAATTTAGGGACCGATCATTTACCAAGCCAAGAAACTATAGAGCTGAAAGTTGCTCAACAATTGGGATACGAAGTAGGTGAATTCACAACAGTGGAATCAAAGCGCAATCAGAGTTTAATCGTAATGACGAATCTGATTGGGTTAACTGGTGAAAATGGTGTTTTACCTAAGCATTACAGTGAATTGATCTTACAAAGACTCAAGGATAGCGATCCTACGCTCCAGGATTTTTTAGATATCTTTAACCATCGAATTCTGTCTCTTTTCTATCGAACTTGGCAAAGCTTCCAGCCTGCGGTGCAGCACCGGAAAGTTTCTGTGAATGAGTTTTCTTCATGGAATCAAGTATTGGAATCCTTAACAGGAGGCTTGGGAGAGAGAGCAATTCATTGGGGAGGCTTATTCAGCCAGCCGGTGAAAAGCCGAGGATCTATCCAAGCATGTATGGAATCTCTTTCCGGTTGTGATGTGATCATTCGCGACTTTAAAGGTAAGTGGATGCATCTAACGGAATGTGAGCAAACACGTTTGTGTTCTAAGCGCCTACCTGAGGGGCAGTATTCAGAACTTGGGCGTGGGGCGAGCCTCGGAAGAAAAGCATGGAATGTCAATGCAGGTTTCATGGTTGAGTTTGTTGCTAAAGGGCAAGAACAGGTACACGGCATGATGCCCAATGGCGAACGAATTCGTGAAATTAAGGCGTTGTGCAAAGACTTACTTGGGAATACCGCTTCTGTTGAATGGAGCCTAACCGCCCAATACAGACACCTTCCTAAAGTACAACTCAAAAAAGGGGGGGGAAGGCTAGCATTGGGAAGCGTACTGGCACCTCACAAACGTTCAGAAAGCGGCACCATCACAATTCGAATTTAAGCAATATCAGTTAGGCGATATATAAGGAAATATCAATGACATCTTTATCTCTAACCGCGTTAGTAGAGAGGCTTTCTAGTGATGCGAAATCTTCATTAGAACAAGCGGCAGCGCTAGCGAGCAGCCGAACTCACCATAGTATTGAAATGACACACTGGCTGGTTTCTATACTTCAACAACAAGGCTCAACAATTCAGACTCTATCTGATCATTTCGACCTAAATGTATTCAAGTTAGAAGATGATATCCAAAAAAGTTTGGAAAAACTCAAAACAGGCTGCCAAACCGTACCTGGCTTATCTGCACACACGGTGACTATCTTAAAAAGTGCGTGGATGGCTTCAAGTATCGACTTCTCAGATGAACAGATCGATATTGTACACCTAGTTTATGCATTGTTGAATGACGATACATTATTTGCGGTTTCATCCGCCTTTGGCAATGAGTTAGATAAAGTTACTCCAGAAACGTTACTGCAGTTTTGGAAAAGCGAAGAGCGAAGTGTTGCAGAAAAAGCGCCAGCGCAGAAAGCATCTACAAAATCTTTGGACCAATTTACCATTGATTTAACGGAGCAGGCAAAGAAGGGAGACATTGATCCTGTCGTAGGTCGAGATAACGAAATCCGACTGATGATAGATATTTTACTCAGACGCCGTCAAAACAACCCAATCTTAACGGGTGAAGCCGGTGTTGGTAAAACTGCGGTAGTTGAGGGTCTTGCGCTCAAAGTTGTGCAAGGAGATGTTCCTCCAGCGCTTCAAGGTGTATCGATTAAGTCACTTGACCTAGCATTACTCCAAGCTGGTGCTGGAATGAAGGGTGAATTTGAGAATCGCCTGAAATCGGTTGTTAAAGAGGTCAATGAATCACCGACGCCAATTATCATGTTCATCGATGAAGCTCATGGGTTAATAGGAAGTGGTGGGCAAGCTGGTCAAAGCGATGCCGCAAACATTCTTAAGCCAGCTTTGGCTCGAGGAGAATTGAGAACCATCGCCGCGACGACGTGGGCTGAATACAAAAAATATGTAGAGAAAGACGCCGCGTTAACCCGACGATTCCAAGTTGTTCAAGTGGATGAGCCCGCTCCGGAACTCGCAGTAGAAATGTTGCGCGGACTCGTACCTGTTATGGAAGAACACCACGGCGTACATATTACAAATGAAGCCTTAAAAGCGGCAGTGTATTTATCTAATCGCTATATTAATGGACGTCAACTACCGGACAAAGCCGTTTCAGTTCTCGATACAGCGTGTTCAAGAGTGGCACTAAGCCAGTCTGCGACACCGGGGCAGCTTGAGTCTCTTGAGAAGACATTAGAGCAAAAAACGGCACAAATCGCCCAGCTCGAAAAAGAACAGGCGCTTGGTCATGCACACACCGAAGTTTTGGCTGAGCTAAACGAAGAAAGCGACGCTTTAACGAACGAAATCGCTGAACTGAAAACGGTCTGGGAAACAGAATCCAACTTGGTAGACGAATCCAAGCAGTTGAAACTTGAAGTTCTTGAAGAGAAAAAAGACGGTGCTTTAGAAAGATTAGTCGAAGTCGAAGCAACTCTGGCAGAAAACAAGACGCCAATGGTCTTTTCACACGTTAACGAAGCGCTGGTCTCTGAGATAGTATCTGATTGGACGGGAATCCCGCTAGGAAAGCTTCAAAACGATGAGATTACTAGCCTTTTATCATTAAAAGACAAGTTGTGTGAACGTGTGGTTGGTCAAGATCATGCATTACATACGATGTCTGAAGTTATCAAAACTGCACGCGCCCAGCTTAACGAAGAAACTAAGCCTAATGGTATATTTTTTCTTACGGGACCAAGTGGCGTAGGTAAAACCGAATCCGCGCTAGCAATTGCTGAACAGGTTTATGGTAGTGAGGAAAATGTCACTGTCATCAACATGTCTGAGTTTAAAGAAGAGCACAAAGTCTCATTACTACTGGGGTCACCTCCAGGGTATGTTGGCTATGGTGAAGGTGGAGTACTCACGGAAGCTGTAAGAAGAAAACCATATAGCGTTATTCTTCTAGATGAAATGGAAAAAGCTCACCCAGGCGTCCAAGATGTGTTTTATCAAGTGTTTGATAAAGGAACCATCAAAGACGGAGAGGGGCGTGATATTGATTTTAGAAATACCATTATCATCATGACCTCCAATGCTGGAACAGATACAACAATGGAGCTTTTCCAAGACCCTGAACTAGCCCCCGACATTGATGGTTTAAAAACGGCACTACGAGACGATTTATTAGAAAGCTTTAAACCAGCCTTCTTAGGTCGAGTTAATGTGATTCCATATATCCCACTTAACCGAGAAGTATTGCAAGGTATTGCTGGAATTCAATTGAATAAAATTGGAAAGCGTATTTCATCAAATTACAACGCAGAATTTGATTACTCTGATGAGTTAATTTCTAGCTTAATTGATAATTGTAATGAAGAAGGTAGCGGTGCTAGGGCAATCCAAACCATTATTCAAAATAGCCTATTGCCAAAAATATCTGATGAAGTTTTAAAAGCAATTTCTAACGATAAAGCTATTAATAAAGTAGCGGTTTTAGGTGATGTAAATACTATTTCTATAAATGTCGAATAAGCGAATTATCAATAGCAAATTTAATTGCGGTGCAATTCAAATTAAGTGCTTTTTTATTAATTTAAGCTATTAAATTGATTGAATATAAGTTATAAAAACGCGTATTTAATCAGTCGCAAATGACTAATTTATAATTAACAACCCTTCACCAATTTATTTGGTTAAGGGCAATTACTTGCTCATAAATATGAGTTGAATTTATCAATGCTATAGGAGATTAGCATGCAGGCAAATACATACCTTAAATACGCGGATATTAAAGGTGAAGCTACTGCTGAGCAGTACAAGGATCTGATCACTCTACTTTCTGTTGATTGGAGCGTAGGTCGTGAAATTACTTCTTACACAGGTACTGCTCAAGACCGTGAAGCAAGTTCTACTCGTTTGTACGACTTGACTATCACTAAACTGCAAGACCGCGCTTCTCCAGATCTATTCAAAGAAGCGACAATCGGTAAAGGTAAACCAGCTGTATTCCACATCACTAAGCAAGGTGAAAAAGTGGAAGAAATCATGAAGATCGAACTTACTGATGCAATGATTTCAAACTACGCTGTTTCTATCCAAGACGACCGTCCAGTTGAGACAATCACTATTTCTTACACAGAAATGATGATGACTGTTACTCCAACTGATGACAAGAACAACGTTGTTGCTCCTCTTGTTTACGGTTACAGCGGCGTTAAAGGTCAGCAAATGTAATTCATGTTGCGGGGCATTATTGTCCCGCACTTGTTTAACTTAGTAAGAAGTTTGTAATGAAAAAAGCGACACAAAGTAATAATTTTATAAAAATATCCACCGCATTTGGGTATGACACAATAATTCTGAATAGCTTTCAATATTATGAAGGGCTTTCAGAACTTTTCTCACTACAAGCTTTAGCCTATTTTAACGGCACTCAAGGTGAACTTAGCCAAATAATTGGTAAGCCAGCTGTCATTCTTATGGACAACTCTATAGCAGTAACAGACACGCCTAGATATTTCCACGGTGTTGTTACTAGCGCCCGTATTTTAGGTAGCCGAGTATCTTCGAGTAATGACGGTGAAAATTATAAAGACATTGAGCTAACTATTCAGCCTAGGTTGGCACTTTGTTCTTATCGGAAAAATAATCGAATCTTCCAAAATAAAGATGTTAAAGAAATTGTATCTTTATTATTGGGGGAACATGCTGTTGAGTTTAATTTAAAGCTCAATAAGTCTTATTCGAAGTACACATTTAAAGTTCAATATAATGAAACAGACCTCGATTTTGTATTAAGGCTTTTGGCTGAAGAGGGGATTGGTTTTAGCTTTCTTCATGAGGAATCAGGTCACAAGTTAGAGCTATTTGATGATTTGAGCTTTTACCAACCGAGTGCCGAAGCTGAAGTTATTCATACCACAGGGAGCTCAGAACAAGCTCACATCTCTTCTTGGCAAGAAACGCAGACTATTACGACTAAAGCAAGTTGTTTATCTGGCTTCGATATGCTCAAACCAAATAGTTTACCGAGCCACAATGTATTAATGAAACCTGTGTCTTACACTCCGCCCATGAGTGAATATTACGAGTACATGGGTGAAGAAGAAACTGCCGATAAGTATGCGTTTCGCAATCAACATATCCTTGAGTCGTTGCAAAGAGAAAGCCAAGTCTTTTCTGGTAATTCAAGTTGTCGCACATTTACAACAGGGCAAACATTCAAATTTGAAGATCACGAAGACAAAGCCTTTGTTGGTAAAGAGTTTGTTCTTTCTCATGTATCCATAAATGCTTCTGTTTTTAATCAGACTGGCAGCCATGGTAACTCGGCACAGGGCGTTGAAATTCAATTCTATTGTATGGATGTCAAAAAGCTCTTTAGACCATCCATTCCTCTTGGAAAGCCGAGAGTTCAAGGTATCCAGACGGCCATTGTTACAGGACCTTCTGAGGGCGATATTCATGTAGATAAACATGGTCGAATCAAGGTTCAGTTTCATTGGGATCGTGAAGGAAAGCGAGATGCACAAAGCTCTTGTTGGATCCGTGTTGCCCAGCAAAGTGCCGGAAACGGTTGGGGCAGTACATTTATTCCTCGTGTAGGGCAGGAGGTAATCGTTGAATTTATTAACGGAGATCCTGACCAACCTATTGTTATGGGGGCGCTATATAACGGTGCCAATGCAACCCCATATGCGCTTCCAGATAAAAAAACGCAAAGTGGCATTAAGAGCCGAAGTGTGAAAGGTGGTGCGAGTGATTTCAATGAACTGAGATTTGATGATAAGCCAGGAAAAGAGTTGGTTTACCTACATTCACAAAAAGACTTTCAGTCTGTTGTTGAAGACAGTGCCGATATCTTGGTGGAAAAAGACAAAGTTGAAACGGTGAATAATAATGAAGCGCATAACGTAGGGAAAAACCTCAGTATTGATGTAGGAGAGGTATTATCCCTGAGCGCAGGTAAGAATATTGAGATTAAAGTTGGAGGTGCATCGATAACGATGTCTAGCTCTGGCGAAATCAATATTAAAGGCAATCAAATTGCAATAAATGGGTCGGCTATTGATTTAAAAGCAGGGAAGATCGCTCTCAACTAGTTTAGCAAGAGAGTGAAGGCTTCATTTTAATTGGAATACGAATGCCTTTTACGCTTAGACCGGCATCACTGAGAGCTGGTCACCAAAATTTAAACAGTGTTTTGATGAAAACATCGAAGTACGAAATGAATATGGAGAGTTCGCAGTATGTTTCGGGTCCTGCGAACCGAATGATATCAAGTCAATCAGAAAGCTTAGTTTCTCGGCTTTGCGGTATTGTTAATAGGTGTCGTACAGACTTGGAGAAGGTGTCTGAACCTGCTCCTTGTCTTATTTTTTTGCCAGAAAAACAAACGTCAGATGATTTCACTCCTTTGTATCAGGAACTGAAAAGGTACTTCTACCCATTAAGAAGTTCTATGCCTAAGTTGATTTATACGTATGGACGAGCTTCGTTTCTGATGTCATTAGCCAAACTCGATAAGTTAATTCAGCAGTACTCTGATTCAGGGGTTTGGTTGTTAGGCATAGATTCATCCTCGGCGTTTTGTACTCAAGATGAAGTCGCAGAGCCGGAAATCTCGATTAATGATAGTTTTTTCCTCGTCAAAGCCGTTAGCTCAAAAGACGGTCTTGTTTTTGAATGGGGACAAATTGATGCATCGACGTTAGATAAACAATGTGGCGACAGTATTCGTTTTCTCATGAGAGCTGGAGCAAAGTCGGCTCGCACTTCGTTTACAAAGATCTGCCTCCCGTTTGGTGCACCACTGAATGTCGTCGAAGAATGGAGTAACGAAATTCATCATATTCACAAATATGTGAACGAACAGAGCGAGTATTCTTTCACTGAAACAGAAGTCGGTGATTTAGGGGCTAACAGCGGTCTTTGGAAAATTCTCCAACTAGAGCGTGAGCAAAGAACAAATCCGGTGGATGGCTTTCACTGTTTTCAACTTGATGTGTCTAACAACAAGTTTAGGGCGGCAGCAGCACTTACATGGCGTGTATAAAGAGCTAGCAATTAATGATTAAGGATAACTTCAGTAAATCGATTCGACGCGGATCTGAGCTTTATACTTTTTCCAACTACAAGCAAGGAAAAGGGAAATTAAAGTCGTTCCAAGATGAACGTGAAGCGTTAAATTTTGCACATTTCTTGTTTGCAAAATCAGATTCACAGTCTTTGGCTTTGCTTAGTCAATTATCTACCTTTAGTGCGACGAACGCTTCAGCACCACTTAAGGTGTTTGAGCGCCAAAATGCCCAAATTCAAGCGTTAGCCAACTCATTGGCTAACGGCAAGCTGTTTTGCTTTGTCGAAGCGTCGACTCCTTCCATTTCTAGCCCAGAGCTTGAAGAAGTCGTGTATGAAGAGGCAGCAAAAGAAGAAAAAGCGCCTTCAGATGGAAAATCGGAAGAGGCACAAGAAAATGAAAGTGCTTCATCCGACAGTCATACACCTGTGAGTGCTAAAGAACACGAAACGGGTGGTGACCCAGTTTCAATGGTGACAGGTGAAGAGCTCTTATCTCTTGAGGACTATACAAACCTAGAAGGTTTGAAATGGGTTCGCCATTACCGCTCTTCACTTTGTCAGCAAGACCAGGGAATGGGGCTTGGTTGGAGGCATAGTTATTGTTTTGACTTCTTAGAAAATAAGGATGAAGAAGAGAATGTAGAAAGCTGGCGCTTTGTCGATGATCTTGGCGATACCATTGAGTTCTTACCTGTAGGCAAAGGGGCTATCAGTTACCAGATAAGAGCAGGTGCTTCTTGCTTACATCATGCGAATGGTTACAGAATTGTCACGCTGTCAGATGGAACGCAATACAAGTTCTTTCTATTGAATGACATATGGAAACTGATTCAAATACGGGATATTGCGCTTAAGCAAATAGACCTAAAATATTCTTCTAATGGAAGGCTGATTGAATTGCATTCAAACAGTGTTCTCGCTCTGTATTGTCAATACGATAAAGAAGGGCAGCTTATTGGTCTAAGATGTCCGAATACCGAAGCTCTCGTTGTAGAATATACTGTCGAAGAAGGGGAGCTAACGTCCGCTAGCAATCAGTCTGGGCTAGTTGAAACGTATACTTACCGCAATGATGCATTACTTCTCACGAGAAAGCGTCCAAGTGGTTTCACTCATTACTTTGAATGGCAAGGTGATGGGAAAAATGCCAAGTGCATTCGAAACTACGGGGACAATAATACCTATGACTATCGTTTTTTGTTTGGTGATGGCGAATCCAGTTACACTGATACTTTAGGCAATCGCTGGCTTTTCAATCACGATAATAATGGTAAGCTGTTAAAGAAAACTAGCCCAGAAGGGCGTATTCAAGAATGGCAATACGATGAGTTAGGGCGGCTCGCCAAAGAAATTCAAGCTGATAGTACCTTCACTGAGCATTTTTATAACAAGTTTGGTCAGCTAGCAGTGAAGCGACGTAGCAGTGGTGCTGTTACGCAGTATCGTTACGATGAATCAGGCAGACCAGAAGCGATAGTTACGCCAGACGGGCAAACAAGCCGTCGCAAGTTCAATAGCCTTGGCCAGCTCGTTTCTAGTGTTGATGAAAGCCAAATCTCCAGCCAATATCACTATGACAAAAAAGGTCGCTTGATAGAGCGAACACAATCAAATGGCAACCATGAGCGCTGGTGGTGGAATGAACAGAACCAACTTCAGGGCTTACAAACGAACGGCACATTAATTCGTTACAGCCACAACCAATCTAATCAAATCAATGGGATGGCATACCCTGACGGGATGTTTGTCACTTTAGAACAGAATGACAGAGGTCAGTTAATTCGTCAGCGCACCTTTCACGCTTTTGATAAAAGCGTATGTCGTGAACATTCGTATTCTTACGACGATGCAGGACGTATTACATCCATTCAAACGCCAAGTGGTTTAACAGGGTTTGAATGGGGAGAGCTTTCTCAACCAGAAGGACTAAACCGCAGTGATGGCAGTGGGCTGTACTTTCAATACGATGGGGAGCGCAACCTAAAATCCATTCATCGAAGTGATAGCCTAGACTATCGCTTAGAGTTGTCACCGGATGGATTGTTAACTCAAACACAAGGGTTTGATGGGATAAAGCAACACTACCAGTACGATGTTTCTGGTCGCATCAGTGAATTACAATCCGGCAGTCGAGCTGTAAAAATTATCTACAATGCCCACGGTGATATTGCTTCGCTCAAAGGGAAAACAGGGCATACTTTCAATGAGTGTCATTTTCAGCATAGCCATGGAGGTAAACTTCTTCATGCATCAAATGAATCGACGAGCCTAGCCTTTGAATACAATGAGCGAGGTCTCCCTACCGCTGAATGGCAATCGACTGTCTGTGTCAGGTATCAATACAATGACAAAGGGCTTTGTGAAGCGCTCGAGTTGCCGAGCGGCGAGTTTCTTAACTTTGGCTACGATGAATTTGGTCGCCTAACCACAATTGCTCGCAGCGCTCAAAGCCTAGGTAACGCGTTATCACCGAACATCGAAATTCAATATGACCAGATGGGGCGGTTGGCTTCTCTCCATTATGGCGATAATCTCAACGAGACCAGAGCGTACGATGGCATCGGGCGGCTGAAATCTCAGGAGTGGGGCACTCGTAGTCGACAATACCGCTACGATGTCGCTCATAATCTTGCTAGCTATGTTGACAATGAACTAGGGCATACCCATTTTCATTACGACAAGCTGACTCAACTGACCCGTGTTAAAACACCCGACGATGTCTATAAGTATCGATTTGATAGTTTTGGCAACCCTGTGGGCGATGACATCGTAGTGGAGCAAGACCGCATATTGGAATTCGAAGGTCTGCGTTATCACTACGACGACCAAGGAAATCAAATAAAAGTCGCTGGTGGCGACCACTTGCAAAGGCGTGAGTTTAACGCGCTGAATCAACTGGTGACCGTCAACCACAATGGGAAGCTTGCCCACTACGAATACGATGCGCTAGGTCGCCGAAGTAAAAAGGCGACAGAAACGGGTGTCACCCAGTTTATCTGGCAAGGCAGAAAACTGATTGGAGAAGTCAATCAGGGCAGCTACCGTTGGTATCTCTATCAACCCAATAGCTACGCGCCGCTAATGCTGGTGATAGATGAAGTATGCTACTTTTACCAAAACGACCACCTAGGCACCCCAATCCGAATGGTCGATTTAAATGGCAAAGTGGTATGGCAAGCCAACTACAATCCACAAGGACAGGCATCCATTGAGGTAGAAGAGGTCGCGAACCCAATCCGCTTCCAAGGACAATACTTCGACCAAGAATCTGGGCTGCATTACAACCTAGCTAGATACTACGACCCATTCACAGGTCGCTTTATCCAACCCGACCCAATCGGCTTACTTGGCGGAATCAATCACTACCAATACGCTCCCAACCCAGTCATGTGGATAGACCCATCAGGTTTGTGTTGCGAAGAGCCAAACTCAGTCGTTGCTCCCAAAGTAGCGAATAGTGGTGTTGTAGAAACCCAAGTGGTTTCCAATTTAGTTACGCCTCATGTTTTTGGAAGTATCACTCCTATTAAAGGTTACGCTTCGCTTGGGTTCCTGAAAACAATGGTAAGCGATCTGACTTTTGGAATTGTATACGGGGGTAACTCTTCTATACCTGCATTACACCCAACCCCAGATGACTTAGCGGATATGCGAGCGTACGAAGAAGTCGCTGGCCTTGAGCGTTATGCGACAATGGTAACCCCTTCGGGGTTGGCTCGTTCTGCGACTAAGCATGCTGATGATGTTTTTGAGGTAGTAGATGCAGCAGTAGATGAGAAGGCATTGTCTTCATTAGCCAAATCTTCTGATAGTGCGTTGAATGTGGTGCCTGACTCAGATAACCTTGCTAGATTGACTGGAAATGCTTCAAGTAAGTACACGCAGCAATCACCGATAGAGTTTGATCATGTTTTAAGGGCTGATTACACTAAACGAGGTAAGCCTACAGGAGGTCATAGTTTGCTTTATGGTGATGTTCGTATTGTGAGCGGTACGG
Organism: Vibrio penaeicida; assembly: GCF_019977755.1. Lineage (NCBI taxonomy): Bacteria > Pseudomonadati > Pseudomonadota > Gammaproteobacteria > Vibrionales > Vibrionaceae > Vibrio > Vibrio penaeicida. The sequence continues at coordinate 2,099,398 of NZ_AP025144.1, read as the reverse complement.
AGTCAGTTCCTGACATAGCAGGTGTTTATAAGGCAACTATACAAGTTCCTGATCCAACAGACTCAGGGAAGTGGATCACCAAGACTAGTAACAACTCGACAAATACTATGTTTCCAAAAGATTGGGATGAAATACGTATAAAAAGAGAGATTGATGCTGCATGGAGTGATCCTAATAAGATTGTCCAGGGCGATAAATGGATTTCTGTTACACCTTCTGGCGTCAAGGTTGAAGGTTGGATTAAGCCAAGAGCTACGGTTTATCCTGTATATCAAACACCATAAATTCTTTGAGGTATAGAATGAAGTTAAGATTATATTATGCTAATGGTGGGAACCATCCCGTCCTTGGTCAGATTTACCATAAATGTCAAGAGTTTTCAGGTGGTAGCAGCACAGCTAGATATCAAAGATACCTAGCTAATATTTTAACCTGTGTTGCTCAGTCTATTGATGACTGTGATCGGATATTAGCGCAAATTAAAAAAATTGAAACAGGGCAAGATAACGAACTAGAAATTGAAGGAAACGACGTAGAAATTACCCTATCAAAAGCTTATATTCAAGTTGATATAATCATCAATGATGACTGGGTTGGTCAAAAAGAAGGCAGGTTTTCATTTTCGGAATTTAAAACTGTAATCAAAGCATGGGAAAGTTTTCTCAAGTTACCTGAGAAATTTGATTCTGAAGTCGTTATAGATCTGTGAATAAGACCAGTGAACTCATAGCACCATATTTAGAGCGTGAGTTTACCCCCAAATGAATGCTCAGATAATATTGCGTAAGATTCTAGCTTTTTGAGGGGACGTTCATCTCTCGCTTTACTGAGCGTATAAGTATTCTGTAAATTAGTAATGATGTTTTTATAACCTGTGATGGTGAATAACGATAACTGCCTGTTAATTCGCCAGCGTATGTTTCACGACTTATCCGTATTCCTATGGTTATGCAGTACGTTGTAACTCCAGCTTTTTGAAGCGCGTGAAATCAAACCTATCGTTTTGATTTACAATATTACATGGAACTCTTGTCACGTTTATTTTTAACACAAATATATCGGCTCGGTGAAGTCTAGAACACATGAATAATTTCAAAGAACCTCTGAAAACTGTGTTAAAGAAATATTGCCACATTGAATGCTATGATCCTGAATTGATTAAAAGAGCTGTAGTCTCAGGGAAAGGTTTTCCTTATGACTTTGAGTTATTCAAGGAGCAGCTAAGAGACGCAATAGATCAAAATCTGATTAGTCCCTCTGAGTATGAGCAACTAACTGAGGAAGATTTTGATTCGAGAGAAAACCTGAATGAATGGTTAGAAGAGCTATTGGATGATTTGAGTTAATAGAAGTAAACTTTGTCCATGAAGAATAATATTTTGACTTATCAATTGGATACCTAACAGCAATGTCCCAAGGAAATGTGTCAAAAGATATTGCAAGGTCAGCCTACGAAGAAGTAGCAGTTCATGTTTGCCTTATCAACTCTCGAATCTTTAGCCCAGCATCACCTTAGAGCACCTCATAATCTCGCTAGCTATGTCGACAATGAACTAGGGCATACCCATTTTCATTACGACAAGCTGACTCAACTGACCCGTGTTAAAACACCCGACGATGTTTATAAGTATTGATTCGATAGTTTTGGCAATCCCGTGGGTGATGACATTGTTGTGGAGAAAGACCGCATACTGGAATTCGAAGGTCTGCGTTATCACTACGACGACCAAGGAAATCAAATAAAAGTCGCAGGTGGCGACCACTTGCAAAGGCGTGAGTTTAACGCGCTGAATCAACTGGTGACCGTCAACCACAATGGGAAGCTTGCCCACTACGAATACGATGCGCTAGGTCGCCGAAGCAAAAAGACGACAGAAACAGGCGTCACCCAGTTTATCTGGCAAGGCAGCAAACTGATTGGTGAAGTCACCCAGAGCAGCTACCGTTGGTATATCTATCAACCCAATAGCCACGTGCCGCTGTTGTTTCCAATCTCGACTTCAAAGATCGATACCCCAAAATTAAGCTAAATGTGTTTGCTGGAGAGTAATTGTGGATAAATGGACGTATGAAGAGCTTCAAGAATTTATTCGTGAAGATATTGAAGAGTTTTTGAACGATGGGTTAAATATCAGGCAAGCAACTTCGCGTGTGCAGGTTGAATATGCTAAAGCAATTCAAAGTAGTGATTTAGAAAAACTAATTATCTTCATGGTTTTGTGTAAAGAGGGAGTGGAGCACGGTTTTCTAAGAGATGATATTAAAGAGGATACTCTGAATTTGTTGGAGCAGATTAATCTAGAGCAATGTGATCGAATGATTGACCATGACGAAAGGCAAAGGTTAAGAGATGATATGAGTAGGACGTCGGCTTTGCTATTGTATATCTAGAAGATTACTGATTGGCCACGAACAAGATAAGAATTGTTGAATCAGCCGTCATAAAAGACAATACCGCTTCAATGTTGGGTTACTTGAATAGGTCCAACACTTCATTGGAAATGTTAGACCTAACAAATATACAAATTTGTTTACAGCACTTTACAAGCGAAGCCTTTTAGATAAAAACCTTCAGGGTAAGCGGTGTCGACAGGGTGATCGGCGGCTTGCTCGAATCGCTCCACAAACTTTACGTTTCGTCCTGCGTCCACAGCGGCATCAGCGATGATTTTTTGGAACAAATCACTTTCCATCAAACCGGAACAAGAGTAAGTGAGTAAGGTTCCGCCTGGGTTTAGGATTTGCATTGCAAGCATGTTGATGTCTTTATAGCCTCTGCATGCACCATTAAGTTGAGACTTAGATTCCGCAAACTTTGGTGGGTCCATAATGACGACATCAAATTTTGTACCTTGATCGCGGTATTCGCGAAGCAGCTTGAATACATCGGCATTAAGGAAGACAGCACGCTTTTTCGATATATCAAAGCCATTGGCTTCTGCATTGAACTTGGCAGTATCTAACGCTGGTTGAGAAACATCAGCATTGATGACACGCTTAGCGCCGCCTTTTAAGGCGTATAAACCAAACCCGCCCGTATAGGAGAAACAGTTAAGAACTTCTTTGTCCTTTACGTATTTCATCGCTTGTAAACGACTGTCTCGTTGGTCAAGATAAAAACCAGTCTTATGACCATTTACGATATCGACATTAATTTTTACACCATTCTCTTCGATGGTAACGAATTTCGGTGGTAAATCACCGTGCAAAACGCCTACGATTTCCTCTAACCCTTCTTTCTTTCTTACAGATACATCTGAACGCTCGTAAATATTGTGATTCGGGAAGCACGCAATAAGCGCGTTAACGATCGTGGCTTTGTTATGTTCCGCTCCAGCGCTTAAAAGCTGACACACGAGAAAGTTATCATACTTGTCTATAGTGATGCCCGGCAGCCCATCTGATTCAGCGGCGATTAAGCGATATCCAGTCAGCCCATCTCTCGCAATGATGTCTTCTCTAAGAAGCTGGGCATCGCGAATACGTTTCTCAAAAAAAGATTGGTCTATTTTATCGGATTTATCGAAAGACCAAACACGCGCTCTGATTTGCGATTTCGGAGAAAATGCGGCTTTTGCTAGCCATTGACCTGAATGCGCAAATACGTCAACTGTTTCGCCCATTTCAGGCTCACCTGTTACCTTTTCAATGCCTCGTGAAAATATCCAAGGGTGTTTGCGACGAAGTGATTTTTCACGACCTTTAGTCAAATGTATAGCAGGAGTCATATACCAGCCTGATGTTCGAAGTTGGGTAGGGGCGGTATTTTCTGTCAGCATGAGGACAATTGCAAATGGATATCACGATGTTGTTTCAGTTAATTGACTTTTTACTTTTCGAGAGGGCGAAGGAAATGTGAAATGCCGTTAGAGTAGTATAAAAATTGGTAGAAAGGGCCACAGTAGCGACCCTTTATTTGAAAGTAAGTTTAAGCTTTTAGTCCGGTTAGCAAAGCTTCCATTTGATTACTTTGATTTTTAAGACTTTCGATATTGCCGTTAGCGGACTGAATCAAATGATTCACCTCAACAGATTGGCTACGGATGTCTTCAACACTTAATGCTATGTTATCGGCAACCACGCCTTGCTCTTCCGCTGCCGTAGCTATTTGAATGCTGCATTCCGAAAGCTGTTCATTTTTAGCAGATAAGTTGCCAATTTCAACGTCTACTTCACTCATGAGACCTTGACCTTGTGAGGCGTTATCGACAGTTACTTCCATTAGCTTAGTGAGTGACGAGCTATTGTTTTGCAGTGACTCAATCATAGATTGGATTTCAATGGTAGCTTGTTGTGCTCGCCCTGCAAGGGTACGAACTTCGTCTGCAACAACGGCAAAACCTCGTCCTTGTTCGCCAGCTCGGGCTGCTTCTATCGCTGCGTTGAGTGCCAATAGGTTAGTTTGTTCAGAAATAGAGCCAATGGTTGCAACCACTTCATCAATTTGAGCAGCATTCGCATCTAACTCTGCGACAGCTTGGGCTGCAGATTGGATTTCAGTGCTCAAACTGGAAATAGACGTTAATGTATCCGCCACTTTACGTTGCCCGCCTTGGGCTACTGCTTTAGCTTCTTCTGTTTGGCTGCTAGAGCCTTGCGCGAGTTTTGCGACTTCTCTAATGGTCGTTGCCATTTCTTCAGAGGCGCTGGCAAGCGAGTCCAAATTTTCCTGTTGCTTAGATGAGATATTGTAGCTTGACGTTGATGACTGATTTAACTCGGAGCTAATTTGCTGCATTAAGGCGACGGATTCCTGCATAGATAGCACCAGTTTTTGCTCTCGCTCCGACACCTTATCGATATTAATTGCGATTACGCTAAATTCATCTCTAACAGGGAAATAATTTAATCGATTAGTTAAATCCCCGTTGGATAGAGTCGTCAGCGCTTTGTTTGCCGAGAACATTGCTCCACCAATAAAGGTCATAATATAGTAGACGCTTAAGCCAACAAGAATAAGACAAGCCGCAATGGATGAAACTTGAGCAACTGACAATGAGGAAAGCAAGTTAGCTGAAGGTGATGCCGTGAGCGAGTATTGCCCATCTGAAGTCGTGACAGAGTTAAAGCCTGATCCGAACTGTATGTTAGGGGACTGGGAAATAAGGGTGTGAATTTCTTTACTTTCTAGCTCAGATTTTTCAATAAGTGTTGCGACCGTTCTGAGTTCTTGCGCAATCGTTTGCGTTGTGAGTTCATTGGCTGCGTAGTTTAAGATGGAGGAAATAATGATGATGGCTAGAGTAGGAAGAAGAAATAGAAGGTAAAACTTTTCCTGCAATTTCAGATGGATAAGGTATTTATCAATCCATCTAAATGGTATTTCTTTCATGATTTAAATAGTCCCTATTAACAACAAATAACAGATATTATTGACAGAATACACTATAACATCGAGCAATTTAAAGGAATATACGCATGTCTCAAAAGTCAGTTAAGTTTTGTGTGAAAGGATTAGTTCAAGGTGTGGGATTTCGATTTCACACCGCTCATCAAGGGTTAAAGTTAGGTTTGTCAGGCTACGCAAAAAACCTAACTAATGGCGATGTTGAAGTCGTAGCGAGTGGAGAGATGAGCAGAATCAATGAATTAGCGTTGTGGTTAGAAAGTGGTCCTAAAACCTCCAACGTAAAATCAGTAGCAGCCAAAGAGATAGACTTTGAGGATCACACGGGCTTTGAAATATTGTAAGAAATAATTATAAGCACTTTGCAGGTTTAGGTAGGCCCGCAAGCTTTGTCGCCTGCTTGGCTGGACCTTGGCGGAAAAGCTTAAAAAGGTACTTACTATTCCCTTTTTCTGGTCCATGTTCTTTTTCTATCGCTTTTACCAACATACGTACAGCAGGAGACGTATTGAATTCTTCATAGAATTTACGGACGAAACGAATGACTTCCCAGTGAGCCTCTGTCAGCTCAATTCCTTCAGCTTCAGCCAGCATAGGTACTAGATCTTCATCCCAATCTGTGTGATTACATAAATACCCTTGAGCGTCGGTCTCAATTGTTTTGCCTTGGTGTTCAATCATCGTCATCATTCTCTGAAGAAATTACGGTGGCGTAGATTATCTTAGTTAACACAAACTTTAAAGCACAAAAAAACCCGGTAGAAACCGGGTTTTCGATTAGTGCAATACGAACTTAATCGTCATTCATAATACCTAGGATGCTTAGCAAGCTGATGAAGATATTGTAGATAGACACATACAATGTCACGGTTGCTGAAATGTAGTTTGTCTCACCACCACGAATGATGCCTTGAGTTGTCATTAGTATCGCCATTGTGGAAAAAACAATAAACAAGCTGCTAAGTGCGAGGCTTAAGATTGGTGATTGGAAGAAGAAACTTGCAATCATGCCACCAATAAGGACAACGAATAGTGACAGCATCAAGCCGCCTAGCATCGAAAGGTCGCGTTTAGTTGTCATTGCATACGCAGATGCACCAATAAAGGCCAACGCTGTACCACCAAGGGCAGTAACGATCGCTTCACCCATGCCTGCACCGATGTAGGCATTTAAGATTGGTCCAAGTGTATAGCCCATAAAGCCTGTGAATAGGAAAGTAAACACCAAGCCCATCGAGTTATTTTTGTTCTTTTCAGTTAAGAACAGAAGACCGTAAAAACCTACTAGGGTAATGATGATTCCTGGATGTGGAAGGTTCATTGCCATTGACACGCCAGCAACGCCAGCAGACCAAAGTAGAGTAAGTGAAAGTAGGAAGTAGGTATTTCTCAATACCTTGTTGGTTTGGATCAGACTCTCGGTATGGCGAGAATTTGATACTATTGGACCGTTCATAATGTTCCTCGTCGTATGACTAGTTATTTATAAGACATTTATGGCGCTTAAAGTTCCAAAAATCAAGGGCTGTAAGCAATGTATGTCTAAAAAATGGTACGAAAAATAAAGAGATATGTATTAAACCGTTTGTAACATATTGTTACTGTGCAGTTAGATACTTGGTATTTCATTGTTTGGAATTCTCTAAAAAGAGAAAGGTGGCAAAGCCACCTTTCAAATTCACCTTAGATTTCAAGGTTAATGCAAATCAGTGGTGCAGTATTTGACTCAAGAAATTCTGAGTTCTGTCTGATTGTGGGTTTTCAAAGAAATCGACCGGGTTATTTTCTTCAATGATTTCACCCGCATCCATAAAGATAACGCGATCGGCGACTTCTTTAGCAAATCCCATCTCGTGCGTAACACACAACATAGTCATTCCTTCGCCTGCCAGTTCAACCATTACATCTAACACTTCACGTACCATTTCAGGGTCGAGAGCGGATGTTGGTTCATCGAACAACATAACTTGAGGGCTCATGCAAAGTGAGCGTGCAATCGCTACACGTTGCTGCTGCCCACCAGAAAGCTGGCCTGGAAACTTGTCGGCTTGATCAGGGATCTTAACGCGCTCTAAGTATTTCATTGCGATGGCTTCTGCTTCCTCTTTAGGCATTTTCTTTACCCAGATAGGAGCAAGCGTACAATTTTCCAAAACCGTTAGGTGAGGGAATAGATTGAAGTGCTGGAAGCACATACCAACTTCACGACGAACCGCTTCGATGTTTTTCAAATCTTCTGTGAGTTCAGTGCCTGAAACAACGATTTGACCTTTTTGATGCTCTTCTAAACGGTTAATACAACGGATCATCGTTGATTTACCAGAACCTGAAGGGCCACATATGACGATTTTTTCGCCTTTCTTCACGTTCAAATTGATGTTCTTTAGTACGTGAAATTCACCGTACCACTTGTTCATGTCCGTTAACTGGATCATGTAATCTTCTTGTTGCGTCATAATACGTCCTTGAACCTGTTAATTATCGTTTGTGACCGGTATGAAGTTTGTTCTCAAGCCATATCGAATACCTCGACATACCAAAGCAGAACACCCAGAACACTAACGCGACAAATACATAACTTTCAGTTGCAAAGCCCAACCACTCGGGGTCTGTGTTTGCAGCTTGACCAATACCGAGTACGTCAAACATACCAATAATTAGTACCAAACTGGTATCTTTAAATAGCCCTATGAAAGTATTAACAATCGATGGAATCGTAATTTTTAAGGCTTGCGGTAAAATGATTAAGCCCATTTTTTTCCAGTATGACAAGCCTAAAGCATCTGCTGCTTCATACTGTCCTTTTGGAATAGCTTGTAAACCACCACGAATCACCTCTGCCATGTAAGCCGCACTAAACATGACTACACCGATAAGAGCGCGAAGCAGTTTATCTGTCTCTGAGCCTTCAGAAAGGAACAAAGGCAACATAACCGATGCCATGAATAGGACGGTAATCAATGGCACGCCACGCCAAACTTCGATATAGACGGTACACAGGCTGCGTATTATTGGCATCTCGGAGCGTCGACCCAGCGCGAGCGCAACCCCAATAGGTAGAGAGACAATAATACCGACGAGTGCGATGATTAGAGTTACAAGTAGACCACCCCATTTATGCGTGTCGACAACTTCTAAGCCAAAAACACCACCGTACAGAAGCCCTGCGGCTAAAAATGGGTAAATATTGACAAAGAATAGCCAAATCCACGTTCTTTTCGGTGTGCCTTCATAGGCAAGTAAACCAACAAAAATGGCAAGCGTTGCGAAGAACAGTTGCGGTCGCCATAACTCTTCAGCAGGATAGAACCCGAACATGAACTGATCCCATCGTACACTGATGAATACCCAGCATGCTCCTTCTCTTGAACAATCTTCTCGTGTTGTGCCTACCCAATCTGCAGATAGAAAACCCCAGTCAATAATGTTCCAAGTTGCCATCAATGCAATGTAACCAAGAATCAAAGTAACAACAGAGTTTACAGGACCATTGAATAGATTTTTTCTCATCCAGCCAACAATACCTACAGTATTAGCAGGAGGCGGGAGATCTGGTTGAAATTGATGTTGTGTCATACTATCTCTCCACCAATGCCACTTTGCGGTTATATATGTTCATCAGAGCAGATGTCACCAAACTCAAAGTGAGGTAAACACCCATTGTCATTGCGATAATTTCGATTGCTTGACCCGTTTGGTTCAATGTCGTTCCGGCAAACACAGATACAAGATCTGGATAACCTATCGCCATCGCAAGTGATGAGTTCTTAGTTAAGTTAAGATATTGGCTAGTGAGTGGAGGGATGATGATTCGCAAAGCTTGCGGAATCACAACTAATTTTAATGTCTTCGCACGAGGTAAGCCCAGGGCCATTGCTGCTTCCGTTTGCCCGTGGTTTACAGCATTAATACCAGAACGAACAATCTCTGCAATAAAGGATGCGGTATAAACACTTAATGCAATCAATAGTGCGGCTAACTCAGGAAGAATGGAGATACCTCCACGGAAATTAAATCCTTTAAGCACAGGGTAGTCTGTGCTGATAGGCATTCCGGCAAGAAGGTACGCGATAAAAGGTAAACCAACAATCAACCCAATACTAATTAGCGCAACAGGTGTTTGTTGACCGGTAAGTTTTTGTTTGTTGCCTGCCCAGATACTGATCACAACCGAAGCAATGACGGCAGCAATAAGCGCAACAAATATAATTCCACTGCCTTCCTCAAAAACGGGGCTTGGCAAATATAAACCACGTACATTAAGGAAAACGGATTCGCCTAAGCTGAGGCTTTGTCTTGGAGAAGGCAAAGCTTGTAAAACCGCAAAGTACCAAAAGAAAATTTGCAGGAGTAGGGGAACATTACGGAAAACTTCGATATAGACGGCAGCTATACGGCTAACCAGCCAGTTGCTAGATAGCCTAGCAATACCAACAAAGAACCCAAGAAATGTTGCTACGATTATCCCTAAAACGGAAACCAGAGCAGTATTGAGTAACCCGATTACAAAGGTTCTACCATAGGAAAAGGTTTCATCATACTCAATCAGAGTTAGGCCAATCCCAAAGCCTGCTTCTTGAGAAAGAAAATCAAATCCAGTGGCAATGCCACGAGCGTCAAGGTTGCTTAAAGCGTTGTTGACAATGGTGTAGAAAAAACTCGCCAATGCTGCAACAGCGATAATCTGAAACACAATTGAACGAAACGTAGGATTATATAGAAGATTTGTGCTCTGTGCCGGTTTACCCGAGCCAGACACTTTTTTATCAGTAGGTTGCATACAGCTATAACCTCAAATCCATGTAGCTAAATCTAGGTAAGCGAAGGGCGGCATACACCGCCCTTTTTATTTGATTATACTAATCAATAGCTTATCGGATTGGTGGCGCGTACATGAAACCGCCAGCATTCCATAGTGCATTCACGCCGCGAGAAATTTGTAGCGGAGAACCTGCACCTACAGTTCTTTCAAAGCTTTCACCGTAGTTACCGACTTGTTTGACAACTTGGTAGCCCCAATCATCAGCCAAACCTAGACCTTTACCTTTAGGACCGTCAACGCCAAGAATACGCTTGATGTTCGGATCTTTAGATTTCAGCATTTGGTCTGCGTTTTTAGAGGAAACACCGTATTCTTCGGCATTAATCATCGTGTTAAGCGTCCACTTCGCGATGTTAAACCAAACATCGTCCCCTTGACGTACTACAGGACCTAGTGGTTCTTTAGAAATGATTTCAGGAAGTACGACTGCAGACGCCGGATCTTTCAAATTTAGGCGAAGGGCATACAAACCAGATTGGTCTGTAGTCAGTACGTCACAGCGACCTGAATCGAAACCTTTGGATGTTTGAGCTGCTGTATCAAATACAACTGGCTTGTAAGACATGCCTTGGTTACGGAAGTAGTCTGCAAGGTTTAACTCGGTAGTAGTACCTGATTGAACACAAACGGAAGCTCCGTCTAGCTCTTTTGCGCTACTTAGACCAAGGTCTTTCTTGACCATGAAACCTTGACCATCGTAGTAGTTTACGCCGACAAAGTTCAGACCAAGTGCAGTGTCACGATGCAGAGTCCAAGTCGTGTTACGAGACAGAACGTCGATTTCACCAGACTGAAGTGCGGTGAAACGCTCTTTTGCAGTTAGAGGAACATATTTAACTTTTGATTTATCGCCTAAAACAGCAGCGGCAAGTGCTTGACAGTACTCTACGTCAATGCCTTCCCATTCACCTTTTGAGTTAGGGTTAGAGAAACCTGGTAGACCAGTACTTACCCCGCACTGAAGGAAGCCTTTCGACTTCACTTTATCCAACGTACCATCTGCTGCGAAAGCAGAAGTTGCCATCATAGCGGTTGAAGCAGCGACTACTGAAGCAAGAATAGTGAGTTTCTTCGCCATTTGAATCCTTCCTGTATCATCCATGCAATACCAATCGAAATTGGTTTACGTTTAGTTGTGTTAGTATTTTGTGCTGTTATGAAAGAAGTACGGCACTCTATTCATACAGCTATTTATAAGCGTAGGAAAGGATCTGGGATTTCTCAAATTGTTAATTTAAAAGAATTTTTGAGTGCAATCACAGAACCGAACGTAATTAGAATGACGAAATGTAATACGAATGTAAATAGTGCAACGACGCTACAAAATAGTGAGGCAGAGTTTTAAGTTCTGCTAAAGGTTATAATTTAGCCATTGATATTGCTATCAAAATGATTTCTAGATGATATGTCTCACAATAGAAGAAAATTTGAATGATGATCTCTGGAGGATTCTTAACCAGATGTCCCTAGTGCCCCCTTTTTGTTAGTATTACGGAAACAATAGAATTGCAACAAAGGATTAGGATGCGATATTTCCCGTTATTTTTTGACTTAAATCACAAGCCAGTATTGGTAATCGGAGGGGGAGAGGTTGCATCTAGAAAGGTTGACTCGCTGCTTCGGGCAGGAGCAGACGTTACGATTGTTTCCCCTAAAATTGACCCGTTTCTAAGAAAGCTAGTAGAAGAAAAAAAATGCCATTGGGTTAAAGCTTTTTATAGCCCAGATATGATGCAGGATTATGTCCAAGTATGGGCGACAACAGATAACCCTGAGCTGAACCACAAAGTCCACGCGGATGCCAAGAGTAAAGGCATTATGGTTAATGTTGTCGATGACCAGCCATATTGTGATTTCATCACGCCTTCAATGGTAAACCGCGGTCGTATTCAAATTGCGATTTCGAGCGGTGGTGCATCTCCGGTGTTGGTTAGAAATATTCGAGAGAAGCTTGAATCGATTCTTTCGCAAAATATTGGTCTTCTCGCCGAGTTTGCTTCTTCAAAAAGAAACAGCATAAAAGAGATTCTCCCGTCAGTGGATGAAAGAAGAAAATTTTGGGAAGCGTTTTTTTCTGACCCAAATATCGAATCGGTACAGGATAGGGCTTATCTTGAAAATCTATATGAAGCGCGTTTGAAAGATACTGACTTTGAAAGTGGCTCACTTACATGGCTAGAGTTTGGTGATGACATTGAGCTTATGTCAATCAAAGGCTTAAGGTTCATGCAAGAAGCTGAACTCGTATTTGCCCACAAAGATTGTCCATTTGAATTTGTTGATCTTTGCCGAAGAGACGCTGAGAGAGAGAGCTATAAAAACTATGCGGAGTTGTCGGCAAGGTTGTCCGACCCTAACGTATCTCCTCAGAGAGTGGTTGTATTTTTCCCCAAGGGTGAGCAGCATAATCCAGAGCTTAAATTACTTGCTCAAAACCACCGAATTATTGAAATTGCAGGTATTAACTAAACTGAGCTTGGGACAACAAATTGTCCAACTCGGTAAAAGTGAGTAAACAAAAAAGGCTTCGTAATTGAAGCCTTTTATAATATGCATCTTTTAAAGCAATCAAACCCTAGCTAACCTATCGAAATTACGAAATACACCTCGATAGGTTAATGAGGATTAATCGCGGAAGTTCTCATACTGAAAAGGTTGACCCAATTCTGACTGCTTTAGTAAAGCTATGACAGATTGTAAGTCGTCTCGTTTTTTACCAGTAACGCGTACTTTTTCGCCTTGCACTGCGGCTTGAACTTTGAGCTTGGCATCCTTAATTGTTTTCACAACTTTCTTAGCCATTTCCTTATCAATACCTTGCTTGAACAGGACGACCTGGTTCCAGCTTTTTCCTGAGGCATCCGCTTTTTGGGAGTCCATGGAATTGACATCCACACCACGCTTAGTCAGATTACCACGCAGGATATCCCTCATTTGTTTCAACTGAAATTCGGCTTCAGCATGAAGCTTTACGGTTTCATCTTTAAATTCAAAGTTGGCTTCAACACCTCGAAAATCGAAGCGAGTAGAAAGCTCGCGATTGGCATTATCGACAGCGTTACGAAGTTCAACTGTGTCGACTTCAGAAATAATGTCAAAAGAAGGCATAAGAATTATCCTTTGTCTGATCGTGTTTTTATGGCTTCAGCGAGCATATCTAGCATCTCGACTGTATGCTCCCAGCTTAAGCATGGGTCGGTGATCGACTGACCATAGGTAAGTGAAGTTATGTCGTTCATTGGCTGGTTACCTTCAAGAATGAAGCTCTCAGCCATAATTCCAGCAACGGCATCAGAACCAGAACGAATTTGCTGACAAATGTCTTCAGCCACCTCCAGCTGTTTACGATGCTGCTTTTGGCAGTTAGCGTGGCTAAAATCGACAACAAGTTTTTGCGGTAAATCGAAACTGCTAAGTTGCGCGCACGCATCAGCGACGGAATCGGAGTCGAAATTCGGTCCTTTGTCTCCACCTCTAAGAATAACGTGCCCGTAAGGGTTACCGGAAGTGCGATACACCGTCATTCGACCATTTTTGTCTGGAGAGTAAAAATAATGAGAAGCTTTGGATGCGCGAATGGCATCAATTGCAATCTTAACGTTTCCGTTTGTGCCGTTTTTAAATCCGACAGGGCAAGAAAGTGCAGAAGCCATTTCGCGGTGAATTTGTGATTCTGTGGTGCGAGCGCCAATGGCACCCCATGTAATAAGGTCAGCGATGTATTGACCCGTAATCATGTCAAGAAATTCTGTTGCTGTAGCCAAGCCTAGCTTGTTAATGTCTAGCAGCAACTTTCTTGCTTTATTTAAACCCGTTTCTAATGCATAAGAGCCATCTAGGTTTGGATCGGTTATCAACCCCTTCCAACCTACAACTGTACGAGGTTTTTCAAAATAGGTGCGCATTACAATGAATAGTTCATCTTTATACTTATCTTGAATGGCGCTTAGGCGTCTCGCGTAATCTAGCGCTGCCTCGGTATCGTGAACTGAGCAAGGGCCAACAATTGCCAGTAGCCGGTTATCCTGACCTGCTAAAATGGCTTCAATTTGTCGACGAGACTGTTCGATTCGCTCGGCAACGTCATCCGTGAGAGGGTGAGCTTGAACCAGCTCTGCAGGAGTGGGCATTGGGCCCAGAGGCTGAGTTCTTAATTCGTCTGTCTTTAAGGGCATGTGCACGCCTGTAGTTATACTGCAAAACGGTTAAGATAGCGGAAAATACATAGGGAATAAACACGCATTTATTCATATGAACAAAAACTTACCTTTCAATCCTAAATACCTCTGAAAATCGCCCTCAACTGTACATCGTTCTTGACATTGTGTTTGATTATTTTGACGTGATGGTTGGTAAGACTAGATCTCATCGTAAGCGTAACAGTGTCACGTTTATAGATATAAAGCAGTTTTCTTGCGATCGTACTATTAACATTCATTACAATTCATTGACAATTTGGCTATTGTATTTTTAACTGGTCTGACTAGTTTGTTCGATAGGTCTAGCCAATGTTTTCTGCGATACAAAAAGCAAATTTTTACTTGAACACGTTTGGATTCTTTAAGGTTCCACTTATTTGGCTATGCAGGCCTAAAATTCTTGTACTAAATGAGAAAACCGTTGAAGTTAGAATTCCGCTCAAGAAAAGAACAAAAAATCACCTCAACAGCATGTATTTTGGAGCGTTGGCGATAGGGGCTGACGTTGCTGGTGGATTTATGGCGATGGGGAAAGCACAAGAGCGAGGAGGTAAAGTGTCGTTAGCATTTAAAGGTGTGAAAGGGGAATTTCTAAAGCGACCAGAAGGCGATGTGCATTTCTTATGTCATGATGGACATGTAATTGATGAAATGTTGGATGAAACCTTTCAAACGGGTCAGCGTGTAAATAAGGCGGTGACAATTACAGCCATTTGCCCAACTTTACATGCGGAGGAGCCTATGGCTGTATTTGAATTAGTGCTATCGGTAAAAGCGGTTAGCTAATGGCGGTATTTTAAGGCTCAGTGTTCGTTTTGATAGCAACTTGCGCCGATAACGATCTGAGCCCATATCACTAAAGAGAAATTTGCTCTATATCTACAATCTTTGAGCGATTTAAAACAATTTTCCAGCGATAGTAATTTGATTCACCATCATGGTTATTTTCTCGAACGATTAGATTCAACAAGTGGCGTTTCTCAACTGATTCCTTACTAACCTGACCATCGTTGAGTTGATAGATCTTGCTGGAGCCTTTGTCCATTAGCCTAGCGATTTGGCTTAAGCTGATGTTTAACGTTTCACGTGTTTGTTCATAGCCACTCATAAATAATGTTGTCGTCATTTCTGTTTGGCTTCTGTAATGCAGAACTTTTTCTTCTCGCTGAGCAACGCGACGTTTTCGAATTTTTTGCACTCGATCGGGCAGCTTCGAATAGCTTGTGTAATCCATCCATTCAATTTTGTGACCCACCATTTTGTTGGTACTAGGGTCGTAGTAGCGACCTCGCCATTTAGGCTTGCCTTTGCGTATCCAGCGCCAAAGGATATCCCTGAGATCATCTTTGAAGATTTCACGCAACGCGTAGATAAACGACATAATGATGATAAACGATGCCGTAATTTCACCTAATTGATCGCGCATTAAAATCGCGATGGTTGTTACGAAAATCATTACAATGCCCGTAGCGATGCCTTTTACCGCTCTCATAACATTTTTACCCATCGAGCGGTTTTTCTTTTTAAGTACAATTGGGTATTCAATTAAGCGTCTGAGCAAGCGCATTTTGTTCGACATGCGGGTAATGTCGGTACGGGCTTTTTTAGAGTTGTATCGGTTAAGCTCTCGGTGCGCGACTTCCTTTTCACATAGTGTGATCAGACGTTCTTTAATGGCTGCATACTCTTTGCCCCTTGGCATGTGTGCAACTAAAGAGAGAAAGTGTTGCTCGGTGTACCACGAAAGGTAGTTGTCGATATTGGCGTAATAGCGTTTTTGAGTTTCGTCGTAGGGTATCGAACGGCGTAAGCGCTTAAGGATATCGAGAGCAAGGCTAATAACTTCATCCACTTCATCTTCAGTTACGCTGTCACGACTCTGATGATTTAATTCGTCAACAGCTTTATCTAGCG
The DNA here is from genome assembly GCF_019977755.1 of Vibrio penaeicida. Lineage (NCBI taxonomy): Bacteria > Pseudomonadati > Pseudomonadota > Gammaproteobacteria > Vibrionales > Vibrionaceae > Vibrio > Vibrio penaeicida. Next base: position 2,083,116 of record NZ_AP025144.1, on the reverse strand, counting down.
CGATAACATATTGGTAGGCATACAAGCTCAAACTGACACGATATTGGTTGTTCGACAATTGTCCCCGTTTTGCTAATCGGCTGTGGACCAAAGGCAGGTGGGTCTGATCACTGTAATAAGCGCGTTTTTCACTGAGAGCCCCGTAGTAAAAGTCATTTTCTGACACCACATCCGAGCTCAGCCCCAATTCTCCGGGAGCGAAAAGGTACACATCCAAATCCAGCTTCTTAGAAGTGGGCATTACGTGTGTCACTTTAAGAGTTAGCGCATCTTGTTTCTCAACAGTAATCACTAAAAGATCCTTTCATTTTTATTGTTATAGCGTGAAAGCGTTTTCAAAGAGGTTGGTATAAAATATAAAGTCAGATATCAATAAGCAACCCGTGCGGCTTGCATCGTATTGAAAATGAAGAGTGATTTACAACAGCAATCATAGCAGAGTTAACGTATAATCTCTGCCAAATTTAAGATGAGTAACACCCTAACATGATTAAAATTGGTCAAACCAACACATTAGAAGTTGTTCGCAAAGCAGAATTTGGACTATTTCTTGATGCGTCCGATTACGGAAGCGTACTTTTACCTAACAAGTATGTACCACAGGGTACAGACCTAGGCAGTAAAGTAGATGTCTTTCTGTATTTTGATTCTGATAATCAATTATGTGCGACAACTGAAACACCTATTGCACAAGTTGGTGAGTGGGGGTTGATGAAAATTGAAGGCGTAAACAGTACTGGTGCATTTGCAAGCTGGGGAATTGATAAGAAAGATTTGCTTATTCCTTTTAGTGAGCAACGTGCAAGGTTTCGTGTTGGTCAAGATGTGCTGGTTTTTGTTTATACCGATAAAGCATCAGGTCGTATTGTAGGAACAACCAAGTTTAATAAATGGCTTGATAACACGCCTGCAAATTACACAAAGAATCAGCAAGTTGACCTGATTATTGCTGAACGAAGCGAGTTAGGTTACAAAGCCATCGTTAACGGTGAGCATTGGGGCATGATATTTAGCTCTGATGTATTTGGTAAGCTGTTTATCGGTAAACGTTTGAAAGGTTATATCAAATCCGTTCGAGAAGATGGAAAAATCGATCTGTCACTTCAGAAGGTCGGTACAGCCAAGATGGATGATTTGAGTAGTAAAGTCCTTGATGTTTTAGAGAAAAAAGGCGGATTTTTGCCTCTAAATGACAAGTCCACACCTGAAGCTATTTTTGCCGTTTTCCGTACCAGCAAGGGCACATTTAAGAAAACGATCGGTGGCTTGTATAAATTGGGCAAAATTACGATCGATAAAGAAGGCATTCGACTTAACTAAATCGCTCAAGATTTTAGCGTTTTAGATAGGGGAATAGTGGGTTATTTGATTGTTAACTTTATGATTTGTTAGATATTAAACTTTTAGGGTAAATTTAGCTTATTGGTTTACTGCCGAAAAAGAGCCCAGAACGATTCCTGTTCTGGGCTAGGGGAATGGCTCTTGTAGAAAGAGCCTGCGCTAATTGCTTTTACTTAATCATAGTACACGCAGGCTCAATTACCACCATATATAGTGGTTAGAACAGGTTTACGTCTCTAACTAGTTCTCTTGGAAGACCATTTTTTATTCTATTGCCTACCCATTTTCCAATTCCTATGACATCGTTATCAAGTTTGACGATAACTTCACCTTTGCCAGATAAGTTTTCAGGTCTTACGTCTCTTCCCATATACCACTGACGTGCGTCTTCAATACTTAAAGACACACTCTGAGTTTCTTCTCCCGTAGAAAGTGCCATAACGGCTTCATGTTGCCAGCGATATCCTTTCTTGTGCGTCTCTGCCAGTTTTACTCCCATTCGACTAAAACGAATTTCACCTATCAAAGATTCTAATGCCACAGGGAATAGCCACACCTCTTTGTCTCTTACCCAAAGCTGCGTTTGCTCTGGCAGTGATATGCCTAAGGTTTCCACTAAGTGTTTCTCGATGTCTTTGGTTATTTTGGTCGAGACTTTTTCGAACGGGAATTTTCCTAAGCGTTTCTTAACTTGAGGTGCTTCCACCGAATGATGCTTACGAAGCCTCGCAACAAAGAAACCTTCGCTGTCAAAAATTTGCGGGTAAACATGTAAGAAGCCTTCTTCAGTAATGGCTGCATCTGCATTTTCAAACAAGTGTCCTAATGGTTCAAAATCAACAGCATCACCAAATTTATCTTTAAGGTGATGACAGACTTGTTGGTTTTCTTCCAAGTTAAGGGTACAAGTGGAGTAAACCAGCACACCACCGGGTTTTAATGCATGAAAAGCGCTCTCTATTAGGTCTTTTTGAGTAAGGGCAATATCCAATACAGATTCTTTGCTCCAGTTACTCATTGCGTCTGGATCTTTGCGCACCGCCCCTTCACCAGAGCAAGGTGCATCAAGTAGAATCGCATCAAATTTCTCTGGTAGCCACCCACCAAAAACACGACCGTCAAAATTCGTCAACGCAACATTTCGTACACCACAACGTTGAATATTGGAATGGAGTACTTTGACTCGACTGGCCGAAAACTCGTTGGCGACAAGCGTGCCTCTGTTTTTAAGTGCGGCTGCTATTTGAGTCGTTTTAGACCCAGGCGCAGAGGCCACATCGAGAACCGTATTCAATTCGTCCACATCTTTGTCGATGAGTAATGCGGTAACCGGCATCATGGAGCTCGCTTCTTGTATGTAAAATAGCCCAGCCATATGCTCCGACGTATTTCCAAGTGGTACTGCGTCGGATTCGTCACGTTCTATCCAAAACCCCGTATCACACCAAGGGACAGGTGTGAGCGTCCATCCTTTAGACTTAGCTCTGTTTAAAAACGCTTCAACAGTAATTTTCAGAGTATTTACACGAATACTTCGACGCAACGGGCGTTTGCATGCTGCTATGAATTCATCCATGTCCAAGTGAGAAGGCATAATTTCTTGGATCTGATCGACGAATGCGTCAGGGAGTTTGATATTGGAGTGCAAATTAGTATCTCTGAAGAAAATTTTGTTGCCAATTCTATCGCAAATCAAAAAAAATGCAGCTTAAACTGAAGCTGCATTTTGGAGATTAATAGTATTTCTATTTCGGAATTGGAGTACGCCATTCTAGCCATTCTGGCTGGGCAATTTCATATAAGAAAAACGCTGATTTTTCCTTTGCTAACCCCTCTAAAGGGCTACTTTCTGGCGTTGCGAAAGCGATGCCGCCTCTAACGATACTGTCTACGGTTCCGGCTTTTATTTTCGCTCCTGTAATCCCGATAGAAACATCCACCCCTGATACATTCCAGAATACGGTGTTTTTTCTCACTAGGTGTTCAAACTGATTGTCGATTTGGATGGTTGTAATGATTCTGTCAGCAAATGCACCCAATGCAACGTCAGTTACTCTGCCGACTTCCATATCACGATACAAAAGTGGAGTTCCTACTGAAATAGAATTTCTGCGCTCACTTTGTAATTGAAATGCTTTACCTTGCAACTGACCGCTTTGCATGTGTAATTTAAATGCAAACGCTCTTTTGTTTCCTGATGGCTCTACATTAATGTACTTACTGAGTAATGTTTCGATGTTCTTGACACCTTTCAAACCCAGTTCGGGTTGAACCAACCAAAAATGTGTCCCATTCAGAGCGATGTTTTTAACATACTCTGGCAAGATTCGAGCTTTGATCTCAACTTTTTCGTTTTTGAAATCCGGCGTAACAAGCGTGACTTCACCAACAGGCACACCTTGGTATTTAAGCTTCATTCCCTTTGCTACGCCATTTGCGCTCGCGCTGGTTAATGTAATTAGGCGTCCAAATTTTCTCGCATCTTCATAGTTGCCGTATAACTTCCAATGTTGATTCAGTTTGTTTTCCACTCCCGGTAGTGAATCAAAGGCTATGCCGCCCTGAATCAAGGTTTTAACAGGCGCTGCCGTAATATTTATACCATTCAGGTCCGCATTGACCTCAATACCTGAGCGATTCCAAAAAACAGTACTCTTATTCATCAAATGTTTGTATTGGTTTTCGACCTTTAAGTGAAGCAAGACTCCACCATTTGTAAGCTTGAAATCGGAAACTTTACCAACTTGAAGATTGCGATAAAGAAGCGGTGCTCCTTTGGAAAGGGAAGGCAATGTTTGGCTGAATAGCGTTATGCTTTGAGAGCCGCTCTGATTGAACTCAGCGAGCTGGGCAAGTGACTGGCTCGCAAACAATGTGTATTGTGACCTAGCTTTCTTACTTCCTTGACTAGTAAAGCTAATCGAGCCCGTTAATAAACGCTTTGCTGGTGGGACGGAAACACTCAAACCAGAATCAGTCAGTTCTGCTTTAGCGCTTCCATCAACAAAGAAACGGTTCCTACTTTTAATCAGGTGCGCGTATTGACCGTCGATAAGAGCCGTCATCTGAACTTGATCGTCCAAAAGGCTAATTTTGGTAATACTACCGACTTGAATTCCTCGATAGAGTAGGTGGGTACCAAACTCCAACCCAAATGAATCGTCTGAAATGAACGTGATCTCTATGGAACCTGGGCTTTCAAGTGCTAATTCTGATTTTCTTATCGCGACAAACTCACGGGATTTTTCACCGTCACCTGGTACCAATGTTAAGAAATTACCCGTAACAAGGTTGCCGATGTTTTCTACGCCAGTGAGTGACACTTCTGCTTCTTCAAGTAAGAAGCGCGTTTCCGTTTTTAACGTATCGGCAAAGCTAGGTTGGATAGAAGCGTATGCGATGATTCTCGTGCGATCCAGCGAAAGCTGAACATCGGTAATCTGACCAATCTCGATGCCTCGATACACTATCGGTGCACCATTGGTACTAACTTTATTGTCGTAAGGCAGCTCAATCTGAATAGGAATCCCGCGCCCAGCGGTTTTTAGATCGGGATAGAGTTTGAACTCTGCGCCTTCAATAACGGGCTGACCTTCGTCGGGGGAGTCTACCGCTATTGCACCGCCAAGCATTGCACTTAAGCTTTCCACCTTGACATCGACACCACCAAACCCAACATTAGCGCCAATTCCACTGACATTCCAAAAACGACTTTCGCTGGTTACTAGGTGAGTGTATTCGTCTTCAATGAAAGCGCGAATACTGACGGAGTTGCCATCTTCATCTAACTGATAACCGTATACTTCCCCAATTGGAATTTTCTTGTAGACAATCTGAGAGCCGACGGAAATAGCGCCTAAATCCGATGAGTGCAAAACAATGTTTAATCCTTGATTTGCGAGAAGGTCGGTTGGGCTATTTTCAAGAGCGGTAAAGACTGGTTCGAAATCATCATCTTCAATGTCGCCGGTTCCAGGGTGTATCGCAATGTAGTTACCAGAAACAAGGGCATCTAACCCTGAGATACCAGAAAGACTTGCTGTGGGCTTGATGAGCCAAAAACGAGTCTGCCCGCTTAATAGCTTAGTGGCTTCTGGGTATATATCGGCTTCTACAAAGATGTTGTCTAGTTCCGGAGATAGTTTGATATCGCGTACCATACCCACTTCCAAACCTTGATAACGAATCGTTGTTCTACCCGCAATTAAGCCTTGTGCGTCAGAAAAGTAAATTTGAATTCTTTGCCCAGCTTCATTGACTGCCTTTACGACAAGCCACCCAGCCAAGCAGATTGTAATAATGGGTAAGAGCCAAAGAGGAGAGATACCGATGTCTCGTTTAACTCTCGGTGAATGGGCATTTTGATTATTGTCTAAATTACTCATTTACAGTCGCTTTCCGTTCAGGGACATCTTCATTGTCCCAAATTAGCCTAGGATCCAAGCTCTCCGTTGCCAGCATCGTGAGTATCACGACGATTGCAAACGCAACGGCTCCGTATCCTGGTGTAAAATCGAGAATTTGGCCCCTATCGACCAAAGTCATCATGATCGAAATAACGAATAAATCCATCATCGACCACTTTCCAATCCACTTGACAGCGAAGTAGATATTCATTCGTTGTCTCTTATACATTTTTTGTTTGAACTGGATACTCAGCAGTATGTAACTGAGCCCAAGAATTTTAATGGCAGGCACTATAATCGATGCCACAAAAATAATGAGTGCGATGCCAGGCATACCCGTTTTTACTAATGATGCCACGCCAGAGAAAATGGTGTCTTCCAATCGCTTTCCGTTAGTCAGCAATATAGAGATCGGGATGACATTCGCTGGCACAATAGCGATGGAAGCAGCGATCAGATACGCCCACGTTTTTTGAATTGAGAATGGTCGCCTATGGTGTAACGGGTTGTCGCAGCGATCGCAGCGAATGGAATCGGGTTGTGATAAATGACAGCTGTGGCAATGAATTTCTTTTATGGAATAGTTGAAGCTTGTTTCAGGCTCCCATGTTTCCCAGTAGCGCCTAACGCTAACTCGTGAAATGAGCATGAGTGAAAAAAGCTGAAGGAGAATCAGCCCTAATAGCCCCCATCCTACAAAAATGTCAGCGTAGTCTTGTAACTTAAAACAGGAGATGCCGATGCTGATTAAGAACACGTCTAGCATCATCCAATGCTTAAGGTGTTGAATGTTCAGTAACGAATACTGCAGTGGTTTTAGCCAACGCATTTTGAGTGAAAGGTGTGCCATCACCACCGACATACAAACAATAAACGGAGCAATGGATGCGCAGAATAAAACCAGTAACCCTAAGCCAATAAACCCTTCTTGCATTAACGTAAAGGTTCCATCCGTTAATGTGGCTGGAATCATTACTCCGAAGAGGCGAATACTGATAAATGGAAAAAAATGCGACGGAATAAAAAGTAGGAGGCAGGCGACTGCTAAAGCCAGATCGCCATTGATTGACCGTTCGCCGCCCCGATAAAGCTGAGTATTGCAGCGAGGGCAGTGCGCACTTTGACCTTTGGGGATAGTGAGCTTATCAACAGGCAATTCGCAGTGTTGACAAAGACGAACTTGGCTCACACTTTGGCTGTGTTCAGTCGTCATTCAATCACCAACGAATCGCATTCTACTGGGTATAAAGGTGACAATGTCACGATCCAGTTTGAACGCTACCATAAAGTGTTTGATAAAGCCCATCTTGTTGAACCAGTTCAACATGTGTCCCCGCTTGTGTGACTTGCCCATCTTCTAAAACATAGATCAGATCGGCCTGTTTTACGGCAGAAAGTCTGTGCGCGACAATTAAGGTTGTTCGACCGGCAAGAAATTGATTCAGCGCTGTATGTAGAGCCGACTCCGTTGCAGTATCGAGTGCCGATGTTGCTTCGTCCAAGATAACAAATTTCGGGTTGCTTAGTACCATTCGTGCGATGGCCAAACGCTGCCTTTGTCCACCAGACAACCGAACACCTTGTCTACCTATTTGCGTGTCTAGCCCCTCGGTAAGCTGCTCAGTAACATCTTGCAGTTGAGCTACTTCGAGCGCTTTCCAAAGCTGGGCATCGCTATATTCCGTTCCTAACGTGAGATTATGCCTTAAGCTGTCATTAAAAAGTATAGGTTGTTGTAATACAACAGCAATATGTTTACGTATTAGCTCGAAGCCAATGTCTTCAGTTGTATGCCCATTAAAGGTGATTTGTCCCGATTTTGCCCCATAAACACCAATGAGAAGTTGTATTAGGGTCGACTTTCCGCCACCACTTGCACCAACAAGTGCCACTTTTTTGCCATTAGGGATATGCAATGAAAGGTTACTGAGCACGGTTTTTTCATCATTATATGAAAACGTGACGTTTTGAATGCCGACATCAACACTTTCATTTAAGGCAAACGGATCAACTTTTCCGCCTGTTCTCGCCTCTTCTTCTAAGTTAAGTAAAGAATTAATTCGCTTGAGTGCCGCTTTTGCGCTGTACCAAGAAAATTGAATGCCTAACAATTCTTGTACGGGGGTGAGCATGAACCACAGGTAACCAAATACCGCGAAGATCTGCCCAATGGTAAGGTCACTGAATAGTACCATCAGCATAGCAACAGCTCTAAAGAGCTCAAACCCAAGCAGAAAGAGTAAAAAGGAGACACGACCGGCAGCTTCTGATTGCCATGCGTATTTGTCTGCATCTACGCGGATGTCATTTGCTTGTTCTTTAAGTTGTTTAAGAAACACACTTTCTTTATTAGCTGCTCGTAACTGATAGATGCCGTCCAATGTTTCGATAAGTCTATTTTGGAATTTTTCAAAGGATTGGTTTTCACGTTTTTTAAGGTGTTTAACTTTGCTGCCAAGCTTTCTTGAAAAATAAATAACGATCGGATTGACTAATAAAATAAACAACCCTAAACGCCAATCTAACCAAAGCAATATTCCCGCTGTACCAATAACCGTAAGCAAGCTCACTACAAACTTACTTAGAGTGGAACCAATAAATTGGTCAATAGTCTCTATGTCAGTAATAAGGTGTGCATTGATACCACCACTACCACATGTTTCATACTGAGCAATACTGATTCGACCTAACTTGTCGATCATGATTTCACGCATTTTGCAGGTAATGGTTTTGGACACTAGAGTGAATTGTCGGCTCTGAAGGATATTAAGTGCCTGTGACATACAGCGCATGAGAATAACCAGTACAAGTGTTAGCCCAATATATCCAATGGGGGTCTGCCAGGCTGAAGGTAATAGCTGATTCATGGCATCCAGACCACTTGCGGGTTGGTTCATCAGCACTTCATCAACCATTAATGGCATAAGTAATGGAATGGGTACACTGATTAAAGTTGCGCCTATCGCGATTAAGTTAGCGACCATTAAGCGCTTTTTGTGTTTTTTTGCTTGTGTTAATAACCACGAACGGCTAATAGTGTGTTCACTCATAACGAATTTTTTACAAATGCCAAGTTTTCTTGTTGATGTGGCATTGTACGTACATCTCTCGGAAAAAGAAGAAAATGATTGAAAAGCAGTACCAGACATTAACGAAACAAGCACAAGCAATCATTGGAGATGAGCCGGATTTAATTGCTAACTTATCTAACCTAAGTGCGCTTTTGAATATGGAGCTGAATAAGCTGAATTGGGTAGGTTTTTACTTAATGAAAGATAATGAGTTAGTTCTCGGTCCTTTTCAAGGTAAGCCCGCTTGTATCAGGATTCCAGTGGGGCGCGGGGTGTGTGGAACAGCAGTGGCAACCGATACTGTTCAACGAATCGAAAACGTACATGATTTCGAAGGGCACATTGCTTGTGATGCTGAGAGTAACTCAGAAATTGTCATTCCGTTTCGTATAAACGGAGAGATTGCAGGGGTACTTGATATTGATAGCCCTGAAATCGGTCGATTTGACCAAAATGATGAGAATGGTTTGACCTTCCTGATGAAGGAAGTTGAAAAGCTGCTCAATTCCCACGCGAACAACGATTAATTTACAACTTGGTTGTGGTTTTTCCTAAGCATGTCACTATAATAGCGAAAATATTTATATGAACGCTTTGCGGGTAAAGGCCGCAACAACCAGGAATCCTCATGGAAAACACTGAAAAGTTAAAAAACAGCAAAGAAGTCATTGCATATATTGCTGAATGTTTCCCTAAGTGCTTTACTTTAGAAGGTGAAGCTAAGCCATTAAAAATTGGTATCTTTCAAGATTTGGCAGATCGTCTGAGTGATGATCCAAAAGTAAGTAAAACTCAGTTACGTGCTGCATTAAGACAATATACGTCTTCTTGGCGTTACCTGCATGGCGCAAAACCTGGCGCAATTCGTGTGGATTTAGATGGTAATGAAGCGGGTGCACTTGAAGAAGAGCACATAGAGCATGCCAAAACTGCACTAGCGGAAAGCAAGGCACGAGTTCAGGCTCGTCGCAAAGAAAAAGCTGAAAAAGCACGTGAAGAAGGTAAAGCAAAAGCTAAGGCGAATAAGCCTCAAGCTCGTAAATCGAAACCTAAAGCACAAAAACCTCAGAACAATAAAGCAGCAGTGCCTACGCGTCCGCTAAATGACGATGATATGATCATTGGTAATGCAGTGAACGTAAACATGGGTAAAGGGAATATGGCTGCTACAATTGTAGAAATTAACAAGGATGATGTGCGGGTGCAGCTTAATAACGGTCTGCAAATGGTCGTAAAAGCGGAGCACTTACGCGCTTAAAGGAGAAACTCCTACGCATGAAATGTCGTTCTAAATTGACTGTGATCGCTGCCAGCTTGATGCTGGCAGCATCAGCTCAGGCTCTCGAAGCCAAACTTTCCAAAGCCGACTTGCCACTTCTAGCTCCTGAAGTTCAACATACCACAGCGAGCAAACGAGTGACTTCCCGATTGACTCGTTCGCATTATAAGCACTTCAATCTCAATGATGAATTCTCCCAAGCGATGTTTAATCGTTATGTGGAAATGCTGGACTACAACAAGAATATCTTCACCCAGAGTGATATCAATTCGTTTGTTGAATGGTCAGTTCAGCTTGATGATCAGCTGAAGTCTGGCAGCAACAAAATTGCCTTCAAACTCTATAACCTCGCAAATGAAAAACGCTTCGAGCGCTTTTCTTATGCTCTGACCTTGTTAGACGAAGAAATAAAATTCGACGTAGATGAGTCAATGATGGTTGACCGTTCTGATGCAGAATGGCCTCAAACCCAAAGCGAAGTGAACGAGTTATGGCGTAAGCGAGTTAAATATGACGCTCTAAACCTAAAACTCACTGGCAAAGATTGGCCTGAAATTAAGGAAATGCTTGAAAAGCGTTATAACAACGCAATGAAACGTATTTCTCAGACCAAAAGTGAAGATGTTTTCCAGCTTTACATGAATGCTTTTGCTCGAGAAGTGGATCCACACACCAGTTATCTTTCCCCGAGAAATGCGGAACAGTTTCAGTCTGAAATGAACTTGTCTCTAGAAGGGATAGGTGCAGTTCTGCAAATGACAGAAGACTATACCGTGATCCGCTCTTTGGTTGCTGGTGGTCCAGCGTCGAATAGTAAGCAATTGTCTGAAGGCGACCGAATTATTGGTGTTGCTCAAGATAAAGATGACATGGTTGATGTGATCGGATGGCGATTAGACGACGTTGTTCAGCTTATCAAGGGTCCTAAAGGTACTAAAGTTAGGTTGCACATTCTTCCAGAAGCGAAAGGTGCAAAAAGTTACGACGTAACGATTGTGCGAGATAAGATTCGCTTGGAAGACCGAGCAGTTAAGTCTGAGATTCATGAGAAAGATGGAAAGAAAATTGGTGTACTTGAAGTCCCAAGTTTCTATGTTGGTCTTTCGAAAGATACCGATAAACTTATCGCAGAATTGAAAGAGAAAGAAGTTGATGGAATTGTTGTCGATCTTCGTAACAACGGTGGTGGTGCTTTAACAGAAGCGACAGCGCTTTCAGGGTTGTTCATCAAGAGCGGTCCAATTGTTCAGGTTCGTGACAGCTATGGTCGAATCGAGCAAAATAGCGACACAGGCAACCAGATCAGTTATGAAGGTCCAGTGACTGTTTTGGTAAACCGCTACAGCGCATCAGCCTCAGAAATTTTTGCCGCAGCACTCCAAGATTATGGTCGTGCAGTTATCTTAGGTGAAAACTCGTTCGGTAAGGGTACGGTTCAGCAACACAGAAGTTTGAACCACATATACGATTTGTTCGAAAAAGAACTTGGATACGTGCAATATACGATTCAAAAGTTCTATCGAATCAATGGTGGAAGTACTCAAAACAAAGGTGTAGTTCCAGATATTCCATTCCCGACTGCTATTGACCCAGACGAGACAGGTGAGAGTGTTGAAGATAACGCGCTACCTTGGGATCAAATTAAAAAAGCGGAATACAGCGAACTGGATGACAAATCTAAGCTCATTACGGACTTGTCCTCCCTTCATGATAAACGAATCGCTAAAGATTTAGAGTTTTCATTTATCATTGAGGATATTGCTGAATACACAGCAGAAAAAGAAGACAACTCTATTTCTTTGAAAGAATCAGTACGTAATAGCGATCAGGATAAGTCTGAAGACAAGCGATTGAGTCGTATCAATCAACGTCAAAAAGCTCTGGGAGAACCTGTTTTCAAAACTTTGGAAGATGTTCCAAAGGACTACGAAGCCCCCGATGCTTATCTAGATGAAGCCGTTGCAATAACGGTTGATATTGTAAAAAAATCAACCTCTTAAAATAAAAGCGAGCCTAGTGCTCGCTTTTTTAATGACAAAAATTAATGTGATATAGATCTAAAATATTGGGTGTATAGTCAATTCACTCCTAAGCTTAAAGAAAAGCGAGGTGGAAGTGATGAGATTATTCCTACTAATTTTTACCTGTTTTTTGTTTGGTTCGACCCATGCCGAGGTTAAGCAAAAAGCTGAGTTAACGCAATTTAACCACCCGTTCCTACTAGGGGACTGGTACCTGTTTAATCCGGATCCGGATAGCACTTCTGAAGACTTCCTCGCGATAAGGCTCACATTAGAGTCTGACTATGTGTTCACTATCGAAATTCAAAAGAAAGATCATTCCGTGGATTATTGGCAAGGAAACTATGAAGCTGATGAGACAACATTAGTGCTTGGAATGGATACGGAAACACCTCAGGTTTATTACTATAACAATAATCACAACCAGCTCAATTTGAACGGTGTGATCTTTCAAAAAGCCTTACCTACAGCTTTAGTCGGCAGTTGGACCAGTGAGTCACTGGCTGGCGACGATATACTGGCAAGCGATGTCAGCCAGATGGATTTAGTACTTCAAGCCGACTTTGTGTTTTCTTTTCGAGTCGTTTCCGGCAACGGCAACGAAGCAACGCATGAAGGCATCTACATTATAGAAGGGGATCATCTTGTGCTTATGTACAGTGATGGAGAGCAGGATTCACGTTACACTTTGATCGATAATCAGCTCACTCTTGATAGCCAGACATCTGATATGTACGCGGTACTTAATCGTGTAGAGTAGCGATTAAGTCGACAGACCCGAACATCAGAGAACTAAACCGGAATAGCATCGTACGCTGTTCCGGTCTCATTTTTTGAGACTCATTATTTTTTGTTATACCACCAATTCACATTGCCGTATGATACTTTTGACGAAGTACAAGCTATTGTGCGCTATATTTTCAGTCAAATAATCTGAAATCTTTCCCTGCTAGCTCATTTCTCATATTCAGCAGAAAATCTCATTTTCCGCTCGTAAGCAAATGGCTATATTAGGTAAACGCAACTGGCAGATATATAAAAGGAAATTTCAATATGGCTCAAAGCCCTCAAGCAAAATATCGTAAAGACTATCAGTCTCCTGACTTTACTATCACTCACGTAGACCTGACTTTCGATTTGCACGACACAGCGAGTGTTATAACGGCTGTATCGACAGTGAAAAAACTAAAAGAGAATACAAAGCTGTTTCTTGATGGTGATGAGTTAACTTTGCTTTCTGTAAAAGTTGATGGAGAAGATTGGACTGACTACCAAGAAGTGGAAGGTGGTCTTGAAATTAATGGTCTGACTAAAGATTTTGAGTTGACCATTAAAACAGAGGTTAACCCTTCAACTAACACGGCTTTGGAAGGACTGTACAAATCGGGAGATGGATTTTGCACCCAATGTGAAGCAGAAGGTTTCCGCCGAATTACCTACTACATGGATCGCCCAGATGTGTTGGCGATTTTTACAACGACTGTTATCGCGGAAGAATCTAAGAATACATTCCTTCTAAGTAACGGTAACCGTGTTGATGAAGGAAAGCTCGAAAACGGCAGACATTGGGCTAAATGGAATGACCCACACCCGAAGCCAGCTTACCTGTTTGCCATCGTTGCTGGTGATTTTGATGTTCTTCGAGACAAATACGTAACGGTCTCAGGTCGTGAGGTCGATCTAGAAATTTATGTCGATAGAGGAAACCTAGACCGCGCACCATTCGCGATGACGTCATTGATTAATTCAATGAAGTGGGACGAAGAAAGATTTGGTCTTGAATATGACCTCGACATTTACATGATTGTTGCCGTTGATTTCTTCAATATGGGTGCGATGGAAAACAAAGGGCTTAACGTATTCAACTCAAAATACGTGCTAGCAAACAATGAAACTGCAACTGATGATGATTACTTAGGTATCGAAGCGGTTATCGGACACGAATACTTCCACAACTGGACGGGTAACCGAGTTACTTGTCGTGATTGGTTCCAACTTAGCTTGAAAGAGGGCCTAACGGTTTTCCGCGATCAAGAGTTCTCATCGGATCTAGGTTCTCGTGCCGTGAATCGAATTAACAACGTGAGAATTATCCGTGGTCCGCAATTTGCTGAAGATGCGAGCCCAATGTCTCACCCTATTCGTCCGGAAAAAGTGATAGAAATGAATAACTTCTACACCTTAACGGTATACGAAAAGGGGAGTGAAGTTATTCGAATGATGCACACACTTCTTGGTGAAGAAAAATTCCAACAAGGTGTGAAGCTTTATTTTGAACGCCATGACGGTACGGCAGCAACTTGTGAAGACTTTGTCTCTGCAATGGAAGACGCTTCTGGTGTCGACTTGAAGCATTTCCGTTTGTGGTACAGCCAGTCTGGTACACCAACGGTTGAAGCAACCACTGAATTCAATCAAGCCGAAAATACGTTCTCGCTAACATTGAAACAGCAAACTGCACCAACATTGGAGCAATCAGAAAAGCAGGCATTGCACATTCCGTTTGATATTGAGTTATATGCGCAGGACGGAAGTGTTATTGAGTTACGCTGTAACTCTAAAGAAGTCAACAATGTTCTTGATTTCACTCAAGATGAGCAAACCTTTGTTTTCGAAAATGTAACTGAACGTCCAGTCATTTCAATGCTGCGTGAGTTTTCGGCGCCCGTTAAATTGAACTATGAATATTCAGATGAAGATTTGAAGTTTTTGATGGTTAACGCTAGAAATGATTTTGCGCGGTGGGATGCAGGGCAATTGCTTCTTGCCAAATACATTAAGTTAAACATTACACGTCAGCAAAATGGAGAAAGTTTCGAGCTTCCTGAAGATGTGATTGATGCATTCAGAGGCGTGTTGCTTGATGCTAGCTTAGAACCAGCATTTATTGCCGAAGCTTTAAAAATTCCAAGTGAAGTGGAAATAGCGGGTTGGTTTAAGCCAGCAGATGTAGATGCTATCCGATTTGTAAGAGAGTCGATCCGTAAAGCATTTGCTTTTGGGCTAGTGGATGAATTAAGCGCTACGTTCCACAGTAACAAGCAAGCTGAGTACGTTGTAGAGCACGATGCCATTGGTAAACGATCTCTAAGAAATGTGTGCTTGTCTTATTTGGCATTGACTGACCTAGGCGATGATATTGTAAAAGTTGTGTATCGAGAAGCGAACAACATGACTGATACTATGGCGGCACTGACTGCAGCAAATGCAGCACAACTACCGTGTCGTTCAGAGTTGATGGCAAGCTTTAGCGACAAGTGGAGCCATGATGGTTTAGTTATGGATAAGTGGTTTGCACTTCAAGGCACTAACCCAGCGAGTAATGTGCTCGATACCATTCGTGCAACGATGTCTCACGCTGCATTTGATCTTAAGAATCCAAACCGTACTCGTAACTTAATTGGCACTTTCTTTGGTGGAAACCCAGTTAACTTCCACAATAAAGATGGCAGTGGTTATGAATTTGCCGGTGAGATTTTGATCCAAATGAATGAAAGCAACCCGCAAGTTGCTTCGCGCCTAATAGATCCTCTTCTTAAATACAGAAATTACGATGAAGATCGTCAAGCGATGATGCGTAAAGAGTTGGAAAAACTGTCCAATCTCGACAATCTGGCCAAAGATCTCTATGAAAAAGTAACAAAAGCGTTAGAATCTTAAGTAAGACTGACTAGCGAATGAATATAAGTGGCAGTT